>JAQIBV010000063.1 GCA_027858855.1 Spirochaetota bacterium | reverse complement strand
AAAACTTATTGTTCTGATAAGAACAACCTACAAGGGCAAGTTCCTTTGCTGGTCGCAAGATGACTCTTGCTGCTCGCATATGCGGCCTATGCTGGTCGCAAGATGACTCTTGCTGCTCGCATATGCGGCCTTGTTGAAAAGTTAATTAATAGAGGTTCCTATTATATAGCATATCGATATTTTCTTTATAATATTGTTCTGTGTAATAACTATTTAAAGTCCCCCCTTGGGGGATTTAGGGGGCTTAAGGCTCGACATTTGCAAGATAATAATTGTGGGTAGAAGTCAGCCTTGAAGGTAAAGGAGGGTTTTACAATACTGGTTATCCACTCATTGATTATTTTGCCGAGTGAAAACAGTCTTTTAGGGGGTATGGCAAAATCGATCTTTTATTAAGAGGTGCTAAACCAGCTGCCCCCTTCGACAGGCTCGGAACAAATATTTTGACAGACCTGTTTCAAAACCAGGAACGAAAAAACTATTCCAGGGCTTCTTCAATTTTAGACTGAACAACTCCTGCAATTTTTGAATCCGTAAGATTATCTGGATAAATTGCCGGCAAAAAATTTACAGAGATGTTTCCCTTGGAAGGGAATTTAGCGGTATACGGCATAGCCTCGAATGTCCCCTTAATCGCAACAGGAGAAACCGGAACATTCAGCTCTTTTGCAATGGTTGCAAATGTAGTTTTGAAGCCTGATAGCTCTCCGGTTTTAGTTCGGGTTCCTTCGGGGAAAATAACAATTTTTTTACCCCTTTTAAGAACGTGGCTGATTTTTTTCAGAGATTGCTGTAAATCAGTATTTATATCCATCATGATTACATGAGAACGGTTGGCAAAAAAACGAGCGAACGCATTTTTAAAGTTTTTATCTTTTGCAAAAAAATAAGTCTCATTTTTGTGTTTGCGTTTTAAATTAGAATAAAGTACTATACTGTCTAGGTAACTTGCGTGGTTTGGGGCAAAGATACATGGGCCGTCCGGAATGTTTTCTGTGCCTCCGGATTTTATATTTAATTTTAGAAGTGATAAAATTTTGAACTGAAAATTCAAAAAATTCATCATCCATATTTTTTTAGGCATCTTCCAGTCGATTTCTTCGTTTAATATTTCCTTCCAGTTAATTTTTTCTTTTTTGGCTTTTGTTCTGTTGGATTTCACATGCAAAAAAAGTTCCATTACTGTTGGATAACTGAATATTTCTCCATCGTTAAACTTCATTCCAAAGGTGGATTCCAGAAATAGCTGAAGCTCCATTAAAGAGAGTGAATCCAGTCCAAGATCAATCTCAATATGATCATTCGGATGAATTTCGGTACCAGCTGAAGCCTTTAGGTATTCCGAAATCAGTGCATACTCTTTGTCAGACGGAATTTGCACTTTCTCTTTTTTCTTAACTGTAGAATTTTCAGTAATAAAAGTCTGCAATTTATATCTTTGAAGTTTGCCCATGCGTGTTTTCGGCAACTCTTCGTTTGTAACAACAAAGTTTTGGATCTTTTTATAGTTTTCTACTTCTGCATTGTATATCTGAAAAACTTCCCATTTAAACAATTCATTAATGTCATCATTTGCTGACTTTCTGACCTCTTTTGATTCGGGAACAACTACAGCAAAAAGTTTGCCCTTGACGTCTGTAATTGCAATATCTTCTATCAATTTAAATTTATTCTTTATATCCTGTTCAATTAAATCAGGCCTAATGTTTTTACCATTCGGTAATATAATAAGATCTTTCTTTCTTCCGGTAATATACAAATACCTGTTTTTATCAACAATTGCTAAATCACCGGTTTTAAAAAAACCATCACTTGTAAAAGCTTCCTTTGTTTCCTTCGGCTTATTGTAATACCCCTTAAATACATTTGGGCCTTTAACAACAAATTCTCCATCATCTTCTATACGAAAATCAATCTCTTCAAAAATTTTACCAGCCGATCCTTTTTTCAATCTGTCAAACGGGTGATACGTTATCATCGGAGCTGTTTCGGTTAATCCGAATCCTTCAAGCATAATAATTCCCATTGCTCTGAAATCATCAATAAGCTTTTCATTTAGCTTTGCTCCTCCCGAGATGAATGTCTTGATGTTTCCTCCGAATTCAGCATGAACTTTTTTAAAAATCTTTCGGGTAAGGGGAATCACATCTATAACATTATCATGTGGAAACCTGACTCTTCCGAAAATATACCTGTTTAACGGAATCTTATAAAGAAATTTACAAAATGACATAAAAATTCTGGCAGTGATACTCTTTTGTATTTTATCCATTATCCCTTTGTGCAACATATCAAAAAGGCGCGGTACGGCAGTTATCATTGTAACTTTGTTGTCTTTAATGGTTTTGAGTAGTACATCGGCCTTAAGATCTTTAAGAATTACTATGGTAGCCCCGCAGTCAAGAGGACAAAGAACTGTCGAAACCAGAGGCCAGGAGTGGTGACACGGCAATATTTGAATCAGTATATCTGATATATTAATCCGTTTTGGAACATTATTCCAAGCCACATTTTTATAGATGTTGTGTTTGGTAAGCATAACTCCTTTTGATTTGCCGGTTGTCCCAGATGTATAAAGCATTAAAATAACTTCGTCATCTTTCGGTTCGTAACTTGTAACAGATTGCTTTCGCTTTGCAATCTTAAGTTTGTCAATGTTTACAACTTCAGGTTTTGTTTTAACCTTTTTTAGCGCGGTTTTTAATACATCGATGTTTTTATCTGAAGCAAATATGGCAGACGGTTTACAGTCGTTAAGAATATGCGTTACTTCTGATGCCGAGCTCATCATGTCTATAAGTACAACCGTCGCTCCAACGTTCCAGCCTGCAAAAAATATATAATTCCACTCTGGACGATTTTCAAAAAAGATAGCTATTCTCTATTTTTTCATAATTTTAAAATGAGAAGAATAATCATCTATTTTATCTACAAGTTTCTTATAAGAAACTTCCTCATCACCGTAAATCAGAGCAGTTTTATCGTGATCTTTAATATACATATCTTCCTCCAGTTAAAATCATGGATCCTGCCTTTAAGTATAAAGGGACTCTGGAATGAAACTCTATAACTGTAAAGTGGTTTTCGATATAATATCTGAATAGCCATTAACTATTGGTAACCCCGCGTTTGTTTCTTAACGATATGGTATGCCGTCAGTATTTGATTCTTTTTATATCACTATTCAATCTTTCACTGTTTCCTGCTATAACTGATTACTCTCCTTTGTTCTTTGTCCTTTATCTTTCTCTGGTCACTTGTCATTTATCACCGCTTTTCTCTCGTCACTCGTCACTGCCTTTAACCTGCCTCTAACTATTTTCTCCTTGACAACTTTCAAACATATTAGTAGAGTGTTAGAAATGGATACAAAAGATCAAATACTTCAATCTGCGATTGAGTGCTTTACCCGTTTTGGTTTTGCCAAGACCACAATGAGCGATATTGGTAAACGCGTTGGCATGAACAAGGCCTCTCTCTACTATTATTTTAAAGACAAAGAGGCTCTTTACAATGATGTTATTGCAAAACTGCGGCGGGAACACAACAGTGCTGTTAAAATAAAGCTGAATGCCATAACGAAGCCTGATGAAAAGATTATCATGCTCTTGAAGTCAGAGATTGACTTCACTAAAAGCATTGCAATTAACTATCTTTCTGAACTACAGGAAAACGAGATAAACCCGGATGAAACCAGTGCTGCCTACAAGCTGATAGTTGAAGAGAGTATTATACTGATATCGAAGTTGCTGGATGCCGGGAAGAGTTCCGGGTACTTTAAGGAGTTAGACAGCCATTTTACGGCCGAACTTATTATTTCTGTTGCTCGGGGCCTGCTGCTTGTTGATTGCCCCCTTTCGAAGCCGGTACAACAGCGCGAAAGAGCCTACGATGATGTAAAAGAGAGAATCGAAAAAAGTATCACCCTTATCCTGAAAGGGCTGCAGCTGTAGAGCTGATTTTTTTTGTCTATTATTCAAACAGTCAACTTAATTGTTTGAATAATAGACATGCTTGATATGATTAAATAATGGGGAGGTCATTGTTTTTAATGGCCTCAACAAAATAATAGGGAGAATACTCATGAATAGAATCTATGTGTTTTCATCAACCGGTACATCTTTACAGTTGGCCAGAGAAATTGCAGCACAGAATACAGACTTCGAGATTGTTTCCATACCAAAGCTGATGAAACAAAAAACGTGGAGTATCGATGCCGACAAAGCCGGATTCGTATTCCCATGTTACTATGGCGAAATGCCAAAAATAGTTCGTGAATTTATCACCAATGCACAAAGGGTTTCGGTCAACTACACATTTGGAGTGGCTACTGCCGGCGGCGATATCGGTTACAGCTTAAAAAAACTGGATAAAACACTCAAAGAACGGGGCAGCTCGCTTAATTATGGAAAGGGCATTGTCATCGCTTCAAACTACATGAACGGCTGGTATTATGATATGCTTATGCCTTCAAAAGAGAAATTGCAGAAACGTATAGAGGCAGCAAAAGAGCTTTGTATAAAAATTGCCGAAGATGTTAAAACCGGTTGTAACAGCTCTTATAAAAAAAGTTTGGCGGGATACCTTATGCCTCATATAATATCACCGTCGCGATATGTTAAAGATACCCGACCCTGGGATAGCGAATTTTCTACCAATAAAAACTGTAATGGCTGCGGTACCTGCGCAAAAGTCTGTCCTGTCGACAATATTGTTCTCGAAAATTCACGACCGGTTTTTAATCACAATTGTCAGCGCTGTATGGCCTGTGTGCAATACTGTCCGCGATCTGCATTTGAAATAGAGGGACAGGCAATGGATAAGGCCAGGTATACATATCCAGAAATCAGTATAAAAGAGATGATAGCTTTCAATGAAGGCCTTTGAAAATTCAGCAGTTAGAGGCGCACCGTTCACTGTACCCCTAACTGCCATCTGACCCGACTGGGCTTATTTAATAAATAAAGGTGTTTGGAGTAACAAAATAGTTCTGAAAATTAGCTTGACTATCAAACTAATGATATTAGCTTGACTATCAAAATAGTTTTGGAGAATTTATATGACAAACCTGAAAAACAACTGCGGTTTTCATAATCAGTCAAGTGTACCATTTGACAGTAGCTCTGCTGAAAAACGGACTCTTATTGTGTCTGTTATTACGCTCATAACAATGGTTGTCGAAATAACCTTCGGCCTCATTACCGGATCAATGGCTCTATTGGCAGACGGTATACATATGGGTACTCACGCATTTGCCCTTTTTATTACATTGGCGGCCTATATTTTATCACGTAAATTGCGCGGTAATACCTCGTTCTCTTTTGGAACAGGCAAAATAGGGGTGCTGGGGGGATACACCAATGCACTACTTTTGGGTTTAACAGCTCTGTTCATGGTCTACGAATCAGCTGGTCGGCTTATAAATCCGCAGAAGATTGATTTTAACTCTGCAATTTTTGTGGCAGTAATTGGCCTTGTGGTTAATCTTGTCTGTGCTATAATATTAAGCGGTGTTCACTCTCACAGTCATGGCGTTAAGAAGAAAAGCAACCAGGCTGAAGCCGCATGTTCTGAACACAAAGATGCCAACCTGAGGGGGGCGATAGCTCACGTTGTAACCGACGCATTGACATCCGTACTTGCAATTGGAGCTCTTTTTCTGGGTAAGTACGCCGGGTATGTGTTTCTTGATCCACTGGCCGGTTTTCTGGGAGCCTTCTTGATACTGAAATGGTCATATCATCTTGTTAAAGATTCAGGTTCAGTTCTATTGGATTTCGGCGACTATCAGCAGGAGCTTGCGGATATACGAGAGCGACTTGAGTCACAGGGAGGGCAGGTTAAGGATATCCATCTGTGGCGCTATTCTGAAAATGACAGAGCTCTGATGATAACCATTGCTGATCCTGATTTGAAAAGTGCCGATTTTTACCGGGAACGGATTGCAGATTTGGTATACGTGGATCATACGACAATCGAGGTGCAGCCTTCATGAAAAAAAGTAATTCGAATTCGCAAAAGACCAAAGAGGCTCTCGATAGGTCAATAACTCTATTTTTCGAAAAAATGTCAGAATGGGAGGAGAGCGTGGCTCGCAAGGTGAATCTGACACCAAGGCAATGCCATGCGATCTCGGAAATTGGTGAATGCGGTCCGGTTCGGATGAAGCCAATTTCTGAAAGGCTGGGGGTTACCACCGGAACAATGACAATAATGGCAGACCGTCTGGAACGGCTCAATATGGTTCAACGTAAGAGTGATGTTAATGACAGAAGGGCCTCTCTACTTACTCTTAGCTCTGAAGGTGAAGAGGTATTCAAAGAGCATACCAGACATCACCGTAGGCTGAGCCGTGAATTCATCACGGCTCTTGGTGAAGGTGACGCTGTACTTCTGGTTAAACTATTGGGCAAACTTTCAGACCTGCTATAATTTGTCTACTTCTCAAGTGCGGCCAGGTATGCAAAGACAAATCCGACAGATGCGTTTTGATTGATGGCTGGTTCATTTGACGCATAACTCTTCATTTTATCTATATAGCAGCGTGCCGGTTCCTGATGTGGATAATCCATGCCATCTTCCATGCGCGAATTAGGCCCGCCAACGACTAGCCCCGGAACAGGGTTAGCAAAACCTCCGCCTTCACTTGGGCGGTGATGCGGATTCATCGGTGGATTAGAGCCAAGCCCTGTTGCGCAGGTATACCCGGTCGCATTGCGGCCGTTAAGATAATCACCGATCTCGATCAGGGCATCATGATACTTTTTGTCCCCAGTCAGTTTATGCGCATAAGCGATTATTATTCCTTTGTTGCCCACTGTTCCATGGGAACCCCAGGCAAACTGGGACAAGCCCATAGGCACTCTGCCCGGCGAATCATACAGCTCAAGAAGTAGCCCATCCGCAGCTGAAATCAAACTTTCTTTTGCTGATTCGGCCATATTGTCAGGAAGTTTTGCATTATGAAAAACAAGACTGAAAACCGCAAAGTTAGAGACTTCTCTCCACCATTGTGATCCTTGAATCCTTACAAAATAGCTGTTGTCTTTCAGTGTTTTTATATACTCGTCAGAGCCTGTAGTTATATACAGTTCGGCAGCTGCCCAGACAAACTCATCATCAAAGGAATTATCGTCATAGGGGCCCGAGCCCGATATGGAGGTATCGGGATTTCCGACTTTTGGGTTATCGATTGCCCATTTCCATGCTGCTTGTGCAGCATTAAGACATCTGTCAGCATAGGCAGAATCATAATCCTTATAGATGCGACCGGCCATGGCAGCCGTTGCAGCCAGATTCAGGGCTGAAGTCGTGGATTTACCAATTATGTAGCGATCCTGTGTATCATTTGCAGGAAGAATCATTCCGGGCCATGTAAGTCCCGACAGTTTGAAAAAAACACCACCATCCTTATCCTGCATTGTTAGCATCCAGTCCATATTGTACTTTATCTCATCAAGAAGGTCGCTTTTACTGTTTCCAGATTCTGGTAGGTTAAGATTATCTCCGAAAAAATCGGGATACAGCTCATAAAAAGCAAGAAGAGTTCCGACTGTTATACCGCTGTTGACCATATATTTGCCGTAATCACCGGCGTCATACCAGCCACCCGGGCTTTTGATCTTTCCGGTTTTGCCGGTACTTTCATGAAGAATGCTGTTCGAATCCTGCAGATGACCGGCTTTCCAGCTCCACTCACCACCAAATTCTTTTGTAATGTCCTGTCCGACACGTTGATAATAAAAAGAGCGTTGAAGCATTATAGCCGGTTTCTGATACAGGTTATCTGATATTTCAAAGGGATAAGATTCTGTGCCGGAAGCAGATACAATCCGGTAACGACCCGGTTTTTTTAGTTCTGAAAAATCGATAAGGGAATAATCCTCCCTTGCGGCATCCCAGTGAGTTGTGCTTGTACTTCTGACTTTTAAAGCAGGTTTATTATCCTCTTCAGATACTACCGTGAAGATAATTCCATCAGCACCTTTTGCGGCAAGTGCATATTTAACGGCTTCAGGGTAATAGCCGGTCTGATTGACAAGTATGCGTATTCCGGCCGGTTCCTCTGTACTTTTTTGCAGGCATGACATAAGTAACAGAAGCAGGGCTACTGTAAAAATAACAGTAAATGGCTGAAAAAAAGCTTTGTTATATTTTTTTTTAATCATTTTCACTCCGTTTTTATTGGTTTATTTTGATCTGGAATAAAAGAAACATTACCATAATTTTGCATGGATTAACCATTTTAAATCAGAGTTATTATGTTGCAACCTCGAATTGTTTTGTGCCATACACTTCTACAGGATGGCTAACAATCCGACAAATCAAAAATAATTTGACAAATTAAACTTATAGGGTATTTATTGCCATAATTAAGAAAAATAAACTCAGGAGGCTTTATGATACTGGATTTTGTAATAATCGAATTCTGCATGGACGGTCTGCTAAAGGCATAGCTTTATAAGCGTTATCTAATGCTTCGTGTTTTTATATTCCTTCCCGCGGCCCTTCCTCTTCCCGCAGAATTCATATTTTTAAATTGTATAATCCTGTAATCTTTACAGCTGCTTTTGTTGTAATGTGAGTTGTCATATTTGTTTACTCATGTCCATGCAATAGTGGTTCTGTATACATTGGAGAAAAAAATGAATAATTATAAAAACGGTTGGAATGATTTTTTTGAAGAACAGATGTGTCATATTTATGATGTTTCCCTTGAGGCTGTCCGAATCTCTTCGGTAGAAGCATCAATTTTTACCATACTCGCAAAAGACGGTATGTATGCGGCTCAGCTTTCAGGGCGTTTTTTATGTTCTGTTGTGGATAGGTCTGACTATCCTGTGCCGGGCGACTGGGTGCTTTTCAGGCGCTGTGACGGAGCAAATCTTATTGAACGGCTTCTGGATCGCAGAACTGTTTTTCAGCGAATCAATGCGGGAAAAACTTCTGATAAGCAGGTTATTGCTGCAAATATTGATTTCATGTTTATTACTAATGCTCTTGCGGGCGCACGTGATTTTAACGAGCGCGGTATCGAGCGTTATATTCTGACAGCAAAAGATGGTGGAGCAACGCCTGTTGTTCTGCTTAATAAATCTGATCTCTGTACAGAGAATCAGATTATACAGTATATACAGCGGGCAGAGTCTGCTGCGCCGGGGGTAGATGTAATCCCTGTCAGTGCTATTACGGGATATGGTCTGGACAGGGTAAAAGCTCTTCTTGTAAACGGCTCTACGGCGGCTTTTACGGGACCGTCGGGTGTGGGTAAGTCAGCTTTGATAAATGCAATTAGTGGTCATGAAGTTCAAAAGATCGGTGATATCAGAGCGGATGACAAGCGGGGAAGGCACACTACAACATCACGCAGGCTCTATCAGCTGGAAAACGGTGCAATGATTATAGATACTCCGGGTCTGAGAGAATTGCGTCCTTATGCAGATCAGGATTCTCTTGATGAGGTTTTCCCGGAAATTTTTGAAGCTTCGTACAGTTGTAAATTTAAAGACTGCACTCATTCAGGTGAGCCGGGTTGCAATGTTCTGTTTGAGCTTGAGCAGGGAAAAATCAGTAACGAAAGATACAATAGCTGGTTAAAGCTGAAAAAAGAGATCGAAGTGACTGGTCAGTTGCGAACAGAGAAGGGGCGCAGTCAAAAAAAGACGCGTGATAAGGCTCTTGCCAAATTAATAAGAAATCATAACCGGCGATCGGTCAAGTAGATCTGTTTGTTTGGCTATTATCTGCCTGGGCATATCTCCCTTTTAACATGGACTCTACCCGATAACTATCGGGTAGAGTCCATGAAAACTCATATTTGATCAATAGGGAACTTCGAAAAATTACCATGTTCCAGAAGGGAACATCGTTTAAGTGCCTATTCTAAAGGAATTTTTCGCAAGTTCCTTGTTGAAAAGTTAATTATTAGAGGTACCCAATAAAGACTGGCGTACGTGACTTTGTAATTGAAAGAATAGTAATAAAAATTGAGACTAGTGTTGAACATATGTTGACAACCTGTTCCATTTTGTCTATAGTCACCCCATAACTTGATATCCTGGGAGCCCTGTAATGGTTAAAAAAAATATTGCAAAAAAACTTATCGCCAACAAATCTATTGGAACCAGGCTCACCTGGGGAGTGATTTCGTTGTTATGTGTTGTATCAATTGGTGTTGGTGCTGCCGGTTACTGGCAGGCCTCTAATGCTCTTGCAGGGCAGGTAGAGGAGGTTCTTCCGCGAACTGCCCTTAACGCAGCGTCAATTGTTCGTGCGATTCTTGACCGGCACATTGCTACTGCCACACAAATTGCCGATACCCCCTATATAAAAAGTCTTGATCCGGAACTGCAGATGGTTGTACTAAAACAGGCTGAAAGATCAGGGTTTATGCAGCTTGGTTTTATTCAGCTGAATGGAGATGTGACACTGAGTGACGGTTCACAAACCAACGTATCCGACCGTCCCTATTTCAAGGATACCATGGCTGGGAATGTTCATGTCTCTGATGTCTTTTTGCATCGTATCTTAAAAGTACCCGTTATGATTATCTCGGTTCCTGTCCGTGATGAAAACAGGCTGATAATCGGAGCGGTTCTTGCTGTAATGAGGGCATCGTGGCTCAGTGAAACGGTTGATGAGTTGGGTTATGGAAAAAAAGGCTATGCCTACATAATTGACCATACTGGCACACTCATTGCTCATGGTAATCGTGACTTTGTTAACGAGCAGCGTAATTTCCTTGAAGAGGGTAAAACCAACCAGGATTTTGCCAAACTTTCACAAATGTTTCAGAGGATGGTTGAGGGAGAAACCGGTTTTGATCAGTATCCCTTTTTTGGCTCTGTCAGGTTTTTTGGATACGCGCCTATCCCCGATACCAGCTGGTCTATTGCAGTCGGAGCACATAAGAAGGATGTGTTTCATCAGCTTCCGATGATGCGTGTGACAATAATCGTTTTAACACTGATTTTTGTAGTTATTGGGGCTGGTATTGCTTTTCTTCTTTCACGTAGCATTGTTGTACCTATCACTGCTGCTGCACGCTATGCCGACGTGCTCGAACAGGGGGATTTTACAGTAAATATAGAAGATAAACATCTTGCCCGTAAAGACGAGACCGGGGTACTGATGTCTTCGCTGCTTCAAATGCGACAGAAACTTACCGAGGTTGTCAGTAGTATACAGAATCTTTCGGCCGAACTTGCTGTCTCGTCAGACGAAATGTCCAGTGCTGCCTCATCCTTTTCGGATAATGCGCAGAATCAGGCTGCTTCAGCCGAACAGATTACAGCAACCGTAGAAGAGGTTTCGGCCGGTATCGAAAATGTAGCCCTCCATTCGTATAACCAGCATGATAAATTAAACTATTTCGAGCAGCAGATGCAGAGTCTGTCAGATATTATTCAGCAGACAGGTGACAAGTTGAGCGAAACAGCTGCTACTTCAAATGATATCGTTTTACGTGCGCAACGCGGAGAAAAATCCCTAACAAGTATGTCACAGAGTATGTCTAAGATTACCAATAGCTCTCAGGAGATGGTTGGTATTGTAGCCATGATCAATGATATCTCGGAACAGATAAACCTGCTTTCATTGAAT
Source organism: Spirochaetota bacterium (assembly GCA_027858855.1). GTDB lineage: Bacteria > Spirochaetota > UBA4802 > UBA4802 > JAFGJZ01 > JAFGRW01. The sequence goes on along the minus strand of JAQIBV010000063.1, from coordinate 72,713 downwards.
GCGGCTATTGAGGCTGCTCGCGCGGGAGAGTCCGGCCGTGGTTTTGCGGTTGTTGCCGATGAAATATCCAAACTGGCTGATCAGACTGCATCGAGTATCAAGGAGATCGACCGTAATATTCAAATCAATAATGAAGAGATAGAAGTTGGAATGAGCAGTGTAAAAACTGCTATTGATACCATCAGCGAGATTATAACCGGTGTGAACAGTATTAGCCAAATGACAAATCTTCTGGTCGGTTATATGAAAACACAGATGCAAACTAAAGACCAGGTGCTTCGTGAAACAGTCGAGATGAAGGAGCGCTCGGCCGAGATAAAGAGCGCGACGCAGGAGCAGAAAATTGCCGTGGGTGAAGTTGTTAACTCTATCGCTATCATAAATGAACTGACTCAGGGCAATGCGTCCGGTGCGGAGCAGATGGCAGGTACATCAGAGTCAGTATCGTCAATTGCAGATAAACTTAAAAATGCAGTGGATTATTTTAAAATTGAGTGACAGCCCGATTTAGGGGGTATTTCACAGAATGATTTTACGGCCGAATTCGATTTTTATTGTTGAACATCCGGCTTGATAGCTTGAAAATCTGATCTGCTGTTATCTCTTCAGTAGTTTCTAGCACTCCTGAAAGATTCTTCAGACTTTGTGCAATATCGGAGGGCCAGGTGGATGCTTTCTTGTGGTCAACAGAAACCGGAAAAGGAGCATCCGACTCCAGTAAAAGCAGATTTTCATTATACAGATACCTGACCAGTTCGCTTGTTTTTCTTTTTCTGACCTTATCAGGCGAGCAGAAACTGGGGCTTAGTGAAAAGTAGCAATCGCACACCTTGCGCATTTGACGTGCAAGTTGAGTCGAGCTATTGAATCCGTGAAACAGAACCGGGACGGCAGGTCTTGTTTTGTTTAATATGGCGTACATTTCGTCAAAAGCTTTTACACAATGTATAACCAGTGGAAGATTATGGCTTTTCGCTATATCAATGTGAATCTTCAGTGACTCCATCTGCAGTCGTGTGTCTCCCCGAAGGCTGTCAAGCCCGGTCTCTCCGATAGCGCATAACTTCGGTGCCAGTTCGCAAAGCTGATCACCGTCTTTCTGATAATTATCGTTTACATACCAGGGGTGTACTCCAAGTGCGGGCAGTACGCAGTTTGTACTTTCAGATAGGGCAAGCACTTGCTCCCAATCATTAATTGTTGTCCCGGCGCAAACAACGGCTTCGAGTCCCTGCTCTGCGGCCTCGTCCATAATTTGTGGAACTATACCATCAAAGGCCTCATCCTGAAGGTGGGCGTGCACATCCAGCAATCTCATAGAGTAGCCACTACGCCTAAATTATCTTATCACGCGAAGTCAGCTCTTTTAGAAGTATCATAAGCTTTTTAGCACTGCTTTCAGTTCCGGATGATATTACTACATTTTCATCGGCCATGTGAATGTCACTGTTGTACAGGGAGGTAAAGTTCGATGTTTCAAGATTAAACTCGTTCCAGTTCTTGATGCAAAACCGTTTGGTGCGCACGTTTTTGCGGTTAAAAGATCGAATGAACCGCGTTGCCTGTGGGGCAATAAATTTGACCAGCAGTATCAGAATAAAGGGTGACAGGATCATAAGGTTGGTCTTACTCATGTCCTGAATCAACTCTTTTCTTGTGTCGTAAAAGACGCTGAACCATAAAAACCAGAGTATGTCTATAATAAGGAGTGAAAGAAAAAACACATTTTTTCCCCTGGCTATACCGGTAGTGCTGATTCCGGAAGAGAGTATGAAGGCTAATATAAGAATTATAATTGTTTTAAAACCAGTGAAAGATGTGATAGATTCAATGGTGCTGTACACCCGAGTCACAAATTCTTCTGTTCGTTCAAGGCTTGTTTTAAGGCTGTCGAGAGCCTCTCCAAAACCTGCATGTGCGTAATTAATTGTAGGTGCTGGTGTGGTTGGGGTATCCGGTTCTCCTGGAATCAGTGCTACAATTGATAAACACAGCAGTAGTGTTGCAAACAGATTTTTCATAATATCTCTCTTAAATCAATCTAATTAGATTTGAAAATCTTAAGGATTTAAATAGTTTTAGGATTTTATACTGCACTCTCTTCATCTTCTAACTCTGCATTTGTATCCGATTTTCGAGGAAACTTCAGATATGGTATTAAAACACTGTTTTTTAATCCACCGGTACCGTCATATTCAATAGTAACAATTGGAATTCCGGTATCAGCTTCTATGCGCTGAGACATCGCTTCAGTTACAAGCGACGGGCAGCAAAAGGCCGGATTAGTTTGCACAAAGAGTGAAATGTCGGGATAGCGTTCGGCTAAGGTACATATTTTCAGAATATTATCCATAGATTCTCCGCTGTGTTCTGGCTTGATATTGTACTTGGCGAGCAGCTTTTCGGCCGAGAATTCGTGCACATTGATCTCATCTTTAAGAATACGGTTAAAATACTTTGAATATTTTTTTTCGATCATGTTGACAACAGTAAAGATTATTTTACCAATTGCCGCGTTCGAATAGAGTCCCTCTGTTATCCATTTTCGAATATATGGACTTGCAATCAGTTTTAAATACTCGTTATAGGGGGTGGTTACAACTTCACCACCATTTGCCTCAATCATTTTGATCAGCCCCTGGTTCATGATGTCATTATCTCGAACATACAGGTCTCCGAAAAGGGCAACCTTGGGTCGTTGTCCTGGTGTGATCTCTACAGTCTCAAGAAGGCTGATAACCTTTTCTAGCGCCTCCTCCTTATCGGTTCCGGTCTTAAACATATCAAAAAATATCTTCACTGATTCATCAATTGCACGATCGGTAGATCCGGAAGCTTTTTCGTAAGGTCTCAATTTACATCCCATCTTGCGTAACAGCCCGCCAAACATGTGAGCAAAATAGATATCAATTGCAGTACTGTATGAAAAATCTGTAAAGGCCAGCTCTCCAATGTACACCGATAAGTTTTCCATGCCTCCACCTTCCTGCTGAAGCAATTTGCGCAGGTAGTAGGGGTACATGCGAACGTTACATGATATACTTGAGTCAAACATCCATAGCACGCAATCGGCAGCATTCAGATTATTGGTTCTGATATAGTCCATGGAATTTTGTGCAATAATGTTAAGTGGAATACATTGTCCGGTATTGTGTTGCAGGCTCTTTTGTATCGATTCAGTAGTATCGGGAATCAGCCTTGCGTCTATTCCCTCCTGAATTAGACGTGCCTGCATTAAAGGAGAGTTGATTGGATCCCAGCATGGCATCAATAAAGTTTTTCCATCGACTATTGATCTTTTTTTCGAAATATTTGTGAGCTCTTCGTTCAACACAACATGCTCTTCAACCGGATGGTTTGCCTCATAGTGGTTTCTAAATGAACGGACAGCCGATTCAATTCTAGTTTCGTAGCCCACATTAGAGTCATGTTCATCAAGCTGAAGAATCAGATACGGTTTGTTATGTGCCTCAAAAATATTCTTATAATACTCGGCAACAAAGGAGTCGGGTGTGCACTTAAATGATGTGACCAGTACCGGGTACAGGTTTTTTGTCTGTGCGATTGTCGCGGAGCACTCTATTATTTTAGCGCCATAGTTCCAGTGCAATGCCTGCAGTAATTGATTCATTCCTGCAAGTTCGGCTTTAGTGGACTGTGGTATCATATCCTGATAAAAGGTTTTAATGCCAAGGTTTTCAAATATCTGAATAATTCCCTTGTTCATAGATGGTACCAGCGTGGTGTAGGGGCGTCCCAGCAATACAATGTTAATATCATTACAGTCGCTTTTGTTTGCAAAGTTTTCGCAATAACGGTCGGTAACCTTTTCATAAAAATCGAGCGCATGATCATAAGCCGAAGCTATCTGAAGCAGACTGCTTTGCGGATATATTTTACGTATCATATTATATAATTGAAGTTTTACTGATAGACTACCCTGTAATGATTTTATTACAGGACTCAGTACTATATTTTTACCATAATATCTCTCAAGGTTTTCGATAATAGCAGGAATAAACTGTGTATAGTAGCAGTAGTGGCGGCGAATTGTGCGATCCTTCTGCTTTTCTTCAAGGTAGGTGGGTAAAAACACATAATCGGAATTTTTAGCAAGGTAATCCACATGACCGTACAGGTTCGAAATGGGTGCACAGAATTCGGCCCCAGCTATTTTTTTCCCTGTTGAAACACCATCCTTATATTTTATACTGGTCACCGTTTTTATTTCCAGCTCATTAAAGAAAAACTGCCACAACGGTAACTCTTCAAAGACATGCAATGCGGCCGGAATTCCAATTACAGGAGCATCCGGGCGAACGGGTTTACTAGCGAATTTCTGAATTTTGTCGCGCTCTTTCAGGAGCGCGTATCCGCTATTATTCCTGGAAACAAACGATTCTGTCTCGTAGTCACGTCCGCACATAAAACCGAAGGCTGCCACAGTTCCATTAATATCTGCTATGCGAATCTTGCAGTGGTTAGTACATATAGTGCATATCTCGTTTTTAATCGGAATATCCGCTTTGTAAATTTCTATGCTTGAAAATGTTGAAGTAGATTTTTTGCTGTCGATAATTTGTAGTGCAACTCCCAGTGCGCCAGTAAGGTGACAAAATTTCGAAACAACAATACGCTTACCAAGTTTGTATTGAAAAGCTGCTACTAATGCACGGTTTTTTGCGGTCGCTCCCTGGAAAAAGATTGTGTCACCTATATAGCGTGTAACAGCGACTTTTGAAAGATAGTTATCACGAACGGAGTGCAGTACAGCGGTTAAAATTTCTGCATTGCTGTAACCAGCATTAAGATAGTAGTTCAGGTCTCGCTCCATAAAAACAGTACAGCGGTCGCTCGAAAGCGGGGCTGGTGAACTACCGGCACGTTGGGCATATTCCGAGACAGGACACCCCAGTTTACCGGCCTGCTCCTCAATAAAGCTACCCGTTCCGGCCGCGCACACGTTATTCATCACCGAAAATGTTACCATGCCGTTTTTCAGGGTGGTGAACTTGGCATCCTGTCCGCCAATCTCTATAATTGTGTCTACATCGGGGTTTAACTCGGCGGCCGCTCGAGCATGTGCCGTAATCTCATCCAGAATAAGGTCGGCGCTGATTATGGTGCCGACAAATTTACGACCGGAACCTGTGGTACCGGCTCCTTTAAAAGTGAAGCTGGCTTTTTTTGTACGGGCTATATGGTCAATGGTTTCAAAGATTGTCTGCATGGCGATAACAGGTTTACCCGAAGTCCGCGTGTAAAAACCGGCTATAACCTCATGGTTATCATCTACCAGTACAGCCTTGGTGCTGGTAGATCCAATATCAATTCCCAGGTAGACGTCCAGTTCCCTGTTTTTAATATCAGAGTAGAGATCGGTCTCTACCGGGGTTGTTTGAGGATAGCGCTCTGACGGTCGTATAAAGCTTTCCAGTCCGGCAAAGTCAGGATAGTCGGTCAATTCTGTGTTTAACTTTTCATAAAAGTAGTGCTTTTCTGTTTTTTCTTCTTTTAGAATATTATCAATTGAAAAGTCTGTAATTGAATTGTTGGCATAGTCGAAATTTTGTAAAGCGCAGAGTGCGGCTCCAGCCGCCTCAAAAAGATGTGTAAAATCAGTTGTAATTATTTTTTGACCGGTTATGTCTTCAATGTGTTTGCGAACAGCCATGTTTTTTGAAACACCACCTACAAACAGAATCTCCGAGTCGGGATTGTCGGTAAATAGTGAGTCGCACAGGTTCTTGGCCAGTCCGCGGGAAAGACCATCACAAATCTCGGCTATTGAGTACCCCTCCTGTTGGGCATGAATCAGGTCAGTCTTTGCAAAAACGGCACAGCGTGAGGCAATTTGGGGAATCGCTCCGGTGTTGTTATATGCAAGTTCGCTGAACTCCTGTATGGAATCAAGGTTTAAGCGTTTGGCCTGCTGATCAAGAAAGCTGCCAGTACCTGCCGCACATGATGAATTTGTGTGGCACTCCATATACTCCCCGTTCTCGTCAAAACTGATAAGTGAAAATTTTTCTCCGCCAACTTGTAGAACTGAACGAATTTTGGGAAAGAACTGCTTTACCGCGGTGATAATCGAAACACGTGTGTCATAGGTCTGGCAATTTTTATAGATGTTGGGTGAGTCTGAGGTGAAGGCAATGGCAGATATTTCGTTCAAAGGATAGTTTTGCAGCTTTTGCCGAAGGGTTTGGTAAACTTCTCCATTGTGATAGCAGTATGATGATTTTATAATTGTTTGATTTATATCAAGTTGTGTTATTGCAATAGAGATTGATCCGATATCGATTCCAAGCACAGAATGGTTTTTCATAATATCTCCAGATTATCATTTAGTATTGGGGATTTTAAAAAACTTATCATATTAAATGTTGCCTGTAATTTATAAAGGCTCTTGCTCGAAAACCTTAATTATACACGGATTATAGCGAACAAGCGTCTCTTTGAATGTTTTTTGAAACACATGATTGCTTATACTGGTAGTGCTTGAAAAAATAATTGCAACAAAAAAAAGGGAAGTACATTTTAAAAAATGATTTAGAGGGTATGCTGTATATAAAATTCAGTTCTGAGAGCTAAAAAATTCTGGTTTTTGTCAGTTAACAAAGCGTTTCTTAAGGGCACAGCTTATTGCCAGAAGATCAGGCAGAGCACTGGAAAGGCTTAGTTTGCCTGTGAATTCATTTTTTTTTATGCAACCGGTACTTTTATGCAAAATACCACGCTCCTCGTCAAAAGTTTTGCTTCCGAAACGAACGACTGGTTTACCGAACAGAATACGCGCGCCAAGTGGAATTTTTTCACTAAGAGAAGCCGTAAGCTCTGCTTCGAAGTCGTTTGCAGTTCTGGTTGGGCGAAACTGGGCACAGTCAAAAAAAAGCGTAAATACGGGGCTGAACTTGTGAAACATCCCGTCTGGGTTTTGCGAACGGCGTAGGGGTGTTAAAGTCATGATACAGACCAGCCGGTTAGATCCCCGGTTGAGAGCAACAGAATAACGGTGCGTTGTACCTTCCGGCACCGATCCGTTTACTATATTCACCGGTTCAAGAAGTGAATCATTGAGTTTAACAGTACAAACTGTTCCGGTTGCAGGGCTGAAGGAGAGTGACAGACTCTCTGCATCATCGCCGGTACACTCATAGTGTGCCTCTGCTTCGCAGTTAACGGTAGCCAATGTGGAGGAGTAAGGAGTGTTCAGGTTAAAGCTACCATGAAATGATTGAATCATCGGATTTCCTTATTTGTTTAATTTAAACCCATTCAGTAATCTCAAGGTTTTTGTTGGTAATTCCGGCATCTTTGAAAACCTCAAGCAGTGGCATGCTTATCTTGTTCAGGTCAGCTTCACTCTGCAGTATCTGCATAGCCCGTTCATGTGACAGAGCTTTTTTGTAGGGGCGATCACTGGCAGTTAAGGCATCATAGATATCGGCAATAGCCATTATCTGGGCTCCAACCGGAATTTTCGATTCGGTAACTCCGCGCGGGTATCCTGTTCCATCAAGTTTCTCGTGGTGCATCCAGGCTATTTCGGGAATATTTTTAAACTCTTTGGGCCAGGGTATGCGTTTAACAAAGTTATAGGTGTGAACAACATGGTTTTCGATTTCAAGGCGCTCTTCCCGGTTCAGGCTTCCACGGCGAATGCTCAGGTTTTCGATCTCGCGATCGGTAAGAATACTCATTGTTTTGCCGGAAATATCACAACAGGTCAGGGTAGATATCTCATGGTGAATGTGGCCTACAAGATCAGAAGGGTCTTCTTCAAGCGGAGTCGGTTCGTTGAGGGTTGTCAAAGTCAGTTTGATCTCTTTAACGCGGTTTAACATTGATGTCATTTCGTTATCAATTTTTTCCATTCTGGTCTGTTGCTGATCTTTTTCACCGGAGTTGCGGGCAATTAGAATTTCGTTTTGCTGAATGCGGTATTGCAGTTCTATCGAACGATACAGAAAGTCGAGTTTTAACACAAGGTTTTCGAACTCTTCGGGAAACAGTTTTTTATCCTTACGGAATATCGCAAGTTCAACGTATACTTTACCAAAGTCATGTAAAAGAGCCGCGTACTCCAGCTCTTTTAGCTGTGTCGGCGAGTATTCAGTTTCGGCCCATGGGTGAATGTGGCTGTTATGAATGTACAGAGCCATTCTCTTGCAAATTTCGGCAACACGAAACGAGTGACCTGAGGTTGCTGGGTCACGTGATTCAATAGCGTTGACCGAAGCCTTCACAAACTCTTCAAACTGATTCTGGATCTGATTAAACAGACGGGTGTTTTCCAGTGCAATGGCCGCTTGACCAGCTACAGATTCCATCAGACCTTCGTAGCGTTTTGCAAATGGGAAAACCTTAGACCGAAAATCTTCAGAAGTCTCAAGTATTATCTCGAAGGCTTCGTTACCGGTGGATTTTTGCGGGGTGTCGTTTTTTTTGCTATTTATAAGTTGAATTACACCAATAATTTCGTCTGTGTGGTTCTTCATTGGGATAACCAGCATTGAACACGAGCGATAATTGTTCTGCTTGTCGAAGGAGTCGTTGAAGGCAATCGGATCGTCTGCACTCAGTTCATATACGTCTGGTATGTTCAGGGTAATACCGGTACAGGCTACGTATCCCGAGATGGAGCTTCTGTCAAAGGGTAACACGAACTCTTCCAGCGGAAGCTCTTTCGAGAAAGTATGTGAATACTTGAAACGAATCTGTCTTGTATCGTTTTCATTACTTTCTATGATATAGATGCTGCCGGCATCGGCGCCGGTAATGGTTTTGCTCATCTTAAGGATCAGTCGCAACAGTTTGTCAGAGTTCTTTTCAATAGAGAGGTTGCGTCCTATCTTGATCAGGTTGTCCTGATCCTGTTTCATGTCCATCAATCGTGCTAAATATTCGTTACTGCTCATTTCCCGGTTGAATAGACGTTGCAGGGCGGCAAATGTATTCAGAACCGCAAAACGAAACTCAATTGGTTTAAGTTTTTCGGTCCATATATAAAAGATGTCTTCTTTTTGAACAAGAGGGTTGTTTACACTGCTGTCTTCGATGAAAACAGAGAAACCGTACAGAAAGTTCCACTGTTTAAAAATAGAGATGGTATCACGAACTGAGGCATACTCTGATTCATGAACAAATATCGTTGCAATAACCGGAGTCTCTTCTGACTCGGTAGGTATTGCATGTGTAATATTTTCAACAATATCACCCACCATACAGTGGGTGATAGTCGAATCTGGTTTTTCGATTGCTTCAGACGCTTTATGTGAAATAAATACAATTTTATTAAAGTTTAGTTTATCTTTCATTCATCCCTGCTTTGAGTACATAAGAATAGTGGTAACAGGGCAGATGTGAGTCAACATAAAAAGTGGTGTCACATAAGAAAAAGTCTGAGAGGATTATTCAACTTTTCCATTGTAGTTCATTATTTTAAGATGTTTTTGTAGGGACTCATAAAGATCCGGAACACTTCCCTTAACAAGCTTGCGTCGCAGACCGTTTGGCAGCATGACGTGATCCATTTCAATCTGATAAATCACAGCTGTACGGTTGTCATCAAGATATGTCAGTTTCCAGCTTCCGTTGTTCTTACTGAATGATCCCTTCTTTTGCTGCCAGATAAGGCGGCGTTCACGTGGAATCTCTGTCATTATGGCTGTGTAGGTCATAGAAAAGAGGCCGGTTCCAACTGTCGTTTCAACCGTTACCACATTATTTTCACGTGAAAGAATTATGGTCTTCTTTACGTTTGGCATAATAAGGTGAGATTGCTCGTAATTGGTGATTAATTTCCACACCTGTCCCGGAGTGCCATCAAGCTCAAATCGGGCAGTAAGTTTATTGTTTTGATCTATAGAGTAACTGATCGGTTCTTCGGCCGTTGCCGTAGTACCGGAGAGAGTGAAAAGAATCGCCATGAAAAGAAGTCGCTGTATCCTCATTGGTTCTCCATAATGGTCATTTATTGTTTTGCGTTATTCAGTCGTTCAAACACTCTGAATCCTGCACTATTGGATTAAATTAATCGTTTACCAGCATAAAGTTGTTATTTATGCTGTAAATCAAAATACTGCGGTGATTTTCGCAATGAATCAGTAGAGCTTGCAGAACCTGGTGTGATGCGCTGGAGATGATAAGGTTACGGTTTTCGATCCTTTTTTTGCAACATGCAGTGCACCTGGTGACTTTTAAACCAACTGTTTTGCAGAGGCGCCTGTTAAACTTTGATCTTGTGAGGCTAAAAATGAAAAGAAAAATTAGAATCATGCTTATTAGTATTATTGTTCTGCTGTCATTACCGGTTCTGGCACAAGAGCCCGAAAAAAACAGTGCTAATCTGTCATTAACAGCATCAACATTGCCTGAGTTTCAGGCAAGCGCGGATTATACCTTTGTGCTGCCGGCTAATACTGACTTAAAGGTTAAAGGATCAGTTTCTCCTGTAACTGTTAAAGCCGAAAGTGAGGCGGTATGGACACCTGTGCCATTTCTGCAGCTTGTTGCTGCAGGTTCGGCCGGTACCGGTTGGAATATCGATCTGGCCGACGGCTTACGCATAAACGAACCTGATGGAGAAACCGGCAATCGTCTGGTTGGTGACAATTGTGATGGAGTTGTGTACGGTGCAGGACTGGGAGGAGCCTTTCAGTTTGATCTTGCTGCAATTATGCCTGGCGAATGGAATCATCTGCTTTTTAGAACTTATCACAGCTGTTTTTACCAGGGATTAACTTCGGCAGATAACGATCAATCGTGGATGTACGAAAACGATGAGGGTGAAAATCGCAATGGCTTAAACTATTACGCTAATTACTTTATTGGTTACAAAATGCCTGTGAAATTGAGTATGATTGGAGTTTTGTTCGAGTCGGATCTTAGGTTATATGATACAAAAAATGGTTCTGACTGGGGCGATGACCTTGTACGATGGACAATAAGTCCGCTTGTATCGTTTGATTTCACTGAAAAATTATCTGGGACATGCCTGGTTCAATTCAGAACAGAGCGCAATTACATAGAAGGAACCGGTGATAACGATTTTTATCAGACTCGCAGAATTGATAAAGATAATACTCGAAGTTTAACATTTTATAGAGCTGTATTTATACTTGGGTATAAGCTAGGAGGAAAATAATGAAAGCGTATATATTGATTTTAGCCGGATGTTCAGTTTTACTAACTGTGTTATTGTCATGCACGGCAACCCGTTCCGGATTTAAAGAGGTGAAACACGATTCTGATATTAAAAGGATAAATCGAATAGGACAATTTCGAAAAAGAGTTTTTGAATCAAATAAAGCTTAACGGAAGAGTGCATATGCTTGCGCGTGTGGGCTATGTTGACTCATATCCTGATCCGGTAAGTGTCCGCCGTATGGTCGATGATATAATAGTTGAGGAGTAGGGAATGAAATTTCTGAAAAAAAAGGACTGCAATTAACAGTCGATACTGTGCATCAGAATGATTATGGGGCACGCATGATTGGGGATCTGGTTATCTCATTTCTGAAAAAATATGAACCTGATGCTGTTAAAAGATAGCAAATATTATAAACGTATATTATTGTTAAAGACTAATTAACGCTTTATTATTAGTTATAGAGCTTAATGCTATCAGTCGATAAAGAAGATAACAGGACGTTTTATAAATGCTTTCTTTGTAAGAGGTGTTTGATTGATAAAATCTCATTGTTTCAGGATTTTTGAAGATAGAGTCTATGCAATAGTCTGATTTAACAGGTACACATCCGGTATTAAACCGGAAAATGGTAAACTAACGGCGGAAGTTAAACATGAAAAAAACTTTGGTAACTGTTCTTATAATACTGATTACGGCATACATGCCGGTTCTTAATCTGTTCTCCGCATCTCTCGAGGATCTTAATAAAGAGCTCGAAGCCGTTGCGGCCAAGGTCTTGCCTTCGGTGGTAAGTACAATAGGCGAGTCTGAAAGTAGTGAGCCTACAAGAGGCCTCTTCGGGCTTCCGGTTCCCCGGCAGCAGAAAAGCGCCATGGGATCTGGTGTAATAATTGATAAACGGGGATACATCGTTACTAATTATCATGTAATACGAAATTCACCTGTAATTAAAATAGTACTTTTTGATACTAAAGAGTATCTCTGCGATGTTGTGGGAACTGATCCACCAACGGATATCGCTGTATTAAAGATAAAGGGTAGTGTACCAGCCGAGCTTCCGGTTATTGAAGTTGCCGATTCGGATAAACTTGCACCAGGGCAGATCGCAATCGCGGTTGGAAATTCTTTTGGTTTATCGCATACCGTTACAATGGGCATAGTAAGTGCAATTAATCGCAATAATCTTGGACTTTCAGATTATGAAAACCTGATACAGACCGATGCAGCCATAAATCCTGGCAATTCGGGAGGAGCCCTTGTTAATATAAAGGGAGAACTTATCGGCATAAATACTGCAATATATTCGCGCAGTGGAGGAAGTGATGGCCTTGGATTTGCTATACCGTCAAACCAGGTGCGTGCAATTACAGAAGAGCTAATACGGTCGGGAAAAATAGTTCGAGGCTTTCTTGGTGTACAGGTTCAGCAACTTACTGACGAGGTAGCCGAGCGATTGAAGGTTCCTAAAAAGAGCGGGGTTCTTGTCTCCGGTGTTATTAAAGGCTCACCGGCCGCAAAGGCCGGGTTGCGCCAGGATGATATAATTGATAAGATAAACGGTACTGCTGTTGCCACGGTTAGTGAATTGCGCAAACAGGTAGCCGGTCTTAAACCGGGAATAACTGTTACGTTTATTCTTATTCGTGATGGTAAGAGTCTTTCAATAAAGGTTACCCTAACCGAGATGCCAATGCCCGAATTATCAGGTAAAAAATCTGTTTTTCCCAATCAGGGAATGCGTGTTGTTTCAATTGATGAGGATAGCTCTTATAAGTTTGGTATCACCGAAAAGTATGGAGCCGTTGTTGTCGATGTCCAAAAAGACTCTCCGGCATCTCGTGCCGGTATCATTGCAGGTGATTTGGTGCAGGAGGTAGAGGGTATTCCCGTGCGTAACTCATATGAATTTGAGCAGGTTCTGGCAGGTCGGAGTAACCATTCATCTATTGGGCTTCTGGTTTTACGCGCAAATGTTCGCCGTAAAATTGTTGTGATACTTGACAGATAGAGCTATTATTATTACAATAGGGTGCAGGATAAAGGCAGGTTCTGACAGGATATTTGGATGAAATAATCAAAAAAAATGGGTTTTAAGAGCTTATCTGTCAGAAGATGGCTTTTAAAAAAATAGCTGATGCATGTAGCAAGATGGAGGAAAGGAGTGAAAGAAAAAATCACACAAAAGGAGCTTCTCAAGATGATGCGCTCCGGGGTTCGGCTCAAGACACCGCCGCCCAAAACAGAAACACCAAAAAATGTCTACACACGAAAGACAAAACACAAGAGGAGGTTCAGAAATGACTCCTCTTTTTTTTGTAATAAAGCTGAAAAAAATCGCTGGCCTCAAAGCGATATTTTTCAGCGTTTTTTCGAGCCTTTGCGAGAAAAATTGTCAATAAGCAAAAATATTTTCGCTGTCCTCAAAGCGAAATATTTAGCGTTTTTTCGAGCCTTTGCGAGAAAAATTCTCCTTAATACCCCCTCATATAATCGAATTGAATCATCGTTACCTGCACAGTCACTTCACAGTTTATACTACAAAAAAGAAACTTTCTTGATCTCACTCAGCGCCGAAAGTAGGCCGTGTTTGTGTAACAAACGCGTTGCTTGAGGGAACGAAACGTTAGTTTCGCGCACCCCGCCCTCTCTTCTCGAGGAGAAGGGGGCGGCGAAAGCCCGTGATGAGGTCAAAATGAATGAAAAAATCTTTGTAGACAGATCCAGAATACTATTAATAATCTGAATTATGAGTAACAAAATTTAGGAAGCTCAACTGGGTTAAGGAGAAGATTATGAATAGAAGTGACATTGCACCTTGTGGTATTGATTGTATTAATTGTGAGCTGCATCAAAGCAGTACCCGAATAGATATACAGCAAATGGTTGCTGCCAATATGAACAAAACAGTTGAAGAGATAAAATGCAAAGGTTGCCTCGATCAGAATGGATGTGTAATTCATGAGGGCTGTAAAACTCTGGAATGTGTGCAGACAAAAGGAGTAGATTACTGTTTCGAGTGCTCGGATTTCCCGTGCAACTACTTGATACCTGCACAGGATATGGCCGATCGTCTTCCTCATAATATGAAAGTATATAATCTTTGTCGCATTAAGCAACTTGGCCCGGAAAAGTTTTTGCAAGAGGCGCTTGAAAACCGTAAACGTTATTTTACCGGCAAAATGGTTCTCGGAAGTGGGCCTCAGATCTAAGAATCAGGAAAAGTTATGGATAATTATAGTCAGGTATTTACGAAACATAAAATCATTCCCGTTGTTGTTGTAGAGCGTGAGGAGCAGGCGCTGCGTCTGGCCGATCTCCTTGTAGAACAAAATCTACCGATTATGGAGATCACTTTCAGGAGTGCGGCTGCAGCAGGAGCGATCAGCTCAATCCGGAAAGAGTTTCCCGATATGGTTGTGGGTGCAGGTACGTTGACTACACGTGATTCTGTTTTAAAAGCTATCGGTAGTGGTGCCGGGTTTTTTGTAGCTCCGGGGTTTAATCCCAAAATCGTGGAGTTTGCAAAATCACATGGAAAGGATCTTATCCCCGGTGTCAGCAATCCCTCTCTTGTTGAACAGGCCATGGAGTACGACCTTAAACTGTTAAAATTTTTCCCAGCCGAAGATGCCGGCAAAACAGGTATGCTTAAGGCATTCGCCTCCGTTTATCCCGATACAAAATTCATACCGACAGGCGGCATAAACGCGGCCAATATTCTTGACTATCTTGCTTTGCCTAACGTTCTTTGCTGTGGGGGCAGTTGGCTTGTTAGCCCTAAACTTGTACGTGATCAAAAGTGGGAAGAGCTCAGAGTGCTTATCCGTGATGCCGCAAAGCTGGTTGGCTGAATTAAATCTTTGACCTCACCTAGTGCCCAAGCAGGCAGTGTTTGTGTAACAAACGCGTTGCTTGAGGGAACGAAACGTAGTTTCGCGCACCCAGCCCTCTCCTTGAGGAGAGGGGAAGCAGTAGAAAGAACTAATCAGAAGTGATGATCAATTTTCCACAGAAGATTTGAGCCTCCTTCTCCTTAAGGAGAAGGGGCGGCGAAAGCCTGGGATGAGGTCTATAAGGAATAAGCAGAATCAAATGTTTCACAATAATAACCAAAGGAAAAGAAAATGCTCGTAAAAAAGAAACAGTACGCTTTTCTGTTAAGGGTAATCGACTCCTGGAGCAGTAAGGATATCATTAACGACGATCAGGCTATCAAGCTTAAAGAATCAATCGGTATACTTCGGTTTGACTGGAAACGGCTTGCCCGCTACTCTTTCTGGATCGCGGCGATCAGTCTCGCAATCTCTATTTTTACTCTGGTTTTGGATGATGTTATATTTGAAATTCTTAAAAATTTGTTTAAAATGCCACCTCTTTTTAAATCTATTATAATAGCATTCTGCTCGGTCGCTTTTTATATCTGGGGATTTGTTCGAAGACAGAAAAAGCCGGACAAATATTTCACCAATGAATCACTGCTCTTTATCGGTGCAATTCTTACTGGTGTAGCCCTGGCTTTTTTGGGTGTTGCAGTTGATACCGGAAGTGGTCATTTTTCAATTCTAATACTTTTTGCAGTTCTTGTATATCTGGGGATCGGTATTACCTTTCCCTCAACACTAATGTGGGTTACAGGCTTGCTGGCTCTTGGAACATGGCTTGGTACCGAAACCGGATATCTCTCGGGATGGGGAGCCTATTTTCTGGGTATGAATTATCCCTTAAGATTTGTTCTCCTTGGAGTAATTTTGGTTGCAGCCTCGTTTTTTTTGCAAAAAAGCCGTTTCAATCATGTTGCCAATTCCAATTCTGCTATGGGGTACCTCTATCTTTTTATATCATTATGGATAATGTCAATTTTTGGCAATTATGGTGACATCACTTCCTGGCATAGTGCATCGGTTACGGAACTTCTAATCTGGTCACTGATTTTCGGATTAACTGCCCTGGTTACGATAGTAATCGGTTTAAAAAATGATGATTCTGTTGCCCGAAAATTTGGTATCACGTTTCTATTTATTAACCTGTATACAAAATATTTCGAGTACTTTTGGGATGTTGCGCATAAAGCCGTCTTTTTCGCGTTATTGGCAATAAGTTTCTGGTTGGTTGGAAGATACTCCGAAAGGGTATATAATCTGTTAAAGTGCAGGATTGAAGATTTGAATAATGATTGATGGTAATTTCTTGTAGTTTTTGACTTATTTAGTGATTATCATATTGTTTAGAATCAAAGGAGAGTTATATGAGACATGTCGTTGTTTTTTCTGTATTTCTTTTTTTTTTATCCGGTTGTACTAAAACACCTGAAAAAATAATAACAGACAAAACGGAGCTTTTTGAGCAGTTCGAAGACAAATTCGGCAGATTTTACCCCGATCTAAAAGAACAGTATGAAGGATCTGACTTAAAGCAGGATCTAATTGAAAGCATTACTCTGTTTGAAAAACTTATAGAAGAAAATCCTGACAATTACGATCTTAAAGTGATATATGGGATGCTTAATTCTTACGCGCATAATCTGGATATAGTTGATTCTTTTGAAAAAGCTGAAGAAGTATTAAAAAAAGCTATTAGTATGGATTCTTACCGATGGGAAGCCTATTTTCAGTTTGGAAATCTTTATGTTCATTCACCTGCGACTATTGGCCAGGGGCTTGATATTCTTTTTAAAGCACTTAAAAAAGGTGAGGATAAAATCAATCCCAAAGTGTATCTCTATATTTCAGAGGGGTTATTCTTTAATGCTTTGAACTTCCCACAAGATGGGGGGGCTGAACCTGGAAAAATGGGGTACTATAGGCTCAAAAAACCAGGCAAATACAAGTTTATTAGCGATTCATTAAATTACTTACGTGCTTATCTTCACAAAAATCCGTATGATGGTTACGCTGCAGAATTATCAATTATTCTTAATAATCATTATTGGGGAAACCATATTGTACATTGCGATTACGGTATCGAGTTTACCAACAGCAAATTCGGTTATCAGTTTATTATTCCGCAAGGGTGGATACTCTTTAATGATGATTATGAAAAAGGTCTTGTGGTCCTAAATATCCCAAATACCGAACCGGATGGGATTGTTAATTCAAACGCGATTGCCATTGCCATTGATAGAAATCCCGCAGGAGGGACGGTTGACTCGTTTATCGATGATATAAAAAAACGCGCTAATATGTACACTTTTGGGGACAAAAAAACGGATATCGATATTATTTATCGTTTGTTTCAACAGCCAACTCGTACCAGACAAACGAACCATTGTTTGAAGAATTCGCAAAAAATTTAATAATAAAGTGAAATAAAAACGCTGTCATTAAAGCGTTTTTATGAACGTTTTTTCGAAATACCTTGGTAGTTGCCGTTAATATGCAAAAGTTCAAAGATTGGAAAGAATATAGTGATAACAAGAAAGTATAACTTCTTAATGAGCTTCAAAAACTTGCTTGGAGTATTCTTATTTTATCTTAAGCGAATAGCTATTCCGGCACTGGGTTTTAATTATGCCAGAAATCTTGGAACCGGTAATAGTGAGTTTAGCGTATCGGCTGGAGCAAATTTCTGATAATACGGGAGGAATTATATGGATGTAAAAGATGCAATTAATAACAGAAGATCGTACCGTAATATTGAACCTGTCCAAATAGGTGATGATATAGTCAGCGAACTGGCAGAGGCAGCACGTCTCGCGCCCTCCTGTTACAACAAACAGCCCTGGAAATTCGTGTTTGTAAGATCAGCTGAAGGGTTGCAGAAGATGAAGCAGGCCTACAGCGCTGGCAACGAATGGGCGCACAAGGGATCGGCTGTTGTGGTGGTCTTTGCATCAAGAGAGAGTGACTGTATTATCAAAGACCGTGAGTACTATCTTTTTGACACGGGTATAGCCGTAGGCCAAATGATGCTTCGTGCTACGGAGTTGGGACTGGTGGCTCATCCCATAGCCGGTTATTCACCGGATAAGGTTCATGAAATTTTGTCAATACCCGACGGGTTTAATATTATCACTTTGCTTGTTCTGGGTAAAAAATCAAATGATTCAGATAATGACGATGAGTCTGAACGTCCTGGACGGTTAGGTTTAAGTGAAATCTGTTCCAGTGAACAATTTGACAGTTTGTAAGGAGCAAAGTTATGGCGAAGAAAAAAAAAGAACATGTACTTTTTGATCAAGTTGAAAGAATCAAAAAAAATATTAATAAAACAGATTATAACCAGAAGAAGCTGTTACAGGAGGATGGCAATAGTTGTAGTCATAAAAATTCGGCTAATCAGAAACTTGACAAAAAATAGCTATAGTGGATCTTTCAATGAATAATTTACCTTTAATCTCGATATGCGGAGACGTCTGTTCCGAGTGTCCTCGTTATATTGCGACACAGCAAAACGATGTGTCAAAACTTGAAAAGCTTGCTAGGCTCTGGTTCAGACTGGGTTTTAGGGAGGGCATTTTGCCTTACGAACAGTTAAAATGCTCCGGTTGTTCAAAGGATAAAAACTGTGGCTATGATTTAATTCATTGCGTAAATTTGACCGGAAAAAGTAATTGTGGAGAGTGTGATATTTTTCCGTGTAAAAAAATAGAATCAGTTTTTAATAAAACAGATGAGTTGGCTCTTCGTTGTGAGGCTCTATGTTCCCAAACGGAATTTCATGAAATGGATAGAGCATTTTTTAAAAAGCGTGATATCTTGAATGAGATTCATACTACTTCTATAACAGGTAATCAGGATGATAAAAAAGGTTGAAGTTGAACAACTGGATGCTGTTATAGACATATTCAGATCAGCAACAGCTCTTATGGAGAAACAGGGAATTAATCAGTTATAAAGCGGAAAAATGGCACTATTCTTAAAGTGCTTTTTTTCCGCGGTTTTTTGAGCTTGCGAGAAAAATTATCCTTATTATATTATGCTTTTGACGGCATAGCCATTCCAAAAAAAGTAATTTTTCGATGTTCCTATAAATAATCCATAAATGTATGGATATTTTCAAAATGGTAAACTATGTGCCGTTCAGGTGTTAAATAACGTGCAGTCTGAGGAGTATTCACAGATAAACTGGACTTATCACGATAATAATCCTCTGATATTGCATAGATTATGTGTATCACCGGAATATCAAAATAGAGGTATTGCCAAAGAAATGATTCTTTTTGCGGAAAATTACGCGGAACAAAATGGTTTTAAAACAATCAGATTCGATGCGTTTGTAAAAAATCCGATATCAGTTGCAATTTATAATAAAATGGGCTATGAATGTTGTGGTGTTGTCGAGTTTAGAAAAGGTGAATTTTTCTGTTTTGAAAAAAGAATAATAAGTCATGATGATAATGAGGTCGTAGACATCCAGAAGGTAAAAAAATAATCTTTACGAAGCTTTTTTTCCCTTGACGCTTTTATGTATTTTATTATTTTAGTCAAAACTTTTGATCACGAGTAAAAAAATAAACCTGTTTTTAAAAACAGGAAACTCAAGGAGATATCCCTTTGAGAACATGTTTTGTAAGATCTGATTTTTCCATGACTGTTTTATCAGTCGTCGTCAGCGTCCTTTATAACAATGGTTTACGGTTATTACCGTAGGGATCTCTGATGTAAAAAAAACAGCAAAGCCCCTTCCGGATTAACCGGAAGGGGCTTTTTTTATGTCTGGCTGTTTGATAATTCGAAAGACTCAAAAAAATCTAAGACTCAAAAACTCTAAAGATGAGTTAAAACTGATTACTTAAAACTAACAGGAGGTCTTTATGACAGGCGCAAAAATTTTGGTACAGGCTTTAAGGGATCTGGGCGTTTCCCATGTCTTTGGATATACCGGGGCTGCAATTCTTCCGGTTATCGATGAGATCGGTCAGTCAGATATACAGTTCATTGTCAATTCCAACGAGCAGTCTGCGGCCTTTAGTGCTGGCGGGTATTCCCGTTCAAGTGATACTGTGGGGGTTGCGGTTGTAACATCCGGACCGGCCATTACAAATACTTTGACAGCGGTTTCCGATGCAAATGCCGACAGCATTCCGCTTCTGGTAATTGCCGGGCAGGTTCCAGAATACAAAATTGGAACCGACTCTTTTCAGCATATAAACGTATGTGACATTTTTAAGGGAGCAGCCAAGGCTGTTGTTCTGGTTGATGCTTTATCCAAGATCGAGTCCATTATAAAGGATTCCTGGTTTTTGGCTTGTACTGGAAAACCAGGGGCTGTTGTTGTTGACATTCCACTTAATCTTCAAAAGGCCGAGGGCGCTTACCAGGATATCCCGGTAAGCCGTTTTAAGAATGCCTATGAGTATGAGTCTCATCTTTCTGAATTACAATGCTCTAATTTTTTCGATCTTCTGGCGGCTTCAAAAAAACCACTGCTATATGTTGGTGGAGGAGTTAACAGTCCTATGGCATCTGAGGCTCTTCGAAAGTTCAGCAGCCGCTTTGGAATTCCATCTGTTAACACGTTGATGGGCAAGGGCGCGATAGATGAGACTGCCGATGATTCACTTGGCCTTCTTGGAATGTTTGGAACACCTTATGCCAACAAAGTCATTGAGGATAATGACCTCTTTATTGCTGTTGGTGTACGATGGGACGACCGTGTTGCCGAGAAGGTAGGCTTCGCTATCAAATCCCGTATAGCTTATATCGATATCAACCCAGCGAAAGTAAAACAGATTCGAATTGAGCGCCAACCCGATTTTTCTGCGGTGGGTGACGCATCACATATTCTGGATGATCTTTTACGCTATGCTGCCGAGCGAGAAATACATTATGATTTTACAGAATGGAATAGTTATGCAGCCGGATATAAGAAAAGATGGCCGTTAAACTATAACCGTGAAAGTGAAAAGATACAGCAGTCTATGGTTATCGATACTCTGAATCAGGTTTTACCTGAAAACACAATAATAACCACGGGAGTCGGAAACCATCAGTTATTTGCAGCACAGTATATAAAAATGAAAAAACCTCGTCGATTTTTAACTTCGGGTAGTTTTGGTACCATGGGTTTCGGGATGCCAGCAGCTATCGGCGCTTATTATGCTAATCCTGATAATAATGTTCTTGTTATTGACGGTGATGGCAGTTTCCGGATGAACATGGGTGAGATTCATACAATCGGGCAGTACGGTTTGCCGGTAAAAATAGTTCTGCTTAATAATCGTAGTGACGGTATGGTTCGCAACCTGGAGAATCTTTCTTTTGGAGGGCGACATTCCGCAACTGAACGGCTGATAGATGCTGATTTTGCAAAGATGGCTTCCGTTTTCGGTTTCGGGTACAGCAGACGAATTACTAAAACTAATGAAGTTGGAGATGCTCTAAAAGAGCTGTTTGCCGCGAAGGGGCCTGCTCTTCTTGAAGTCATTACCGATATTGATGAAGCTATCTATCCACTTGTTCCCGTCGGTAAAGGGTACCATGAGATGGTTTTAGGGCCGTATATTAAAGAAATTGTAGATTAGGATCTCTTTAATTCTCATTTTCTGATAAATACCGCTATTGTCATATAGTTATATGAAATATATGCTCATTTAAAACGGCAAGGATTCCTTTGCCGTTTTGGTCAAAGGAGTGATAAGGGTATCCATCATCGTTGACCCATCGTGTTGTCCAGAAAAAAGAGTGTTCAATCTGTGAACTGTTAAGCTGTTCTCCTGCAATTTCAAAAGAGCATAGTGCATGGCCTGTATCGTTTTTCGAAGTCCACTTGCCCGACCAGTCAATTGCGCAAAACTCGGTGATAATTATTTTTTGTGTTGTGCCATAAGATTGTATAGCTTGCAAAATAGTCGGGCTGATTACTTAAAGAGCTTCAATTTCCAGTTTATCGATTCGATTAATGCATATTTTGGATTTTTTGATGATCACAGACAAAAACAGCGGATCAAAATGATCCACTGTTTAAAAGATTGAATATGATGTTTATTGTAAAAGTGGCTTTAGCCTATTTATCTGGCCTGATATACATAGTCTTTCAGTTGTTGATTTTCAAGAAGAGTACTGTCTAATACCATTCGCACAACGTCGCGTATTGATCCCAAGCCTAACAACTTGTCACCATCCATAATTACTATGTGACGGATAAAGTTGCTGTTCATCTTTTCCATAACATCTGTAATAGATTCTGTCTTTTGTGCGCTTATGATTTCATCGGCTGAAACCATGATCTCTTTCACTTTGGTCGAATCTGAAATTTGATTTTTTGATAGCACTCTTATTATGTCACGTTCCGAGACAATTCCAGACAATTGATTCTGTGCATCCAGAACAACAAGGGCGCCAACATCTTTATCGGTCATTAAGGTCGCGCATTCGTGCAGTGATGTCTCGCCGGATACAGAGAATAATCCTCCAACCTGTCTTTTTAAAAGATCATTAGCGGTCATAGTATTTCTCCTTTTTTTGTGGAGAGGAAGGGGGTGATAAAGGTAGGCGTAATCCACATTTTTATATAATATTGTAACGTTATCTGCTCTCTGTCAAGAAATAAGATTATTATTTTGAATTTTTTAGGAAATTTATGTTTTTAGATACAATATCTATTCATGCCTGAATAACCTGTTTATGTGTGATGTTTCAAAAATGGACTTAAATTCTAATAATTGATAATAGGGAACTTCGAAAAATTACAGAAGAATTTTGAAAAAATTTCTAAATTCCAGAAGGGAACATCGTTTAAGTGCCTAGTTAAAAAGTTTAATTATTAGAGGTATCCAATAATAATCCGTTAAAATGACAGTAAAATAAGCTTGCGATATGATAGAAAAGTATTATGGATTGATAAAGATTATTTTGTGACAAGTGCAGTTAAGCCGCGCTGAAAAATAAAAAGTTAATCTAACAGTAGTGTGAGAGGTGTTATGCGAAAAATATTTAACTCCTTAAATCTATCAATCTCTTTCAGGATAGTAGTTACGTTTTTTGTTCTCTGGCTTGTTATTATACTGGGAATCGGAGTTATCGTAACTCTTTTTACTGATAAGTATCATGATGAGATCCTGGCAAATCGCTTTAAGCTGTATTCAGATTATATAGTTCAGGAGATTGGCACTCCACCGTCAATAGATACTGCCGCAACCATTGCCGAACAGACCGGATTAGTGATCTACATTAAGGGACCTGGCCTTGAATGGGCATCTCGCGATGGCTCGTTTGATTTTCCCGCTCTTATTGGCGACTATAGCCGACAACAAAATCGTTTCGGTCCCCTATTTTGTCATGGTCTTCTATCCGTGGAAAGAGATGGTTATACCTATCTTTTTCTGGTGGAACACTCCGTGCGTTACAACCTGTTTCTTGCCTTGTCGGTTTTGGCCTTTTTAGTCCTGATTCTTGCGTTAGCTGCGCTTTATTTCCATTATCTTTTATGGCCGTCAAAGTTCTCACTAAGTAAAAAGAGCCACGTTCCACTGGATAATCTTTCACCATCACTGGAACACGCCGGCGACGAGTATGCGGATGTTACAGATGCATACAATCGGGTGAACCGGCGGCTCAGTGAACTTATCAAGGCTAAGGATAAACTTCTCGTCGATGTCAGCCATAAGCTCAAGTCGCCTCTTGCCCGTATTAAATTGGCGGCCGAATTTATAGAGGGGGAGGCGCATGACTCTATCTATCAAAATGTGGAACAGCTTCATTCTATAATCGATGCTGTTTTTAAAACATTTATGACAGTCTATACAACAGAATCGCTCACTATTGAACCTGTTAACCTAGTCTATTTTTTCAACGGCTTACGACAAAAACAGCGTATCGATCGTTCCCGTCTTAAATTCCATATAGATGAGACAGCAAGTATCAATGCTGATCGTCGTCTTTTTACAATACTTATTAATAATCTGCTGCAAAATGCTTTGCTCTATTCTGAAGGCTCTTCAGAACCGGTCACTGTTCTGGTTCAGAAAAGCCAAGGTCTTGTTCTGATTACCATACGTGACTACGGTATAGGAATTCCCTCTGCCGATCTTCCCTATATCTTTGAGCCCTTTTACGTGGTCGATAAATCCAGTTCGCACAAAGGCGGCACAAACGGCCTTGGTCTGACTATTTGTAAGCGCATAGCTGACCTTCATGGCTTTGAAATAACAGCCAGCAGCACGCCAGGCGCTGAAACAGACATTACAGTTGTTGTTGGTAAAAATAGTCCGGTTCTTATTGCAGATATAAAGTCTGATAAGGAATAATAATTGCAATTAATTATATTATCGGTAGTTTGCATCCAGGGGGCGCGCTTATGTTGTGTGCGTGTGCTATTATTAAAACACTTGAAAGTAATTGGTCTTTAAGGGGGGGGAGTTATGCATGTAATCAGTAACGAATGTATCGTATGCGGGGCATGTCAACCGGAGTGTCCGGTTGATGCAATTCATGAAGGCACCAATAAGTATCGCATTGATGATAAGTGTATCGATTGTGGAGCTTGTGTAGAGGTTTGTCCCGTTGATGCCATCTCGATGAAAGAAGAGTAAGCATAAAGAGAGAGCCATCGATTGATGGCTCTCTCTTTATGCAGGCGCAGCAGGACTCGAACCTGCAACCGACGGTTTTGGAGACCGCAACCCTACCAATTGGGCCATGCGCCTGTGAACTGTGAGAACTATTAAAAAGTAACCCTTTTCTGTCAAGAAAAATGTATAAATGATGATTCTCATATTTCAGAAGATTTCGGCCGGCCTCAAATGAATTGATGTCTACTGTTGTAAATGAGCAATAGTCACGCCCCAGTTGGCTCCATCGTCATTATAACCGTATATTCGATCATCTTTCTCAAGAATTTTATAGACTTCGATTTTTTTCGATGATGTTCCTTTGCCATGAATTATTCGTATTTTTTTGATTCCTTCGGTTTCTGCTCGTACGATCAGATCTGTAAGCAGGTTGCGGGTATCAGTTTTGTCACAAAGATGCAGGTCCAATTCCAGAAAATCAGATTTCAATATCCTCTCCATTTTCAAATATGTGCATATTGCAGTGTTTGATGCCAGTTATTATGGTAAAGAGCCGGTTTGCTGAAAAATACTACTTTTTTTTTCTCTTTTTGTCGAAAATTTAAGTAATAGTCGCAAAGCGCAGTCGCATGATGACTGTACGGTGTGTCCGGTTGTATGTTAACGTGAAGGAACACACGGCACGGTTGCTAAGAATAACGGAGTTTTGTATGGATATAGCTACTATAGGCGGTCTGATAGCCGGTATTGTCTGTCTTTTAATTGGTATTATTGCCGCAAAGGGTGATCTGGGACTCTTCTGGGATGAGGCCTCCATACTTATTACAGTTGGTGGCTCTCTGTCGGCTCTGTTGGCTTCTAATCCAATGCAGCGCTTTTTAAATATTGGGCGGGCAATCCGTATTGCATTCTTTTCTCCAAATAACAGTCCAAACGATATGATTTTGACGCTGATATCATTTTCCGAGAAGGCTCGACGAGAAGGTCTTCTTGCTCTTGAGGATGATCTGGATGAACTCCCTGATGAATTTCTAAAAAAAGGGATTCAGCTTGTTGTTGATGGTACAGATCCCGAGATGGTTCGCAGAATCATGGAGACCGAGATTGAACAGATGATTGACCGTCATGATTCAATGAAGAAGATATTTGATGACTGGGCATCATTAGCACCAGGTTTTGGTATGATTGGTACACTGATTGGTCTGATTCTGATGCTCGTGAATATAGAAGATAAATCCGCCATTGGTCCTGGTATGTCGGCAGCCTTGATTACTACCCTCTATGGTGCAGTAATCGCCAACTGGTTTGCTATTCCGATAGCAAATAAGATGGAGGCCCGTGCTAACGAAGAAGTTCTTATGAAGATGGTAATGATCGAGGGAACTATTTCAATACAGGCTGGTGATAACCCGCGTCTTGTTAAGGATAAACTTATTGCCTATCTTGAACCGGCAGAGCGTGAAGCTATTTCTAATGAGGTTGAGGGTTAATGAAGAAAAAAAAGAAATGCCCACCTCCGGCCCCGACGTGGCTTACATCGTGGTCTGATCTGGTTACTCTTCTGCTAACTTTCTTTATTCTGATGTTCTCGACTGCGGATATTGATGGTAAAGACTTTTTCTTGATACTCTCTTCGTTTCGCGGTTCGTTAGGAATGTTTGAGGGTGGTCATACCTTGTCAAAGGGGCGTCTTGAAGAGATGGGTCTTAATATAAATACTCTGCCGTCCGAGGCTAAGAAGCGGTCTTTGGCTCAGCGGTTAAAAAAAGCGCTTGAGGCCTTTAAGCCCGAAATTCAGTCTAAAAAGGTTCGTATACGAGAGGATGAACGCGGGCTGATAATATCATTGGCGAGTGACGCTTATTTTGATCCCGGTTCAGCAGCTTTGAAAGAAGAGATACGACCTGTTTTGAGTAAGGTGACTGCGATTATGGGCTCTATTCCGAACTTTACCCGAATAGAGGGCCATACAGACAGTAATCCGATAAGTCCGGGTACCACCGAAGCTCGATATGAGACAAACTGGGAGCTTTCGTCCGCCCGGAGTGTGAATATTATCCGTTATTTAACCGAAGTCGAAAATGTAGAGCCGCGAAAGCTTTCGGCGGTGGGGTTTGCCGAGTATCGCCCAGTGGATAATAACAATACCCCGGAGGGACGGGCGTTTAATCGACGGGTAGATATAGTGATTTTACGTGATCAGGTCTATACTGAGTCCAGCAAGCCGGGAATAGAGCGGCCACTTCCGGGTGAAGAGTGGCGTTAACGGGCGATTCCGTTATATGTTAAATTAATTGACAGGAGAAATATCTGTATTATTATGTCGCATGAATGTGTAATAGTATAGTTTGTCTCCGGAGTGAGAGGATTTCATGGGTGATGAAGATCTAAATGATGACATAGAGTCCGGTGAAGGGTCCGTCGAGGAAGCGGGATCCGCGGGTGCTTCGAAGCTTATAAAGATTCTGATGTTTGGGGTCGGGGCAATCGCGGGCGTATTTGTAATAATTTTGATTTCGTATACGGTATCGAAGTATGTTCAGGAGCGCGCCTATGAACGTGAGCAGGACATAGTTGTCGCTCCACCGCCACAACCGTTATCAAATTTCAGTCTGCCTGATTTTGCGGTGACGACGAAGGATGCCGAGCCTCATTTTGCAAAAATATCTATCTCGTTGGGCTATGATGATAATGTCGAGCTTAACACAGAGCTTATCAGACGTACAGTTCAGATTCAGCATTTGGTAAATATTATTCTGCGTGGAAAGCGGTATGAGGATCTTGACTCTGTCGAAGATACCGTGGCGCTGGCTGAAGAGATAAAAGCACACGTGAATGTTATCCTGATTTCAGGAAAGATAAAGGAAGTATATTTTCGAGAGTTTGTAGTTAACTAAACTTACGGGTATGTAGTCTGGGCTGGTCTGCTTGCCCATGTGACCCAAGCCGTTTCTTTCACGGTTTATGTATGTAATGAAACTTAAGTGTGAGGTTTGTCATGGGTGATGGTTCCCTTTCTCAAGACGAAATAGATGCTCTGTTAAAAGGTACTGATGATGTGACACCACAGGCTTCAGATCAGCCAGCTGCTTCGGCATCTTTTGGCGGTGGTGGTTCTCTTTCTGCAGCGCAGAAGGGGGCGTTATCCGACTTGATGAACTCTGTTATGGCTGCTGTTTCTCCAGGAGTTGGTGGGTATCTTCAGAATGACCTGACTGTCAGTAATTCAATGGTCGAGTCTAAAGATGGTTCATCTCTTTCTCAGGATTTTTCGGGCCAGTTCGTACAGGTGCAGATGGGTTTTAATGGTGGCGTTACCGGTCAAAACAGTATTTTACTCTCAGGTGTCGATGCGGCACAGATTGCAGGTCTGATGATGGGGCAAAAGGGCGCCGCTCCAGATCAACTTACGGAAGCTCACGAGAGTATGCTATCCGAGTTGATTGGTACTATGCTTTCTTCGGTTGCTACACAGATAAGCAGCAAAATTGGTGCACCAATTGGGACAACTCCACCTGAAATTAACGTAGTCAATTCTCCGGGAGACTTCAGGTTTCCCTCTGGTGAAATAATAAAGATAACCTACAACTTATCAATACCCGGTGTTCTTAATTCTAAAATGTATCACCTGCTTGATCTGTCGCTTGCAAACAGTCTTACTGGAAATGTTCAGTCACAGGGTTCATCTGGTGGAGGCATGCAGCAGCAAATGCAGCAACCCGGTCAGGTAGATATTGCGCCGGTAAAATTCCCTCCACTTTCTGGTTCCGGAATGCCAGAAAACACCCAGAATATAGGCCTGTTGATGGATGTACAGTTAACGTTGACTGTCGAGCTTGGCCGTACAAAATATCTGGTTAAAGATGTTCTTGGTTTGGGGGAGGGCTCCATTATAGAGCTTGATAAACTTGCTGGTGAGCCTGTCGATCTACTTGTAAACGGTAAGTTGATCGCAAAGGGTGAGGTCGTAGTAATTGATGAAAACTTCGGTGTTCGTGTAACTGATATTGTTTCACCATCAGAACGTTTAACAAGGGTTGGTAGTAATTCGTAACGGTGAATGATTCCGGTTCTGTCTGGTGCAGAGCCCGTTTTCTAATGAGACATAACGTGAAGCCGTTGGGGACGGTTTCACGTTTGAATAAATTTGCACAGCTTTAGTAGTTTTTAAAATTTCGAAAATCAATCAGACAGGAAAAATCAGATGCACCTATTAAAGAACGTCGGCCATATTATTAACAGGATGGTTCTTGTTGTAATTATTGCTCTTGTATGCAGTACCCTGTATCTACAATCGGCATTTGCCGATCAAACTGAAGCAGAAAATGAGGTCGTCTCTCCTCAAGTTGTTGCTGAAGAGGGTGCCGTAGCTGACCCTCCTGTCGAAGAGACTCTATACGACTATGAGACGCCCATTGTTGAAGAGACCTCTTATGGGTGGATGATCTTCAAGGCTCTTTTCATAATAGCCTTGATTGTTCTTGGTTTCTATTTCTTTGTGCGTTATCTGACACGCCATGGTGCAATAGCTTCAAGTGGAGCCGGTGTTCTTTCGACGGTTGCTGTAATGCCGTTGGGAACAAATAAACAGATTCAGGTAGTCGAGGTAGGTTCCCGCGTTCTTGTGCTGGGTGTTTGTGACTCGAATATTTCACTTCTGAAAGAGGTTTCTGACCGTGACGAAATAGATCGCATAAAATTACAGAGTTCCCGCTCGGTCACTGTGCAGGAGGGTGGGTTTCAGCATTTCTTGAAAGGGCAAATTGAAACATTTATAGATTTTGTACAAAAAAACAATAAAACATCAGGTTCGTCCAGACAGCAGAAGTCTGAGGATGCTGTTCCAACGGATAATTTTGAACAGATGGTTGTCTCTTCGGTTCGGGATGAAGAGCGAGTTACTGAACGGAAGTTTTTCGATGATGAACGTATCGAATATATGCGGAAGCAGCGGTCACGCTTGCGGGAGATAAACAGATACGATGAAGAGTAAAGTAATATCTATTTTCATAATTTTCAGTGTATTGTTTGTACCGTCTTTGATTGCGGCGCAGGATGTAGGCGGTGTTCAGATGCCTATACCGAAGATTGCCTTCGACATTACTGAAGCCGATAGCCCACAGGATGTAGCCCTGGCTTTACAGGTGCTATTTTTACTCACAATTTTGACCCTGGCTCCGTCAATAGCGCTTATGATGACGGCTTTTACACGGATTGTAATTGTACTCGATTTTGTTAAACGTGCTTTGGCTCTTCAACAGATGCCCCCGACTCAGGTTATTGTCGGGCTCTCCATCTTTTTAACCGCTTTCGTTATGGCGCCGACTTTCAAGACCATAAACGAGAATGCCCTGCAACCCTATATGAAGGGAGAGTTGTCTAATGAACTGTTTTTTAAAAACGCTATGGATCCTATGCGTGAATTCATGTTCAAACAGACAAGAAAGAAAGACATTGCCCTGTTTATAGAATTGGGAAATATCGATAAGCCGCAGACTGAAAGTGATATTCCATCATACTGTCTGATACCAGCTTTCATGATAAGCGAAATGCGGCGTGCATTTGAAATAGGAGTACGGATATTTATTCCGTTTATAGTTATCGATATGATTGTTGCAAGTGCTCTGATGGCTATGGGTATGATCATGCTGCCGCCGGTAATGATTTCGCTGCCCTTTAAAATAATTCTCTTCGTTCTGGTGGACGGATGGAATCTCATTATTTACGAGCTGGTTAGATCTTTTGTATAGAGGAGATAGTGTACGATGACAGATGTTACAGTTGTAATGTTATTGCGTAACGCGTTGATGATAACACTTATGGTGGCCTCTCCAGTTTTGATTTCGGCCATGGTTGTCGGACTTATTGTCTCTATTTTCCAGACAACTACCTCTATTCAGGAGCAGACACTGACTTTTGTTCCGAAAATAGTAGCTATTTTCCTGTCGATTGTCCTATCGGCTGCATGGATGATCCACATGCTTGTGAATTACACACAGCAGTTATTTATGGAAATATCTAAAATTGGTGCAGCGTAATGCTCTATTTTATCTATAACTTTCAGGCGTTTCTTCTGGTAATGATACGTGTGCATTCGATGTTTATGGTAGCGCCCTTTTTCTCAAGTGGAGTAACTCCGATTCGTTTGAAGTCGCTGCTTGCATTTTTTGTAGCATTGGTGATTTTTCCACTTATTATGAAAAATGGAATAAGTGTCTCCGGCAACATGCTCGAATATGGATTGATGGTTCTTTGGCAGGTTGTTATTGGTATTTATATCGGTTTTATAGCTTCAATTATTTTTACGGCTTTTCAACTTGCGGGGCAGTATTTTTCTGTTCAAATAGGATTCGGTTTTAGTGAAGTAGTCGACCCAATGGCTCAGATCTCGGTACCAATTATTGGTCAGATGAAAAACATGATGGGCTTACTGGTTTTCCTTTATATTAATGGTCACCATTTTTTATTAAGTGCCATTTATCGTTCTTTTGAACTTGCACCGATAATGTCATTTTCTCCAACTGCAATTGAGAGTCATATGAAGTATCTGATATACTCTTTTTCTGGCATGTTCGTTGTCGCTTTGAAGATAGCCCTGCCAATTATGGCTACTGTTTTTCTGGTTTCTGTTGCAATGGGAGTGCTGGCAAAAACTGCACCGCAAATGAATATTATGATGCTTGGTTTTCCGTTTAAAATTTTGGTGGCCTTTGTGCTTATCGTTTTTTTAGCACCGCTTATTATCAGAATCATGCAGGTATCTATGGAACGCAGTTTTCATTTTATATCAAAAATTCTTATGTATTGGCCGGTGTAAAATGAGTGAATTTTTAAAGAAAAAGTTTGCGATTTTTTCGGATGATGATCTGAAGCTGTATCGTCTTGATCTTCAGCGTTTTGCTGATCCTGACGACGAGGGTCGTACCGAAGAACCGACCGAAAAAAAGATACAGGATGCCCGTAAAAAGGGGCAGGTTGCGAAAACAGAGGAGTTGCCGCAGTCTCTCGTTGTAATACTGGGTTTTACATTCATTTTCTTTCTGGGTGATTGGATATTTACCGAACTGGCAGCCATGACCAAGTTTTATATCGCTAACTTTAAAGGATTTCATTTAACTGATCGTACAGCGTTGAACGAAGGCTTTCGGATTGTTCTCTTTTTGGCTAAGCTACTTGCCCCTCTTTTCGGTATATGTCTTGTCGCGGGTGTAATGGGGAATGTTATACAGGTTGGTTTTCAGTTTACAGCCCATCCGCTTCAGCTCGATTTCTCGAAAATTAAGCTTAGTCCGGCCGAGATGATGAAAAAGATTCTGATCTCTAAACGGGTTCTGATGAATCTGTTTAAAACGCTTTTTAAAATAGCGGTTGTTGGTACCTGTTCTTATCTGATAATTTCTGCTGATTTTGATATTGTTCTCCGCTCTCCGGATGTCTCGATAGCCACGGCTCTATCTCAGATATGCTGGATAGCTTTTAAGATAATTATTTCATCAGCGGTACTCATGCTGATTCTTGCGGTTCCTGATTATATTTTTCAGCGTCAGGAATTCATGGAGTCTTTAAAGATGTCTAAACAAGAGGTTAAAGAGGAGTTTAAGGAGGCTCAGGGAGATCCGCAAATGAGAGCGCGATTACGTGAAATGCAGCGTGATATTTTAACACGTAATATGATCAGGGAAGTCCCGAAAGCTGATGTAATAGTAACGAATCCGACTCACTTCTCTATCGCCCTGCAGTGGGATCAGCAGATCATGCAGGCTCCGGCGGTTATCGCAAAAGGAGTCGATTCCATGGCTTTGCGAATCAAAGAGGTGGCAAGGTCGAATAATATAATGTTGATAGAAAATCGACCCCTGGCACAGGCACTCTATAAAGAGGTCGAAATCGGCCAAGAGATTCCGGCAGAACTGTTCAAGGCTGTTTCAGAAATATACTTTGTTCTTTATGAAAAAGGGCGTCTTGGTTCTGTAGTGTAGGCTGTACTTTGCATGGCTTAAATTGTTCATTTGTCTGAATTAAAACTGTTATCAGGCGTTATATAATATTCAAGGAGAAACATAATGGCAGAAGCACCACTCAGTACTGGTTTTCGCGGTAGCGACTGGATGCATCGGAAAGATCTTTTACTCGGCGTCGGAGTTATTTCGATTGTTGCCATGCTTATTGTTCCGTTGCCGACCTTTCTTCTCGATTTTCTAATGATTATAAGTATCGGAATTGGTCTTCTGACACTTCTTATAGTTATGTTTGTTCCACGAGCATATGACTTTTCCATTTTTCCGACACTGCTTCTGGTAACAACTGTTTTTCGTCTGGCTTTGAATGTTTCGTCTACTCGATTGATTCTGCTTCATGGCGCTGCGTTTGATGGCAAAATTGTTCGAACTTTTGGAACCTTTGTAGTTGGTGGCAACTATGTAATCGGTTTTATAATATTCATTATTCTTGTTGCTGTTCAGTTTATAGTAATCACCAAAGGTGCAACCCGTACTGCGGAAGTTGCAGCCCGTTTTACTCTCGACTCTTTGCCAGGCAAGCAGATGACTATCGACTCTGACTTTGCAAATGGAGTTATAACCGAAGAGGAGGCCAATAAACGTCGCAGTGAATTGCGAAAAGAGACCGACTTTTACGGAGCCATGGATGGAGCGAGTAAATTCGTACAGGGAGACGTTAAGGTAGGTATTCTTATTACCTTTATTAACATACTCGGTGGTTTTATAATAGGTATGGCAATGCGCGGTGAAACCTTTGATGTTGCAAGTAGAACCTATTCTCTGCTTACAATAGGTGACGGCCTCGTTGGTCAGATACCTTCTCTTTTGATAACAACAGCAACAGGTATCATTGTAACCCGTTCGGTATCCGAGGGCAACCTTCCTGAAGAAATAGCAAAACAGTTCAGTGCTCAACCGCGAGCTCTCCTTATCGGTGCTGCGGCGCTGGCAGCTTCTGCCATGATTCCCGGGTTTCCGAAGATGTCAATTCTGGTTATTGCTATTGCACTTGGTGCACTTGCAATCTTCTTGCAACGTACACAGAATGATGCCGCAGATGAACTTAAAAGAACAGAGGCTGAAAAAAGTGGAGCCGATAAACCTGAATCTGTTGTTCCCTACGTTTCAGTTGATCCTCTGGAAGTCGAAATCGGCTATAATCTGATTCCTCTCGTTGATCCGAAACAGGGGGGAACCCTGCTTGATCGTATAACGAAGATACGCCGTATGAGTGCTCTGAATATGGGGCTTATTGTTCCTCCTATCAGGATCCGTGATAATATGGAGCTTGCACCGGAGTCCTATTCGATATTGATAAAGGGTGTCGATATCGGTAATGGAGTTCTGATGGTCGGTAAACTGATGGCCATGGATTCGGGCGACGTAATCGAGAAGATTGAAGGCCAGGAATTTATTGAGCCAACTTTTGGTTTGAGTGCTATATGGATTGATGCTGAAAAACGTGATTTTGCTGAGCGAAATGGTTACACCGTGGTTGATTGCCCAACAATTATTGCAACGCATCTTACAGAGATTATTAAGCGTCATGCTGATGAAATTCTGGGTCGCCAGGAAGTACAGCAGCTTATTGATAATATTAAAAACGATTATCCCGCCGTGGTCAGCGACATTATGGATAAAAACAAGATGTCACTCTCGGTAGTTCAGCGAGTTCTGCAGAACCTGCTTCGCGAACGGGTATCTATCAGAAACCTTGTGACCATCTTCGAAACACTGGCTAACTATCAGGAATACACAACTGATCCTTCAATGCTAACTGAATATGTGCGTGCGGCACTGGCCCGTCAGATATGCAATGATTATAGTGACGGTGGAGTCATGTTCGCGATTACGGTTGATCCCGAACTTGAAGGTATAATTCGTGAAGGAATACATGATGACCCTGTTGAAGGCCGTGTAGTTGGTCTTGATCCGCAGACTCATTCTATGGTAATGAATGCTCTGCTCGAGTCGTATAAAAATTGTAAGCAGATAGGGTATATGCCTCTCTATCTCGTTTCTCCGCATATACGCTCTGTTCTTTTCTCGCTTCTCGAGCGTGAGGTGAGTGACGCTATTGTACTGTCTTATAATGAAATCATTTCAAATATAAACGTAAATGTCGTCTCGTCAGCGATGATGCAGTCGGCAACAGCTTAAACAGCACTAACAGCACTAACAGCTCTAACAGCTTAGTAAAGGGGAGAAAAAAAGATGAAGTATGTCAAATTTACAGCAGAAAATTACAATGAAGCCTTGAAATTATTAAAACAGAAATATGGCGAAGATGCAATACCAATCAGCCATAAATATGTAAAAGATGGTGGAATCTTTAATAACCGTTTTTTTGCTAAAGAGATTGTCGAGCTTATGGCAGCTATTCCTGAACCTTCTACTAGCCGTAGCCCGGCACCACGTCGTAGTTCACTTGATATTAAAGTTAATAATGACGTAACCGATTCGCTTCGATCTTCAATCAAGCGTGAGTCACTCAATTCAGAAACTGGCTCTGCATCGGTTCGAAATCGTAGTGCTGTTCGCGATGAAAACCGTACAGCAGCTGCCCGTGAGCCCTATTTCGGTGAATCTCAGACAGGTTTTACTTCTGAACGAACTGCCCCGCAATATCAATACAATAAGCAATACGCACAACCTGAGCCCGAACGGAATAATGAGTATCAGCCGGGCAAAGACTCGAGCAAAGATCCAATTGTTGAGATATCAACCGATGAATATGAAAAACTTAAAAATTTTGAAAAAGAGTTTTATGATGTAAAGGCAAGCCTGAACCGTTTACTTGAAAAACAGAACTCGACTCCGTTTCAGGCAAAACCTGAAGAGGAGCATGATAATATCAAAGAGTACATTCGCATTTTACAGGAAAATGAGTACACAGATGAAGAGAGCAGTGAACTTATTTGTGCTGTAAAAGAGAGTCTTAGTCATGTCGAAATAAATGACAGTTCTATTATCAAAAAGAATCTTGAAGAACTGATTATGAGTAAAATCGTAACTTCAGGGCCAGTTAAGCATACAGGACGTAAAAAGATAGTTATGTTTGTAGGCCCCACAGGAGTAGGTAAAACCACATCTCTTGCTAAAATGGGGGCACATCTTGCACTGCGTGACAAGAAAAAAGTTGCCTTCGTAACAATTGATACATACCGTATTGCCGCAACCGAACAGCTTAAAAAATATGCAGAAATAATGCGTATTCCTATACATGTTGTTAATGAACAAAAAGAGCTGAAACGCGTCATTGATAAAACAGATGCAGATGTTATACTGATTGATACTTCGGGACGGTCGCATAAAAATACTTTGAAAATATCAGAAATTAAAAGTTTTGCCGATGCGGTTGATTGTGATTTTGAAAAGATACTTTGTGTAAGTGCCAGTACAAAACGCAGAGATGTTGATCATATCTTCGACGCTTTCAAATCCGTAGAGTGTAACAGCGTTTTGATAACAAAAGTGGATGAAACTTCTTTTGTGGGGAATATAGTAAAAGTTGCCGATAAATATAATAAGCCGATCTCTTATATAGCGAACGGCCAGGAAGTACCTAACGATCTGTATGCGGCCGATTCTAAAAATCTGGCAGAAATGATAGTAAACGGTACTCCTCAATAAGCGTGATGGAGAAAGAGAGTGGATCAGGCGTCTAATTTAAGAAAACTTGTTGTAGCCAAAAATGATAGTACAAAAAAAACACGTACAATTGCTGTCACCAGCGGGAAAGGGGGAGTCGGTAAAACAAGTTTTTCGGTGAGTCTTGCAATAGCCCTTGCGCGTGATAAAAGTAGTGTAACTCTGCTGGATGCCGATTTAGGGCTGGCAAACGTAAATGTTGTGCTGGGGATAATCCCTAAATATAACCTGTACCATGTAATAAAAGGAAAGAAGCGATTAAACGAGATTATTGTTTCGGTTCCTGAGGGAATAAAGATTATTGCCGGTGCTCCTGGATATCATCAGCTTGCAAATCTTGATGAGAAGACCCGTCTGAAATTTATCTCTCAGTTGGGAGATATGGAGAATGACGACTATCTGATCGTTGATACAGGGGCGGGGGTGTCACAGAATGTTCTCAGCTTCGTAACTTCGGCTGATGAGATAATCGTTGTGACAACACCAGAGCCGACTGCGATAACTGACGCTTACGGAATTATAAAATCTATAGCTTCACAGTCTACCGAAAAGACAATTCGCCTTATTGTGAATCGTTGTCAGACAGTTTCAGAGGCACGCAGAGTTGCCGACCGGATTATTAACATAGCCAGTCAGTTTTTAAATATTAAGGTTGAAAATCTTGGTTTTATTTTCGAAGATACCTTTGTAGCCAAGGCTGTAAGACATCAAAAGCCTTTTATATCCAGTTATCCAAAGTCACGAGCAGCCGGTTGTGTTAATATAATTGCTGACAAGATTGCAGGGCGGGAACCAGAAAATAACACAGGTGGTGGAATATCTGGACTATTTAAAAAACTTTTTACTCAGGTGGATGAAGAAGAAGTTGAATGATCAATTTATTCTCTATTTCTTCCCTGTTTTATCTCTATTTTCCCGATTTGATCTAAACTCTGTCCTTTTGAGTGTCGCGAGGAAAAAAGGGCTTGATTTTTTTTGTATCATTCAAAATTATTTTTTAAAGGTGACATAACTATTTTATGTTTATTTTGAGAAAAATTGAATATAAGGTCGCGCTGATTTTTTCAGGAATCGCGCTGTTTTTGTCGCCACTGGTAGGGGCTCTTTCCGGTATATCTGTAGGAATTGTTGTTTTCAGAACGATTTTACTGGCTCTTTTTTTTGCGGGTATCGGTTTTGCTATTGTGACTATTTTGAAGCGTTTTGTTCCGGAAGTTTATAATGTGATTAATCACTCTTCCGATCCGTTTGATACCGATGTTGAGGCTGTTGATACCGGAATTGAACCGGAACAGGGTGGTGAGTCATACAGAGAAGATGGCGAATCGGCAGAACATACCGAAGATGAACCGGAATCCGGTATGGGGGCATTCGATCCAGGCCTTGCTCCATCAACGTCCGAAAGTCTTGGGATTAAGGATCGTGCAATGGGGCGTCACATACTTAAAGAGAAAGGCGTCAAATACGAACCGAAGATTATGGCTGAAGCAATAAGAACTATGATGAGCAAAGATGAATAAAGATGAATAAAGATGAACTATGATGAGTAAAGATGAGTAAAGATGAGTAGAGACGAAAAATAATCGTGGATGGTGTAATGAACAAGAAGAAAATTGCAGAGTTTGAAGCGCTGAACGAGGAGGATCTGTGGCAGACTTTTTCGAAAAGTAACGATCAGGTAATTCGCGACTTCTTTGTTATAAAATATGCTCCCCTGGTCAAATATGTGGCTGGTAAAGTTGCGATGGGAATGCCTCAGAATATCGAATTCGATGATCTGGTATCATATGGTGTTTTTGGTCTCATGGATGCCATTACCAAGTATAATCCCGACCGTGGAATAAAATTCAAAACATATGCTATGACACGTATACGCGGTTCGATTTTCGATGAACTCCGCTCAATCGACTGGATTCCACGATCCATTCGTCAAAAAGCTAAAGAGATCGAAACAACCATTGCAGATCTTGAGAACAAGCTTGGACGCACTGTAGAGGATGAAGAGGTATCAAAAGAACTGGGTATTTCTATAGAGGAGTTCCATTCAATACTGAACAAGGTCAGCGGTACATCCATGGTTTCGCTAAATGATATCTGGTATCTTGGCGACGATAATGATGAGCTTTCGATAATGGAGACACTCGAAGCACCCGATAACATGAATCCTGATGTTCTTGTTGAGAAAGAAGAGATAAAAGAGCATATAATTGAAGCTATAAAAAAACTCCCCGATAAAGAAAAAAAGGTCATAGTTCTCTATTATTATGAAGACCTTACCCTCAAAGAGATTGGCCAGGTTCTTGACGTTACAGAAAGCCGTATCTCTCAGCTTCACACAAAGGCAATTATGCGTTTGCGCGGTCGTTTAGGACGAATAAAGTCAAATCTGGTCGGATAAAATGTCACAATTAAAAGATCTGCTACATACAATCGGTTCTGAAGGTTCTGCTGATGAAAATGAACTTGAAGTTTATGCCGATTCCATCCGTCAGGGGCTCGAGCTTGCTGCGAAAGAGTTGAATGTCGATATTTCGATGCTCG
The DNA here is from genome assembly GCA_027858855.1 of Spirochaetota bacterium. Classification (GTDB taxonomy): domain Bacteria; phylum Spirochaetota; class UBA4802; order UBA4802; family JAFGJZ01; genus JAFGRW01. Next base: position 33,916 of record JAQIBV010000063.1, on the reverse strand, counting down.
ACTACGAGGTGGTTCAACGCGGAAGCTCTGGACTATTCGGTTTTGGTAGAAATCCCTACAAACTCTATGTTCGTGCACTTGATGAGCAGGCGGCATTTGACGACTTGAGTGATCTTGACCAGAAACTGTCTCGTAATATTTCTGACGAATTGACTCGTGAAGTTTCTGACCCTAATGCACCGGGAACTTTTTCTGTTCGTGTTACCAAGAGCGGAATCTGGTTTACTGTTCGCCCTCCAAAGGGACGTGGGCGTAAGGTAGCCGTTTCCGATGTTGCTCAGCGGATTGATCAGTTACAGATCAAGAATTTTGATGAAAATCTTGTTAAAAAAACTATATCTGCTCAAACTGGTAAACCGGTCAGAATAGGAGACTGGGTTCCTACCATTGAAAACGACGGTACAATGTATATTGAAGTCAGTGATAATGAGATGCTTGCTGTCGCTCATTTTGAGCCCCCGCGCCATTCAGGGCGACATATGGAACTTGATGATGTTCTTCATGCTCTAAAGAGTGCCGGAGTCGTGCTTGGTATTGATGAAGAGGCCATTAACAACTATCTTGAATCAATGAACTACAGTACTCCTCTTGTTGCTGCCAAGGGAGTTCAGCCCAAGAATGGGACTGATGCCTATGTAGAGTATAAGGTTCGTGTCGAAAAAGAGATCTCTTTCGATAATGATGATGATTCTGTAGACTTTAAAGATCTGAACCTGATTGAAAATGTTGTAGTTGGTCAACTTCTGGCTGTTAAGCGTCCAGCCACTAATGGAGTTGAAGGGCGCACTGTTAAAAACAATATAATCCCTGTTCATTCCGGAAAGGATACAACAATCAAGCATGGAGAGGGTACAATTCTGTCGGATGATGCAACAGAGTTGACTGCCGAACGTAATGGTCAGGTGATCCTTAAGGGTGAGAAGATCTGTGTTGATGAGGTTCTTGTTGTACAGGGCGATGTGAACAACGTTACAGGAAACATCGTAATGATGGGGTCTGTTTTGATAACGGGTAATGTTCTTGATGAGTTTTCGGTAAAGGCTTCCGGAAATGTAGAGGTACGCGGTTCTGTTCAGAAAGCGGTAATTGAGGCGGAAGGTGATATTGTAATACGTCAGGGAATAAACGGAAGGGACGAAGGTCGTATTGAAACTACAAGCGGCTCCATTTTTGCAAAATTTGTAAACAGGGCTAACCTTATAGCAGAAAAAAATGTAGTGGTAACAGAAGAGCTTCTGCAATCGCATGTTGATGCAGGAGGTACCGTATTCTGTAATGGACGTCGCGCTCAGATTGTCGGCGGTGTAATTCGTGCCGGGGATGAGGTTAATGCTAAACAGATCGGTTCGGATTCTTATACCAAGACCTATATTTATGTGGGTATGAATCCCAAGATTTTACAACAGATGAATGACCTCAACAATTCGCTTACCACAACGAAAGAAGAGCTTGAAAAACTTGAGCTTGATGTCAAGACACTGACTTCCCGTAAAAAAAGTGCCCGTCTTTCTGAAGAGCAGAACGAAAAACTTAACATGATGGTTGATCGGCAGCAGAAACTTACAAAACGTCGGGATGATATAAGCCTTGAAAAAGAGGAACTTGAACAGTATCTTGAAGTTATTGAGCATAAGGGAATTGTGTGTGCCGAAAAACAGCTCTATCCCGGGGTAGAAATCATTATAAAAAATGAACGTTTACCGGTACAGGATCCCTATTCAAATGTCAGCATATCAATGAAAAACAATGACTGGGTTTTTGCAAATTACATAAAGCCCGAGTCTATAGACTCGATGGCATCATCTTCACGCAGGAGGCGTTAAATGGCCGTTTCTCCTATAGATCTTCAGGCAAATATGGGGCATTTGCAGGATGTTGCCAAACAGACTCAAGTTCGCACAGAAAATCTCATTAATCAGCACCAGTTTCTTGATCACCAATCAGAGGAGGCATCGAACCGGCACAAGGATCGGCTTGATTCTAATAAAGAGAGTGATGAGAGCAGGATGCAAAGCGCAAAGGAACGGGAAAATAGTGAGAAGCGTGATGCTCAGAAACGAGAGCATGCCGGTGAAAACAATGACGATGACGATGCAGATGAAAAACCACACGATCCTTCATTAGGAAATAATATAGATTTTACACGATAGGGCCAATTATGCTGAATTTTTTTATGATCCTTCTGACAAATATCTTCACAGGTGTTATCTTATACTTGGTATTAACATTAAAACTGGAAAAGTCTTCCACAAACTATCATATTCAGAAGTATAAACGCGAAATAGAAGAGATGATGCGTGAGTTTAACCAGAGCGCGGAGCGAAACATCACCCTGCTGGAAAACCGTATCAAGATGTGTAAAAAACTTCTAAAAATTAGTGGCTCTATCGAGTCAATAGATATAAGATCAATAGATGCTGCACAGGTTAAACCAGAAACTCCTTCCGTTGACATAGGTGTCAGCGTCGCCGAAGATTATTCACTTGTGCGCGAGATGAAAACTTCAGGAGTGAACAGCGATAAGTCATCTCACTCTTATCTTGTGGATGATGATCTTGATCTTGAACCGGGGCGGGTTGAGGATGAGATGCCTGACCCCGAGACTCAGCTTCGTGAAGGCGGTAACCAGCATGAGACTTTTGTCTCTCTCTATCGTCAGGGATTTTCTCCTGAAATAATTTCAGAGGCTTCTGATGTTACTTTACCCGAAGTACTTCTTATCCTGCAATTGAATGGTATAGAACTGAACGAAAATGGTGAGATTCATGGATTTTGATTCAATACGGCGTCTTAGTCAGGATGAATTTAAGAAATTTGCGGATCTAATATATTCTGAGAGCGGAATTTTCATGAAAGATTCCAAGATTACACTTCTTTCCAACAGATTACGCAGAAGATTGCAACTATTAGAGCTTGAAACCTTTGCCGAATATTTTGATTATATAAATAATCAAAGGGACAGATCGGTCGAGATAGAACAGCTTCTGGATGTCGTTTCTACCAATGAGACCTATTTTTTTCGTAATGAGCGTCATTTCGATGCACTGATAAATAATTGTCTGCCCGAAATAGCGTCAAAAAAACAGGACAGAGTCTTACGCATCTGGAGTGCCGGATGTTCTACTGGTGAGGAGGCCTACACAATCGCTATCTGCATCAATGAGTGCCTTTCCCTCTTTCCCGGATGGCGAATCGAAATTCTTGCCAGCGACATCGCTCACTCGGTACTGGACTTTGCGAAGAAGGGAGTATATTCCGGTAGAAGAATTGAAAAAGTCAGCAAAGATCGGTTGGATCGTTATTTTGCAAAAGTTCCCGATTCGGAAATACTCTATACAGTTAAGGATAATTTACGAAAATATGTCTCTTTCAGTCGAGTTAATCTTTTTAAAGATCCCTTTCCAAGGAATATTGATATTATTTTTTGCAGGAATGTAATGATCTATTTTGACAATCTGCATCAAAGGGTACTGGTAAACAATTTCTTCAGTTCAATTAACAAAGAGACCGGTTTTCTTTTTATTGGTCATTCGGAAACCCTGCATTCTATTTCAGAAGATTTTTCCTATGTAAAAATCAAAGATGCACCCGTTTACGTCCCAAACCAGCGGCTCCGTGAATATAAAGAAAATTGATGTCGGCATAGGTGAGTACAGGACTGCATTTTCGCCTGCAATTCTGCGGACTATACTTGGATCCTGTGTCTCTCTCGCCCTCTATGACCCTATTATTCATGTAGGTAGCATGGGGCATGTAGTTTTACCGGAATTTTTTAAATCAAGCGGAACTGAAGAACGATTTGCAGACCGCATGATTCCCTTGATGATTACCGATCTTCAAAAAAAAGGAGCACGAATAGATCGGCTCATTGCTCGAATTGCAGGTGGAGCAAACATGTATTCAAGGCCCGGTGGCCCGATACTCTTTGATGTTGGAAATTCCAATGTTCGTGCTGTTAAAAGGCTTGTAACGGAACTGGATATACCTATTCTCTCAAATGTCTGTGGCGGGCATAGTGCCAGAATTGTCACATTTGATCTGAGCAATGGAAGGGTTCGAGTCGATGAAATAAAACCGGAAATATCCGTGATGAAAGGTGATAAATGGAAAGTATGACAGGGTATGCCTCTTTGGAAGGGAAAACTTCTCAGTTCTCTTTTTCGATTGAGGTTAAAACATTAAACACAAAATTTTTGGAAGTTTATATTAATGTACCACGATTTTTACGGCATGAAGAGGCAACTTATTCATCAGCTGTAAAGGAGTATATGAGCCGGGGGAAGGTCGAGGTAAGTATTGATGTTTTTGACTGGAGTGAAGACCGTCAGATCTCGATAAATAGTGATCTTATAAAGAGCTATTTTAAGCAGCTGTCATCGGCCGAAAAAGTTCTTCCTGAAGATCGCAGGTTCAGTCTTGATACAATTCTCTCTTTCGATGGAGTGGTAACCAAGGGCAGAACCTCTTTATCTTCAGATTCGCAGAAAAAAATTGAGAAAGCTCTTCATAAGGCTCTTGCGAGTGCTGTTAAAATGCGTCAACAGGAGGGGAAATCGATTGAGCGTGATGTTCTTGGATCACTCAAAGCGATAGTCTCAAATGTTTCTCATATTTCTAAGCTTACAAAAAACAGTGCGGCAGAACAGTTTAACAAACTTAAAGATCGCGTTTCATCACTTGTAAATGCAGATATGGATACACAGCGACTCTATACAGAATTTGCACTTATTACTGATCGTCTTGACATCAGTGAAGAGCTTTCACGCCTGAAAGATCACATAGCAAAGTTTAAGCAGACATGTACGCTGAATGAGGCAATTGGTAAAAAACTGGATTTTATCTCTCAGGAGATGTTTCGCGAGATTAATACTATCGCCTCGAAATCAAACCGATCTGATGTAGCGCATGCTGTTGTAGATGTCAAGAATTTGATAGACAAAATCCGGGAACAGTGCAGGAATGTAGTATGAAAAATCAGTTAATCAATATTGGTTTTGGTAATGCGGTAGCCCTAAACCGGGTTGTTGCTATAGTGTCGCCGGTTTCAGCTTCGGGCAAGCGCATTCGTGAAGAGGCACGTGATATGCGTATGCTTATTGATGCTACTCATGGACGTAAAACGCGTTCAATTGTTATAATGGATAGCAATCACATTGTATTGTCTGGCATGCAGCCTGAAACTTTGATCAACAGAATGAATCAGGAGAAAGATGAGTAATTTTACTGTAATTATATCAGCCCCCTCCGGTGCGGGTAAATCGACCATTATTAACCATCTATTACGCCAGAATTCCGATTTAGCTTTTGCTATTTCGTCGACTACGCGTGCTATGCGGTCGGGTGAAGAGAATGGACGTGAGTATTACTTCACTGATTCACAAACTTTCAAGCAGGACGTCGAAAATGATGACTTTCTTGAATGGGCCGAGGTGCATGGTCACTACTATGGTACCCGAAAAAAAGAGATTGACAGAATAAAGGCCTCCGGCAGAATTCCCGTACTTGATATAGATGTGCAAGGAGCCTCTATTCTTAGAGAAAAAATTCAGGACGGAGTATTTATCTTTATCCTTCCTCCTTCGCTTAAAGTGCTTGAAAGCCGTCTTAGAAATCGAAAAACTGATTCAGATCAGCAGATACGTGTACGCCTGGCAGCTTCTTTAGAAGAGATGAGAGGTAGTACTAATTTTGATTATGCAGTTATCAATTCTGTTGTAGAAGACGCTGTCGGAGACATTGAATCAATTCTCAAAGCAGAGCAATTGCGCATGGATAGGATGAGAAACAGCTTAGAAATTCTTAAAAATTAATGGTGGTAAAAAATGATAATACCCTTAGATAAATTGAATGCTCTTGAAATTAATAAGTTTGAATTTACCAAAGCTGCTATGCAGACGGTTATGCGGCTTAATAAGATTAAAAATTATCCTGAACCCGATTTGAACTGGAAGATTGTTCCTAATGTTCTGAATCTTCTTTTAAAAGAGGATATCCATTATGTTAAAGTTGATATGAGCGTGGATAGCGACGATTAATGCGCTGGTAATTCCTGGACCTACTGCTTCGGGAAAAAGTGATGTAGCCCTTGCTCTTTGTCATGCGTTTCCCAACCGTTTTGAGATTGTTTCTGTCGATTCGGTACAGGTGTATGTCGGTATGGATATTGGCAGCGGGAAAATCTCTCCTTCCGAGCGAAACCTTGTGCCGCATCATCTCATTGATGTTGTCTATCCTGATGAGCCTTTCGATCTTGTACGCTACTGTTCCCTTGCCGATATTGCTGTCACTGATATTACCAGTCGCGGTGCAATTCCGCTCTTTGTAGGGGGAACACTTCTCTATCTGGATTCCTTCTTTTTTGGCTTTTCTCCTATGCCCGATGCCGACCCTGAGTTGCGTACCCGTTTGAGAGAAAAATGTCAGTTGCAGGGACTTTCGGAATTGCACAAAGAGCTTGAATCTGTTGACCCTGTTTCGGCTTCCTTAATTCACCCTAATGATGCTCAACGAATCATCAGGGCTCTTGAGGTTACTTATCTTTCCGGAAAACCGATGAGCAGTTTGCGTGGTGAACGCGTGCAGCGGATTTCTTCTTCAACACATTTTTTTTCACCACGGTTTGAACGGGAAGTTCTCTATGGTCGAATTGATAGGCGTGTTGATGCAATGGTAGCAGACGGATTTATTGATGAAGTAGACGGTTTGATAAAAAAGGGATATAATAAGAGTATGAATTCGATGAATTCTATTGGATACTCGCAAATATATGATTATATTACAGGTGAAATTGGTAAAGAAGAAGCTGTGAGTCTGATGAAGCAGATGACGCGTAAGTATGCCAAAAAACAGATTACATGGTTAAATCGTTATTCGCAGATAAACTTCTTTGAAAATACCGATTATGAATCACTTAATGCAGGTGTAAGAGAGCTTTTTTTATTGTAATAATCGATCTAATTCATAAACAAAACACTGCTTCCTGCGGTTGGTGCATCTTTAAAATTGCGATCTACAGCCGTAACTATATATATAAAAAAAAGGGGGAGTTGTTATGAGTGTAAATATTCAGGATAAGATTTTAAATAACGCGCGTAAGGAGAAGGTCGCTTTAACTATCTATTTGACCAATGGGGTGCCTTTGCAGGGAAAGGTTCAGGCTTTTGATAACTTTACAGTTCTTCTGAGAATCGATACAAAACAGAATCTGATTTATAAGCACGCTATTTCTACCATTATGCCGTCAAAACCTTTAAAATACGATGAAGAGTCATAATCGTGAAAAAGTTTTTATTATTTATTTTGTTTGTAGTTATTCTTGGCGGGGCAGGGTATACTGCCTATCGTTCTGTTAAATTTACCCCACGAGGGCAGATCCTCGTTGCCTATGATACCGAAGACAAACGTATAATAACATCTTCTGGGAGCGGATGGGTAATTGCTCCCTATGCATTGATTCCAGGGCGGGTCGCATTTTATACTATCGAAACGAATGGTACTCTTGAAGTGGATTGCTCACTACCGCTTCAAGAGCTAGAGTTGCTTGACGATTCGCTCTATTCAGTTTCTGTTAAACTCTCCATGCGTTATAGTGTTGACGCTAAAAGCTATATACCGTCGGCTTCCCAGCTTGAAGATCCGGCTGCTGCAATTGCCGACAAACTGGAGTCTGATCTTCTATCAGAATTTGCTTCGATTATGCGACCCTATCTGAATTCACCCTTTGCTCCTGACCGTTTGCGGGAACAATGGCCCGATTTGCTTGTAACAATCGAAGAAAGATGCAGAAGCCGGGCTCAGGAATATGGAATTTCTGTTAATGGAATTGATGCTTTAACCATATTGAAAATCCCTGATGAAGAGATCTATAATTATGGTTTGCAGTTGCGTACCGATTTGATGGAGCTGCGAAAGAAACATCTGGTAGAGCGCGAAGCTCTTCAACATTCACTCGATTTAAAAAGTATCGAAACCGGTACCTACTATGAGCATTTACAGAAAATTTCAGATATTATTGCGGGTAATCCTGATGTTTTAAAATATATCTATATTGAAAAGCTGGCACCCTCTGTAAAAATGATAATTCCTGTAAATTCGGATGGGTATGCTTTTGGTCTTGACAAGATAAGCGAAACAAAAAAAGATGTAAAAAAAAGTGAAGATGCGAAAGAAAGTAAAGATAAGAAAGTCAGCGAAGATATAGATAATCTGAAGTAAGCAGTTGGTATTATTTAGACTTATTCCTGGTTTTTCAAACAGTGGTAATGTGAATTTGCCTGTCATTTTTAATTTTTTTTTAATTCTGACTATCAAATAATTAAGGAGTTTGCGATGCCGTGCGGAAAAAAGAAAAAGCGTCAAAAGATTGCTAACCATAAAAGAAAAAAACGCAGAAGACAAAATCGTCATAAGAAGAAGTAGAATATAGTTTTCCCTGTTTGTTATTCAGTTCTTCGTTTGTTTACAAACAGGAATATAAAAAGCTGTCCTTTTGGACAGCTTTTTTGTTAAAATAGCAGAAGTTACCTGTGTAAATGTATATTTTGAGAGACATTTTGTAAAAATAGTTTTGGTTGGATTGTAGCGTATTGATTTTGCTGGTTTGTCAGAAGTCTGGTTCTATTTTTGAAGATCTTATGTTTTTTGCGGGATTCTACTTCTGCGCTACCATTAGACTGGTGGTTGTTTATCTTTTTTATGTACATTAGCAGTCAGGGTGTTCTTAATTAGCTAAGATCTGTTGCTAAAACCGGATCATTAGTTAGATTTCGGGAAAGGGTATTACGATGAGGGGATCAAATAACAGGACGCGTGCTAACCAGCTTATCGGAGACAGCACTGCTTCATCCGGAGTTTATTGGAAGCGTCGACCGTCAGAAATTAAAGGCTACCAGCGAGCCTTCTACTATAACGATCCTGATGGAAGTTATATTCGGGTTGATTACAACACCAAGAGTCAAAAAGTTCGCATTTTTTATGAATCTGCCGATGAAGGTGGAATGGCCTACTATTCGATTGTTGATAAAGGTGATGTTACAACAGAGCGAAATATGACCTCTGGACGTACTACCTCTCTTACTTCCAAGTTCTCAGCCCTTGCACCTCTTATATCCACATTGCCAAACAAGGAAGTTCTGCGCATACTTGGTAAAAATTACGGCCTTGATGACTACACCAAAGATTTACGAGAAAAGATAAAAAGAGAAAAACTTGAAAAAACCCGACAACGGTATTTTCGAAATGAGACTGTTGAGCGAGATCCTTTTCTGGGCGATTTTGACCCTGGAAAGGGTATAGGATTCAAAGATTTTATAGATATAGGCGCGGGAGTTGGTGTTGCCGCTCTTATTAATCACTTTATCTTTAATTATCAGTTCCTTGGAGCATTTCTTTCCGTATATGGTGTTGCTCTTGGTCTTGTTGATATTTTCATGAGAGAACGTGAACCGATTTTTTTTAAAATAGTTCTCTTCCTTGTTTCGGGAGTGGCACTCTTCATTTACGGTTACTATATTAATTAGGTAGTCTCTTAACAAATAAATGCTTGAATTTTTGTTCAGGTCTGTGTACAATGAATAATTGTTATATGGGTGGTATATATGCTTAAAGATATTCAGAAGAAAGAGACAACGTCAATGCAGGTTGTCTGTTTTAAAATTGGTGAAGAAGAGTATGGCCTTGAGATTCTTAAGGTACAGGAAATTTTAAAACTTCCCAAGATAACCAAATTGCCTAAATCAGCTTCTTTTATTATTGGTATAATAGATCTTCGTGGCCAGGTTATTCCAGTTATTAATCTGAGTAATAAGTTTGGTATTCGTGAAAACAAAGAGCGTGAAAACCTGCGTGCAATAGTTGTGGATATTCAGGGTAAAAAGGTCGGTTTAGCCATCGACTCTGTCAGTCATGTAATACGGATCGATTCAAAAGATATTGAGCCTCCTCCACCGATTGTAAGGGGTATTTCAGGAAAATACATCGTTGGTATTGCTAAGGTCGAGGCCGGTTTTGTTGTTATTCTCGATATTGATCAAATATTCTCTCATGAAGAGTTGAGCACGATTCCCGGCAAGTAGAACGGGAGTCGTCATTTAAACTCTAAAAAGCTGCTACAAGTATAGTCTCAAGCTCATCTTTATTGAGTGTTCGTGGAGCATTCTTTATAAAGGGGTATGTTTGAGCAAGTTCACTGACCTTTCCAAGTAATGTTTTAGATATCTCAAATTCACTCAGTCTTTGAGGGATCTCTACGTCCAGGGTAGTCTTTCTGATCGCTTCGATCGCCTTAATTGCCGCCTCAATAATCGTAATATCATGTACATTTTCATCCATTATCCGGGCTATCTGCACATATTTATTTGTGGAGGTTGTAAGGTTATACTCCATGATGTGTGGAAGAAGAATCCCCATGCTTTTTGACAGTGGTATGGGGGTGTACGAAGATAGAGCAAGAGATATTGCCAGTGTAATTGACATGAACGATGTTGTTAAAGATATTCCGCTTAAAACTGATGCTAATGCAAGGGGAGTCCGGTACTGAATATTGTCAGGATCACGGAATGCTGATGCAAGGTTACGATATGTCAGATCGACCGCTTTTAGTGCGTAGGTGTTTGTAATTTCACTCGTTGTCTGCGAAATCAGCGATTCTACCGCGATTGACAGGGCGGCAACACTAGCATTTGCAAAATCCGAGTCTTCGGCCTGTAGCGAGAGCAGTGGATCGATAATTGTAAGGTCGGGGTACAACCGGTTATTGTAGTAGATTCTTTTCAGATTACGGTGGATATCAGGCATGTAGAAGCAGGGAAGAATCTCAAGTCCGATAGATGGCATGAAAGGGATCAGGGCATATGGAATCGGGTCTTCAACCTTGGGATATTCGAAAATATCGTCACAAAAATAGTAGTTGTTCGCAAGCAGGGCTATGGCCTTTGCGCTGTTCATGCTTTCAATCAGGCCAATGCCAATGATGATGTCGGTATTGGTTTTTTTTGCGTAATAGACCGCCGAATCAATATACTCATTGTTGGCCTGTCCCGGTATTTCATCATAAATTATGCTTATGACACCGTTATTGTTCAGGTTTTGTACTATTGATTCGATTATGTTCTCGTATTTTTCATAGTCATCTGAAGAGGTGATTATAAGAGCCCGGCGTGCGTTTCGGGAGGCTATAATTTCGCCGACATTTGATATAATGTCGGGTTGTAAATAGATCCGAGTCGGAAGATGAAAGTCTGGATATATCATACTAATGCTTATTCCCTGTTCGTTATTTCAAGACGCCGCATTCTGTTTATTGGGGTGGTGGAAATATCAAGTTACAAAAAAAAGCGGCATAGATATACCGCTTTTGTTACAATCAATTAGAAATTTCTTTTGACCCTATTCGCTGAATATACCGTTCATAAGTTTATTAGCTACAAGACCAAGAACTTTATCGTCCAGGTGACGGTCATAGGTTCCATCCTGCATCTGTTGCTTAATCGCTTCGATTTTTTCCCTTCTGACGTCCGGTGTTTCCCGTACCATCTGCAGGGTTTTAGCCTCTTCAGCAGCGCGAAGGCCCTCTGTAGAGAGTTGTATCGAATCGGAAGAAGCGCCAGCGCTATTAGCCTTATTAACAGAGTTTGACTTCTTAGTTTCGAAAATTTTGTTTATATTACCAATTTTATTCAGTACCATCTTATATAACCCTTGTTTGATCTAATACTATTATCGGTTATTCAAAACCAATCTTTAACATTGTATAAAAATTACGAAAAAAAATAAAGTCGACCATGCCATGATATCATGGATTGTTATGAATTGCAATAGAAAATTCACCTTTTTCTGTTAAATTGTCCAATAAAGCGTCGATGTTGCGCGTATTTGTACGTATTATCTCCTCAAATTTCTTGGATATTTCACGTCCGACAACTATGTCGGTATTTAAAAACACTTCAGAGATCGCCAGGAGTGTTTTTTTTATGCGGTGTGGTGACTCATAGAGTACGATTATTCCGTTAAACTTTTGAAGTTCAGTAAGTTCGTTGATTCTTCTTCCCGGTTTTTTACTGATAAATCCGGAAAAAATAAACTGTTTTCCACTAAATCCACATACAGATACTATTGATGTGACGGCCGAAGCGCCAGGCAGAGGAGTTGTTCTGAATCCAGCCGCACTAACCGTTTCAACGAGCCGGCTTCCAGGGTCGGAAATTGCAGGTGTGCCACAATCAGATGCGTAGCCAATGTTTTTGCCATTGCGTAGCATTTCGATTGCCTTCTCAAGAGGTTTTTGTGATGAGTGCGCATGAAGGGACATGAGCCGAATTTTGATTTCATAATGGGCAAGCAGTTTGCCAGTAACCCTTGTGTCCTCACAGAAAAGAAGGTCAATGTCATTTTTTAGAATATCCAGAGCTCTGAGAGTGATATCTTTCAGGTTTCCTATGGGGGTAGCTATGACATAAAGTTGTGGTTCGCTGGTCATATGTTCTCCATTTAAGTTCCTTTGCTGTGCTGGTCGCAAGATGACTCTTGCTGCTCGCACATGCGGCCTGTGCTGATTGCCATGAGTCATTATTAGCGGTTTTGTTTAGTAAAATACCTGAGTATTATATTACATTTTGCTATAGACAGGTATCGTCAATAATAAAAGTGAATGATTGAAAAAATAGCTTGTTTGTGAATTCAATATCTGTATTTTTTGAAAGATGATATATAATATTCAGTATCTAAATGGGGTTTTTTTGAGTCACTTCTGTCGAAGTTATCAAAAATTATTGACAGATACCTGATTTGCTACTTAATGACTCATTATGAAAACAAATTTTGTATTAAACCTCCTCGCACTTCTCTTACTCGAGAATAGATAGTCTCGCGGTGGTGGTCTGATACGCTTAAATCTTGAAAAAATCGGAAACCGTCGCGAAAGCGACGGTTTTTTTATTTAGGCGCTTGTATAAAACCTAAATGATAAACATTGTTTCGCTTAGTGTCGGTCTTTCTGAAACAAAAAAAGGAGAACAGTATGAAACCCCGTTATGCAGCAATGAAAGAGATTAAGAACGAGAATCGTGAATGGCCTTCTAAAAAGATTGAGGTTTCACCACAATGGTGTGCAGTGGACCTTCGTGATGGAAACCAGGCTCTTCCGAATCCAATGACTCCTGAGCAGAAACTGGAGTATTTTAAGCTGTTAGTTGATATAGGTTTTAAACAGATTGAGGTTGGTTTTCCTTCAGCATCAGAAGACGATTTCAGGTTTTGCCGAGATCTTATAGAAAAAAAGATTATTCCTGACGATGTGACAATATCTGTGCTTGTACCGTCGCGGAAACATCTGATTGAACGAACAATTGAGGCATTAAAGGGTGCGCCACGTGCTGTAATTCACCAATATATTGCTACCAGTGATCTTCACATGAATCATGTTTTTGGTATGACTCGTGGTGATGTTCTTAAAATGGCTGTTGAGGGTTGTGCACTGATTAAACAGGGGGTGCAGTCAATTCGTGATGCGGGTAATTATATTGGTCTTGAGTTTTCTCCTGAAGAGTTTACCGATACGGATCTTGACTTTGCAATTGAGATCTGTGATGCAGTGGTTAATGAATGGAATCCTGACGCGGGCGAAAAAGTTATTTTGAATCTTCCTATGACTGTTGAACGCCGTTTGCCGAACGAGTATGCTGATATGATCGAAGTTTTTATGCGAAATAATAAAAATGCAGATCGTACGATTGTATCCGTTCATGCGCATAACGATATGGGATGTGCCGTTGCAGCATCGACACTGACTTTGATGGCGGGCGCGCAACGTGTTGAAGGTACTCTGTTTGGGCATGGCGAGCGCACAGGGAATCTTGATCTGGTTACTATTGCGCTAAATCTTGAGTATTTGGGAGTAGATACCGGTCTTGATTTTTCGAATCTTGACGGAATCAGTTCTATTGTTGAAAGGGTAACCGATATGCCTATACATGCAAGGCATCCCTATTCGGGGCAGCTGGTATTTACCGCCTTTTCTGGTTCGCATCAGGATGCGATTAATAAAGGTTTTAACAAAAGGAACGAGTTGATAGATAGTTTTGGTGGCTGGAAAATCCCCTATCTTCATGTCGATCCGAATGCTTTAGGGCGTAGTTTTGAAAAGTTCATAAGAATTAATAGTCAATCGGGTAAGGGTGGAATTGCTTTTGTGTTAAAGAGCAACTATAATATAGAGATGCCAAAATGGGGACAGATAGATTTCGCGCGTATTGTACAACATTACGCGGACACTGAAGCCCGGGAACTGACTGCTGAAGAGCTGTGGGACCTGTTCCAGACAACCTATCTTGAGAAAAGTATGCCGGTTAAGTTGAACAACTATTGGCCACGGCCGGACGATGCGAACCCACGGATAATTAATGGTGAACTGGATGTAACAGTTGCCGGAAAGAATTACAGGGTAACCTCACAGGGAAATGGTCCTATTTCGGCACTTGTTTCGTCATTGCGGGAAATACCGGATGTTCCCGAGTTTGTGCTTGATGATTACTACGAAGACTCAACCGGTCACAGTGCAGATGCCAGAGCTGTATGTTTTATGAAACTGATTTGCGATTCTCAGATTTATGTCGGAGCCGGTGTTGACCCTAATGTGAACCAGGCTGCGGTTGATGCTGTCTTTTCGGCCTTGAACCGAGTAATGAGCCATAATGAATAAATTTCTTGTCTCCACCCCCGAAGAGTTAAAACAGAGGGGGTGGGATTCTGTTGATATCGTACTTGTTTCTGGTGACGCCTATATCGATCATCCCTCTTTCGGTGCCGCAGTCATCGGACGCATTCTTGAGAGACAGGGATATCGTGTAGCCGTCTGTGATACCCCCGACTATCAGGATCCAGACTCTATTGCACAGTTTGGTGCGCCACGACTTTTTTTTGCGGTTACCGGTGGCAATGTTGATTCTGTAATGATGCGTTATACGTCATCTCTGAAAGTACGAAATGATGATCCCTTCCGACCGGCTGGTTGCCCACCTCGACCACTACGTGCTGTTATTGCCTATACCAATCTTATCCGCTCAAGATTCAAAGGTGTGCCTATTGTTATAGGCGGTATCGAGGCTTCTATGCGTCGTTTGGCGCATTATGATTTTTTAGATAACCGTATTCGCCGATCTTTACTGCTCGATTCTCGTGCTGATGTTTTAGTATGGGGAATGGGAGAGCATGCCATTGTAAATATTGCAGGTTTAATCAAGGCCGGGAAACCGTGTGATGGTGTTGCCGGAACGGTTATAGTACGTAAGTGCATGCCAGAAAATATTGGTGAGTATAAACAACTGCCTGACGAAGAGCTCTTAACAGGCAATGATGATAATGCTAAAAAGCATTACTCCCGTTTTTTTAAAACTCTCTATACTTCGTCGGATTCGCCTCTGGTACAGCGCAGCGGTCAACGTTTTCTTATTCAGTATCCGGCTCACCTGATGACAGGTGAAGAGCTTGACTCAGTTTACAATCTGCCCTTTACCTATTCACTTCCTCCTAAATACAGAGGAAAAACTATTCCTGCGTTCACTATGATCCAAAACTCAATTAATGCTCACCGTGGCTGTGTATCGGGTTGCGGCTTTTGCTCTATTGCCATGCACCAGGGGCGGCGTGTAATCAGCCGTAGCGAAGAGAGTATACTGCGTGAACTGGATATCATTAAAACCAAACCCGAGTTCAAGGGGCATCTACGTGATGTTGGCGGTCCTTCAGCTAATATGTACAAAGTCAGTTGCCGTTCGAACTGGAGATGTGTGCGGACAAGCTGTCTTTATCCGAACCGATGCCAGTCACTTATTACAGAAACAGGCAAGTGGATGAAACTGCTTGAAAAATGCCGAACTGCTGAGGGGGTAAAGAAGGTTACAATCGGTTCGGGTATACGCTATGACCTTTTTTATCAGGA
Organism: Spirochaetota bacterium; assembly: GCA_027858855.1. Taxonomy (GTDB): domain Bacteria; phylum Spirochaetota; class UBA4802; order UBA4802; family JAFGJZ01; genus JAFGRW01. The sequence continues at coordinate 17,982 of JAQIBV010000063.1, read as the reverse complement.
CTATAAAAAGGGGCTTGAAGAGTTTGTTGCTCATTATGTCGGAGGCCAGTTGAAAATTGCTCCTGAGCATACAGAGGAGGAGGTTCTTTCGGTCATGCGTAAAACTCCGCTCTGTGAACTTCCTGAATTTGTCACTTATTTCAAGTCCTTATGCAAAAAGCTTGGAGTTGAATATTACCTTATTCCCTATCTGATGTCTAACCATCCAGGTTGCACTCTTGCTTCTATGAAACGGGCCGAGAAAAGCATAAAAAACATGTTCGGTTTTGTACCAGAACAGGTGCAATCCTTCTTTCCGCTGCCTCTGACACTCTCTTCTGCTATCTATTATACTGGGATTGATCCGTTAACGGATCAGAAGGTTTTTGTTGAGCGCGACAAGAGAGCGCGTGAAGCTCAGCACTCCCTCTTTTATAAAAACCGCACCGATAAAAAAACTCAGGTTCGACGCCATAAAAGGTAGCATTTTCTTTTGCTGATTTGTTATAAATTATAACGCTTATAGTTTAGTAGCTGAATGATTTGTTAATGGGGGCTTTTATGAAAAGGTATATTGTTCTATTAATTGCCGGGGCTGTTTTAATATCAGGATGTGGTCAAACGCATAGAAACAGGAATAGAGATGGACGTGTAGTCACTGTTCAGCGTGATTTTAACGGTTTTACCGGTGTGGCGCTTGAAGGTCGGGGGATAATATATCTTAAACAGTCAGAAAACTATCGATTCAGCGCTAAAGCTGACGAAAATGTACTGAAAATCACTGATGTAACATTAGACAAGGGGGTTTTAACAATCACATATCTTGAGTCATTCTCTTCTGATTTTATTCCAGAGTTTACTATTGAGATGCCAGAGTTAAATTATCTTGGCGTTGAGGGTGCTGCAATTGTTAAAATGAAAAATACCTTTAGTGGCAACCAGATTACCGTGGAAAGTTCAGGTCACTCGGCATCTGAACTCTATTTTGATCACCAGCAGGTGACTGTTATCGCCGGAGGCCAGTCGGTACATGTTCTTAATGGACATGCAAACTCTTTTCAGGCTAAGCTTAAGGGTACTTCGAAGTTACGAGGCCGGGATTTTCTGGTTAAGCGTGCTGTGATAGAGAGTACCGGTTTAACTAAAAGCGAAATCAGTGTTGAAGAATTTCTTGACGTTACCATATCGGGGCGTGGTAATGTAATTTACAATGGCACTCCACGGGTTTCAACCTCAATAACAGGTGCCGGAAGGATAGAGTCAGGAAATTATGAACCAACAAGAGATAAAAGCGAAGTTGCTGGAGCTGAAGAGTGATGTAGATGATTTTACAGTCATATTGTCGGGGAAAAAGTCGGGTAAGGTTGACGGTCTGTACAAACCCGAAAGTTGTGAAATTATTATTCATAATAAAAACTTTGAATCTGAAAACAGGCTGATATATACCGCCATTCATGAATTTGCACATCATATCCAGTTTACAGAATCTTCTGGGACAATATCGTCAAAGTCGCATACAACCCTTTTCTGGAACCTCCTGCATACCCTGCTTTTTGATGCGGAAAAAAAAGGCATCTATAACTCTCTTTTTAAAACGGATCCCCGTTTTACCGAATTAACTAAAAAGATTAAAGCTGAGTATTTACAGAACAATGCTGAAATAATGAAAAAGTTTGGTAATGTATTACTTGAGGCCATGTCGTTATGTATGGAAACTCACGCAAGTTTCGAAGACTATCTTGACCGCGAGTTGGGGTTCAAACGTCAAGAGGCAAAGGCGTTGATTAAGGCGTTTCAGCATGATATAACAAGTGAAATCGGTATTGATAATATGAAACTGGTTGCCCGTATCGAAGATGATGATATGCGTCGACGAGCTCTTGCCGGTTTTAAGAAGGGGATGACCGAGCCTATGGTTAAGGCGGAGGTTATTAATCCGGATAAGTACAAGTTGCAAAAACAGGATGAGGTCGAGTTGCTGCTGAAAGAGAAGCTTCGTCTTGAAAAGAGCATCGCACATCTGATTGAGCGGTTGGAAAATATCGATGAGCGAATTACCAGTTTCGAAGGCTCTATAAGTGATCGACTGATAACCGATCAGGGCGAAACGAATGTTTAATCGCTTTCGAGCTCAGTGGTATTATTCCCGTCTTGAACATTCGAAGGGGGAACGCTTTATTACTGCTGTTTCACGTCTGGCTTCTATAGATTCACCGCTTACAGTTCCTTTTCTGCTGGATATTCTGATAACACGAAATGATCTTACTCTATCTGAAAAAGCCCCCCTTGCGGAAGCTTTTGCGTCTATAGGGCCTGTTGCAACCCGTTTTCTGTTAAACAGTATTTACGATGAAAACGGATTGATCCGTTATGGTGTGGTTGCGGCACTTGGCCATACTAAAGAGAAAGAGGCTGTGCCTCTTTTTATATTTCTGCTCGAGCAGAGCGATGATCCCATATTTGCTAAGGCGTTGGGAGATATCGGGTCGGTTGATGCTCAGGATGTATTAAGGTCAGTTATTAATCACTCAGGATCACACTGTCGTTTAGAGGCTCTTGAGGCATTGGGCAAAATCTTGATGAAAGACAATATCAGTGTTTTTATTGGATTATTACGTGATGATGACAGTGCATTGCGCAATCGTGCCGCCGGTTTTTTAAAACAGTTGTCGTATTCTTTCGAGAACCCGGTTGATGAGATGCTCTGTAATGCGATTCGCAGTGACTGGGATAATGTACGTGTTACTGATCCTGAAGGCGCTCGAGCTCTTTTGCATTTTGTTGATCGTTCAGATGAGATATTGTGCGAAAGAATTTTTGAAAAGGTTACTGAATCCGTTTTTGATCATCAGAGTGATGTGTTCAGGGAATATCTTGAACAGCTGCCGGGTGAACTAAAACGTGGTTTTCTTGATATGGTCGATTCTGCTCCGGAAGAGCTGTTTGATTTACTTATTGGTTTTCTTACGAGTTCAAATCTACATCTGAAACGATCCTCTGAAAAATTGTTATGTCGTTCAGGAATTAATGCTGGCAAGAAGGCCATGGATATTTTACTTAGCGGAGCTGTTAACAGTGAATTAGAGAGAACTTCTCTTATTTGTGTGGCAACCGAGACTCTCTGTAGTCAGACTGAATTTGTAGCAGAGAGTATTAAAAAAGGTACCGATGAGACATTGCCTGCGCTTCTTGAAATAGCGGCCGAGTGCGGTAATAAGAGATTGTCGCCGGAGATCAGGGATCTATTTAATCGAAATCTTACAGATGAGCTGCTTTTGTGTATCATCTATGCCCTTGGTGAATTGGAGGATAAACAATCAGTTTCTAAAATAAGTGAATATCTCTGCCATAATGATCGCGATATTCGCATTGCTGTTTATGATGCGCTGCGTAAAATCGGAGATACTTCGGTATACGATTCGTTGTGTGATGTTTTGGATAATGTTTGTGATGATGAAGAGCTTTCAATTCTTAAAGATACTCTCAGGGAATTAGAGAATGAAACTTCCTGAAGGTATACCTGCCGAAATTCTACTTGATTCCATTGCTGATGGACTCTTTTGCATTGATACAAATTTTAAAATAACCATGATTAACAGATCTGCTTTGCAGATTCTTGATATCAGTCGTGATGATGCTGTTGGTAAACGCTGTTATGAGGTGTTTCACGCATCGGTATGTGAAACGGCCTGTGTTTTGCGTGAATCAATGGATACTGGTACGCCAATTGTTAACCGGGATATATATGTGGTTAAGGCGGATGGTACCCGTATTCCGCTTTCCGTGTCGACATCCGTGATAAAGGATGAAACGGGTATGATAGTTGCCGCAGTCGAGATTTTCCGTGACATGAGTACTGTCGAAAAATTACGAAAAGCTGTTACGGAAAATTACACCTTTGAGGATATAATCAGTAAAAACAGACAGATGCACTCGTTGTTCGAAATTTTACCTGATATTGCAGAGAGCGAGTCGACAGTCCTTATTGCAGGCGAGAGTGGAACTGGAAAGGAGCTCTTCGCACGGGCGCTACATAATAGGTCTTTCAGATCCGAAAATAAATTTGTTGCACTGCATGCTGCGGCATTACCGGAACAGCTGCTTGAGTCAGAACTTTTTGGTTATGTAAAAGGAGCCTTTACCGGAGCAAATAGGGATAAACCTGGACGTATTGCTGAAGCGGAGGGCGGAACTCTTTTTCTTGATGAGATTGGGGATCTGCCAATTTCTATACAGGTTAAGTTACTGCGTTTTTTACAGTTCAAAGATTACGAGCCGATTGGCAGCAATGTGACCAGACGTGCAGATGTCAGGATCCTTGCTGCAACAAACAAGGATTTGGCAGCCGGGATTGCTAACAAGGAGTTTAGGGAGGATCTGTTTTACAGAATTGCCGTTATACGAATTGATATCCCGCCGCTTAGAGCCCGCAGAGAGGATATCCCTCTGTTAGCTGAATCGATTCTTTCTCGTCTTCAGGTTATACGCGGAAAGGGCAGCAAGTATCTTCCGGGGGAGGTTACGGCTCGGCTTATGGTGTATAACTATCCAGGCAATGTGCGTGAGCTTGAAAATATAATCGAGTATGCCTATGTGATGAGCCGTTCAGACAGAATAGAAACGGGAGACCTGCCTTCTAATATTCTTTCTGAAATTGACGATGATTCTTTACGTCTGGATGATGTCGAACAGCGACATATTCACAAGGTGCTCCTGGCTAACAATGGCAATCGTACTGAAACAGCTCGTCAACTGGGCATTAACCCTTCCACGTTATGGAGAAAACTCAAGGATTTATCGCTTGAATAGGCCCCGATACTATTCCATCTCCCGATATCCCTGCTATTTAATCGGAGTTCGATATTGCATTATGCAATAATCTCTGTCTAAGACATTGCATAATGCAATTAATTCTTCTGTTTTTTTCTAAATTCCCTACTCTCTATACAAATCTGGCAATGTCACTATTATGTTGCAGATTTAACTCGTATTTATTGACGTTTCTTTCTAAAAAACCGTATTTTTTTTGAATTATCTCCTGATTTTGACAAAAAATAATCTGTATATACTTCAGCCCTCTATTTTGGCACAATTGGTGCATATATATAGTATGAAGATTGCAATACCGGTTTTTAATGAACGTGTTTCCCCGCTTCTTGATACGGCACAGAGTTTCATAATTGTTTCCAGAAATCCTGAAGAGGTTAGTCAGGTTTGGCGGGAGCAGTCTCGGTCGGTTTTACATCTGTTACAGGCTGAGATGTGTACTGTCGTAGTTTATAATAGGGTAAGTCGTGAGTTGGCAGATATGCTGGCAACTGCTGGAATATCTCTTCTGATGTGTCATCCGGTATCAGTAAAAAAACTTTTATGCATGTTAACACATGATTGGCAAAAAGTTAGTATTTGCAGCAAGCCTAAATTGTGCTGCAGAAAACAGTTTGGTATAATTACAGATGGTAAATTTAAGGAGAGATCTATGAAAATAGGTATAACAACCAGTGGTTCTGATGAAAAAGCCGAAGTTGATCAACGTTTTGGGCGTGCCCGGGCTTTTATGGTTTTTGATGAAGAGAGTTCGTCCTGGAGCTTTGTAGAAAACAGCCAAAACTATAACGCGCCTCAGGGAGCCGGTATTCAGGCAGCTGGAACTGTTCTTGATGAGGGGGTTTCAGTAATAATAACAGGACATGTTGGGCCAAAAGCGCACTCTGTTTTGAAGGCTGCTGACGTTGCCATATTTACGGGTGCAGAGGGAAGTGTGCTGAATGCTTTGCAGATGTATCGTGATGGTAAACTGACTTCGTCAGATGAAGCTGATGTAGAGGGGCACTGGTAATGAGAATAACAGTTGTTATCGATAATTGCACCTATCGTGATGGACTGTCTGCCGAACATGGTTTGTGTTATTTGCTTGAGGGTGAAAAAAAAGTTTTGCTGGATACAGGGAGAAGTAACCATCTTCTTAAAAATTTAAGAGAGCTTGAACTTCAGTTGTCGACATTGGATGGGATAGTTTTGTCTCATTGTCACTTTGATCACACCGGAGGTTTGGAGCATTTGTTAAAAGCCATTAGTGCTGATGATCTTGTTTCAACACCGGTTATTGCTTCAATGAATGTTTTCCGAGAGGCCTTTTCCTCTTCAACTGGGGCTCAACGTTCGGTTGGAATTCCTTTGCCCATGCTGGAGTATGAGAAAATCGGTGCCCGATTTAAACTGATAGATGAACCGGAAAAAATGGGAGATGTTGTGGTTGTTCCACTTGGGAAAAAAATCCCAGGGGCTTCACATAATCAAAATCTGTTTGTTCGTTATAATAGTGATTATGTACCTGATGCATTCCTGGATGAGATGGTTCTTCTGATCGCCGGTGAGTATGGTTATTCGGTTGTTACCTCTTGTGCGCATAAAGGCGTTGGTGCAATTCTTGAATATCTTTCTTCAGAATTTTCGATACGGGAGTTTCATACAGTGATGGGCGGGTTTCATTTAAAAGGAGCAACCGTTGACCAGTTAAGCAGTTGTGCGACTGCTCTCAATCACTTCAATGTTTCACGAGTTATTTGTGGTCACTGTACCGGTGTTGATGGCTTTCATGAACTGAAATCACGTGTTTCGGGTGAATGCGTATATGCTTCTGCGGGATCAGTTTATTCTATATAGGGGTTTTCATGACAAAAAGATTGGTAGTAGTCAGCGGTAAAGGTGGAGCAGGAAAAACAACGTGTGCCGTTGCGGTGTCGCTGTTAATGAATAAAAAAATGGATGTAGAGCTTGTTGATGCGGATGTTGAGGAACCTAATTCAAACCTCTTCGTAAAGGCTTCATTGAATAGTCGTACAGTTTACAGAAAGATTCCTCTTTTGAGTTCTGAAATCTGTAATGGGTGCGGTGTTTGTGTGGAATTATGTGCCTATAATGCAATTGTATTAGTAAAAGAGCGACCACTTATTTTTACCGATTTATGTCATTCCTGTGGAGGGTGCAGTTCTCTTTGTCCTCAGGAGGCAATTTCAGAAATTGATAGTGAGTATGGTGAAATTGCCTCTTCAGAGAAAGGGGATATTTCGTTTCGTGAAGGAAGAATACATGTTGGTAAGATTCAATCACCACTTTTAATTCGTGAGCTTCTTGGTGAAAATGTTAGGTGTGATTTACAGATAGTTGATGCGCCTCCGGGTACTGCCTGTAATACGGTTCAGGCCCTGTATGATGCAGATTTTGCATTAATTGTGGTTGAGCCTACGCCTTTCGGAATGAGCGATTTCGCCCTGATAGAGGATCTTGTAAGGCAGATGGGAATTCCCTGTGCGGTGGTTATTAACAAAGATGAGGGGGTTTCATCTTCGTTGTACTCGTTATGTAATGAAAGAAAGATTCCCATTATCGGTTCTATTCCCTTTGATCATATTCTGGCCGCGAAATATTCAGTTGGTGATTTGCGAGGTTATATTGAAGAGGGTGGTTCTGTGCATTATGAACCAGTAGTTGATATGGTTGAAAAGTTGATGAGTCTGGAGAGTAGCGATGATTGATACAATTGCGGTTATTAGCGGAAAAGGGGGAACAGGAAAGTCGTCTTTAACACGGGCCTTTTTTGAGTTGCAAAACGGAGCATACGCTGCCGATTGCGACGTTGATGGCGCAAACCTCTTTATAGGAATTGATCATACCGTAATAGACAGTGAAGATTTTATTGCAGGGTTTGACTATTCTATAAATCCAGATTTATGCACACAGTGCGGTAGATGTGTTGAGTTATGCCGATTTAATGCGATTGATAATTTTACTATAAATTCTTTTTTGTGTGAAGGTTGTAATGTCTGTTATTACGCATGCCCGGTTGATGCGGTTAATAAAATTGATAAGAAGTGTGGCGTTATACACCACGCAAAGAGCACAACCGGTTCCTTTGTGTATGGGCGTCTGGGGACGGGAGAAGAAAATTCAGGTAAAATGGTAACCCGTGTACGTGAACTGGCTAAAGCCGGTGCTGAAGCTTCTGGAGCGTCGCTCTTGATTCTTGATGGCCCTCCCGGGGTTGGCTGTCCGGTAATTGCGGCGGTAACAGCCACTACTGGTGTTGTCATTGTTACAGAGCCGACCTGTTCTGGTATTTCTGATATGAAGCGCGCGGTTGAACTGGTTTTACGGATGCACATTAAGATATCTATTGTTATTAACAGGTCGGATATTAATACTGATCTCTGCAATCAGATAGAGAGGTATGTTCTGGAGAAAGGTCTTTTCTTTGCCGGAAGAATCGGTTATTCCCCCCTTTTTAACAAGGCGCAGCGTAATCGTTGTGCTGTTACAGGTTTTACCGATAGCAGTGCTGCGCGTGAAGTCAAAGATGTGTGGAGCGCAGTTTGCCGGGATCTGCTTGATAATAAAAAATAGTATAGATATAACAGGAGAGTATGAGTGGTAGACGAAAAAGTAAAAGAAAATATGACAGATGTTGACCATACTGTTGTTGTCCTTTCTGGAAAGGGCGGAGTTGGTAAGAGTACAGTAGCTGTAAACCTTGCGGTTTCGTTAGCAGAGCGTGGCTATAAGACCGGTTTGCTGGATGTTGATCTGCATGGACCTTCAGTACCTACACTTCTGGGGCTTGAGGGAACACGTCATTCACAAAGTGCTGATGGAAAAATTATGCCGATTCTTTATAATGGAACTTTGAAAACAGTTTCTGTCGGTTTCTTAACAGATTCCAGGAGTGATGCTATGATCTGGCGCGGTCCAATGAAGCATAACGTTATTAAACAGTTCCTTACCGATGTGGATTGGGGTGAGCTTGATTTTCTGATTATCGATTCACCTCCGGGAACCGGTGATGAAGTTCTGGCTGTTTGTCAGTTGATCGAAAACCCGGATGGGGCAGTTATTGTGACTACCCCTCAGGATCTTGCGCTTGTCGATGTTGCAAAATCCATCACCTTTTGTGAAAAACTGAATATACCTCGGCTGGGTGTAATAGAAAACATGAGTGGATTTTCGTGTCCTCATTGCGGGAAAATTTCAGACCTGTTCAAACGTGGTGGTGGCAAAAAAATCGCAGATATCAGTAGTATCCCATTTTTAGGTGAAATACCTATATCAACCGGGATTCCTGAATGCGGTGATAGCGGAAAGCCATTTATGGTCAGTGAAGATCTGGAAAATGAGGTCGGTATTAGTTTTAAATTAATTGTTGATGTGTTGTTGAAAGAAAATTTTCCCGGGCTTGTGAAGAGCCGGATATAAAAATGGAGGTTTTAGTATGAAGATTGCGATTCCTTGTGTTCAGGATAAGTTGTCATTGCATTTCGGCCATTGTGCCTATTTTACATTTATTACCGTTGATGATACCACCAGGTCTATTGTTGATGAAACCAGAGAGGATGCTCCACCTCATGAACCAGGGCTCTTGCCGGCATGGGTTAAAGAGCGTGATGCTTCTCTTGTTATCTGTGGTGGTATGGGTCAGCGTGCCCAGCAACTTTTTAATTCTCAGGGGATTGAGGTACTGGTTGGCGCTCCCTCGGATGTTCCGCGTGTGATAGTACAGTCGTATTTAAATGGTAAGTTAGAGACAGGTGTGAATGGATGTGATCATTAATTAGCAGACGCCTTTAGTGACAAAACATCCCTCAAAACGATGTTTTTCTGAAAAGCATTGATAATGGCTTTGCTTTATTATCCATATGTCTTGTAAAAGAGTCCGGCGTTAATGTCGGGCTTTTTTGGTATTATTATATTGTTAAACGACTTTTGGATAATTATTAGATTTTAAAGGATATGGTCTTGAAGTGAAGGCCGAGCAACAAGAGAGAGGGCAGAATAGCTGGGCGGCTATTCTGCCTTCTCTGCATGTTTGGACGCGCAGTGCAGAGAACAGTAATGTCTATCGGGAGGGATATTAAAGACTGTTCCCTGTTATTATCTTCGGTAAAAAGAGCTGAAACTTTACTTTTTTTTTTGCAAAAATGGAGAAAATTTCATATATATCAACAGATATTTGATATTGGGGACGGAGGTTGTTTTGTTGAGATATTGGGGACGGAGGTTGATTTGTTGAGATATTGGGGACGGAGGTTGTTTTATTGAATTATTAGGGGGGGCAATTATTCCGATGGTGTAGTTGTTACTGTATAAATAGGGGGCGGGTGACTGCAAAAGATAAAAAACTGATTGTAGAGTGAATGAAGAGAGTTAACTTTGGTTTTACACACCAGATGTGGATATAGGGTTAATAGATGAATAAAAGTATGGCAAACCAGGGCACCGGAATTATTGTTAAAGTATTTGGGCTCTATTATACGGTAGATGATGGTGACAGACATATAGCCTGCTTTTTGAAGGGTAAGAACCGGATAAATAAACAGTTTAAGGGGTATACCAATCCGGTTGCCGTCGGAGATAATGTTGTATTTCAGTACAATGATGATGGCAGCGGTTCAATTATTGACCTGATACCACGGAAAAACCTTTTTTCGCGTAAGGATAAGGGGCGTAATGCCCGTGAAGATGTTATTGCTGCGAATCTGGATATTTTACTCATTATTCAAGCCTTTGTCGACCCGGTTGCGAACCCCCGTTTTGTGGATCGTCTCGCAGTGCGTGCCATTAAAGAGCAGATACTTCCCGTTTTATGCATGAATAAACTGGATCTTGCAACTGAAGATATGAAGCAGTCGATACAGAGCTACTATAAGAATACTGACCTGAAGATACTATTAACAAGCGCGGAAGAGAGAGTCGGTATTGAAGAATTACAGGCCCTGCTTACTGGAAAACGGACTCTTTTAGCTGGATTTTCAGGAGTCGGAAAGAGCTCGTTAATTAACACTATATACAATGATCTTGATCTTGCAGTTGCCGATATTTCTGATAAAACCGGTAAGGGGCGACATACTACAACCAATGTTATTATGTATCAACAAAGTGACAATACTCAGCTTATAGATTCTCCGGGTGTTCGTGAATTTGGTCTTGTCGATATGGAACCGGCGGATCTCTCCCGCTGTTTTTACGAGTTCAATGATTACAGCGATAATTGCAACTTTGCAAATTGTACTCATGAACATGAGCCGGGTTGTAATGTTAAGAAGATGGTCGATGAGGGGGTTGTGAGTAGTGAGCGTTATGTCTCATATCTTAATATGCTATCTTCACTTGTTCAGGACCGGGAGAACCGATATCGATGATTAGTGTAAAGGATCTTTCAATATCATTCGCAGATGTAAACGTTATAAACAAAATCTCCTTTGATGTGCCTGAAAAAGAGGTTCTGGTTGTTCTGGGCAAAAATGGATCAGGCAAGAGTGTTTTACTTAAATGCATTGCGGCTCTGTTGCCGTTTCAGAGTGGAAAGGTTTGTATAAATGATGTTGAGGTGAGTGCGCAACTGTATGAGGATCGTTCAACCGAACGTTCGTTATTAGGTTATGTTTTTCAGAAGGGCGGTCTGTTCGACTCCATGACTGTTGCTGAGAATATAGCATTTGGAATGCGTCGTCGGAATTTTGAAGAGACAACCATTAAGGAGAGAATAAGCTCTGTTCTTGTGAGTGTTGGGCTCGAGGGTTCTGATGACAAGTCTCCCTCTGAACTTTCAGGAGGAATGCAGAAACGGGTTTCTCTTGCGCGTAGTCTTTGTCTTGAACCGGGAGTCATCCTTTATGATGATCCGACAGCAGGATTAGATCCTGTTTTAACGGATTCCATTGCTGATTTAATTCTTTCGATTCGTGATTCGGCTTCGATTACTTCGGTTATAGTAACCCATGATCTGAATTTTGCACATAAGGTCGCAGATTCGGTTATTTTATTGTATAATGGAGAGGCTGTTTGCAATATGACTGTTTCGGAGTTTTTTTCCAAAGATAATGAGTATGCCAGACAGTTTATTGAGGGGGCGGAGGATGGACCCATCGATCTGTTTTAGTCGGGGGATAAAAGTAATTATTTCTGAAAGAGAGATTCAAAGATATAGTATGACAATTTTTTTTGAAAAGACTTTTGAGGATTGCCTGCAAAATATCCTGGTTTAATGTATTACCGGGAAAAGGAAGTGAGGTCTTGAGTGGTTAATGGTGAAAGACGTATTAAGGAACGGCATGATTGTACCGGCGACTATTTTTTTTCTGCAGATCGTGCGGATAAGCGCCACAGCTGTGTTCTGAAAAACATTTCGGTTACCGGAGCATGTATTGAAACGGTTCACGCTATCGAAACGGATGATATAATAACCGTTCATATCTGTAATAACAGGGGGGTAGAGCTTGATGGTAAAGTTGTGTGGAAAAAAAGTAATTCATATGGTCTTCTGTTCCTGCTGGAAACACCTGAAGCATTTGACAATATAAGTTATCTGATTAATAATCGTCCCGTATAGGGATTTAGAGATAAAACAAGGAGAAATATCATGAGTGTTGAGAGAGCTGACCTGGATTGGTCAAATCTTCCTTTTCAGTACGTAAAAACTGATAAAAATATACGCTATTATTACAAAAATAATTCCTGGAGTGCTCCCGAGGTTAATGAAGATGATACGCTTTCGATCAGCATCGCGGCGCCGGCTCTCCATTATGGTCAACAGGGATTCGAGGGTCTTAAGGCGTTTGAAACCAAAGACGGCAGGGTAGTCTGTTTTCGCCCGGATGAGAATGCCAAACGAATGAACCGTACAAATCGAAGAATTGGTATGCCGGAAGTTCCGGAAGATCTTTTTATAAGTGCTGTTGAAACCGCTATTCGTGAAAATCGTCGTTTTGTGCCTCCTTATGGAACTGGTGCAAGCCTTTACCTACGTCCGCTTATGATTGGTGTTGGCCCCAAGGTCGGTTTAGGGCCGGCAGATGAATATATTTTTCTTATATTTGCGACACCTGTCGGGCCATACTATAAAGGCGGTTTTAAACCGGTTGAAGCTGTAATTGTAGAGGGCTTCGATCGTGCTGCACCTCATGGTGTTGGAGACTGCAAGGTTGGTGGCAACTATGCTGCTGGTCTTCCAGGAAGCAATTTTGTTAAAGAGCAGGGGTGTGCGGTTGGGCTCTATCTTGATTCTCAGCATAATAAATATGTTGATGAATTCAGTACGTCCAATTTTATTGGAATAAAAAAATCAAGCTATATCACTCCGCAATCACCCAGTATTTTGCCTAGTATTACCAATAAAAGCTTGGCCACAATTGCAACTGATATGGGAATGGATGTTGAACAGCGACCCGTTGAAATTGATGAAGTAGAAGACTTTGACGAAGTGGGTGCTGTGGGAACAGCAGCTGTTATAACGCCTGTATACAGTATTAAATACGGCGACCGTACCTTTGCTTTTGGAACAAAAGAGAGTGCAGGTCCGGTTTTAACAAAACTCTACAAGACTTTGACTAAAATTCAAACAGGTGAGATTGAGGATTTGCACCGTTGGCTATTAGAAATAAATTAGCAGAATAACTGAATTTTCTGGTAAAAGGTAACTTCGAAAAATTACAATGTTTCAGAAGGTAACCTCGTTTAATTATTTGAGGTTACCAATAGTCTTTTTTTACAGGATTCCATCATATAAAAGGAAATTGAAATGCGATTATCACAATATATTTTACCAACACAGAAAGAGGATCCATCCGATGCGCAGGTTTCGAGCCACAGGCTTATGATCAGAGCCGGGCTTATACGTAAAGAGGCTGCCGGTATGTACGCATATCTGCCGGCCGGTCTGAGGGCTTTGCGAAAGATTAGTGCTATTGTTAAAGACGAAATGGATAAGGCCGGAGCGATGGAGTGTCTGATGCCCGAGCTTACAACTGCTGATCTTTGGAAAGAGTCCGGACGCTGGGACAGCATGGGACCGGAGATGTTTCGTATACGGGATCGCAACTCGATGGAGTATGCCCTCGGACCGACACATGAGGAGGCCTTTACGGCGCTTGTACGTTCGGTGGTTTCATCTTACAAGGATCTGCCAGTTAATGTTTATCAGATTAATACAAAGTTTAGAGACGAGATCAGACCGCGTTTTGGAGTTATACGAAGTAAAGAGTTTATAATGAAAGATGCCTACTCTTTTGATATCGATCAGGGTGGGCTGGATGAGTCATATCAGAAGATGGCTGCTGCATACAGGGCGATTTTTGACCGCTGCGGTTTAGAGACCATACCGGTTCAGGCAGACAGCGGAACAATGGGTGGTTCGGCATCCGAAGAGTTTATGGTGGCGTCTGAAGTTGGCGAGGAGACCCTGCTTCTTTGTGAAAAGTGTGGTTACCGTGCCAACCAGGAGAAGGCTGAATTCAAACGAAGCAGTTCAGAGTTTGGTGAAAAATCTGCACTTACTGAGGTTAATACTCCGGCGATTAAAACAATAGATGATCTGGCCGAATTTTTTTCGTGCGATGGAAAGTTGTTTTTAAAGACGATCGTTTTTGTTGCTGACGGAGAACCGGTGGTTGCGGTTGTTACTGGTGATCGGGATATTAATGAGGCGAAGTTGAAAAACTATCTTCAGGCGACTGATATAGAACAGGCGGATGATGAAACTGTTGTTGCAGTAACGAAGAGTTCTGTTGGTTTTGCCGGGCCTGTAAGAAGTGAAGCACCGCGGATTATATTTGATTCGGCTGTTGCAAATATTCATGGCGCAATTACCGGGGCTAATAAAACTGATTACCACTTTACTGGTGTTGAACCGGGACGGGATTTTGTCATCGAAGAAGAGGCAGATCTTGTTGAAGCCGTAGAGGGAGACCTCTGCCCGGACTGCGGTGAGCCGATGATTACACGAAAAGGAATCGAGGTCGGACATATATTTAAACTGGGTAAAAAGTATACCGAGTCTATGAAGGTTTCAGTACTTGATAATAACGGAAAAGCCGTTGTACCGCTTATGGGCTGTTACGGTATTGGAGTTACACGGACTCTTGCAGCTGTTATTGAACAGCATCATGATGACAGCGGACTTACATGGCCTGCGTCCGTTGCTCCGTTTGATGTTCATCTTGTGGGTATTGGCAAAGGTGATGAAGAGAAAGCTGCTATTGATGAAGTCTATAACTCTTTGATTTCAGAAGGGCTGGATGTGCTTTACGATGACCGCAAGCTGAGTCCCGGTGTAAAATTTGCCGATGCTGATCTTCTTGGAGTGCCTGTACGTATCACATGTGGTAAATCCTATTTTGCGGATGGAGAACTCGAGATAAAGATAAGAAAAACCGGTGAGCAGTCTGCAGTTAAACCGGATAATCTTTCAAAAAAAATCAGAGAGATCCTGGC
Organism: Spirochaetota bacterium; assembly: GCA_027858855.1. Lineage (GTDB taxonomy): Bacteria > Spirochaetota > UBA4802 > UBA4802 > JAFGJZ01 > JAFGRW01. The sequence continues at coordinate 2,742 of JAQIBV010000063.1, read as the reverse complement.
CGACCATAATTAGACTGATGGCATGCGTACGTCCTGTATGCCTGCCGGGTTATAGTTTCGGGCAAATGTATGCGTAATCATCTTCTTCTTTTCGATTCACATTAGCAGACAATTCTCTTCCTACATGATTTTTAACCCAGTGTCATTCCGGCCTTGTGCCGGAATCTATGGTAGTTTTACTTTTATAAAGTAAACAAACAGGTGCGGGTTAAACCCGCGGGTTGTTGCTTTTTGAGGAATCAAAAAGTAACCAAAAAATTGCCGGGGAGACCCCGGTCCCCCTTCGTCGCTCGATTGGCCGTCCTCTGCCGGTCGCAAGATGACTCTTGCTGCTCGCAGATGCAGTCTACATGGCTCGCAACCGCTTACTTCCGTACGCCTGTAGGGTTATGACACGGCAGGCTATCCTGTTTGTGATCTTTTCTTTGTAACCTCTGCGATCTTTGCGAGAGATTTTTTCGATTTACCAATGGCGCTCAGCCGAGCACCGCTACGGTGTGTCTTCGCAAGACTTTTTTTCTTCGAAATTCTTGTTTTATAAATTTTATTTAAAACGGTTTTTAAATTTCTTATTTGTTGAGAAACAACAATTGTTCATTGTTCATTTTTCATTATTAATTATTCATTGCCTTTCTTTCTCTTCCAGAGAGGGGTGTTTGTTTTTTAACAAAACGATGTTGTTCTTTCTTTTGCAATAGCAAAAAAGAAAGAACCAAAGAAAATGCCACGAGGGGCTGCTGCCCCTCGACCCCGCAGGGCGAGGATTATTAATATTTTACTTTAAGGTTTTATTTATGCGATTTTGGTAGGTAATTCCGACTTTTTGATGTCCGCTAAGTTGACATCCTGTCAAAAGCGCTACTGCGCCGACTTCCTGTCGGCGCCAGTTTACATGATTTGAAATTCTGGGTTTATGAGCTTTATTTAAGACGGTTTTGGACTATTTATGTTGTGAAATAACAATTGTTCATTTTTCATTATAAATTGTTCATTGCCTTCTTCATTGCCTTTCTTCATTGCCTTCCTTCCTCTTCCAGAGGAGGTTTTTTTGTTTTAACAAAACAACAATCTTGTCCTTTCTTTTTCAATAGCAAAAAAGAAAGGACCAAAGAAAACTGCCACGAGGGGCTGCTGCCCCTCGCCCCCGCAAGGTAAGGATTATTAATAATATTCTTAAAGGTTTTATGGCTTTGATATTTATACGTAATTCCTGCTTTGCACTGTTCGCTATACTGGCATCCTGCCAGAAACGCTACAGCGCCGACAATATAGTCAAAACAATTGCGCAGTCCTCAAGCGCAAATGTTTTGGCGATTTCGGGCGATTAGCCCGAAAATACTCCATAAATGCATCACCACTCTCGCGGTGTGTCAACAACGCGAAGTGGTGACTTAATACCGGCGCCAGTTTACATGATTTGAAATTCTGGGTTTATGAATTTTGTTTAAAACTATTTTAGATTTTGCGTTATTTATGTGTTGAGCAACGAAATTATTAATTTTTCATTATAAATTATTCCTTGCCTTCTTCCTTGCCTTCTTCCTTGCCTTCTTCCTTGCCTTCTTCCTTGTCTTCTTCCTTGCCTTTTTCTATTTTACCAAAAAAGACTTTACAAAAACAGCATGTAATGCTTAAAATTTTAACATATAAATATCTTGCTTTCTAATGTTATACCAATTGCCAACCAATTTGGATATTTTTTTTACTAAATAAATGTGAACTTGATGGGGGTCTTATGCGAAATATTATCAAAAAATCTGGAATCCTGTGTTTTGTGCTGCTTTGTAGTCTTATTTTGTCGTGCGGCGGAGGAGGCGGTGGGTCTGATGATCCGAACACAGAAAAAGAATCAGTAATCGGTGAAACCGGTACTGAAATTGGATCTGTAGACATGGACGGAGACGGAGTATCAGATGGTACGGCAATTGATGTGGACGGCGATGGTACACCGGACGGTGTAGATACCGATGGCGATGGCAAGATCGATGAAGAATACTCTGAAGATTATACTTTGTTGGACGAGGCTATGACCGACGCCGAAGCAGTGGCAGAGGACAAGGCAAACCTTGCAGTCGGCTATTCCGGTTCGGATTCTTCCGATAGTGTAACACAGAATATTACTCTGGCAGCAAACGGCTCTAACGGTACGACAATAACTTGGACATCGAGCGATACTACAGTAATAGCTGCTGATGGAACAGTAACGCGCCCAACCTACGGCTCGGGCGATGCAACGGTGACATTGACTGCGACCATTACCAAAAACGGTGTCAGCGAGACTAAAACCTTTACAATTACAGTAAAAGAGGTGACGCCTTCAACAAACGCGGCTTTAGCCTCGCTTGCCTTTACAAAGGGCATGCTGCAGCCGGTCTTTAGCGCGGGCACAACAAACTACCTTAACGCGCCCGTGCCTTTTTCGAGTGAAGCAAGCCCGGCTTACAACGACACACAGTCGGTTACTGTTACCGCGACAACCGCCAACAGCGGCGCAACCATAACCGTTAATGGAACGTCAGTCACGTCTGGCAGTGCGTTTACGATAAATAACCTTGATGTTGGCAAAAATAACGCGACAGTTGTGGTGACCGCCCAGGATGGCGTGACGAAGACGACCTATACGGTTGAGGTGTATCGTGCCATACCGGTTTTTAAGACAGGTGCGGCGGAACTTACCGGCTACACCTTTGTTGCCGGGGAAGACGGACATTATGATACGCATAATCCGGCATTGCATGTCAG
>JAQIBV010000024.1 GCA_027858855.1 Spirochaetota bacterium | reverse complement strand
CTGGCAGCCTGACAACGGTAAAAACGCGCAAAAAAGCAGATGAAAACGCTGCTTAATTTTTTCAAAAAAAGGCGCAACTATGTTGACATATACCGTGACAGGAGTGGATACTACTACTGAAACTATGGAGATCTTTAATGGAATTCTGGCCGGTATCAACTCTATATCGGTATTGATTAAAGAGATTAATTGTTTGTCAGAAAAAGAGAACGAGATAAAAGGTGTTCTAACAGAAAATGGAGATGCCGTTCTGAAAATCACAGAAGAGAATAAAAAGCTTTTAGAAAAGCAAAAAATTTCTTTTGAAGATATCTCTGTTATCATTGATTTATTAAATGAATTTTCAATGAAAAATGCTGATTCAGCTGAACTTTTATCAGGCAATTCAACTGAGATTGCAGTTATAATTAAAGAACTTGATGATAAAATAAATAAATTTAAAGTCATCTAGATTTTTCTTTTTTATAAATTATACATGGTTAGTTTATACACTACATTTTTGTTGTGTTGCTTGTTCAGTGGTAGAGGCCGTCTCAATTGCCCGACTTGCCTCAAAAAAAAAGTACACGAAAGAGGGTTTGTTGCCTCATCCAGGAATGTACTCAACGTGAGGATAAAATCCAGGTATTTCTTTATCCCTTTAAACTCTTTTACTCAAAACAGTGTCTGTAGCTCTTTGTAATTCCTCAATTCGTTGTCGTTGTAAAAATGGATTCGCGTTAGTCGCAGATTGCTCTCGTCGTCCTACAGGTACCGTATGCTGCATTTATTTTTTCTTCGAATTCTAACCGGCTTAACAGGGACACGTATCGGGGCAACGATGCGAATTAGCTTGCTTGACACTCATTTATCTTGCGTTTTAACTCTGCAGGATTGAGCATTTTGTAAATCGCGCGTATTGAATCCTTTACCTCGTCAGAGACTGAATCACTTTTTAAAATTCGCTGATAAGGTGTTTGAGCAGTATCATATTTTCGGATAGCTTTTGCGCCGATCAGGTGTTTTTCACGAAGAATCATAACCGGTTGAAAGTAGTTCACATATAAATTAAGGTGTTTATAGAGCTCTTGCAGAGTCTCAGCATGCTCCACTTGGTCATAACGCAGGTATCCAGTATTGCGTCTTATTATACTATTGTTTTCTGTTCAACTTGTGGATTATCATTTTCCTTATAGGGACGTCCACGGGTAAAAGCTAGATTATGGACTTCAGCAAAGGTAAGCACTGAATCATTAATAAATTCTGATCCATTATCTGAGTGAATACCTCTGAGTGGGAAAGGGAAGGTCTCCTGAACCGTCTGCAGCGCCTTTGTCATTATCGGCATAGATTTATCTTTCAACAGGGTCCAAACTGTCCATGAGGTACTTATATCATTAGTATCGAATGTATACCGGAATCCGCCATCCACATTGCCGCCATTGTGAGCTACCAAATCCATCTGTGTAAATCCCGCAGGAGAATCTTTCCACTCGGTAAATGTTTTAATAGGGATACGGTCGATCAGATAACGGGTGCCCTTAGTCATTGAAGTGCCTTTGGGGTTTAGTGATTTCTTGTATGGTTTTAACAGTCGATCTATAGTTGCGGGGCTTATTTTTTCTAGTTTTTGTTTTATTGCCTCAGGAATTTCCAGCCTCCTAATTGGGCGCATTTCTTTATCAACTCGGGAATGATCGCTACGAGTCGCTTTCCACAAATGTAATCGTTAATTTTTCAAAACTTTTCCAGGGTACATTATACTTCGTCATTATAGTATGTTGCAGGTTTTTTACGAGTTGTGTTTTTTCTGAATTGCTGTTATTCGCACGAAGAACCCGAGCCGCATAGCTTCGATTGTATTGAGTATAGTAGATGAACTCGTTAAGAATGAGCACATTTTCCAATTTCGATGCATATTTGTATTTTTCAGCAAAGACCTTGGTTAATGACTTTTTTTCGGACATGGTTAACCTCATAATTTGTCTCCCAGGCTGCTTGGGCGAGCAACAATCTGAAAGATTGTGACCAGCCATAACCCTTAAAGAATCTAAGGATTTTGAAAGCTATTTTGAACATTTTAAAAGGCTAAAATATTCAAAAAGCATTTTCCATTTATCTCTGACGATCTCATTACATTCGATCGCAGATATTTGGAGTACTTTTTTATTTGAGGCAATATGGCTTCCAGAATCAATCCCGTTATGTCGCATAAAAAAGTCTTTACTCTTATAGCAGTCTGCCGATATGTATACTATGTCTCATGCGATTATTTGAGGCTTCTTTTTTTTAAATTGACGATGAATAAAGTGATTAATGTCTTGACAATAATTAAGTTGCCATGTATATTATACTGTTAGGCAAACAGGATGTTGATTCGTTCACAAAGGAGTGTGACTATGAATATTACTGCAGATGGCATTTTAGGTTCAGCCAGAAAAATCAATCAGAAAAGAACCTCAGTCTCAGAGAAGGGTACACAGACCGCATTTACGGGTAAACCGTCAGATTCGGTACGTATTGAGACCCGTCTTAATGGCCGTTTGGATACTATCCAGGCCGATTTAAAAACTACCCAGACATCGTTGACCCGAAACCAGATAGTTCATGAAGGTCTTAAAGACCTTGTGACTGATTTGCGTCAAGGGGGAGGTCGTTCACAGCAGATAATTTCCGATGCTACCTATAATAGTGAAAAGCCTCTTGCTGATCTTATCGGAGCTGATCCGCTTACAGAAAATTTCCTTAACGAGCTGATGAAGGGTACGCTTGTGCGTATAAACAAGGATATTGCCGATCTCTCACGTATGCAGGTAGAGTCTGAAAATATATTTGCTTCTAACCTTGTTTCTGATCCTTCGTCAAAGATGGCGGAAATGGTTCAAAATAGTGGTTCGGGTGAGAATGTTTCACGCCTGAATGCTGATGTTGTGATGAGATTAACCCGCTGATTGTCTGATTATTTTTCCAGAATGTGTGCCGGATATTTTGAGGGTCTATGATTAAAAAAATAATTTTTGCTGTCTTCTTCCTGGCGCCGCTGGTTATTTTTGCGGGGTTTTCTGTAGCTGAAAAAGGTTATCTTCTTTTTCAGTTGGGTGATAAGAGTGCTCTTCCTGGGCCTGGTTGGATAAATCACGCCGACAGTACTCAGCTTTTACACTGGGGGCAGTCAAGAGAACTTAATCTTGTTGAGGATGCAGCACCCGTTACCAATCAGAAGGCGTCTTTTATTGCAGCATCTTCGGCCTCATTACATATCACCGACTTAAAACCTCATGCCACCTATACCTTGTGGGTAGATTTCGTAAAATTCCGTTTTAAGAAAAATTCTGGGGTCTATTCCAAACTTCATATCTATGCAGATGGCCGGCAGATAGATGAGCTTGTCTGGGGGAAGTTGTCTCCCGATACGCTGTATCAGATCGATTTACCGCTTGATCTTACCTATGACGGCGATGTAGTTATAACCTTTAAAGAATATGCAATGAACTACGGCTACTGGGGTGTCTGGGATATTATTATTGCGACCGGCGATCTTCCTGATGGCTCATATTTCAGAGGTGTAGTACCTTCGGCCGCAGAAAAAAGTGACCTGACAAAAGATTCAACGAAATCATCGGTTAGTGGTGCCAAGAGTGCAGAGGCCAAGTCTGACATTAAAGCTGGTGACGGCTCATCAGGGCGTACAATATTAGAAAAAAAGCCCCGCTCTGGTAAAAAAGTTGCTCCCAAACCGAAGCGTCCCACCAAACGATCAACTCCGGTAAAAAAGGCTCCAGTAGCTCCTAAGAGTCCTGTTGATAAATCTCCAACCGTCTCATCACCTGTTGGTCCAATGATGCCGTATGTTGATGAACCACTTGTTGATAAGCCTAAAATTCCGGAACAACCGAAAACACGATAAAACCCGCATAGAGTGGTTTTTCATGACATCTATACTCTGTGACTCTGCGAATCACCTTATTATCAAGACGCCTGTTTTAAAATTTAGTAAACCACCGGTATTATACCTTTAAATAGGTAACTTACACTTGTAGTTTGTTTCTAAATCGATTATAAAGGAGAAACAGCGACTAAAACTATTTCAAAATTTGGTTTTTTAAGAACACTTCAAAAAAGCATGTAAATCTGTTTGACAAATATCGTCTGTTTTTTTTCTGTAGAAGGGACGGTTCTGAATAAGAGGGTTCGGCTTTTTTAATTAAGCTGAATTCCCAGTTTAATATATAATTGCTCCGTATAATAAATAGATCAGGTAAATGTATGAGTTTAGATTTTGAAAAAGATTTTGATGATGAAGTATACGAAGACAGCTTTTACAGCGAAGAAGAAGAGGAGCTTGAAGAAGATGAGGATGAGCTTGTAAAGGATGAACTCGCTGAAGAAGAGGATGATGAACAAGCCGCAGCTGTAGTTCGTCTGGATGTCTCTTTTGTATGTGATGACTGTGATTATCGCTGGGATGATAATATTGCACAGAAGAGCAATGATTATAATGAGGCGGAAGACATAACCGATTGCGTCTGTCCTATGTGCGGTTCGATGAATGTCGCGCAAATTTAACAGTTTCATTCACATTCGCGGGGCTCGTGAACATAATCTTAAAAATATTTCCATAGATATACCCCGTGACAGTCTTGTTGTAATAACCGGCTTATCCGGATCTGGTAAATCTTCACTGGCTTTTGATACCATTTATGCAGAGGGGCAGCGTCGCTATGTAGAGTCTCTCTCGGCATATGCACGTCAATTTCTTGGGCTTATGGAAAAGCCCGATGTCGATTTTATTGATGGTCTCTCTCCTGCAATTTCAATCGAACAGAAAAGCACCCATCGAAATCCGAGATCAACTGTCGGAACCGTCACCGAGATATATGACTATCTTCGTCTGCTGTATGCGCGCATAGGAATTCCCTACTGCCCATCCTGCAATATTCGAATAACATCACGTTCTGTTGATCAAATTGTTGAACAGTTGATGACTAAACCTGAAAAGACTAAACTACAGCTACTGTCACCCATTGTTCAGGGGGAAAAGGGAACGCATGCCGATGTCTTTGAATCGCTTCGTAAAAAGGGGTTTGTAAGGATCCGTGTCGACGGTGACGTCTGTACTCTTGATGATGAAATTAAGCTGGAAAAAACCAAAAAGCATTCAATAGAAGTAATAATTGATCGTATTGTAATTAAAGATGGAATACGTCCACGACTTGCTGACTCGGTCGAGACTTGTCTGGATCTGTCTGATGGACTGCTTATCGCTGAAATTGATGGAACCGAAGTCTTTTTTTCGTCAAAACACTCCTGTCCGGAGTGTGGCTACTCTATTCCAGAGCTTTCTCCGCGTATGTTCTCTTTTAACAGCCCCTTCGGCGCATGTGAAGAGTGTAGTGGTCTGGGGTTTCTGATGCGTTTCAGTGAAGAGCGTATTGTGCCGGACCATGATGTTACTGTTAACGATGGCGCTGTTCAGGTTTGGGGGAAACAGTGGACATCCGAACAGGTTAAGTTTCTTCAGCGAAATTTTGATATTGATACCTCTAAATCATGGAAAAAACTGACAAAAAAAGAGCAGACGTTAATCCTGTATGGTACCGGAACGCGTGAATCACGGCGTTATCCATTTAACCGCCATTTTGAGGGTGCAATTACTAATCTTGAGCGACGATATAAAGAGACGGCATCTGAAGATATGCGTCACTGGATGGAGGCATATATGGTTAATCAGACCTGTCCTTCATGTAGTGGACATCGTCTGAAACCGGCCTCGTTATCGGTACGTGTTGCAAAAACTCACATTTCAGATATTACTAAAAAATCAATAAAAGATGCGCGTATATTTTTTGATACTGTTGTTTTAAATGATACCGAAAAGAAAATTGCATTTCAGGTGCTGCAAGAGATCGGTTCACGGCTTAAATTTCTTTCTGATGTGGGGCTTGATTATTTAACTCTTGAGCGTTCAGCAGGCACCTTGTCGGGGGGCGAGGCTCAACGAATTCGTCTTGCAACTCAGATTGGGTCAAGCCTTACCGGAGTTCTTTATGTACTTGATGAACCGTCTATTGGGCTGCATCAGCGTGATAATCAGAAGTTGCTGGCTACTTTGAAACAGTTGCGTGACTTAGGTAATACAGTGATTGTCGTTGAGCATGATGAAGATACCATGTTGGAGTCTGATTATATTGTGGATCTTGGTCCTGGAGCCGGAGTAGAAGGTGGGTATATTATTGCTCAGGGTACTTCCAAAGAGATTCTGGCTAATAAAGAGTCAATTACCGGTCTCTATCTTTCCGGGAAATTGTCCATTCCTCTTCCGGAGAAGCGTCTTACACCGGAAAATTTTATAGAAATAAGTGGTGCATCTGAGAATAATCTTAAGAATCTTGATGTCAAAATTCCGTTAGCTGTATTCAGCTGTGTCACGGGAGTTTCTGGGTCGGGTAAATCTACACTGATAATGCAGATCTTCTTCAAGGCGCTCTCTAACCTCATCATGCGCTCGAAGCAGACACCGGGACAGTTCAAAAAGATCAGCGGTTATGAAAATATCGACAAGGTAATTGATATTGACCAGTCTCCTATCGGCAGAACACCGCGTTCGAACCCGGCAACTTATACCGGTATGTTTACACCTATTCGTGACCTTTTTTCATCCCTTTCAGAGTCAAAGATAAAGGGGTATAAGCCGGGGCGTTTTTCGTTTAATGTTCCCGGTGGGCGCTGTGAAAGCTGCGAAGGCGACGGTATTAAAAAAATTGAGATGCACTTCCTTTCAGATGTCTACATAACATGTGAGGTGTGTAAGGGTAAACGCTATAACCATGAGACGCTTGGGGTTCGCTATAAAGGTAAAAACATCTTTGAAATACTCGAGATGACTGTAAATGAGGCTCAGGAGTTTTTTAACAATATACCTTCAATAAAACGACGTCTTGATACTCTGGTTGAAGTTGGTCTTGGTTATATTAAAATGGGGCAGCCTGCAACCACTCTTTCCGGGGGAGAGGCTCAGCGTATAAAGCTTGCTACGGAACTATCAAAAAGATCTACCGGCAGAACCTTCTACATCCTTGATGAGCCTACAACCGGACTTCATTTTGCTGATATTGAAAAATTGTTGAAAGTTTTACGCTCTCTGGTAGATAAAGGTAACAGTGTGCTGGTAATTGAGCATAATCTTGATGTGATCAAGACTGCCGACTACATAATCGATCTCGGACCCGAAGGGGGGGACAAGGGCGGTTTTCTTGTCGCAAGCGGCTCTCCGGAACAGGTAGCCGGGGTCGCGGAGTCATTTACCGGACAGTTTCTGAAAAAAATTGTAGGTTAAACGGTTATTATCAGAGGTTTCCGTTCGCCAGAGAGATGTGCAATAATGCGATATCGTACCCTGAAAAATATTATTCTTCCGGCTCTATTAATTCTTCTGTTTTTACCGATTATCTCTTTCGGTCAAAGTGAAGCTACTTTTGAAATGGCTCGTACACGCTTTAAACAGGGTATTACTCTTTTTAACAACTACAGCTATCTTGGTGCGATTGAATTTTTCCGAAATGCCTTGTCTGTTTATCCCGAATATCACCAGGCAAGGGAATATCTTGCCCGTGCCTACAGGCTTGCTGGTTATACCGACGAGGCCTTGACCGAGTGGCAGTATCTTTTTGATATATCCCGTGATGCTGCGGTTCAGAACAAAATAGATATGCTTCGGTATCACCGGGTTCAATCGATGCAACAACCACTTCCTCCTGAATATACCCATGTGCGCACGCTAGAATCCCGTGATTTAAAGAGTTATCATTTTAGATATCCAACTGATATTGTAGTCGACCGGAATAAGATGATTTACGTTGTTTCGTATAATTCAGGTCGTATTGTAAAGATTGATGATAAAGGGAAAGGTCTGCGTACATTCAAGCCTGCAGCTGATTCACGAATTTTTTCAATTGATATGGAAAATGATACACTGTTGTTCTCTGATTTTGCAAATGATCGTATTTATTGTACTGATAGTAATTTTAATGCTAACTTTATCTTTGGAGAATCAGGTTCTGGAAATGGTCAGTTTCACGGTCCACAGGGCGTCTGTTTTGATGAGCAGATGGGAATCTATGTGGTTGACAGCGGAAATCACCGTATTCAGAAGTTTTCTAAAGATGGATCGTATATTCTTCAGTTCGGAACTAAAGGTAATTATGAGGGTGAGCTGCTTAATCCGACGGATGTTGCAGTTGATGGAGAGTTTGTCTATATAACTGACACCGGAAACAGAAGGATCTCGGTATTTGATACATCTGGTAATTTCATTACTCATATAACTGATGATAATTTGCAGTCACCACGTGGTCTTGTGAGTCAAAATGGAGAGCTTCTGATAAGCGACTCTTCATCCGGATTAATTGTTTATAATATTAAAACAGAGTCCCGCGTTTATTTCTCTTCATGGAATGAAGACAGTAGCAAGTTTTCCAGACTCTACTCTTCGGTTTATGACCGGGATGGTTTTCTCTATTCTCTTGACCATGATAAGGAGAGTGTAGCCATTTTTTCTCCGGTTGAGAAGCGCTATACTAACCTTGATATAGAAATTAAGTCTGTTGATGTCAGCAAGTTTCCAACGGTTGCCTTTTATGTCTCTGTAAGAGATCGTTCAGGCAAGCCGGTTTATGCTTTAAGGCCGGAAGAGTTCTTTGTTACAGAAGACAGCGCTCGAATACAGAAGGTCTCTATCGATTATCTACATGAAAGAAAGCTGAAATCAACGATGGTCTTCTGTGTTGACAGGTCTGAGCCGATGCAGAATTGGAGTGATGAATTGATCTGGAGTGCAGATTTTATTCTGAAAGAGATGAAGCGAAGTGACTCTGTTAAGGTACTCGACTTTACCGATGATTACAGTGTAGCTTCTGATTACGACTGGTCTCGACGACGACTTCTGAAATCACTAAGAGACGGAACCTTTGGCGAAGGAAAGCAGATCGGCCGGGTACTATATAATGCTATTACAGATCTGTTAAAAACCGATTCGAAACGGGCTGTAGTTCTTTTTACCGATGGGATTGTTAATGAAACCTCTTTCGAACAATACAGCGAAAATGTTATTATTGATTATGCAAGATGTCATTACATTCCTGTTTATATTGTATCCCTGTCTCAGAACAGTGAAGTTCTAAAAGATATTTGTGATAAAACAGGCGGTATGTTTATAGAGGCTCGTAAAGTATCGGATCTGCAAAGGATCTACTCCGATATTCGCAACCAAGAGGAGTATCGTTACGTAGTCGTTTATAACAGCTTCAAGGAGTCGTTTTATAGTGGCTGGTGGTCTAATGTGTCTATTGAAGTTGAGTCTAAGGGTGAAAGTGGAATCGAGTGGGGCGGTTATTATATACCCTAGCCTGGTGCTGATGCCTATTTGATGTAGACTCTTTTTTTAAGCCATGTAAGGCTCTTTTTGAATTGCTGTGCTCCACCGGCAGTTTCAGTATCTGAAGGGTAGATCTCCATGGTTTTGTCACTACTTGCCGAAGCATTAAAAAATGAAAATATACATTCAGCCGGTGCCGATTGAGCCCTTATGCCCGTTGTCATAAGCAATGGGGTCTCGAACTTGTCTGAAAAATGTACCGCGTCGAAGTATGAAAGGTTACGTCGAAGAACCTTGCGTCTTCCACGAGCATTGCTAACGAATGTATTTATCTCTCCACTAGCAGGTCCATCGGCAAGGTTCTGACTTTTCGGAAGATCAGAGAAAGAGAGTGAATCTAGAACTACAGCACTTATCCGTTTCGAAGATGTTGCACAGAAAGCTGCAGCAGCTCCACCTATTCCCTTGCCTATAATTCCTATAGACGAACAGTCGATGTCTTTGTAGAGACGAAGTAGGTCGATAGCCCGATAGCAGTCAAGATAAACTCCCTTGAGGTAGTAGTTGTCGGGATCCAGAATGTTCTCTATCATATAACCGGGGGATTCCACTTCAAAACCCTTCTTCTGGTTTGAAAAATCTATGCCTTTAAGAATTTGATGTCCTCTGAGCGTTATGAACAGGTAGGCAAAGTCAGTTTCCAGTTTGTACCCTTTGAATGCTGTGCCTTCAAGATAGTCGTGTATAATAATAACCGGCCGTGGATGTTTCCTTTTCTTTGGCATATAGAGGCGTGCCTGTATCGAGGTACGGGCAAAACTCTTGTAGGTTATGTCGGTAACAGTGAAACGGGGTGAAGAGAGCCGGCTGTTCTCATGGTTTACAGGTTCAATTGCAATGCGTTTGAGATCTATAATGGAATTTTTCCAGAAAAAATCAAAATCAGTTTCCCTTTCCATTTGTGGGAAGTTATTAAAATATTTATCAAAGTTAATAAGGGAGGCCATGGTTGCTCGTCCTGCTAAGAAAAAAGATTAATAATGAATTTATTATTGTAAGTAAAAAGCGAATAGAGCGCCAATAGTAAAAGAACCACAAAAACGGTTGATGTTATAAGAATAAAAAATGCTTTAATTCTCCCTATTAAAATTTGGGGAATGATTTTTAGTAGTGGAAGATCGCTTGCAATATAGTATTTAATTGTTGAAATCAACTTGGATAGAATAAACAGGGCTATGATAAAGAGCAGAGTATATATAAAAACGCGTGTAAACAGTTCAGTCCCCTCGTTAACCAGAAGAAGAACAGGGTAGGTCAGCAGATTCATTACGATGATCGAAATTATTGCAGCCAAAATAACAAATACTGTAAGATAGACAATATCCTTAAAATGCTGAATGAAAGAGCGCTGCTCGTATACTGCCTGTGGGTAGAGAATGGCCTCTTTCTTGTTAGAGTGCTCATTCTTCAACAGACACATCATCGGTCGCTTCATCATCCTCAATACCGGGATCATCAGTGATTGAATCTTCTTTTTCATCTTCTTCGGAATCTTTATCAGGGTCGACATCAAATTGCTCTTTAAGTACTTTTTTAGCTTCGTTACGAACTCTTGGATTCGGATCATATTCTGCCTTATAGGTTAAAATGTCAATTGATCTTTTATCTTTTAAGTCTTTCATCAGTTGAATGGCCTGCAGACGAACACCGGCATTATCGCTTTTAAGCGATTCTTCAAGACGAGGGTAAGCTTTAGCGTCTCCCAGACGGACAAGTGATGTGATACAATAGATGTAAAAATTATAGAATTTCTGTTTCTTTTTGAATGGAAAACCATCAATTTTTTCAATTTCTTTGTTGATATCGGCAATTGCACTCTTTTCATCCATGCGGGCAAGGGCGCTGACTGCGTAGGAGCGTGATGAAAGATCCTCATCTTCATTTGTAAAAATTTCTTTTAGAAAGGGGGCTGCCGCAGTTGTTTTGCTATCACCAAGAAAAAGTATCAGTCTGAGACGGTGAAAGGCTGTCGTTTCCGGCTCCTCAATCTTTTTTTTGGCGAAATCCAAGAGGGATTTCTCTTCGAAAGATCCAAGTGTAACCAGAAGTCCCTCAACATAGTTAGAATTCTCTGAAAAATCTTGGTCTTTAAGCTCTTTGATCAGTGTCGGCGTGGTGTCTTTTGCCTCCAGCTCTTTAAGCGCATAGACCGCAGCTACCTTAACATCATTTTCTGGGTTTGACAGGTGTGATGCAATTACCTTAGCGGCCTCTTTACGTTTCATTTTTGAGGCAATGTTGATAGTATGGATGATGACAGATGTGTTGTTCTCATCTGTCAGACTTTTTAGAACCTCATCAATCAGCTCGTTTTTTAATTCAGGTGTACGTATACGGTTAATATTTCGGATTGCAATGGACCGATCTTTTTGAGTTCCAAATTTGAGAGTTTTCCGTATATATGCTGCGCCCTTTATATCGTTTTCACGCTGTTTATCAGAAATTACAGGGTCCGCTTCTTTTTTTGCCGGTTTATCAGTTTTTGTAGCGGTTGTCTCCTCTACGGCGGATGGTGTTTCTGTTTTTTCGGCAGTTTCCTTTGTATCCTTCTCCTGTGCAAACATAAAGGATGCGTTCAGGAGTAAAAGCAAAGATATTGCCTGTTTACAGATTTTCATATCGTCCCCATAAGAAATTGTTGTACATGTTACATCGAATTAGTACTTACTCGAATATCGGCATATATGACATAATACTTAAGGAAATGATACTTGCTTAGCTCTGTTTAATAAGCAGGTTATAAAGTGTGGAATATTCCTGGATAGTCTCGGTAAACGGAAAAGAGAGGTGCATTGCGTTTCTTTGAATGATTGGCAGATCAGAAGATGAATAAATATTAAGCGCTGAATCGGTAAGATTGGTAATCGATTCTGAAGTAACATCAGAGGCGATAAAACAGAAACCCTCTTTCTGGTCTGAATTCCATGGTTTCATTCGGTCAACCAGAGAGCCGCGTTCAGTCACAAGAGGAATCGTTCCGTAACAACATGCTTTAAATGTGTGAGTCTGATATGGCTCATTGTACGAGGGTAGCATAAGAAAGTCCGAACCAGCTAAAACAGCATGGTATAAATCTTCGTTGTCATCAGGAATGAATGATACCTTTTGAGGGAAGATTTTCTGCAGATATTCAAGCTGTTGTGTTATGGCGAAATTGCCGGTTCCGCATATGATACATTGTAGTTCATGATTTGCAAGATAGGGGCCGATGGTGTCGGCAAAAAGTTTTACACCTTTCTGGTATTCAAGAGGCGTATAGAGTGAAATTAGTGCTGTGTTACTTTCAAGCGGCAACCCGGCCCGGCGTTGAAGAGCCGATTTGCAGGCTGTTTTACCGGCCATGTCGGTAGCGCTGAAGCGTGTTGCTATAAGTTTGTCACTTGCCGGGTTGTATCTCTGATAGTCAATACCATTAACAACAGAGTGACGTTCCCGCTCAGCCAGCAGAGGAGATAGAGGGTTATTCCCATCGGTTGCGATCTCTTGGGCATAGCGGTCACTCTGAGTGTTAACAGCGTCGGCCCAGATAATAGCACTCTTCAGAAGATTAATCGATTCACCCAGTTTAAGATTGTCATCTGTGTAGCCTTCCCAACCAATGCCCGTCCATACAATATCGGTTGGTGGAAATACTCCCTGGAAATCCATTGAATGAATTGTAAAAAGTGATTTGCATCTTTTCAGCTCTTTAAGCGACCCATAGATAGTTTTTATCAGCAGGGGGATGAGCGCACAATGCCAGTCGTGTGCATGTATCAGGTCGGGTGAAATACCCAAAATGGGAAGAGCTGCCAGTACTGCATGCGAGAAAAACGAGAAGCGTGCACAGTTGTCGGGATAGGCTCCTTCGCTGGAAGCGTAAAGCCCCCGGCGGTCAAATAGTTCGTTGTGCTCAACAAATATGGTAGTAACTCCCTTCATCTGTTTCGATTTGTAGAGAGCGGCTGTACGTTTAGTTATGCCCATGTCGACTGTGAGCGGTTCTGTAATCTTTTCGCATTCTGTTATAGAGACGGATTTATAACGTGGTAAAAATAGAAAAACAGAAAAGCCTGCCTTAGCGCATCCTTCAGCCAATGCGCCGGCAGTTTTACCAAGCCCCCCTGTCCATACAAAGGGGGCGGCTTCAGCAGCGGCAATTACAACTATTTTTTGTTGGTCTTTCCTGATCATTTGATCTTAGTCGAATGAAATGATCGATGGGTAGTATTCTTCGGGTTTATCATAACCAAGAAGGTTAAGCAGAGTAGATGCCACATTTCCAAGACCCGGTTCATTCTCAAGTTTTGCAAGCCTGTATTCGTTGTTATATTGAGGATCAAAAATAATAAACGGTACCTTGTTCAGGGTATGTGCTGTTCGCTTCTTTGGTTTGTTGTCTTTGTTATACAGAATTTCTCCGTTTTTATCCAGCTCCCACATCTCGTCAAGGTTTCCATGGTCTGCGGTAATAACCGCGATACCACCGGCTTTTTCGATTACCGGAAGTAATCTCTCGATAGAAAGATCAACAGTTTGCATCGCAGTAATCGCTGCCTCAAGATGACCTGTATGGCCAACCATGTCACCGTTGGCAAAGTTCAGACGAATGAATGGATATTCTCCACTTTCAATTGCTTCAATTACGGCGTCGGTAATATCTGCGGCTTTCATCCACGGCCGTTCTTCAAAGGGAACCCGATCAGAAGTTATCTCTTTATAGGTTTCTGTTTCTTCGTTAAATTTACCAGTTTTATTTCCGTTCCAGAAGTAGGTAACATGTCCGAACTTCTGAGTCTCTGATATTGCAAACTGTTTTACATTAGCATTTGCAAGGTACTCCGAGATAGAACGGTCAATTTCAGGCGGTTGTACAAGATAGTTTTTTGGAAGATGTAGGTCTCCATCATATTCCATCATTCCGGCATATACAATATTGGGAAATCGTTTGCGGTCAAATTTATCAAATTCTTTTTTTTCAAAAGTTTGAGTGATTTCAATTGAACGATCACCTCGATAGTTAAAAAATATTACGGAATCACCGTCTTCAATAGTTCCGACTGGACCATTTTCATCAATGATTGTAAAAGATGGAAGAAATTGATCGGCCAGACCCGGCTTCTCTGCACGGAAAAATTCAATAGCCTCTGTTGCGGATTTAAAAGGAGCAGCTTCTCCCAGGACGTGAGCCTGCCAGCCCCTTTCAACAATGCGCCAGTCGGCTCCGTAACGATCCATTGTGGTGATCATGCGGCCGCCACCGGAAGCAATTCTATAGTCGAGCCCACGGCTATTAAGTTTTTTCAGCTCATCTTCAAGCGCGTTAACATATTCAAGGCCTGATGTTTCCGGAACATCGCGTCCATCAAGAAGAATGTGAACACGTACGTTTTTTATACCTTCGTTGGCTGCTCGTTCAAGCATTTTAAAGAGGTGGGCAATGTTAGAGTGTACGTTTCCGTCTGACAAAAGACCCAGAAAATGGAGTGTAGTATTATCTGTTATGGGCTTTTGTACTACCTCTTTCCATGCGTCAGTGGTGAATATATCGCCAGAAAGAAGAGCCTTTTCTACAAGTTTTGCTCCCTGATCAAAGATACGACCGGCGCCTAAAGCATTGTGTCCGACCTCCGAGTTACCCATGTCTTCATCAGATGGCAGCCCAACAGCTGTTCCATGCGCCTTGATTTCGGTGTTCAGATATTTTGATTTAAGTGAATCGAGGGTTGGCGTACGCGCGTTAATAAATGCGTTACCGGGATAATCGGGTGCGTTGCCAACACCGTCCATAATAATCAGAACAACGGGGCCTTTTCGTCCGTTGAATTTACTCAGTTTATTTAATTTTGTCATGTTTCCTCCGAATTATGGCGCAAAATAATACTAAGGAACATATCAATTGGCCAATCAACATTTGTAAAGATAATTTTACCTAAGGTTGCGTCGGAAAACCTTATCTTGAGCAACCCTTATCTTTGTGATCTCTCATATTTGCAAAAAACTCCACATTAGCCTTAAGTATTCCTGAAGTTTCTGGTGTTAAAATTTGTTGTGAATTTACTCCTGGTTTATACGAGTACGGTGTACATCTTTGGTAATTTTTCCGAACGATGATCCGTGCATATCTGCCTCGATATCTTTTCTGGTAAAGGAAGCGACCTGGAACCGTGTTTTATCATATCGTTCTGAATAGTGAAGGCAAAACAACCGTTTTTAGGATTACCTATACAATCTGTCATCGCCGTCCATAACTCTTTGACAGGTTTTTTACGAACGTTGCCGAATGATAATGGAACAAAGTCACATGGTAGCAGTTCGCCATGTGACATTATATATGAGTGCTGTGTTCCTGCACCACATCCGAACTGATCAAAACTTTCGGTATTGGCAAAGGTAGTCATTTTGGGTAATCCGAATTTGCTATTGATCCATCTTTGAATTGCAATCAGGTCTATTCTTTCGTTTGTGGTTAAGAAAAAGCTAGCATCCTTTTTACTAAGTGCACCGGATTTGATAGGTTCCAGTACACGTACCTCTTTTGCCCCAATCTTTTTTGCAAATTTCATATAGTTCAGAAAAAACTTTTTATTGATTCGATCTCTATAACCTACCAGTTGACACATCGGGTATAAATTGGCGCTAGCGGCGTTTTTAACGGCCTGGATTGCATGTTTAAATGATGAATCATTATTGCGAACTGCATTGTGTTCCGCTTCATCAAATGAATCGAGGCTTATCCCAACCGCCCAGAGACCAGAATTTTTGAGGTCTGCTGCCATCTTCGGTGTTAGGAGGCTTCCATTTGTATAGAGTATTGATGTGGATTTGTCAGAGATTGATTGGACAATTTCAACAATATTCTTATGCATTAGTGGTTCTCCACCGGTAAGCCCGATTATAGATGTGCCCATATTCTGAATGTCGTAAATAACCTGTTTCCACTCTTCTGTGGTAAGTTCATTTCCGTTTTGTCTGTTTTTTGCACTGCAGTGGGTACAGTTAAAGTTACACTTATCTGTTATTGAAAGAAAGAATGAGATAGGGGCGCTTCTTCGAGCCTGAGCCTGTTGCGTGAAAATATGCTGTTCCTTGTCTCGAACGGCCAATAAATTTGACATAAAAGCCCTGGATAGCATGGGAGGAGCAAATGAGGTAAAGATGTAGTCGCGGTCATGGCGGGTGATCTTTTCATTCTTAATGTAGTTCAAAAAATAGCGGACTATTTTTTTGCGCGAGTAAGAAGGGTCAGCTTTGTATAGAGCGTTTACATGTTTAAAAAACCTGTGAACACGCATATCAAAGATCATTACAAAAAAGGTAAAAAAATTGGATAAGAACACTGTGGCCTCCTCGTAGGGGTTTGATATGAGAATGAAATTTTATCTTTTGTAGATTCCACTTATAAACTTATGGTTAACAGAATAGAAACCGTTTGAGTCACGTCTGTATTTTTTTATATAGTTAATCAGTTTCTGCTCTGCTCGGCTGTAATCTTTGAATATCTGACGCGTACCTGCGATAGCGCCTGTCTCATAAAGCCAGTTTAAGAGGTCTTCTGCTGTTTTAAATATAACTTTCTCTTCGTTTGTACTTTCATAAACAGGGGAAAATCCGAACTTTTTTAAGGACTTACTAAGGTATTTTAATCCTGTTGGGATGCTGAATCGCACATCCATAATTTTTTCTACGTTGTCAGGGTCTTCGGTCATGACGGTAACGAATATTTTTTCAATGTCACGTAGTGTCCCTTTGCAGTTAGCAATTATTGCAATGGAGGAGTGCGGTTTCAGTACACGACTCCACTCTTTAAATAGCCGGTTATGGTTAAAGTAGTAGACAGCCCATCCGCAAAACAGGGCATCTATGCTATCGGTGGCAGTTTTAAGTAAAAGTTCCATGCCGTCTGAGCAAAGATAGTGAACACCGGGTAAATTTTTTTCTACTGCTTTTTGAATCATTCCAGGTGAAATATCGCATGCGGTTACATGATAGTCGATAATCGCTTTTTCAGTTAGCATTTTTGATATTCGGGAACTGATGTAGCCGGTTCCACAACAAAAATCGAGAATATGAGCACTATCTACAAATGGAACAGATTCAGGGCCGATTATATTATCGGTATGTTTTGACATCAGGTCGAGCCATCGTTGGTAGGTACTGGCTGCGAAGTCGTAACCGCGCAAGTATTCATTTTTGCGTATGCGGTATCCCTGGATGTATCGTTTGCAGAGGTGTAGGTATGCTGGCAACTTTGCGATCATCTGTTATTCCTTTTCCCAAAGAGCGATATACATGTTTTTATCCCGAAAAATAGAGATTTCCCTGAATCCATACTGTTTTATGAAAAGACGGGTGTGTGATAATTTTTCAAAGAAGAGTCTTTCAAAAAAAAGAATCTCTTCGAAAAGTTTAAACAGACCTGTTTTTATGAATGATTTATCGAAGTCATAGATCAGCAGTTTCCCGCCTTTTTTTAGATGTAGTGTGATTTTTTCAAGAAGCGCATTCTTATCTCTGAGATGATGGTACACATCGCACATGATGACAAAGTCGTAATGCATGCTGGTCAGGTCGGTGTTCAGAAAATTTTCATTAATTATCGTTATTTTACTGTTTTGAGCGATTTTTTCGGTCATTTTTGTACTGATATCAACAAGAGTTATGTGGCCTGCATATTGGGATAAATGTGTCGCATAGCGGCCTGTTCCGCCACCGATATCAAGTATTGTCTGCTGGTTTGAAGGATTAAGAAGTTTTGTGACCTCTTTTTCCCTGTATAAGCGGTTCGTGATCATAAATCGATCATATTTTTTTGCGACTTTATCAAATGCAGCTTTCATCTTAATAATCCAATTGAACAGGTAATTACGTATATGTGCTTAAGAAAACTTCTTTTTAGCATTTAATAATTTCTATATTACTATTGTATATAGAATATGGAAAAGGGTGAGTCGGCAGCTTTATTGATTCCCCTATACTGATTAATCATGGTAGCCTGTTTTTCAGGCAAATGTAAAGTATTGTATACAGAAACTGTTATAGTAACAAATGTTACAGAAATTTTGTGTAAAAACCCTGTATGATAATAAATAACTGATAGTAGCCACAATTAAATATTGATGCGTCTACCGGTGGTCATTAAAAATTCCGTCTTCCAGAAGTTTTCGATTAAAATTTGTTGCCCCTATTTCCCTTTAATAGTGTTTTTTGACAGCATCTGATTAAAATCTAATCTGAATACAATTAATAAAATAAACCTGTCTATAAAAAAATCTGTTAAATTGTTTGAAAATTTCATTTATCTCAGTAGATTAACTATATAATCTTTGGATTTTTTAAAGGCAAGCTTTTTGTTAAATGTATGCTTGAATAACCATTAGATAGTCCTTATAATTAATAGAGTAAACCTCCGGCTATGCCGGTAGTTGTTAACTCAAATTCTAAATGAAGAATCATGTGATAAAAGTGGAGGATGTTATGAGTAAATTCTGGAAAGTTTTTTTTGTAGCACTTGTTTCCCTGGTGTTAATCGTTTTCGCTTCTTGCGATGATGCTTCAGATGAAACAAAAAAGGATGATGTTAATGTTTATATGGTTTTCTATGATGCAGCAAAGGATATTCTTCCCGATTACAGCGCTGGTAGTCGTGCCGTTTGGGAACTAGGAAGCCCTATCTACGAACTGTATGGAATCCTGGAAGACGACGATGACGTTCAGGTCGGCTATTTCAATATTTATGATACTCTTAACAATGCAGATGAACGGTTTAGCGAAACCATAAATAGTGGAAATACAATCAGTTCCGGAGACTATTCTCTTGATTATAGTAAATCTAGTGTTCTCGGCTCTGCTTCATATGATACATATATGGAATACAGTGATGACGGTTACAGATCAGATACCTTCGTTAAACAATCCGGAACTAAAATGAATATGCTGAACATAGTCATTATTGATAATGATGGGGAGAAGAGTAAGTCTTTTGTCGAGGGTCACTATGACGAAGAGTCAGGAGATGTTGAAGTTGAAATATTTATGGCCAATTATGTAGAGGAAGGTAGCAATACCGGTTGGGAGCTTGTGAGAGCATATTTTGAGGGTAACACAACGAATCATACTTTTTCACTCAAGGTCATCCGTGATGGTACAGGATATGATCATAATGTGCTTGGTGAGGGTGTCTCGCAGGGGGATGGGTACTTTTTGCTGAAACTTGCGAACAATGCTGTAGAAATCACAGATCACAAGTTTTATACAGTTAATGCAGATGCAACTGTTGAAGAGTTAAAAGTGCTTGAAGATACCGGATCTGACACGGCAGAGGCCGCCGGTGATACTGAAGAATATGTTAATAATTTGCTGGAAGCTTTTACTTCTGAGGATCTTCCTGCAGATCAGGATGCAGCAGAATCTCTTGATCTTTCGGTAGCGGCACCTGAGGTTGACGGGTCTTCTGATTAATAAAACGCTTAATTGATTATATGAGTAGTTGATGAGGATAAACAATCTTTATCAGCTACATGTCATTAACCAGCCATATTGATCATGCTTGAAGTAATTCGAATTGATCAGATCTGTGAAAGTTTCTCTTCAAAGTCTGTTTTTTTTGCCTCATATTCTAGTGTGGTCTCTTCAAGTTTATTGAAGGTAGTCTCAAGCAGTTCAGACAATTCATGCGCTTCTATGGAAAGTGCGCGTATGGTATCACCGTTTTCATTCTGTGACGCTTCAATAAGCCTTTTCTGTACCGACTCCTGTTTCTGTTCAGTCTCCACAATAACCGTCTCACACTGCTTGATTGTTTTTTCAAGAGGCTTCAATGTGTCGGAGCGTTCGCGGATAATTTCACTACGCAACTTGCGAGCCTCTTTAGGGTTTAACATAGGTGTCGACGATTCGCTGTCGGTGGTGCTGTTTTGACTCGTCTGGCTGTTTTTTTGCTCTTCCTCTTCCCAGCCTATTTTTTCCAGAAAGTCGTCGTAAGAACCGTTAAAGATTTGAACTCCGTTGCGGTGGAAAACAATCAGCTTTTGTGCAATAGCCCGTAGGAACATCTCGTTGTGCGTTACCATCACAACAGCACCTTCATAGCTGTCCAATGCTTCGATAAGTGAATCACAGCTTTGAATATCGAAGTGATTGGTAGGCTCATCCAGAAGCAGAAGATTGGCTGGTTTAATAATTATTTTACCCAGCATAACCCGCGCCTTTTCTCCACCTGACAGTACCGATATCTTTTTAAGAGCATCATCCCCCTTGAACATCATAGACCCCGCAATGTTACGGGCCAGCTGTGCGTTATCACCAGTTCCGGAGGATGCTATCTCCTGTTCTACCGTTCTATTTGGATCGAGCGATGAAATATTGGTCTGTTCGAAGTATCCTATTCGTGTATGCTGATGAGAGTGTATCTCTCCTGACTGAAGTGGCAGGCCTCCAGCTAAAGCCTTTAACAGAGTAGTTTTACCTTTTCCGTTTTTACCAATTATACAAATGCGATCTCCCTTTTCGATGGATAAGCTCAGATCTTTAAAGAGTGGCTCAGTATAGCCGAAGGTGATAGCATCAGTCGAAAGCAGAGTTTTGGCTTGAAACGGAGCCTCGTTGAAACTGAAATCCAGCTCTTCGATAGCGGCCAGTTTTTCGCTTTTACCCATCTTGTCGAGCATTTTGATGCGTGATTGTACACGGCTTGCAATACGAGCCTTTGACCGGTACTGGTCAATAAACTGTTGAACTTCCTTGCGGCGCTTCTCGTCATTCATTCGTGTTTTTTCAACTATCTCTTCTTCTTTAATTATCTGCTGATACATCTTTTCGGTGTTACCGGCGATTTTTTTTATTTCAGTGCGGTGTATCGAAATGGTATGAGTTATGACGCTGTCCATGAAAGAGCGGTCGTGAGTAATCAGCATCAGTTCATTTTGCCATGTGCGTAAAAACTGTATTAACCACCGGATTGAAGTAATATCCAGGTAGTTAGTAGGCTCATCAAGAAGCAGCAGATCCGGTTCACCCAGCAGAGACTTGGCCAGATTAATGCGCACCTGGAATCCGCCTGAAAAGGTGGATGGTTTTTGAAGCATATCGCTTTCAGAAAAGCCAAGACCAGAAAGAATTTTCTCGGCCTTCCAGCGTTCATCCGGCTCGGCAAGACCGGTCGCGGCTTCTGCAACAACTGTGTCTTCTGAAAACGAGAGATGCTGCTCTACTGTTCCAATACGGTATCCCGCAGGAGTCTCAATTGTTCCGCTGTCGGCCTCTTCGTGGCCTGTTATTATTTTAAATAGTGTTGATTTTCCGTGTCCGTTTCTTCCAACAAGACCGGCTTTTTCTCCACGGGTCAGAGTAAACGAGGCATCGATGAAGAGAGGGGTCAATCCGTATGATTTTGATAGGTTCTTGACAATTATCATGCTTTTCCGTCACTTAAATGGATTCCCTTCATAAATCGAGGGTAAAAGAGTATAAGTATATGTGTTTTCTAAAACAGGGGAAATTTGCAAGGCAAATTTTAAAACCAGGATTTCAGTTCGGGTCGATCAGAAACCCCTGTTCGTTAATGGAGTAAGATTTTAAATAAGCTTTGTGAATAAAATGAGGTTCTCTTGATACGAAAGTTACGGTACGGTCTTTTTGCAAAAGGATCTGAATTTAGCATGAAACAATTTTCGGTGGTTTTATCCTCAATTGTGCTGGTTATGATCACTTTCAGTAATCACAGCGCGGCCCCGGTAGATACAGTAATTTATGAGCTTAAGACTAAACAGTTTTCGGTACTACATGCTGCCGGTATGGAAGAGGCTGCTCATAATATCGCCCAGATTGCAATGGAAGAGCTGCTCTTTTCGATTGATATAACCGGCTCTTCACTGAGCGCACCGGTTACAATATTCCTTGCAGACCCCAACAGACCCGGTTTAGGTCGCGAGCTTACTGATGCTGTACGTCCTTATCCGTTACGTAAAAAAACAGGTCGTTTGATATTATTGAACAGTTATCCTGACTATAGAACAATCAGAAGAACCATCCAGTCGCAGTTGACTGACATTCTGCTGCATGATTTTTTATCTATCCGCCGGTATCCAGCACAGGGGCGTTGCGCTGAATGGGCAGGTTTGCCTTCGTCATACCGTTCGGCGCTAATTGACCTTCAGTCTGGAGAAAATGATCCGGTTTTATCGGACAATGCTTATCTAATAGGTATGGATAAGCGTTTAATTTCTCTTTCTTCCTTAATTAGTAAAGCGGATAGTCATCTGCGGCTGCAACTTCTGTTTAATTATTTGGTAAAAGAGTGGGGAGCGCCTGTGTTGGGGCGCATAACCACTCAGGTCGTATTCGGCTCATCAGTAACTGAAGCCGTGATTTCTCAAACCGGATTGACTGAAGAAGAATTCATTAAAGGTTTTCATGGCTTTTATTCATCAGCTGACGGTCACCTGCTATCCAAAAAGGGTCAGAAAACTGATCGTGGAATCATAGCCTATAGCCCTAATGGCCGTTTCGCTGCACGTCTGAATGGTAATAGTGTTACTCTGGTATCATTGACAACTTCTGGTCTGCCCAAAAAGAAGATAACTTCATATGAAATTTGTGACGTGCAATACGAAGATGTTCCTCCTGTATCCTTCAGCATGGATTCCCGCCACAGCGTGGTAGTTGGTTGTGTGGGGGGGGGGAGTACACTTAAAGTGTTTTCCCTGGAACAAAACCGGGAAGTTTTCAGTTTCCCTCTGCACTATCGTCTGGTTTCTTCTGTAGCTGTGAATAATGAGTTAAGCCGGATCGTTTTTGTGGCAACAAGTGGCCGTTCAACCGATCTGTATAGCATTGATACGAGCAGTCGTGAAATAGTAAAAATAGTTTCAGATCTTTATACCGAACGGTCACCTGTTTTTACTACTGACGGTGACAGGGTCATCTACTTATCCAATTATGATGTACTCAGCAACTATGATCGTTTTTCAGATTCACTTTTTGAATTTGACTTCAACACTCAGGGCAGACGATCCCTTTTTCAGAGTAACTATTCGCTAAGCTCGTCAAAGGTGACATCCGATGATACCATCTTTTTGCTGGAAAAGCGTGATACAGGCTCGGTTCTTATCAGGATTGCGCCTGATGGATCGGTATTTGAAAACAGGGACCTTCCACCGGGAACAAAGAATATTCTTTCGGTAGACGCAACAAAGGTAGAGCTGCTTTACAGTAACGGATCTCGTGACTTCAGTTTATCGCTTAATGCAGACCGGGGCAGGGTTCTGACCGATGGGTATAAGCCGGAAAACGATGTGCGTCATAGGGCCTCGGAATTGCTTGAGGATCGTGAATTGACCCCCTTGCGTTCAAGAATAAGGCTGGAATATTTTGATACGACAATGTTTTTCAGAGGCTCCCGGCATGGTGGAGCAGCAAGTCGCTTCCTTGTGTCTGATAATATATGGGGGCTGTACGGTGCGGCAGATCATGCCTATGGACGGGATAT
Source organism: Spirochaetota bacterium (assembly GCA_027858855.1). Lineage (GTDB taxonomy): Bacteria > Spirochaetota > UBA4802 > UBA4802 > JAFGJZ01 > JAFGRW01. The sequence goes on along the minus strand of JAQIBV010000024.1, from coordinate 10,777 downwards.
CACGGGTGCTGGCGGGACAGTTGGAGTTTTGTATCGTGGCTTGCCGATAGAGACCTCCGCGGAGGTTTACCATCTGTCGTTGCTCTCTTTACTTAACAGCACGCCATCTGTTCTTTCGTTTGAGGATGTGGATGCCCGGCGTTCATTCGCAACCGGAGTCCGTGTCAGTGCGGCTGGTAATCTTGGCTCTTTTGCTGGTTTCAGCTCTTCTGTGTATGGTCAGGTTCAGAACAGTACAGGCTCTAATAGGGGTGAAAGCGATGAAGCTTTGGGAGCAGTGTTTTCTCTGCTGGTCGGAGGTGATACATCGACACTTTTTGCTGTTGGAAAATTTGCGCTTTCGGGTGATGCCCGAATTGTTGGTATAGAGGAGCAGGAGCCTCAGTTAACAGCATTTTTAGATGCAGAAAAAGGCTTTCCGCTGTTGCGGCTGTTTTATGCTGAGGGAACCTTCAATGCCGAATACCTTGTTGCTAGAAATGGGCAGAGTCTGCTTGTGGACTATTTCAGTTTTTCTGATTATATTGAAAAGCCGTCATCAGCACAGTATACAATTTCCGGTCGGCTGGCGCTCTATGCTCTTCCTGTGCGCCGCTATCACTCACTTTTTTTCAGGGGGGCTTTGGGCATAGGGCCTTTTATATCGGGCGGTTTGTACAAAAATAATGATGGGTATATGAAGAATCTGTACTCGGGGGTTTCGTTTAAGGCAGGATCGCATGAGCGTGCCTTTTTAACGCTTGACGCTTTTCGACCCGCTATTTATGAAGAGGATGTGAAATTAAGGTTAGTTTTTACATCAGGGGTCAGGTTCTAATGAAAAGATCAGCGTCAGGTAACAGAAAAACAGCAGAGACCGACATTACTGTTTCAGTTGAGTTGCTCTCAACTGAAAATTCAATAATTCAAACAGGTGTACCCTTCTTTGATCATATGCTGGAAGCTCTTGCGCGTCATGGACGGATGAGGCTTGAGGTCTACTGTTCCGGAGATACACATATTGATGATCACCATTCTGTCGAAGACATCGGTATTGTTCTGGGTGGTGCCTTAAAAGAGGCTCTTGGTGATAAAAAGGGAATACGCAGATTCGGTTTTGGTTCAGTTCCGATGGATGATTCTTTAACCCAAGTGTCGATTGATCTTTCAGGGCGTGGATATTTTCACTATAACGGTGAAGTACTCAATGGTACAATTAAGGACTATGATGAAGAGCTTACTCACGAGTTCTTTTCTGCCTTGGCGCATCATGCTGGGATGAATCTGCACCTGAATCTCTTATATGGACGTAATCGTCACCATATTCATGAATCCTTTTTTAAATCTTTTGCGACAGCACTCTATACCGCTGTTCAGTTTGATGATGTTATGTCGGGAGTCATCCCTTCGACAAAGGGTGTTATATAGTGATATCGATAATTGACTATGGAATGGGAAATCTTCGCTCAGTCGTGAAGGCATTCGAGCTTTACACTGAGGATGTTCAGATAGCTACAACTCCAGATCAGCTGAAAGAGAGTAGTGTGGTTGTTTTGCCGGGCGATGGTGCCTTCGGCATGGCGATGGAGCATCTTAAGGAGGGAGGTTGGATCGACCCGATTTACTCACACATTAATGATGGGAAGATATTCGTAGGTATCTGTGTCGGTTTCCAGCTGCTTTTTGAATCGAGTGAAGAGTTCGGTTTTTACAAAGGACTAGGGCTAATACCAGGTACTGTCAAAAAGTTTGAGTATCCAGATCTTAAGGTACCGCATATGGGCTGGAATACGGTTTCTTTCACAAAAGAGAATCCCTTTACTAAGGGAATTGAGGATGAGAGTTATTTCTACTTTATTCATACCTATTACCCTGAAATAAAGGATATCAGCTGGGTTTGTGGTGAAACTGAATATGGAAACAGCTTTACGAGTGTAATTTGTAAAGATAATGTCTTCGGAACACAGTTTCATCCGGAAAAAAGTCACTCCTGCGGTCTAAAAATTATAGAAAATATTGTAAATCAGACCTGTAATTAGTATCATGTAACGAAACTAATACCCTTTAATTACATATCATTAAAAAAAAGGTTAATTTATAATATTTTTGTGCTACTTATATGATTATCCCGTACTGAACAATAAAGATAGTTAAGTCCTTGTTGAAAAATTAACAGATATAGGCTATTATTAGTTTAAAAGATAAAAATTATGCCAGAACTGAACCATGAAATAGTTGAAAAATATGAGCGACAGATTTTCGATCTGCGACAGCTTATAGAGATAAGCAAGGGGTTAAACTCGACGCTTGAATACAACATGCTTATCGAGTCGATTCTGCTCACATGTATGGGACAGATGCAGCTTATTAAGGCTGGTATTTTTTTAAAAAAGGGCATCGATGAGGATGCCTATGTTCTTCACCGGAACTATAAGGGCTTTGATATTGAGCATGATACCGAGTATGAGATACTTGGCGCTTCGGTAATTGTCGATCTTTTTGAGAAGCACGATCGATGCTGGTCTGTTGAAGAGATAAACAGTGAGATCACTGACAAGTCGGCATGCCTTGACTGCCTTGAAAAGATAGATCCCAACCTGATTGTACCTCTTAAAAGTCGTGGCAAGATGAATGGTATAATCATTCTGGGTGATCGTATCAACAAACTCGATTTTTCTGAAGAAGAGAAGCTCTATCTTCTTGATATCGCATCTCTGGCTGGAATTGCAATTGAAAATGCCTATCTTTATGAACTGGCCACGACCGATATGATGACGAAGTTAAAGATTCACCATTTCTTTCAGAGGTTATTGATAGAAGAACGTGAAAAGGCAAAAAAAAGAAAGAAGCCTCTCGTTTTGATGATGATTGACATTGACCACTTTAAAGAGTTTAATGATGTTCACGGGCACCTCTGTGGAGACCTGGTCTTAAAAAATGTTGCAAATGTCATTAAGCATAATTGCCGTCAGATAGATATTGCTGCCCGCTATGGTGGCGAAGAGATGGCAATTATTTTGCCCAAAACAGAGATCGACTCTGGAATTATTGCTGCCGAGCGATTGCGACGTGGCATTGAAGGCGCGATTGTCGAGCACAATGGAAACAAACTCTCGGTACAGGTTTCGATTGGACTGACTCAGTTGCGTGATGAAGACCTGACAAATAATGACTTGATTGAACGTGCCGACCGCGCTCTCTACATGTCCAAAGAGAACGGCCGCAACCGAATTTCGTATATTCTGTAGTTGAACATCTTTTTATCATTTTGTAAGAAATCAGAAGATCAAGACGGCTGAAAGGAAAAGGGCTTTTTGTTTGAAATACTCGCCGATAATTTCACCTGCTGTACGCAGAATCCCCAAATGGTTTTGCCCCGGGATAATTGCTGCAAATGATTTTTCCTGTACTGATTTATCAGTATAGTCCAGGTACCTGATTGTATTTTCAGGCAGCATCAGTTCATCATTTTGGCCAATGAATAAACATACCGGTTTATCGATTTGCGCGAACTGCTTCCCTGGATTTGACGGGGTAATCGCGTTTACAACAGCACAGGTATATGTATCGACAAGAAGAGGTTCTGCTTTTCTGGCCTGCTGACTGTAATTCATTTTGACAGCAATGGCATGCGCGTTCAGCAATCCGCCGGATATTTGATTAAAAAACATAGCGCCCATATCAACTTTTGCGAAAGGATCCTCTGTAACAGAATAACGATCTGTACCCGATTTATAACCGAATTTTGGCGATACAAACACATATCCGTCAACTTCTTCTCTTTTTTTCCATGATGCGTAATTAAGCACAAGTCCTCCACCCGAAGAATGCCCGCCAAGAATGACAGATGCTGTTCCTGCCTCCGATTTAATAAAAGCAATGAATTCTGACATATCCATCCAGAGTCTTTCTTTTGAAGGGGCATCTCCTCTCTTCCCATCAGACAGTCCATGGCCTCTCATGTCTAGCAGGTAGACTTTGATATTATAATTTCTGGATAAAGTTTCAGCCAAATACTGATAGCCCGCACTGCTGCAGGCGCCTCCGCCATGCAGGAAAACAAGCACCATTGTCGGTTTAGTCGCTGTTTGATATTCATAATAGGCCAAATTAATATTATCTGATGTTTTAAAAAGCGCATTATCAATGATTTTGATCTGAGGCTGTGCCAGTATTTTAGCAAAAGAAAAGGGCTCATCTGTAAATTGCATTGTGGCACATCCTGCAAAACTTAATATTATAAATGTAATTTGTAATATAATAAAAAAAATTTTCTTCATTTTTTCCTCATAAAATAAATTATACCATAGCTGGCATATTTGTGTTTTAACATTATCTTTTTAGCAAAGTCCTCTGTGAAGAGTAATGTAGTACTATTCTATAAAAAGGTATTGCCCGTGAGTTTTCAAAATTATTGTTAAATCTTCACTATACTGACTAAATTTTAATAATTGTCGCTAGACAAATAATGACGATTTTGAAAACTCATAAGTAGAGAGCAAAACTGCGAGTAGTACGACCATGTATTTCATTCTATCCTCCGTAATGTGCTGGTCGTTCGCAAGCTCTCTGCACTGGTCGCTCACTACATTCGCTGCTTGTGCATGCGTCCTTCTCGCACATGCGACCTTAGACATACTGCATTTTATATACAGTACTAAAGAGGATTATTTATCAGTAAAAAACCCGTAGTACTGTGATTAATTAAAATTTTTAATTCAAAAAAAGAAGAAATTAAGCTTACACCTAAAATTACACATGGCCGCGCTAGTAAGGTAGTCGATAGTATGAATTCTGAGTATGCCAAAAGAGGTTTGGGTGGCTAGTACTACTATTCTTCTTCAAAATATAAATATTCTTCAATAAAGTTACCTTTGTTGTGAAATGATTCAATGTCTACAAAGACGGGCGAGGTAATTTTATTCATATGCTTTAAATGCTGTTTTAGTTTATTGTATATGCTATTTGATCTCAGTTTTGTTGTATAGTGCATGTCAATTAAATAGTTGTCGCTTAATACCATTAAGTGTTTGCCTGTAATTTCTTTATCATTTTTTGTTAGAACACCAAGTAATTTAATGTTATGCCCAAGTTTCGTTAGTAAGTATGAGTTTATCATAGCAAAATCTTGACAGTCTCCTTTTTCTAGTTTCATAGTGTCATCAATGTTTGGTGCATTTGTGTGGCCATAGTTTGTCTCTCTCCAATTTAGTTTGCTGTAGCTGAACCAAAAAGCCATTGCCTCTTGATTTTCTTTTTTTATATTTTTTTTAAAAAAATGGACAACCTCTTCTTTAGATGTTTTGTGGAAGTTAGCTTTTGTTTTTTGTAATGATTTAAGCCAGAAATTTTTTCTCAGCATAGATTTAAATTTATTTTCTACATTTTCTCTGAATTGTATTTCTTTTGGCGTGTGTTGCTTTTCGGTGTTTTGATCGTGATAGTAGTAAATCAAATTGGCGGTTTCATGAAATAGTTTAGAAAATTTTTGTAATAAGTCATTGTTAGCAATAATATTTTTTTCGCTGTTGCTGCGATTGTTTAGTACTCTTTCAAAATTCAATATAAACTGAGGGATTGATAAACAGGCATTTGTTTTATTTATGATTGCCAATGATTTTGAATTTCTATTTTGATTAATTATCCAAAGGTCTGTTTCAGTTGAGATTAATAATTGTAATTTATTTATCTCTGCCAAAAATTTTTTTTCAGAAACGTTTTGTTTAATTAAAATATCAAAATTGACGGCAGTTGTTTTGCTTGTATCCTTAGGAAGAGCAACCGCATAATATTGTGGTTTTATTGTTATTTCTTTTATCTTTTTAGGAACTTGCTGACTGAAGAGTAATGTAGAAGAGAGCAAAATTGTTATAAGTACGAGCAAGTATTTCATTCCATCCTCCGTAATATGCTGGTCGTTCGCAAGCTCACTGCTCGCATATGCGGCCTAAGACATACTGCATTTTATACACAGTACTAAAGAGGATTATATACCAGTGAAATCCCCCGTGGTACAGTGATTAATTAAAATTTCGCGCAAAACCCCTCTCAGACGCCCATCGCCTGCTGTAATTAAAGTATAAAAGTCTGTACTGATGGTCAAGAAGAATAAAGCAGTACCCTATGGTGCACGTATTTTCTTCTTTTTCGGTATGAAATAACCATTAACAAGAGCATGCGTCTTCATTATACGGTGTATTTCTTTGTCAGCAAATGACGAAAATACGGTATCGAGCTGCATCTGTCCGTTACACTCCGGACATTTTTCCGGTTGTTTGTTAAATGAGTGCTCAATGGCTTTAGCCCAACTGTTTTTTTCTATCTGATCTAGTTTTTTATGAACATTATGTGCGTATATACCGTAATATCTAAGCATTTTACGATGCTTTTCAGGAAGGTAATAGAGCATCACGGGCTGGTCGCAAAATAAATTTTGCTGCTCGCCCATGCAACCCAACCATAAACTCAAAAATACTCATGGTCTTATATGAAAAGTGCTTTTTTCTGCTACCACGATCTACCATTTTCTTATATTTGAATGTTATTGTCCGTTTTTCATGATTAATTTCCTGAATCTGGCTGTTGTGAAAATAACCAGTTGCGATATATTCGGCTGTTCGATACAGTTTATCGTTACAGTCACCTGTTATTGGCTGAAAATATACGTGAAACCCATTCTTGTAAATATCTGTAAAGCGAACCTTTTCTTCGTCATTTATTATGTTCTGTTTGTGTAGATGCTTTAAAAATGTGTTTTTCCAAATAAAACGTATTTTTCTATACGGTATCGCGATGATGCAATTTGAGCTTCGCTCAAAAAGCAGCTTTGCTATTGTTCCGGGTATGGTGAAGGTTACATGAGTATGTTCAAGCTCTGTGTTCATTATGTGAGAAAGATTCAAAGACCAGCTAGCACCCGCAGGATTTTTGTGAAACAAAAACCTACAAGGGCAAAGAGCCTTTTTCTGGCACATGATAAACATAATCGTGATTTACAGGAGGGCGGTCAGGAAGACCGCAAAGTCGATGCGGACAGGATGTCAAAACACGCATCGACCAATGGTACAACCAACATTGTCCCGCAATCCTCCCTGGTCAGTGCTTCGCACTTGCTCGGGCATGCAACCCTGACAGTAGTATCTATTAAATCCGTTTTGAAACTTACCACATGAAATAAGTTTTCTTACTTCCAGTTTGTGTCTTTGGGTTAATTCTCCATACTTTTCTTTAAAGGTTTCATCGTAACTATTTTGAAACTCTTTCCAGTACTTGATCCATAACCCTTTGTACAGGCTCCAGCGTTCAAGTCCCGGTTTATATGCCGGTTTTGTTTTTGTTTTATCACAGATATACACATATATTATAACCCCTGATTGTCTGAAAATTTAAAAAGAAATTGATAAAAATCAGGTGTTTTTTTCTGCGCAAATTGACGTCCGTGTCAATTTGCTAACGGTAATCTTCTCTGTTCGGCCCGAAACCTTCGTACAACAAAGTGCAACAGCTGTGCTCCTCGACCAGCAAGCTGGTCTGCGGTGCTTGGTCGAGATGACAGGAGGTCATCGAATGATTGCCAGCACAGGCAGGCTGCATGTGCTGGCAGCGAGTGAAACGAGCGACCAGACAAGTGCGATGAAGCAATCATAAACGGCACATTTTTGCTTGTCATGCTTTGTGCAGTATTTTTCTTGCAATTTTGGCTTAAATTTTATACAAATACTTTCAGTGCTACGGTGGCTTTTTGCACAAAGCACGCCACCGGCTTTGCCGGGCGCAAAAACGTCAGTTGCACTGAACGGTGTGCGACAGTTTTGGCCTATGAATTCTTGGGCGCACATCGTGTGCGTTATTCTATAACGGGTTCTATTTCATCTTCTGGAACAGTTCTCAAGGAAGAGCGTTGTAGTATTCTTTTGTAATATAACGAAATAACAAATACTATAAAAGTCAAAGATGGTGTTATATGTTTAAAAAAGATAAAAATAAAAGAAATTTTGAACGTTTTAATATGATTCAGGCCTCATATTGCGTGCCGATGGGTGATTTTATAAAATCAGACCCGATACCATGCTGGATAAATAATATATCAATGGGTGGCATTTCGATTGATGTTAATATGAAGTCGAAACTTGAAATTAATGATATCATTACTATATCATATACATTAGGAGATAATGAAAGAAGTGACAGAGTGCAGATAAACCACACATTTAATGTCATAAATAATCTTCGGTGCGGTTGTGTTTTTACAAATGAAGACAAAGAGCGGAATAATCTTGTAGGTGCCTATATTAAACATGTTTATATGACGTATAAGTAAGGCCCGATTTCAAGCCCCTGGCTCCCTCCTGCTCAATAGAAATGGGAAGAGTTGCCTGTTTCGTATTATTTTTCGAGAGTGTAAAAAATACTGGCACCTATCATTGTGCCGATTGCCATTGATGACACTTCTATTAAGCTTAATTTCTTCTTTTCTCCCATTATTTTCCCTTATTGTTTATATAATTCTTTGTTCCTCTAGCATTACCCACAACGTTTTACAATATGAACCGGTTGGGTGCTCGGACTGCATTACAATCCACCATCACGAAAGCTGATGCGAGAACAAAACGCCCGCAAACTGCTGAACTCAAACTGTTTTATATTGTGTGTTGTGCTGTCGTGCATTATTTTCGTGTTAAGTTATTAATTTTTTCAATCCATTTAGTTTTTGAATCCGTATATGCTTCTCTATCGTTTGGATATTTCTCAGCAAGTTCTAATTTCAAAGATTCGTATTCTTTGGCAATTTCTTTATTTTTAATCAGATAATCCCTGAATCGTATTTCATCCCAGTCCCCATGATACCTGACATGAACATGATATGTTTGCCCTTTGAATCCTTCTCTGGTATATCCTTTCACAAAAGTCAAATGTGGTGCAGGGTTTTCTGGGTGTTTATTGATTAGATATCCAAGTGATTTAAAAGTGTCCATTAATTTTTGAAAATCAATCTGTTTTGTAATCTGCATCAATATATCAATCGTTGGCTTAGCTTTTAATCCGGGAACTGCTGTACTACCAATATGGTCAATTTCTACTAAATCTGATTGTAATAATGAGTCCGTAAGTAATTTTGCCTCTGCTATGTACAAATCATGCCACTTATCCGAATAATCAGTTATGATAATTGGAAACAGTCGCCCTAATTCTCCAATAGTCATGTTGTTGAGAGATTTATTCGAATCAGAATCATTCGATGAATTTATGTTGTCTTTTATTTCCAATGTTTCCCCTTTTTATCCAATTTAAAATTAAATTATTTTTTCTTAGAGAATCTATGTATAGTATCGTGTTGTATGAATGTCTGCCAAATTTACTATCAAGTTTTGATAAATGCTAATATTGTACAAATTAACTGAATTGTTGAAAGTGCTGGTATGTAAACTGTAATCCCGAATGAAATATTTCCTTAAATTAAGGCTCTTCTCTTTTTCAAGTGGGTTAATTTTAGAATAAATAGCCTTGAATCTTTTATAGCTTAAGGGCAAACTGCTCGTCAATATTAAAATATTTTGTAGCGATTTGAAAATGCAAAACACAAAATTTATAGATAAATTTGCATACCCCGACTTTTCCCATAATTCCATGCTTAAGAGATTCTTCCAGAACATTATCCACTGTTTCGATGCTCTCGACCTTTCTGTCAATCAAAGACAGTGCACCAGGAGCATGTTCTTCATCAAAACTGCGTTCTGCAAGCAGTCATTTATTCTTCTTTTAGATTGCAGCTTCCACATTTACGATGAAGAAGTCTTTATTCATTCTCCTATTCTCCATACCATTTATTTCCCTGAAATTAAATATCTATCTCGTCTCCGGATTCAGCATATACTATTCTGCGGTGTTGGCTGGTTTTATTTTTCTTTAAATGGGTTCCTATAACTTTTGTATCTATGTCTATCGCTGGGAGTGCTTTATCAAGAATATCCTGTTCCGAAATATGTATCTGAACCGGGTCGGTTGGTTCGCCATTCATATCACAGAGAATTATATACTTTCGGTCTGAAATATAATTCAGTAATGCATCATCCCATTTTGAATCTGCCAGATATATAAAATCATTATTGATAATTGAATTCCTGCTGATTTTAAATGCCAGAGTTTCTACCAAATGAAAAACCGGAAAAGGGGTAATCTCAAATTCATGTCCTATCCAGACTGATTCTGAATGAGATATTTCTGTGAACACAATATTTTCTTTTATCCAGCTATTTACAGGGTGATCATCACCAAACGAAAGCCTGGTTATTTCTTTCAAATGTACAGCCATACCTGAGGGTCCCAATACTTGTATTTCGCCTTCAACTCTATCAAAAAAGAATCTGAGCATTAAAAAGGGAAATCCGAAACAGTGATCACCATGTACATGAGAAATATAGATATACTTTATTTTTTTATAGTCAATATTAAACTGAAAAAGGCTATTGATAATGTCAGGCGGAGCTTCAACCAAAAAAGCATCGCCAATTATAAATGAATTGTAATTAAGACCATCATTTATTGCTCCTCCATTGCCTAATATTTTGAGTTTCATTCTTCTCTCCCCATTTAAACTGTTCTATTGTTTTCACCAGCCAGAATTCTGCCATTATTATGCTGCTTAAAGCCAATCTTTGGATAATAGTCTGCCACCTTTGTCTTTTTAGATAGTATGGGTGTGACTCTCAAAAGTTCGTGTGCTAATTCTATTTACAAAAAAATGTGAAATAGAAACAGGGACACATTACTATGTAGTAAATAGTAAAAATACATAGAG
>JAQIBV010000030.1 GCA_027858855.1 Spirochaetota bacterium | reverse complement strand
CGGCAGCGACCTACTCTCCCACACAGTCACCCGTGCAGTACCATCAGCGATGAGAGGCTTAACTTCTGTGTTCGGAATGGGAACAGGTGTGACCCTCTCTCTATAGCCACCGGGAAAATATTCATTTCCGTGAATCTATTACCATTTGTACCGCTATCAATTTTCAGTCAAGCTTTTTCAGACATAGTTCAAAAAATATGTCATGGAATTTCAAAATTTATATTTTCACAAAGACGCTTACTTAAAAAGCCCGATATCATTGACCATCTCCTTGACAATACGTATCACGACATGATGATCTTCAAACCATACTTACGCTCATCTTTTTTATGGAATAACCCTATATTACATGCTAAATTACATCCTGATACAAAACATTTTTTACGGAATAACAAAACCAGTGAAACAAACTCTATATAAAATTACAAAATTTTCTCTGCTCTGTTTTATTTCGGCTCTATTGATAATAAAACTTACTCTGGCCCTGCTATTCACGCCCCTGATAATCCCAGAGAACAAAGGAGATTGTAACGCAATAATTGAAGAACTATCATCGGTATTCCTATCAGTCGGTGAGAACCCGGCAAAGAAGCTGTCTGAGAACAACTTCGTAAAATGGGCAATTCGAAACCAAAATATAGACTCTCTTGACAACCTGAATTTTTTGCTTGAAGGTGTAAAAAACAGCCTAGATGCGGATGTAGTTTATCTGATGGACAGAACCGGGTTGGTTATCTCTTCAAGTGAGGTAAAAAGTGGAGGAACCTTTCTTGGACAGAACTATGCCTTTCGCCCCTACTTTACCAATGCCCTAAGTGGCTCTACCACAATCTATCCGGCACTTGGCGTAACAACAAACAAGAGAGGAATCTATTTCAGCGCTCCTGTGCAAAATGACTCTGGAGAAATTGGTGCTGTAGTTGTTATAAAACTGAGTATTGACCATATCGAATCTATACTGCAATCATACCCCTATCCACTTTTCCTGGTCTCAGAAGAACAGGTTATTTTTGCGACTAACAGACCCGAACTACTCTATTACTATATACTTCCTATCAATAGTGATACACTCAACCGAATTCACCGCTCTAAACAGTTCGGTTCAGACGAACTACGGCCATTTATACATATAGAAAACAATGCTTCAATAAACTATGACGGAAAAAAGTATACTGCTGAAAAAACCCTCGTGAAACAAACCGGATGGTCTCTAATTAAACTGGATACCGAATCCCTTAGTATATCTGTAAATATGAAATATATTCCGCCTTTGATATTGATTGCCATCATGCTGATCCTGATTTTAATACTGTACCTTAGAGAATTTTATTATCATTCACGCCGCAGAAGAGAATTTGAAACAAATAAAACTCTCTTCACCAACCTCTTCTCACTAGCTCCAGATGCAATCTGCATATCAACAAAAGAAGGCAAAATTCTTCTGTGCAATGAATCTTTTTCAGCTCTCTTCAAGTACACAACAAGGGAACTGTACTCAATGAATATCGAAAAGCTCTACGCCGATGCAAAAGTCGACCGACCTCGCCTGATTCATGAACTGGATCGAAAAAATCTTATACGCAATTATCCGCTTGTCATGAAAAATAGAAATAACGAACTAATTAAAACTTCAAACTCAATTGTATATATCGATTACGAAGGGAAACAATGCATTGAAGCTGTAATTAGGAATGTTACGGATTCAGAGAACAAAAAACGCGAACTGAGAAAAGTACAGAAGCGTGAACTGGTTGGCATTATGTCAAGTGGTCTGGCACACGACTTTAATAATATACTTGCGGCCATAAACGCCTCCGCATCATTAATCCGTTTCTCTCTTCAAGAGGGGAAGAATGGCGAAACAGAAGACATAATTGAAACGATTGAACAGGCAGTGGAAAAAGGCTCGCTGCTGATAAGAAGAGTAACTTCACTGGCGCATCGAGAGGAAGGAATTCATACAACTATTGATCTGAATAAGGTTATTCAGGATATTTACAAAATATTCAAGAAAACCGTTCCTCCCAATATTACAACCACGGTATCCCCATTCGAGACAGCAGCTTCTGTAAAAGGTGATCCCGTTCAAATTGAACAGGTTCTTCTCAACATTTTCATCAACGCCTCGCACGCAATGTCAATAATGCAAAAAAAAGGCGCAAGAGAAAGTGGAACCCTTCACATATCAATAACAAAGGTAGAAGAAGAATCAATTACCCGTTTTTTTAGTAAACCGGATTACCAGTGCCAGTACAAATACTACTTCTGTATTGCGATAAGCGATACCGGTGTTGGTATTCCCAAGGCATTACAACACCGAATATTCGACCCCTTTTTTACCACAAAGGAGTCCAGCAAAGGAAGTGGCCTTGGACTCTCCATGGTTGCTGAAATTATCGAAGATCACAACGGACTTATACGACTTGAATCTGAAACAGATCAGGGTACCACCTTCTTTATCTATCTGCCATCGTTGGCATAATTACAGAGATTACCCTACTGTATATCCGGCTGCGACAACAGCATCTCGAATGGCGTCCAGGTCAAAATCCCCCGACACAGCTGCCTGTTTTTTCTTTAAATCTACAGAAACGGCAGTTACACCAGGCACTGCAGAAACAGCTCGTTCAATACTCGCAACGCAGTGATTACAACTCATACCCTCGATTTTTATCATTTCTTTTTTTTCCATAGTTACTCCTCCTTAAAATATTTTCGAAAAACTTTTCTAATTAACAAAAAAATCAACTGAGACGAAAACAGGACTGTAAGAACAATCACAAACCATGATGGGCCCTCCTCACCTTTCTGTTCTCTGATACCTATCGGCAATACGGCTAAACCGGTTTGCAACACTATAAGATCGAGAAGATATCCGAAGATAACAGCAAACAACACGCCGCTCCCCAGATATATTGCCATCATCCTAGTCTTCAACACACGGTACAGGACAGTTAATGATGCTGCATTAGTCATAGGACCGACGGCCAGAAAAACAAAAACCGCCCCTGGGCTAACACCCTTCGAAATAAGCGCAAGTGCAATCGGAATAGAGGCGGTCGCGCATACATACATTGGAATTCCAATTATTATCATCATGACCATTCCGCTAATACCGGTGGCAAGGCCATATCTCAAAAAGAAATCACCGGGAATAAAATACGAAATAAGTGCCGCAATAATTACACCTAAAATAAACTGTAAAACAATATCATCCAGAAACTCAACGAAAGCATAATTGTAAAACTGCCTTACCTTCGAATTCGGAGCTACTGTATCACAGGTGTCGGACGTACATGCTATATCAAGTGAATCCATTTTCTGGACTGTGACAAGTTTTTCCTTGTCTCCAAACGAAGCTATAATCCCTCCGAAAATTCCACTAACAAAAGCGGCCAGGGGACGGAAAACAGCAAAAACCGGTCCTAGCATTCCATAGGTTGCTATAATAGAATCGACCCCTGTTTGCGGAGTCGAAATCAAAAAGGCAATTACAGCCCCCTTGCTGGCACCACTCCTGGTAAAGTATACTGCTGTTGGAATTACTCCACAGGAACAAAGAGGCAAAGGCACTCCAAGAAGCGTGGCTTTTATTGCTGAGAAAACACCTGGGTGACCTATATGGCGTGCAACATACTCTTTACTAACAAAAACATGCAACAGCCCGACAAAGATGAGTCCTAGAACCATATAAGGAGAAATATCCAGCATAAAACCAAGTGCGTGTTTAAGAAATTCCATAATCATCTTTTCACTCCTTCACGAATGTGCTCAAGTCCCATACTCAAAATTTTTTTTATATGCTCATCATTGAGTGAATAAAAAACCGAACGCCCCTCCCGCTCAGTTTTAACAAGCATTCCCTTTCGCAAAAGAGCCAGTTGGTGTGAAACAGCCGATTGCGAACTATTTACTAGCTTGGCAATATCACAAACGCAAAGCCTGGAAACAGAAAGGGCCTGCAGAATCTTGATACGGGTAGCATCACCATACACCTTAAAAAACTCAGCAAGCATAAACAGCTCACCTTCGTCCGAAATCTTTTTCTCTACCGTCTTCACTACACCTTTATGAACATAGTATACATCACAAATTTTTTGATCCATATCAACCTCTGTTTACATGAGCATATATTCATATGTTTGTTACGGTTATTATTGTCAACTCTGTTTTTTTTATAAAGAAGATTAAAATTAATCATAACTCAGGCTTCAACATCGATTCTTCTTGCCCACCACAGACCGGGAAAACATGACGTCTAAAAACCAAGTGATTTAATAAATTCATTTAAGACCAGAAGTCCCAGTATTATAAGAAGCAGGGATGAGACTATGAGGAGTCCCTTTTCTAGACGAAGCGGAAATTTTGTTCGCAACTTGCTTACTATAAATAGAAAAGGAATAAAATAGAAAAGAACACCACTTTGAATTACTCCAAGAGCCATTATCTCCATTGGGGTTGTCAATTGCCATCTGGTACGGGCAAACAGAAAGAAGTTACCGGCAATCGCAAACCAGCCGGCTATTGTTGCAGGGTTGGCTATGGTTACCAGCACGCCTGTTGTAAAAGATGAACGCTTGCCGGCAACGGGAACCGAATTACGTGATTTATAGTTTCGTACAGAAAAAATTGTTTTCACTGACAACCCGATAAGCAGAAAAGAACAAAAAAGATAGAGGGCACTTAAAACATACCTGTTCATTGAGGATATAAGATCAAATCCACTGTATGCAAGTGAAAGATAAAACAGATCGACACAGGTTGACCCAATAATAAATAACAGGGTTCGGCTGAAACGTTGCTGGAGTGCGTACTGAATGCCAACAAAGGTGACGGATCCTGGAGGAATCGCAACAATAATGCCCAGATGAAACGCAGCTATATAGTAACCGATAATAGAACTCATCTATACCTCAAATAGTAATTGATCAGAATATGAGTCGCACACTATTAATTACATTTTTTCGTGCAACTAATTTCCGCATTGTGAAATCTGATTTTTAATCACCTCCAATCGAATAACTGATAACCGCCGGGAATTCCAGGTTTTTTTATCAGTACGCCGGATAAGCATTGACACGAATAAGGGATCAACTATGAATTTACAATACAACACCATTTATCGTGGGGCATTCATGGATCGTAATACAAATATCTTATTCATGTTATTTATCTTTGTCGTCTTTTACCTGATGACAACACTCCAGACTATACTCATTCCTTTAACCCTTGCTCTGCTCTTTGCGCTCTTGTTTCAGCCGATGATAATATTCCTCGATAAAAAACGTGTACCCGGCGCACTCATAGTCCCGATTCTTTCTATCATTACGCTCTCTGCACTGTTCATCGTAACTAATATTGTAATATCATCCGTTTCGCAGATTTTCACAGCAAAAGACTTCTTCGCCGAACGATTTTCATTCAAGCTTAACCTTGTTTTAGATCTGGTTGAAAACTATACTCAAAGTCCTCTCAACCTGAAAGAAGTTCTTGAAAGTGCTTCCAAACACATTGATACATCAATCATATCCAACACTGCCGGCAACATTGTTGGACGTCTAAGCTCATTCGCGGGCTCATTTGTAATGTTCTCAATCTATTTTATTGTTCTGCTCTCTGGAATGGCCAACTATAAAAGATACCTGATTCATGTAGGTGGTAAAAAAAATGCTCGGCTTCTGATTCAGAATTACGAAACAATTCAAAAGTCTATTTTCTCGTATCTGACTATAAAGACGTTTATAGGGATTCTTACCGCAACATCCATTGGAATTATTTTAACGATTTTCGGAATAAAGTTCGCACTGCTCTTCGCCTTTCTGACCTTTCTTCTAAATTTTATTCCAACATTCGGCTCAATAATCGCAGCACTGCCTCCTATCGCAATGGCAATTATTCAATATGACACATTCAGCGTACCGATTACACTCGCTGTAATTCTGCTTATACTTCAATTAACAATGGGCAATTTTATCGAGCCAAAACTTCTTGGTAACCGTCTTCGCCTTAACACAGTCACCGTCATCTTTGGTCTTGTTTTCTGGGGATATATGTGGGGAATTCCCGGAATGATACTGTCGGTACCACTCATGGTGGTGCTGAAACTTACCCTGGAATACATTCCATCAACACGAGTACTGGCCCGACTGATGAGTTATCCTGAAAAGAAAAAGGTAAAACTGGACAGTTCAGATATTAGTGAAAATCAAAAATTCACTTTCAGTTCAATATGGCAAAGAATTGTGGAGAGTGCTAAACAGCAACCCCCTCACAAAGATAAAAAAACAGAGTCGTAAAAAAGCTGACTACTCCTTATCAGCTCGCCACTCCTCTGAAAGAAAAGCAGTTAAAAGGCGCACACCAAAACCGGTCGAATATTTACCATACAAGGAACCGGCAGAATCCGACCACGCTGTACTCGCAATATCGATGTGAGCCCATCTGCTCTTATTGACAAACTGCTTCAAAAATGCGGCACCAACTATTGTTCCAGCCTTACGTTCACCCGCCACATTCATCAGGTCGGCAAAATCCGACTTAATCATCTTCTCATATGCTCGATTCATAGGTAGTCGCCATATTTTCTCACCGGTATATTCGGCCGAACCTGTAAGATCATCATTCAAAGTGTTATCTTCAGTAATAAGTGCGGCATAGTGGTCACCAAAGGTTATTGAACAGGCTCCGGTCAGAGTCGCTACATCTATGATCCGATCGGCCTTCAGATCTTTTTCCGCATAGGCAATTGCATCTGCAAGAATCAGCCTGCCCTCAGCATCAGTATTCTGAACATGCACACTCTTTCCTGAATATGACACAAAGACATCCCCCGGTTTATACGACTCGGAATCAACACTGTTTTCAACAAGAGGAATAACCGCATACACATTAACCGGCAGGTTCAACTCTGCAATCGATTTTATAGTGTAAAGAACTGTAGCTGCACCCGCCATATCATAGCGCATGTCCAGCATTCCAGCTGCATTCTTAATGTCAAGACCGCCCGTATCGAAGGTTACACCCTTACCAACAAGGGCTGTCCACCCCTTTGAAGATGAGCCTCCCTTATATTTAAGTTCAAGAATACGCGGTCGATACCTTCCGGCACGACCAACGGCACAGATAAGATTCATTTTTTTTGATAACAGTTTCTTCTCATTCAAAACTGATAGCGAAATATTTTTATGTTTTGAAATCAGTTTTGCCTCTTTTTCTATCGAGTCAGGATTGATCTCTTCCGTACCCGAATTAACCATGGTTCGACACAGATTTGTGTTTTCACTGACCAATGCAGTTCGCAAAACCAGCTCTTGGGCACCTTTTTCTAACCCCAACAAAACAGATTCGGTTACAGTCAAACTACTTTCCGAATCATCCGTCTTGTATTTGTCAAAACAGTACCCACCAATAACAATACCCTCGGTTAGCAACTGAGCCATACGTTCGATGCCGTAGCCGTCAATAATCGGCAAAGCCACCTTAATCTTTTCGACACCCTGAGCACCCGCACAACGCACCGCCTGGGCTGCAGCCGAGCGAATTATATCATCATCTATATCGCCTCCGTTTTTTACTGGAACAACAACAAGGTTTGCTTCCTTATCAGCAGGAAGATAGAGACTGTTTTTTAAGTCACGGAAATAGCTTTCAGTTCCATATGTTCTTATGAAATAAAGCTTTGTTGGAAGATTCTTAAACTCAAAACCTGGATGAGTAAAGAGAACAATAGTATCTTTTGCCGAGACTGAATGACTGTTATCAAATTTAATTTTCATTTTATCCACCATAATAATTATTTTTCATCTGCGCTTTTTCGGTAACAGTGCTGACAACCGTAGATTAGTATTGTTCTGCGCCCATCCCGTTCAGTATTACCGGCATAGAGTGGCTGATCACGGGTTAATACCGACATACAAACCGGGCAGTAACGCTTGGGAATCATCTCTTTCTGTTCTTCGCTGAGAGAGTCAACTGCAGCATTTCGTTTCAAAGTCACCACGGCTCCTGGAACAGATTCTCCCGGCACACGGTAATCAGACTTCCCAGGAATTTCAAACGGATCGGTAATCTCGCGAAACTTGCGTTTTCCTTCATCAATAGCACTCAAAATATAGATAAAAACAAATACTGCAACAATAATACCCGCAAGAGTAAAAAGATACCCCATACTAAACCCTTTTTTTTACTATATAGTTTTCCATGATACTCTTTCTGTCAGGGGCTTCAAAATGATAATCAGCAAAGCGATCGACAAGATAGAGACCACACTTTTCAAGTATCGGAAGAATCTCTTTTACAGTATAAACACGTTGGTTATGTTCTTCCATTTTTTTTTCTGTACCATCATTAAAAGTCAGCCATGACTGGATTATTTTATTATGAGGATCATAATTATTCTGCCACTTTATTGTTGCAGAACCATGCCTGAACTGCTGCCCCTGAGACGCAAAGTTCTGAACTATATTATATTCGGTGGTTAAATCAAATAAGAAAACAGATCTGTCGTCCATACAATCGGCAATACAACTGAAAGCTGAAAAAAGTTCTTCATAGCTCAGAAGATAATTCATGGTATCGTGAACGGAAAAGATAAAACCGAAAACAACCGAGGATGCAAAATTACGAGCATCTCCGCAAAAAACACGAAAATTTTTAAACGCACGCAAGCGAGCAATTTTCAGCATCTCTAACGAGCAATCCATTCCGTAAATAGTATAGTTATCCCTCGAAAAAAAGGCACCGAAACGACCGGTTCCGGTTCCTATCTCCAGGATGCGATCTGGGTATCCCGTATACAAATACATTATTGTTTTAATGTAGGTGTACCATTTAACATAATCCACATGATTTAATATATAATCGTAATGCTCAGCCATATAGGTATATGGCGACTCGGGCATGAATGTTTCGCAAGCATCTTTATTGAACATCGGGATTTCCATGAAGTAGCTCTGTAAATGTCACATGAAACACCCTTTGCCTAAACTCCATAATAACATAGATCTGTCCCTCATTTTGCAGCTCCAACAAAGTCTGAGCCAAAACTGCCTTAAACTGACGATGAAGTGAATCTCCAAGCATGAAACCATAGCGCGAGCGTATCTCATTTATTATTGTTCCTGAATAACCTCTGTCACCTTCAACAAGAACCACATAGTAATCATCAAAAAAAATATCAAAACTAACTCCATAGCTATGAGTCGACTCATCAACAGCATTGCGGTTTTTAAGTTTTAACTGCTGTTGATAATTTTTCGGCCGCAATAACGAAGATACGGCAATTTTGACCGGAACATCAACTCCATGCTTCTTCATATTCGTAGAAAAGCGCTCAACAACAAGATTCAGCGCAAACAAGGCTGCCGGAGTCAGGTATCGAAACTCATTTTTAACACCATAGAAGTAATAACCGCTACTTTCATCAACCGCAACAAGCCTGCCCTTGTCGACAGCCTCTTCGATCTGATCCTGTTTATCAAGAGAGACTCCGAATTTTCGAGCAACCGCACTATGAAAAGGATAGAGATATGTACGCAGAGATTTTTCAACTAAAGGAGTCGCATAGTCACTGTATATAGGAATATTCTCTACAACCGATCGCTCGACACCATAACTGTTCCGGTTAAAATCCGCGACATCGGCAAGCGTACTGCCCTTCAAAAGTTCTGTTTTCTGCTCGTAAACCCATCGAGTCACAGCAACAGTTGCTGCGACCGCAACGACAGATCCCGCACAGAAGGCCAGCACAAACAACTTTGACTTTTTCATGATCCACCTGCTGTAATCACTGCTTTTCTGATTGCCGCCAATAAATCACTAAACCCAATTTATGTCAACAGCTTCACCCACCAAACGATAATTTGAAATTAGAATCATTCAGCTGAAGCTATTAATGTATTGACACAAAGGGAGGTGAATAAAACCATTTACCTGGTAATCATGTTCAAAATGAAACCCCGTCGGGAGAAAATTATGAAAGACCTTAAACAATCATACAAAACAATAATGGACGACTCTTTTCCGGATTCATTAACTATAACTTATGGATCTGTACAACTGACATTTAAAAAACGGAGCTGGAAAATAGATGAGGAGGGAGTTCTTATTGAAAAGGGACTCCGCTATGGTGAAAATCCTGGTCAGGAAGCGGCACTCTATCAACTGGTAAACGGCAATCTGTCTATCGGCGGCTGTCAGTTTATCGAACCTGGAAATTCGCTCGTCTCTTCTTTATCTGAAGAAAACATGCTACAATTTGGAAAACATCCGGGCAAAACAAACCTTACTGATATTGACAACTCACTTAATATACTGAAATACTTATCAGATAAACCCACAACCGTTATCATTAAACATAACAACCCTTGTGGCGTTGCTCAGTCCGAAACCATCTCCGACGCTTTTTACAAGGCGCTAATGGCCGACCGGGTTGCAGCTTTCGGTGGTTGCGTAGCCCTTAACCGCGAATTGGATCGTGAAACAGCAGATCTAATTTCGAAAAACTACTTTGAAGTTGTATGTGCCCCCTCCTTCGCAGAGGGCACTGTTGATATACTAAAATCACGGAAGAACCTTCGCATTGTTCAGATCGAAAAAATGACTGACCTGAACGCATTTCGTAATTCACGGTTTATAGACTTTAAATCGCTGATGGACGGCGGCCTTATTCTTCAGCAGAGCCCACTAAACCGTGTTACAACAAAAGAAGACCTGATCATTGCCTCAACTGAATACAAAGGAAAAAAATACACCATTGATCGCACACCGACAGAGAAGGAATACGCCGACATGCTTTTCGGATGGTCCGTTGAACAGGGCATCACGTCAAACTCGGTTATCTATGTTAAAGATGGTGTTACAATTGGTATAGGCACCGGAGAACAAGACCGTGTCGGAGTTGCAGAAATTGCAGTATACAAGGCCTATCAAAAATTCGCAGATACAACAGCCTTTAACAAGTATTCACGCTCCTATAATCAGATCAAACTAGAAATTGAACAGGGTGAAGAGGAGATGTCCGTCTTAGAAGAGATCGACTCTATTACAGAGGAGGCTCGTGGTGGTCTACCCGGTTCATGCATGGTCTCTGATGCCTTTTTCCCTTTCCGCGACGGTGTGGATGTCGGCATCAAAGAGGGTATCACATCGATAATTCAGCCAGGAGGCTCAATGCTTGACTACCAGTCCATAGAGGCCTGCAACGAAGCATCGCCTCAAGTAACGATGACCTATACAGGACAGCGTTGTTTCAAACATTAGGGAACTTCGAAAAATTACCAAAGAATTTTGAAAAAATTTCTAAATTTTGATGGGTATCACCGTTTAAGTACCTATTCTATTGAAATTTTTCGCAAGTTCCTTGTTAAACAGTTAATTAATAGAGGTTCCTATTAAAATGTATACAAAACCAAACGGATATGACCTGACTTTTTTTGCTGAGCTGCTCGGTGCCTCTAATGTATTCACCGACAGTTCAGTCGTTGAGCCCTACCGATCAGACAAAACTAAAAACATCAAGGGGTCAGCTTCTACAGTTCTTCGACCTGTTACTACAGCCGAAGTATCGGCCATACTCAGCTACTGCAACGAAAAGGGGCTTGGCATTTTCACACGAGGTGCCGGCACAGGAGTAACCGGTGGGGCACTCCCTCGAGGGGAAGGAATTGTTCTCTCTCTTGAAAGAATGAACCGTATAATTGAATTTGATCCTGAGAACATGACTCTCACGGTCGAACCCTGTGTAATAACCGGAGAAATTCACGCGTATGCAGAAAAGAGAGACCTGCTCTATCCGCCCGACCCGGCCTCTTCAGACGACTGTTCAATTGGCGGTAACATCGCAGAAAATGCAGGAGGCCCCAGAGCTGTAAAATATGGAGTAACCGGAGATTACGTTCTGGCTCTTGAGTATGTGCTTGCCGACGGAACGGTCATAACCAGTGGTGGAAAATATGTTAAAAATGCTGCCGGCTATAACATCATCCCTATTCTTGTCGGAAGTGAAGGAACACTGGCCGTGATTACTCGTGCCACACTGAAGCTGGTGCCGAAACCATACCTTGTTCAGGATGCACTAATCTCATTTGACACTCTTGACGAGGCGGTAAACGCGGTAACGGTTCTACTTGCAAAAAGCCCACGACCGGCAGCTATCGAATTTATGGAAGATGATGCCATCAAACTCGTTACCTCTTATACCGATTACGACATTCCCTTTGCAGAAGCCGGTGCACATCTTCTTGTAAGACTAGAAGCTGACTCTGAAGAGCTGATGGGGAAACAGATTAAAATGCTACAAGGCATAAACAGTAACATTCTGATTGCGCGAACCGACGAGGAGTCTAAGCACATCTGGTCGGCCCGACGGGGAATCCGGGACGCTATTGGCAAACATAGCCCCATCTATTTTGCGGAAGACTGTGTAGTCCCCCGAGCTTCAATTGCAGATTTTATTAAATCGGTAAAGACAAGCCTTAAGGATCTGAACACTGCGTCTATACTTTTTGGTCATGCTGGTGATGGCAATATTCACATAGATATTCTTAGAGGAGCTCTAACAGACGACCAGTGGGAAGAGAAGCAGATGATAATCAGACCGCTTTTATATAAAAAAGCCATCTCCTTCGGAGGAACTATAACCGGTGAACATGGAATCGGATTCATCCGAAAAGAGTATCTCGAAGAGGCTATCGGAAGCGAAGCCTATCAACTTATGAAAAAAATTAAGAGAATCTATGATCCTGCTGGAATACTGAACCCAGGAAAGATATTCTAAGATATAACAATCTGTTTTTAATCCGTTTTTTTAGATTCAAGATACTCAACAACATGAGCCTTCAAGGCCTCGTATTCATTCAGTTGCGGATCTTCCAGAACAAGATCAAGCAGATGATGAAGAACCTCGCCTATTTGCGGCCCCTGGCTGCAACCGCATTCGTTTATCAGATCAGTTCCATTGATTCGCAGGTCACGAACCGAA
Source organism: Spirochaetota bacterium (assembly GCA_027858855.1). Taxonomy (GTDB): domain Bacteria; phylum Spirochaetota; class UBA4802; order UBA4802; family JAFGJZ01; genus JAFGRW01. The sequence goes on along the minus strand of JAQIBV010000030.1, from coordinate 125,496 downwards.
AAGGCGTTCTCCTGCTCTACAATGCGCTCAATATGCTCCTGCAAACGGAAGATGGGTTGAGCCTGTCCATGACGGGAGCCGTTTCCGACACGATCGGCCATGCGCAGTTTAATAAGATCATCCAGATTTTCTAGCCCGACCTTGCGTATAAATCGCCGAACAGCTCCGTCCGTCCACTCCTTTGTGTAATAGAACATATGATTACTTACAAGATTAATAACACGGTCAATATCATCATTGGAAAACTTTAAGCGTCTCATAAGCGCCCGTGTCATACGGGCGCCGACGATCTCATGATTATAAAAAGTGTAATCTCCATCTGCACCTCTGGCGCGGCATGGTACCTTTCCAATATCGTGTAACAATGCTGCAAAACGGATCAGCACATCATCAGCAGAAGCGGCATCACACGAGTAGACACAATGATAATAGATATCGTATTTATGAAAACGGTTCTGCTCAACTTCATAACAGGCATCAAGCTCTGGAATTGCAATTTTTAAAAGACCCGTCTCCCGCATATACTCTATTCCAACCGAGGGTTTCTCAGAAGCCATCATCTTCAGAAGCTCATCTCGTACACGCTCAACAGATACCTTTTCAGCAATATGGAGGGTTTCACGAATTCCAGCCAATGTCTTCTTGTCAATAGTGAACATCAGTTTTGCAGCGAACCGGCACGCACGGTACGAGCGAAGTCCATCTTCGGATAGTCGCTCGTTCGGGTCTCCAATTGTCGTAATCAAAGAGCGCTCAAGATCTGCAATACCGCCAACATAATCCAGAAGTTCCTGCTTTCCAATATCATAGGCAAGTCCATTAATCGTAAAATCACGCCTGATAATGTCCTCTTTCAATGTTTTAGAGAAGGTAACGGTGTCAGGTCGACGGCCATCAACATACTTTCCATCACAACGATATGTTGTGACCTCGAAGGGAACTTTCTCAATAAAGACTGTTACCGTTCCATGTTTTATACCGGTAGGTGCCACATGACGGAACAGGCGTGAGATCTGCTCAGGACGCGCATTAGTCGCAAAGTCAAAATCATAGGCTGTATGCCCGAGAATCAGATCACGTATGGAACCACCAACCATGTAACATTCATAGCCAGCCTCAACAATACGCTGATGTAATTTATATATTTTGTCCTCAAAAGTTTTTTCAAAAACAAGAACCTGTTTAATACTCTTCATCTATCTTCAACCTTATCGTGCGTTCCATCTTGATAGCTTTTACGAACCTGAACCATGCACAGATTCAACCTAAAAAAAAGATGGTTTCTGTCAACTTCAAAAGAGAACCATGCTTTACGGTTTTTACTCGAAGAGGTTGGAAATTTTCAATTTGACAGTATAATATTACTAAAACAATGTGTTTTTAAAAATAAACAGGGTGCAATTATGAAATTATCAACCCGAAGCAGATATGCTATTCGATCCCTTCTTGACCTCTTATGCCACTACAAAGGATCTCCCATTTCAATTAAAGAAATTGCGACCCGTCAGGATATTTCCGAGAGATATCTTGAGAATATTTTTCACGATTTGCGAACAAACGGAATACTAAATAGCATCAAGGGTAAAAATGGTGGTTTCTCTCCCGGATGCGACCTTAAAAATGTAACACTACTTTCTATAATAGAGATTCTGGAGGGTGATATAAAGATTGTCGCCTGTGTGGACAAACCTAAGGAGTGTTCACGCATCTCGGATTGTTCATCACACAATGTCTGGACTAAGCTGAACAATATTTTCCGCGATTCACTTTCACGGATAAAACTGAATGATATTGAAGGTTGCTGTGATGAGTAATTGTTACCGGACAGTAAAAGCGTACACTTTGAACTGATCTTATACAGATCAGACTTGACTAAACCCAACTTCTTCAAAACCATGGATTTGGCAACTATAAACTTCCCCCTAAGGTGGGAAAGTAAAGACGAATTTCAAGACGATTCAAGTAGCTTAAATTATAGGAGTAACCATAATGGATAAGAACCAATGGGCATATAGCGAAAATGTAAAGAAACACTTCATGAACCCTCTCAATATACTTCAAGGGCCTGAAGAGGATTATAAAGCAGACGGAAAAGGTATGGTCGGATCCCCCGCATGTGGAGACATGATGATGGTTCTCATTCAGGTTGCAAAGAACCGTATCTCTGATTTCAAGTGGAAGACCTTCGGATGTGCATCGGCTATTGCTTCCACATCAGCCCTGTCAGAACTGGTGCTGAAAGAGGGGGGCATGTCACTTGATGAGGCCTACAAAATAACTCCGGAAGAGATCATAAAGGAGCTTGGCGGGCTGCCATCTAACAAGATTCACTGCTCGGTACTGGGCGATAAAGCACTTCGTGCAGCCATAGACGACTACTATGAAAAGAACGGCATAACAAACCCTTTTCAGGAAAAGAGCTCCCCTGTTGTGTGTACCTGCAAGAACGTAACAGAAGAGGATATACGCATGGAAGTCTTGGAAGGAGTAACCGATTTCGAGAAGATGAAAGAGGCAACCGGCGCCTCCACAGTCTGCGGACAGTGCGAAGAGGACGTAAAAAATACTATGAAAAAATATATCGATCAATACTACTCAGACGATATCTATAATCCTGGAGAATAGCATATGAGCCACTACCTGGATAACAATGCCACAACCCCACTTCATCCCGCTGTCAAAGAGGCTATCACGCAGTCTCTTGACTATTACGGAAATCCTGGATCTATGCATCAGCAGGGGCGCGTAGCCAAACAGAAGCTTGACGATGCTCGTGAAGAGATTGCCGGTTTTCTGGGAGCCACTCCAGAACAGCTGACGTTCACCTCCTGTGCCAGCGAATCGAACAATACAATGCTGAAATCTGTTTCGTCACAAGACTTTGGGTTTACTCCCCATATAATCACCACTGGAATCGAGCATCCATCAGTGTTCAACACTGCACAGTATCTGCAGAAAAGAGGAATCGATGTAACGTTCCTTCCAGTTACAAATGATGGAATCATAGAGATCGCCTCGTTACAGAAGGCTTTAAGGAAGGAGACAGTACTCGTTTCAATAATGCATGCGAACAATGAAATTGGAACGATTCAGCCTATTGAAGAGGCGGGTGAATTATGCTCACAAAGAGGAGTTTTTTTTCATTCAGACATGGTTCAGTCTCCCGGGAAAATCCCTTTCTCATTAAACAAAATGCCAGTTGATGCGGCCTCTTTCAGCGCTCACAAAATGTATGCCCTAAAGGGTATAGGCGCGCTGTATCTAAAAAAGAGTCGCTTTAAAAACTTTTCCATCATCCCGCTGATTCACGGTGGACATCAGGAAGCAGGATTGCGTGCCGGCACAGAGAACAGCCTTGGCATCATAGCCTGGGCCGCAGCCTGCAGAGTCATGAAAGATGAGATTGATACTGAAATAGCACATGTCAAATCACTGCGTGATTTTTTTGAAACTAAAGTTACCGAAGAGATAAATGATATCGTTATAAACGGAGGTAATGCTCCGCGCAAACCCTGCACTTCAAACATTTCATTTAAATACATAGAGGGTGAATCGATTCTCTTGAGGCTGGATATGAATGATATAGCAGTATCGACCGGAAGTGCCTGTTCGACCGGATCTCTTGATCCATCGCACGTTATAATGGCTCTTCACGACAATCCCGAAACAGCCCACGGCTCTATACGCTTCAGCTTCGGAAGAGAAAACAGCATGGAGGATGTCGAACGAACTATAGCTGCGCTCAAAGAGACCGTTACCTTCTTGCGTGGCATAAGCCCACTGTCGCCATAAAAGCGGTATTAATTTTTATACAGCGCCATACCTGTTATTGTCTTCAGCAATTTATTCGTTATTGCCCCAATGATAATTATTGATTTCCCATTTTATCGGGTTATTGATAATGTATTGCCGAACATTATACAATTCATTTTCATTATGGATAACTCGGTCATAAAAACAGGGTTGCCGTGTAAAATTCACACAACTAAAACTTGCTGGCAGGACCGGGGTCAAAGTCGGCTAGTTTTTTAAACAGCAGTGGAACAGAGTTGGCTACAATCAGATTTGCTCGATGCACTGGTTTTAAAAACTTACGACTTACCATCGAGTCGAGAAAACTGATCAGATGATCAAAGTAACCGTCACTATTCAGCAGCGCCACGGGTTTCTGGTGATAACCTATCTGCTGCCAGGTATATACTTCAAAGAGCTCCTCTATTGTGCCAATGCCGCCGGGAAGAGCAACAAAGGCATCGGACTGTTCATACATGCGAGCTTTGCGGGTATGCATGGTATCCACGATTATTGTTTCAACTTCACGGTTGTGCTGTACAGCCTGATGCAAAAGCTCCGGAATTACCCCGATCACCCTCCCGCCATTAAGAGCTACGCTGTCCGAAAGACGACCCATCAAACCAACAGAACCACCTCCATAAACTACGGTTACACCTTCAGCAGCACAATACCGCCCCAACTCGACTGCGTCATCCCGATACCTGGGAGTATCCCCATCGGATGATCCACAAAAAACACAAAGTGTATTTACTGAATAAAGACTCATTTTTTATGCCCCTTAAACTCATCCATAGAAGAGTTGACACCAAAAAGGTCGGCAATGAAATCATAGATGCAATCAGGAAAAACTCGCAACATTGGTAGAGTATAGACTATCGGAGGCATGTAGAGGCGTCGCTTCTGTTTGGTAATTGCCTTAACGATTTTGTCTGTTGTTTTTTTCTGATCAAGTAAAGGAAGCAGAAAACTTAAAGGGCTTTTTTTCACACCTGAGAACATTCCGGTGTTTATATAGTAGGGGCAGATAATTGTCGTCTTTACATCACGAAGCTTTTTCTTACGGATCTCTTTGCGGATTGCCTCGTGAAAACCGAAAGCTGCAAACTTACTGGCACAGTAGTCGGCAAGACGTGGGACCCCAATAAACGCTGCAGCCGACGCAATGGTAACCAGGTGGCCACTTTTTCGTTCGATCATACCCGGTAAAAACGCCTTTACAGTCCAGAAATTCGAGATAGTATTAACCTCCATAGTAGCAATGTTCTCCTCATCGGTAGATTCCAGAAAATCTTTACCAACTACGATTCCGGCATTGTTTACAAGAATATCCACATGGCCGTATTTCTTTATAAGCGACGCAGCCTTTTTATAGACAGCCTTTCTGTTGGCAATATCAAGCACACAAGACTCTGCCGTTCCACCATCCTCTCTAATATCCGCTACAGTTTGCTCAACAGCATTTTTGTTGATATCCACTGCAATAATAATGGCTCCCGCCTTTGCAACCCCCTTTGCAATGTCTTTTCCAAGGCCACTTCCGGCACCTGTAATAAATGCAACCGCACCCTCTGTTTTCATTCCTTCTCTCCTTATCTGTTTTAAAAAAGTTAAGCCACCAACATCACCAGAAAACTTATATTGAAATTTTAATTATGACTTATACCTCAAAACAAGCAGCGTCATGTCGTCATCAAAGTCAGTTCTGGCACTGGTTAGAGCAACAAAATTCATGATTTGATCTGCCAGATCATCAGCACCTGTTTCAGGTGGAATAGTAGAAATGAAGCGACCGATACTCTCAAAACTGAGCTGCTGGCCCTTTTTTGCCGGAATCAACTCGTATATACCATCAGTCGCCATAATTAGAGTGTCTCCATCCCGAAGTGGGAAATTTTTCGCACGGTAACGACTTTTATACTCCTGCAGACAGAAAAACGGATTCCTGTCTTCTGTGGATTTCAGCACGTTTTCAATTGAGCCATCGGCATGTTTAATCACTATATCAGTATGACCTGCGTTTATATATTCAAAGCTATTCTCATTTATTTTCAAAATAACACCGGCAAGGTATATATGTGAATTCCCAATCTCTGCGATAAGCTCCTGATTAAAAAGTTTGGCCACCTCTCCAAGAGGGGCATCGGGGTTTGCACTAATTAGACGCGATAAAATTCGTTTTGCAAGCATTGTAACAAGCGACGAGGCCACACCATGACCGGTAACATCAAACAACGAAACTCCATGCAGGGTGTTATCGGCATTATAAAAATCATAAAAATCGCCAGAGACACCATTTTTGGGCACATATCGTGTAGCAATATCCCAGGTATCCAAAGACTCGGACCGATTTTCAAGATAGACCCGCTGAATCTTTTCAGCCAATCCAAGGTCACGCTCCATCGACACCTTATAGGCGTGCAGCTTGCTGTTTAGGTCGTCAAGCATACAACTCCGATCATTCAACTGATGCATTATAGTGAAGCGCTCAAAAAATGAACGATACAGAATTAACGAAACAAAAAGAGCAACAACCCCATAAACGAGAATGTAAAAGGTAAGCATATTAAGGCTGTTTCTGTCTGAGATAATTATGCGTATAATAATCAGAAGTACAACTACCGGCATCAGCACTATGATAATCTGAATAAACCGATGTTCCCGGTACAGAACAACAAGAAACATTAACCCCAACATAAAGGGTATAAGCTCAAAAGAATATTGTAGATCTAATACATTCAGACCAACAATGATTGATAAATAGATAAATAAAAATACAAGATTCAAATATCGGTCAAACGTCGGTGACTGTGACCTGACCAGGACAAACCTGGAAATGATAATATAGAGCACCGAAACAGCAATCAGTAAACTATGGAGTACGATATATAACAGATAGTGAACTTCCGACAATACCGTCCAGGAATGGATAGTATGCTGTACTAAAAAGAGCATGCCTAAAAAAGCAAATAGATAGGCAATATTGCCCATCACTCTACTGTTATTCTTGTTAAGAAATGCAATAAACGATGAATCCACCCGACACTCCACTGTTCAGAAAGTATACACGGCAACCACCCTCATTTATTACAGGAGGTTTCCGATTATCTAAATCCATATGCAGAAAAAATAACTATGCACAATTTCCACTGTATGTGTAGTGGATAAGTAATTACATTAAGCGAAGGAAACCATGAACTTTTTATCACATTTTGCAATTCAGGCCAAACCAAACAACAACTCTTACTCCGTTGGTGTAAGCCTGCCCGATATAGTTTCACTGTATAAGAATCCACAGCCGTTAAGTCAGCCGTTGATTAACAATCTTATGCTTAAGAACAAATTCTCTGATGAATGTACAGGCCTTGCATGCGGTATGATGGCACACTACACGGCTGATAAAATATTTCATTCATCACCCTGGTTCAATAAAACAATGAAAATTGCATCTGAACTGTACACGCAGACCTTTAACAGACATCTGCCTCACAGCTTAAACCACATTGTAGTCGAAATCATTTTGGATCATACCCTTATCAGTGCAAACCCGGCCATCATAGATCAGTTCTATTCAGGCTACGCCGGTTTTAACAGCAAAATAGCCGATGAGATATTTAAGCACTGCACAAATTATGACAACCATTTGTTCAAACAGACAATAGAGAGATTTTTATCTCTTCGTTACATTAACAGCTATTCCAGTTTCAAGGGTATAGCAACCACACTTGGGCAGGTTGCTCAAAGACTTAACATTCAATCATCTGTCAACTTTTCAGATCTGGAAACTTATATTCAGACACTTTCTGAAGCTCTTGAACCGCAAAACAGACTTTTCTTTGAAGAGACTCACGAAAAGCTGTTCCCACGGATATAAAGCAACCACCGCTTTGCCCTTCACACATTCACCTGAATCAATTAAGAAGCGACTGAAAATACTATCGCTTCTTAACAATAATCAATGTCAGGTCATCATGCTGCTCATTACCAGCCGCAAAAATCTCTATCTGTTCAAGAAGAGCATTACCAATCTCTTCTGCAGTTCCGTTTTTATTCTCGAGTATTGATGAGCGTAACCTTTCTAATCCGAACATCTCGCTCACATCGTTCATCGCCTCGGTTACTCCATCGGTAAACATCATCATAATATCACCCGAATCGAGCTCTGTCTGCTTCTGATAGTATTGCTGATCAGCATCAATACCCAGGGGAATTCCCGGGGTGTCGACCTGCTCAAACTTATTGTGCAAAGCCTTGTACAATAATAGCGGGCTGTGCCCTGAATTTGTGTAAAGTGCTATATCACGAACAACATCCAGAGAGAGGTATGACAATGTCGCGTAACGCTCTAAGGTGCTCTCTTTACACAGAAATTTATTCAGAAAACTGATAATTCTTTTCGGTCCATAATTAGATTTGATAATATTTTTAAGAACCGTACTGATCATAACCATTACCAGTGAAGCTGGAACACCCTTACCTGCCACATCGGCAATAACGACATCGATCCGGTTCTGATCGACCTGTATAATATTATAATAATCACCACCAACACCTTTCGCAGGTCGACTATAGGTGAAAATATCTACTGTATCATATTCCGGAATTACACGAGGCATAAGATTCTTCTGAATTGACCCTGCGATCTCGAGTTCACGTTCATCACGCTGTCGTTTTACTAGTTGGTTATAGAACTTAAAGTTATTTATAATAATTGCTACGTGACTTGAAAGTGCCTTTGCCAGATTATATTCACTGTTTTCAAAAAGAGTTCCATCCTCCTTGTTACAAAAGGCCATCAACCCCATCACCTCTTCTTGAAATACAAGGGGCAACACCATCATAGAAGTGATATCTACTATTGTGCTCTGTTCGCGAAGTTCTTCATCCTGTTTGGCATCCTGATAAAAAACCGGTTCACCTATTTGAGCTGCACGGCCAAGATACATCTCGCCGATTTTAATACGCACCTGGCGGTTATATGTTTCAAGATACTGTTTTTTTATAGAAGCATAGTTACCTGTTCCATCAATGGCCGGGAAAACACCGAAAAAGGCCTTGGGTACAAGATACTTCTTATCGGCCGATACCACCAGCAGGATAGCTGAACGGGCATTAACCATATCTGCGATATATGATAGGATTGAATTGGTAATTTCATCAAAGTCATAAGAGGCTCCAGAGCCGACTCCCGACTTGTTCATCAGGTTCATAATACTCGTTAACTCTTTTTTAGAGTCGTCAATTATTTTAAACATCTCCTGATATCCATCCTGATTCTTCATAAAAAAGAAAAATGTGATAGATCCATAAGTCATTGTCTCAACAACACCATGAAAAATGGAATCGGGAAGATTATAAGTGAGGAAATTAACAATAAGAAATGTCAGAATTACATTTAACGGTGGAACGTGACGCATGAAAAAATTACTGCGAACACCGACATAGGCCATATTGATGCAGACAATAATCCAGATTACCGCCGCAGTATAGATCATTCTGATTGCGATCAGGGAAAACCTGAAATAACCTCCAAGATATGGTTGGAACTGATAGATCATCGCGGATGCGATAACCATTACACCGAACAGAATACCTGTAATACGAAAGTTACGTTTTTTATCGGTAAAATATTCCAGAACAGTGTAATAGAAAAAACCAGTCGGAATCCAAAACGCAATATAATAGAAAAAGAAATTGGAGCTTAATATTGATTCACCATAATAGTTTAGCATCACATACGAGACTGCATCCTTGATGAATAAAAGAAGCGCAAAAATGAGTAATTTTTTATTAATTATGTTCGGCCGACGGAGTTCTTCGACAAAAATCAACATCGCCCCTGTAAACAGAACAAAAAGCTTAATACCATACAAAACCATATCACTATCCTCTTTTTGGCAAACGGCCGAATCAAATGCAGCGGAAAAACCTCAATTCCATCATAAAACAGTGGCAGGCCCCCGGTCAGGATAATCAAGAAATGTATCTGATTATTTTGCAACAGGTCTGTGAACATTGCATTATAGAAATTTCAAGGTCTTATTTCCCGTGTTTATACTACGACTACAACATCCGCCTTTAATTTTCCAGCATTTTTTATTATTTGGTTACCTGTGATAACTAAATCAATAACAAGGATCAGCCGGCAAGGTAGCTTTTTGCTGTTATAAAAAGTCGGATTTAACGGTTCCCAGAAGTTATCATAACAAAGTGTTGATTTACAGCAGTACTTTATTAACATAGGCTATCATCATGATAACATATAAGGAGATTATCAATGAAACGAATCAAATTCTACCGTCTGTTCACTATTCTTTCCGTTCCACTGCTTCTGACTGTATCTTATATTATCCTTTATGTTGAACCAGGCTTGTCGAACACAATTCCTGACTATAAATATCTTTTTTTCTGGATAGCCTTTGTATCGCTGGGAGGAGGTTATCTGAACTTTCGCTACTTTTCACTGATTCAGGAGATAAAAGATGAGAATAAAATACGCCGTATTTTATCAAGAAGAGGAAAGTATTACCTGAAAAAAGATCCTGGTGAATTTTTCACAGATGAGCAGCTACAACGATACTACAAGTGGCAGAAAATATACGTAGCTTTCTTTGCAGGAGCTGCACTGCTGTTATTCTTATTCCTTAACGCAGAAAAGATGCCCTTTTAATCATAAAGCTCTGCCGACTTAGCCTTTTCCAACCTCATCAGCTGAGTGAACTGGCAGAGCAACTGGTATATTACGCAAAAACAGACCGATAACAGAGCCAATAATCGGTTCTAAAAGCTATCGGTATACCGAGAGAACTCCTTGCGGATACTATCAGTCACAGGCCCGGGCACACCGTCACCAATAACCCGCCTGTCAACCGAAACTACGGGGACAATCTCTGCACCGCTTCCGGTCAAAAAGCACTCATCGGCTGTATATATATCATATAGCGTCATGGACCGCTCCTTAACTTCTATTCCAAGAGCAGCACATATTGTCTTAGAGACACACTCACGGGTTATTCCAGCTAAAGCGCCATCCTGCTCGGGAGGTGTTACAACAGAACCAGCTGTAACAATGAAGATATTATCGGCAGTACACTCAGCTACAAAGCCCCGCTCATTAAGCACTACAGCCTCGGGCGAGCCACTGTTTTGCGCCTCCATCTTCGCCATAATATTATTCAGATAATTCAAAGACTTAATTCGTGGATCAAGCGAATCGACCCGGTTTCGCCGCACCGAGGCCGTAATCAAAGACATACCCTCGTTGTAGGTCTTTTCCGGATAAAGCTGAAGATCTTCCGTAATAATTATAACCGATGAGCGCAGACATGAAGCAGGATCAATACCCAGTTTCCCTTTACCACGGGTAACAACAAGACGGATGTAGCCGGTAACTCCTGACCCGACCCTACCATTCAGGCTCATGGTCTCGCCTATCGCCTCACACAAATCTTTTTTACTCATACCAATTTCAAGCATTATCGCTCGTGCGGATCTGAAGAGCCTGTCAATATGCTCATCAAGAAGAAAGGCCTTGCCGTTATAGATGCGTATACCCTCAAAAATACCATCTCCATAAAGCAGACCATGGTCGAAAACCGAAATTTTAGCATCATCTCTACCAAAGAATTCACCGTCAATATAGATCTTCATGATATCACCTCATCACTGAAAACATTACGTAGCATCGCGTACCGGCTGCCGAATGTTTTACCCATTTTTTTGCCAAAATGTCGCACAACTTTTAATATATAGATGTCGTGACGTATATAATCATCCGCCATCGAAACAAATCCGCTATTACGGCTCCACGCCGCCTCTATGCTGCCATCCTCAAAAATTGTCGCAGTAATCGCCTCAAGCGAATCGACAACCATAACTAGCCCACGCCCACCCTTTTCTCGATAAAGGATATCCTCAACCGGATGTTCATAACAGCAGACTCCGGGTAAGTCAATTTTACCAAAATGGACAACAGCAAGCTTAACACCCTCACCTGCGCGCGAACTGAGCAATTCTGAAAAATGAGATATTTCATCAGTCCAACCAGAAACGAGAAAACTTGACTGGGCGGATGCAATCAACTGCTCTGACCTGCGAATCAGATCTTCGAAGGAGTCACAGTTAATAATATAGGACACATTTGGCGGCCCATTTAATCGTGAAAAATCACGTTCAAGCCCCCCCAGCGTCTTCTTAACTCGATTGGAATAATTTTTCATGAAGCGTTCAGGTTGAACGGGAATATACCGCTTTCCTTTGACCTCTTGAAGCTCGAAGGCCATCTCCTTTTCGAGCAGACGCCCCAACACCTCGTAAATTTTGGACGAAGGGATTCCCGACCGCTTACTGAGTTCATAGGCAGTAACCGGATTTTCTTCAAGAAGCGCTGCATAACTGCGCGACTCATATTCAGTGAAACCAAGCTTTTGCATCTGTTTAACTATATTAACTACCATAGTAGTTAATATAGAAAATAATAAATATATTGTCAACCATCTTCCTGCAAAAACTCGCAAGAAATTGCAACCGGCTCCAGCATAAAAGCAAACCAGCTAAAACAACCTCGCGTTCATTCAAAGGAGATATACTAAGGGATTAAAACTAACCCTGGAAATACTCGAACAAAATAAGAGAGTATCAGGGTAAAGAGGGCTGCCGTTTAGGATTTATTACCTTTTTTTTAACAAGCTCCATACGTTCAGCAAAATAGTTCTGAGCCAGAAGTTTTAACGCATCAGGAGACACATCTTTAAGCTCTGACGGATTATAGGCCATAGTCGGGCGACCAAGGCTGCGTGAACTAAATTTTATAAACTTTAATGCGGCAATGCGATGTGGGCTGTATCGATAATAGTTAAGATAACTGTAAAGAGCCGACAACCCGAGATAGGGGTCTACAAACATTGTGCTTGCAATGGCAAGCTCCTCTTCAATGATAGAGTTGTAATATTTATAATTATTATTTACTATTTTATGTGTCAACTCATGAACGATAAAGACACGCTCAATCCGTTTCTCTAGATCCCCGGAGTCGAGAGCAGCATTCATTAGACAGAACTGAATATCAGGAGTAACCTCGGAACCAATGTAGTAGAACCCCTTCAATGCAGCACTCTTTTTAACAAGAAGGGCTATGTTATAATCATTTTTAACTTCATTTCCATCTATGTATATCAGATCACGATAAAATGTAGAGTTACTGCTGAAAAATTCATCATAATAGATAGTAGGGATAATATTATAGATCTGCTGATCGTTTTCAAGAAATGGATGGAACTCTTTCACCACCTCTTTTCGGCCATAGATACAGTAGTCGAGTGTAAGTCCCTGGGCAATATTTACAAACCGCAAGACAATGTCGTAGCTCTCGAGCTTTTTTTCCATTTCTCTAAGTGTGGCATCATCAAAACTGCCTGGATTCCTGTAAAGCCGGTGAAGCTGTTTAGCAAGGGAATAAAAGGGAAGCTCTTTATTACGATTTAAATATAGAAGATAAAGCTTCTCAAATGAGACATTTGACTCAGTAGTAATGGTGAGATCCATAAGGATGTTTATAAAATGAGGGTTTTCATTAAAAAGGAGAACGATGTATGAATAGTACGTTCCATTAGACGTAGAAAGAAGCGCTTTATAGTCATGGTTTTTATACAGTTCATCGAACCCAGCGGCGTGACGTGTAACAGGGCTTGCAGAAGCAGCTTTATCCACAGCAAATATAGCAGTTATACTCATCAAAAATATGAGTAAATTCAATAACAGAAAAAGGCATCTGAACCTGTTTTTCTTAATTACTCTCACCCCGCACCCATTCGTAAAAAAAAATCGAGACCTGACTTGAGTTTACAGGGCAGGCAGGAAATTCAACTACTATTTTTTACCCGCCCTGTATTTATTGCTACTCTGAATCAAAGAATCTTCGCTTCGACCTTGAACCACGACCTCGAGATCGATTTTCGGAAAGTAACTCTTCAAACCTTGCCCGCTGTTTTGCATCAAGAAGGTCATAAACTTCATCACGCTGTGCATCAAAAAGCTCTCTCATCTTCGTTCTGTCGCCCCGGTTTTTATAACGCTCTTCAGCATACTTCTCTTCAATTGCTTTCAGCTCGGTGTACTGTGCCTCGCTCAGATTCAACTCTTCGCGAAGATGAATCATCCGCCCGAAACCACCATGTCCGAAACCACCGCGTCCCATGCGACCCGATCCATCCGCCGGGCAATCCTCAAAACCTGTTGCAGACAGCCCCCCTATGGCAATAAACAGAGACGCAAATACTACTGCTATTTTAAATTTATTCATAACAACTCCCTTCGATACTTCTGCCTGTAATGCAGGTATCCTTTTTGATTTACTGTTTGACCCTTAAGTAGCAGTATTGGTTCCATTTTTTCTAGGCCCAGTCATCACCATAATCGTGGGTGAGTTCTTCACCGGGTTCAATATCTCGCAGTGCCACAACCGAAAGGTCGTCGTAATAGGCTACATTCGGATCTGAGTTATGGTTAATATATTTCAAACAGCACAGAATTTCTACCGCCTCATCATCAATATGAAGGGTATAATTGGTTCGCCCCTGGCTGGGGGTCGTTTCACAGACACCAATTACTGTTCCCTCTTCAATTTTTACTGTAGAAAAAAGCCCTTTGCCATGGATATCACTCGAAGCTACCCTTAAAGTTTTCTTCATTAGTCCTCCCTATATTTCCAACATCTGACAAAAATTGCCGGATTATTAATAAATCAAATCTTTTGCAAAATGTCCAACATGCCGATTATACCCAAAACCTGAAAAATATTTGCAGAGTGTTCACAACTCTTAAATAGGTACATCATATTTTCGTGAGCCTTTCTGACAATAGAAAACTTCAAAAATCTTGACTTAATCTCGAGACTTGTATTAATGTTTATATTCATTTGACAAGTCTCATGTAAAAACTTAATATTCTCTTTACATTTTTGTTATATTTACTATATTTAAGCAATGTATTCATTTTTAAGATTCTGTATGCAGACTGGCCTTATGGCACCGTTCTGTATACTTACTCTGCGGTTTTAAAAATTCCTAACAGAAATAAGTGACCAGTTTAACCGGAGGATCAATGAGCAGCAATTTTCACGAAGACTTAAAAAACGAATTAAATAATTTTTTTAAAGAAGAAGCCGGAAGATACCCGGAAAATGAGATATTAAAAATTGATCTTCATTGCCATGATAAAAACAGCAATCAACCCGATGAACTCTTAGGTCGCATACTGGATATACCTGAAACCTGGCTAAAACCCGAAACCCTGCAGGAAATACTAAAATCCAACGGAGCAACAGCTTTTACAGTAACGAATCACAATAATGCTCGCAGTTGTTACGAATTGCGAGATGCAGGCTACGATATCTTAACCGGTGCCGAATTTACGGTAACCGTCCCCGATTTCGGTAGCAAAATACACGTTCTGGCCTACGGTTTTACTCCCGAACAGGAAGTTACACTCGAAAAATACCGCTCCAATCTCTATAAATTTCAGGAATATGCGGTCAGTCACGATATCCCAACTACCTGGGCTCACCCTCTATTTCATTACAGAAAAAAATCACTACCATCCATGGATCTTTTCGAGAAACTGGCTGTTGTTTTTCAACGTTTTGAAATAATAAACGGCCAAAGAGATACTTGGCAAAACATACTTGTCCATCACTGGCTCGACTCTCTGACACCGGAAAAAATAGACCTGTTCGCAAAGAAACACAAGCTGTCGCCCACATCTTTTCTTGCTGACCCCTATACTAAATATCGCATGGGTGGTTCAGATTCTCACATGGGGCTTTTTGCGGGACAGACGGGAACACTGCTCCATGTTCCCGAGCTTAATGAGCGTTTAAAAAACAGAAGCCGGGCGGATTTGGCTCTTGAAGCAATAAGAGGGGGGCGAACCGCTCTTTACGGAAATACACACGACAGCGAAAAAATGACGATGGCCTTCATCGACTACTTCTGCCAGATTGGCATCAATCTGGAGGATCCAGGTTTAATGAGAATCCTTTTCCATAAAGGTGACACCAAAGACAAGCTGATCGCAATGATTATGACAAACGGCTTTCTTGAACTGCAAAGGCATAAGCTGACAACCAGTTTTATAAAGACATTCCACAAATGCTTTCTGGGTAAAAAACCAAGATCTCTTGCAAAGCTCATTATTCCCAAAGACTACAGCTCTATTTTTGACGAGGCATCCACCATTGCCGGTATAAAGAACAAACCACATGCCGACCAACCACTACTCTATAAATCAAGTGTTGAAAACATTTACAACCTACTGACCGATCTTCTGATCAGCCGGGTACAGGTAAAACTCAAGAACATGCCCCAAATTAGGGATGAAGACCTCAGCCAGACAATCGTCGATATGGATATACCATCACAGCTAAGATTGCTTTTTGAAGAGGGAAGTACCATTCGAGGCATGATTCGCTATAAACTACAGCAGAAAAAAAAGTCTCAGCAACCATTCAAACTTGGTAAATTTCTGGACGGTCTTTCATTTCCGATGCTTGCCTCTGCAGTAATTACTGCGGCAACCTTCGCTAGCGCCCGTGTTCTTTATAACACCCGCCCTCTTCTGAACGCCTTTGCAGAGGCTACGGGCGAATGCAGGCATCCAAAAAGAATGTTATGGCTTACCGACACCTTTGAAGACAAAAATGGAGTAGCCATTGTGCTAAAATCCATTCTTGAAGAGATACGCCGACGGGATCTTCCCATTGACATACTCACATGCAGTTCAACTCTGAAATCGGGAAAGAACCTTATTGTTGTACCTCCAAAAGCCGAATTCGTTCTGCCATTTTACCAGCATCAACCATTACGCATACCCAACCTTTTACAGATTCATCAAATTGTGAAAGAGAACGAATACGACAGACTGATGTGCTCGACCGAAGGGTTCATGGGAGTGGCCAGTCTTTTCCTGAAAAAAGCCTACTCCATACCCGCCTATTTTTATGTTCATACAGACTGGACTACCTTCGGACAAAAAGTACTGAACCTTAGCTCTTCGGCTCAAAGTCGTATGCGACGAATTTTGCGAGCCTTCTACAAAGAGTATGATGAAATATTTGTTTTAAACAGCGATCAGCAGAAATGGCTTACATCTAAGGCGATGGGTATTCCTCAAGAAAACGTACACCAGACTGCGCACTGGGTTGACAGTGGCTATAAACCAAAGAAAAGTTCAAAGAAGAAGCTATTTAATGTTTCAGAAGATACCCCGGTGCTTCTATTTACCGGAAGAATAAGCCACGAAAAAGGGGCAACAGAACTACCAGCCATCTACAAACGAATCAGTAAAACGGTACCCGGCGTAAAGCTTGTGCTGGCCGGAACCGGCCCTGAAGAAAAAAAGCTACAGAAACTGATACCCGATGCACTCTTTTTAGGATGGGTTGATCACGACAAACTACCCGAGATCTACTCCTCTGCGGACCTTATGATACTACCTTCAATTTTCGACACATTCGGCTGTGTTGTGCTTGAGGCACTAAGCTGCGGCACACCGGTTATTTCATACAGCACCAAAGGGCCGAAAGATATTATCAATCATGACTCATGCGGTTTTCTGGCAACAAATAAAAACCAGATGGCAGACTTTGCAGCCTCCTTTCTGAACTCACCCGCTCTGTGGAAGAAGTTCAGCATAGCTGCACAAAAACGTGCCCTGGATTATAACTCAATAGATATTTTCGACAAACTGCTTGCCAATATCGACCTTCCGGTCAGCCAGTAGCAGTAGAACACACTGGTTCAGCTTCAATTGCCGAAAGTTTCAATCACTCTTTGTGCTGCACGAATACCTGAACACCAGGCCGCGGTTATTCCTCGGCTTGTTCCGGCACCATCTCCGACCATAAAAAAACTGGGTAGAACCTCAAACCAGCGATTAATAAATGCGGGCTTATTGGCATAGGTCTTGATCTCTGGATAATAGAGTATAGTTGAGGGGTGAAGCACTCCGGGAATTATCGTATCAAGCATCTTAAGAGAGTTCCAGATATGGCGCAAAATTTTAGCGGGAATAGCAAGCGACAGATCACCGGGAGTCGAACCAGCAAGAGTCGGTTCGAAATTGTAAAGATCATTGTTGAAGGTTTGTCGCGTTGAGCGTTTGCCAAGCCTCAAGTCGCCAACCCTCTGCATCATCGGAACGCCCCCTGATAACTGCATAGCCATTTGCCCCAGTATTTGTGCAAAATGCTGACCGCTTGCAACTGGGTCTGTAAGCTCTATGGTTTTTAGTAATGCGAAATTTACAAGATTATTCGGTGACCGTTTCGACGAGAGAGAATGTCCGTTTACAGAGTAGTAGTACTCATACTTTTCGCGGACAACATGGGCCGCACCCGAATTTGTGCAGAAGCTGCGAACCTTATATGGGAAAAGAAACTTTGGATCATAGTAATCCTTCACAATAGAAAAGTTATTGGCGGTGCACTCAACACGAATACCTATATCAACACTGTTATCGGTGAAGCTTACTCCGTTTTCATCCATCACTTGTTGCAGCCAGCGAAACCCCGAACGCCCCGGTGCAACTATCACATTATCGAAAGAGATCTGATCTCCTCCATCAAGAACAACCATACGATGCTCGTAATTAATGGAGTGAACCTCCGTTTTCAAACGCACATCCACACCACCATCCACCAGCCTTTTTATAAGCGAATTAATCAGCGCCGGCGCCTTGTCCGTGCCCACATGTGACTGCTCTATATCCAGAAGCTCTACCCCCATAGCGAAAGCCCTCTTTCGGTAGATTTCAATGTCACCCTTTTTCACAATGGACGGCTCAAGATAGCGTCGCACCTCACGAAGAGACTCCTCAGCTTCGCTATGACTCCACAACTGCTCGGGAAACCCTACCGGATAGGTATAATTCTGTTTACAATCATTCCGAAGCCCTCCGGATGAAATTGAACTCTTCTCAAGCAGCAGAACAGAGACACCCCCCTTTTCAAGCAGATGAAAGGCCGCCCCAAGACCTGCCGGTCCAGAACCAATTATAATTGTAGAAAAATGCTCCATACCTCCTCCCGAACCGCAAATAGACAAACCTGACTAACTTATGCACTAATTTGCTTTTTAAATACGAGCAGCAAGAAAAACTTGACTATTCTATCGATTACCGTACTCAATAAACCATGAGATTAAGGACAATAATCATACCCCTGCTGCTTCTGACAGTTTCATTGACCCTTTTTGGAACCTCTCTCAACTTTTCAGTAAGAGAGTACTCCATTGACGGGAAAAAATATATCTCACTCTATGATATAGCAACTAAAACAGGAATAAATCAAACTTTTGATGTAATTTCACAGAGAGGAAAGCTGTACCATAAGCACCACTTTGCCGTTTTTCAGAGTGGTTATGCAGCCTATGTTATCGACGGTCGCATATACATGAGCTCATACCCTGTAATGCGAAAAAACGGCGAGGTCTTTATTCCATCACTCTTCTTTAAAGAGATGAGTGCCGCCTTCTTTCCGGAATTTAACCTTAAGCTTAGCCGAAACCACTACAGCCTGAATAAAAAGAGCACTCCTGCCGATGATCCGGTAGCCAACCTTGTTCCCGTTTCTCCGGCAAAAGAGAAGATAGCCTTCATAATTATTGACCCTGGACACGGTGGCAAAGACCCCGGTGCCATCGGACACAAGGTAAGAGAAAAAGACCTGACCCTTACCATATCAAAAAAGGTTAAAAAATATCTGGAAAAAAACCTCAGAGGTGTGGAAGTCATCATGACACGTGAAAAAGACATCTTTATTGAACTGGGTAAACGAACCGAGATTGCAAACCGTAAATTAAAAAAGGGAACAAACGGCCTTTTTATAAGCATGCACGTAAATGCATCAATCTCTTCACGCAGTAACGGTTTTGAAAACTACTATCTCTCTCAAAACGCAACGAATGAGGAGTCTCGCGCAACCGCTGCCCTGGAAAATAATGTTGTTGTACTAGAGTCTAACAAACACAAACCCTACCAGGATGTAGAATATATAGAAGCGCTGATGCTGACGACGCAGATTCAGAAAGAGAGTGCACTTCTTGCCGGTAAGATCCAGAACCGCATGAAAAAAAACTTAAAAGAGACAAAATCGCGCGGTGTTAAAAAAGCGGATTTTTTTGTTTTACGCGGCGCTCTGATGCCGGCAGTACTGGTGGAAGCTGGGTATATCACGAACAAAAAGGAACGAGGATTGCTGATTAAGGGTAAGTTTCAGGATCGGGTAGCAAAGAGTGTTGGTGATGGTATAAAAGATTTTATTACGGAATATAACAAGTAGTTGAATAGATCAGGCATAGATATCAAGATTCCGCCCACGCGCAGCAGAGGCGGTATGAACCCCGCGAATAGTATAAAGATTGTGCATGCGTCTATAACTGCCCATACGCTCCCGCACACTTTTACCCACAGGGCCTTCTGGAAGAAGAGGCTGACGACGCCGATCTACCTTTTGCACAGAACGAAGGGCATTTTTGTTATAAGGTGATTTAATATACACCTTTCGGCTGTCCATAGCCGGTGACAACTGAACAGCCGAAACACCTGTTGAAATATTCATACCCGAATTACCACTCTATATGAAGAATCTGCATAGATCAAATAACCTGCAATTGCCCGTAAAAACCACTCCTGACACCTACATTATCTAATCGGAAAATCCTGCACCGATCTTTACAGGGTCACTCCATAACGGTAAAAAATGAGTATCCATGATCATTTAAAAACTCCGAAACCTCGGCCTGAGTCGGTATGCCCCCCTGTCCTCCTACGGAACGACACTTTAATGCAGCTGCGGCATTACCCAGACGACAGTTCTGCTCCAGGGTATAGCCACGGGACAGCCCAACAAGCAGTGCTCCATGAAAAACATCACCCGCCCCAGTTGTATCAACAACATCTACATCGAAACCGGGATAGTTAACAAACAGTTCTCCATCATATGTGAAGACACCCTTATTACCCCATGTGACAACAACAGCCTTCATCGTGGGACGATATATCGAGGTGCACATCTCACGCACATCGCTCTTTCCGGTAAGTCCGCTGGCAAAATTGTAACCCGGAACAACGTAATCCACCAGATCAAGCAGCGAATCACAATAGGGCGATCCAATAAGGGTCGAACTGGGGTCGAGGGTAACCACAATTCCCTCCTCTTTCGCTTTTTTTGCCGTTGTAACCGCTGTTTCAGGCCAGTACCCATCCAGATGCAGAAATTTTTTCTCGGCAAGGTTGATGTCAATATTGAGGGAATTCTGATCCTGAAGTCCTCGATAGTGAATTATAGTACGGGCTCCGCTCTTTTCATTCACAAGGCAGATTGAGCAGGGAGAGGGCTCTCCCTCCTTTACGACAATACGGGCACATGATACATGATTTTCGATAAACTTTTTTACAATGAATCCACCGGCATCATCATCACCGATCGCACCGATAAATTCTGATTGTACACCCAAACGGGCACAGGCAGCTAGAGCAGTCGCTACCATCCCCCCTTGGTGAGTGCTGTAATGATGTGCATGTAAAACTGTATCCCACCCGGGAATATCAGGAACAATCAGACTCCTGTCAATTACCACTCCACCAAGTCCCAGTATCATCAGACCTCCATAAAACAGATAATTAATTCACCAGTATCCAGTATCAGAACAGACAGGCAAGATATTTTCAGCAAAACTGTTTGACACTAACCGGAATAGCTCTACCCTAACTATTATGCTTTTGTCCCGTTAATATAAACTTTTGAATCAAGGTAGAGTCGCAGATGGATATAAAATCAGGTTCTGAATCAGAAAAACCCTTAAGCTCACACTATCTTGCAGAATTTTATGACTGCAATGCTAATACTCTGAATAACCGGGAACTTTTAGAGTCAATAATGACCGAAGCTGTAACCATTTCCGGTGCAACAATCATACGCCCATTTTTCCACACCTTCTCTCCTCAGGGCGTCAGCGGAGTAATTGTCATTGCAGAATCCCATTTTTCCATCCATACCTGGCCAGAACACAACTTCGCCTCTATTGACCTCTTCAGCTGCTCCGGCATCAATATTGACGCAACAATCGAACATATTAAACAAGGCATTGAGGCCGGCTCTCACAGCCTTGCACTCATCAAAAGGGGCTTCATAAATTCCCCCGACCGCATTCTTAAAATAGAAACACTCAGCTGAATTACGCTCTACAAAACTCCTCAGATATTCATACAACCCGATTCCCAAACAGATAAAATAGCCCAAAACCGGCAAACTATTTCCTGAAGAGCCTAACCAAATAGTACGATAATAACCATATGGGAAGCTTTTTCCAGGCTGCATCTTTTACATAAATGCGGCCCAATATCTGCTAACGGAATCTGTACTCGAATGAAAATATATTATCGGCTGAATCTGCTGATTCTGCTTATGACATCACCCGTGCTAATAGAGTCTGTTAAAGCCCAGGAGACGGCTGCGACAGCCCCCGTTGTGTCCGAATTATCAGACGCAGAGACAGAGCAGACCCCTCAGAAGACACACCCCATTTTATTGCTCTCAGATGATGATTGGAGCCGTTATATCTGGTATGATCGGCACCTCAAGGAGTATAACAGTGATGATCCTGAGGAAAATTTTTATATGGACGCCTTTCTTAATTACAGTATCGGATATGGCAGTGTTAAATACCGCAAACTCAAATACAAGCAAAGTGATACATCAGAACCCCGTTCCCGGGTCATCTCTTCCGGTTTTAATCAGGAGAGAATTATGCGGATGCACATGGAGGGGCAGATAAATGAACGCATCAGGGTCTATATTCATCATGACAGTGTTGATGAAACTGAGAACTTCTATCTTGTTGAATATCGTGCCCTGACCGATGACGAGATAGTACAGGAGGCACGGTTAGGAAACATTCTGATTAATATTAATAATTCCAAATATGCAATCTATGAGAGCAAGTCACGCAGAGCAGTCGGTTTCGATACAACTCTTCAAAAAGACAACCTTCGGGTCAAGATGTTCGGTACTGTTTTTGAATCAGAAAGTGAAGAGGAAAATTTCAGAGGTGACAGATCATCTGAAACCATATCACTTCGGGATTTTCAATACAGCAAAAACAGATACTACCAGATAGAACCCTTCATACGCTATGACAATCCTGATTCGATGCCGGTAATTACCCGGGAATCTTTCAACAGCCTGATTACTTTCACATCCGCACCTGCCGACGTTCAGCGCTACCACCCCTTCCCAGTAAATATTCAACCCGGTTCACTCTCGGTCTATATCGACGATCAGGATCAGACCAATAACGAGGGCGCTACACAACTTGGTATTGACGGCGGTTTTTACAGGAAAATGAGCTCCGGGCGGGATTACAGCATCAACTATGCCTCAGGTGAAATTGAATTCTTAACTGAAGTTTCCGATACATCACGAATCTATATCAGCTATAAACTCACTAGCAACAGACCATCACGCGACCCAGCGGTGCGAACTGATATTGTTCCGGGTAAAAACTTTGTTTTTATCAAATATGGCCCCTCAATAGAGGAAGATCACAACCGCGACGGAACTGGAAACGGAGATAAAAATGGTGACGGTCGAATTAATTACGACATCTATGAACGAAAATCAGTCTACTCATTAGGTTCGGTAAAGATATCGGCCGAAAAATTCAATTTCTCTATTAGTGATGATTCGGGAGTCATTTCTAACGATAGAATAGAGCAATGCGGTCACTACACAGTGGATTATGCAAAGGGCACAGTTAGCTTTGCCCTGCGTGAGCCATTGCGCGCCCTGCACGGTTCAAACAGTTCGCGAATATACGATGCCGTAATTCCAAACGACATCTACCGGTATTCGCGCTACTCTCTTGATTTTGCGTTTCTTTCGGGTGACCGGCTCTATCAACTCAAGCATACAGATATAAACAAGGAGAGCGTTCTGGTCCAAATAAACGGCCATACCATCGACAGCTCTCTGTACATAATTGATGAGAAAGCAGGAACAATAGAATTCCCCGATCCTAACCGTCCCTATATCGGAGCTGACAGCGAAATTACAATATCGTACGACCATTCACCCTTTGCAGGTTCCGGAAACGCATTTTTAGGAGGTGTGCGTACCGACTACCGTGTAAACCGGAACCTGTCTCTGGGAACAACCCTCTTATACAGCGCCGCACCTATGGCACAGATGATACCGGATGTTGGCAGCGAACCTGAATCGATGCTCGTACTAGAGGCCGACGCCACGACCTGGATGGGACCTGCAAAGCTCTCGCGTATGGCATCCCGTATTCTCGGTCGACCGGTAGAGCCTATACCCTTCGATGTAAATGGTTACTTTGAAGTCGCACACAGCAGGCTAAACTCAAACACATATGGCAAGGCAATGATAGACAACATGGAATCTTCAGAAGAGATTATACCAGTTTCACTATCAGAGAAAGACTGGCAGCTTTCATCCCTACCCGCGGGCACTGATCAAAATGAAAGGGGACGACTCAACTACAAATATTACCGCTCACCGTCACGAGACTACGAACTGCGCGGTGCCTCTTATTCTCCCAACATTGTTGATTACTCAATTAAACCGGGCCCCTATAACATTGCAGAATCTCACATCGATGAAGAGGATACCTATTCGCTTGTACTGGACTTCGATTTCTCTACTGGTGACAGTTGTGCTTCAGTCGCAACATCTCTGCGACCGGGCTCGACAACAGATCTTTCTTCTCTTCAGTATGTAGAGATCTACTATAAGGCAGCTTCAGGAAATGGAACTGCATATATGACCCTTGACGCAGGAACAATCGATGAAGACAGCGATAGAGACGGAATTCTTGACACCGAAGACCTTAACCGTAACGGCGTACTGGACGCGGATATACAGGCTGGGGTTTATGAAGACCGTGGTTATCTCTTTAACCCGACTGGCGAAGAGCAGACCAGAGTCGGATCGGGCCCTCGGGTCAATGCCTCTACAAAAGGGGACGGTCTATTATCAACAGAGGATTTAAACCGAAACGGAATTTTAAACAGCAATGAAGATGTCATCACATTTCCGGGGCGTGATCGAGCAAGGGCAGTACAGGAGGGCGCAGCCGCAGATGAGCAGATCCGTGTCGATATGACAAACCGGCAATGGCAGCGTGCAGTTATCTACCTTGATCGCGGCAGCTCGTTTAGCGAAAGCGCAAGAGCCACCCTTCAGCAGGCCGTGGCACTTAGGCTTTCGGTTCACTCTGATTCACAACAGAGGGGAGTTATCTATATTGGATCTTTAAAGCTGGTTGCTCCAAGCTGGCAACAGAAGAGTATAAACGGTGTAATTACCGAAGATTCTGAACGATTCAGCGTATCCCTGATTAACAGCGCAACCGACAGCGAGTACTATGACAATTCATTTGCAGTTT
This sequence comes from Spirochaetota bacterium, assembly GCA_027858855.1. GTDB lineage: Bacteria > Spirochaetota > UBA4802 > UBA4802 > JAFGJZ01 > JAFGRW01. The sequence continues at coordinate 100,243 of JAQIBV010000030.1, read as the reverse complement.
CCAACAAGGATCAATACGAAAAACTTCAGGGAAACTCGGCCTACGATGAGGGGGTACCTATCGAGGCCTCTTTAGAAATAAGGTATGACGCCCTTGGTGGTGATAGCGCAACTGCTACCAAAAGGCTTGCCCGTCCGATTAATATGATGAACTATCGGGATCTGGTTTTCTGGATTAACACACGCTCCTTTACAATTGGTGATGAAGTATCTATTCATATAGGTTCATCAGAGAATGACTTTAGTGTTTACACCTTTCCACTGACCCGCAAAAATTTCTGGGAAGAGGTAAAACTATCACTTAATGAAAGGGGCCCTAATCAACCTGTTGAAAATGCAGGATCGGTTGATCTGCGCAACATACGGTTTCTCAAAATAGGAGTCACCGGTCACAGTGGCCGATTCTGGTTCAACAACCTGCTTTTAAGCGGTGCTGAGACTGTTACCGACCTGGCCTACTGGGTCGAAGGTGCCGTTTCGGCAAGACGTAGCGCCTATCGTACCGAAAGCGGTACAGAGCTTGGAAAAGACTTTACCCTTAAGTATGTCAAAAGAGGTGTCGGGCAGAGCTTTGTAAGTCCCGGACGGATAGATCGAAACATAAGTGAAGACGCCCATGAACTCTACTCTTCCATCGAGATAATGCCACATCTTCTTACTGACGCATCTTTCATACATGAAAAGACAGTAACCGACAATAATGACAGTTCGTTTCCTGAAGAGAAACGTGGACTAACGACAAAAAAGAGCACTATCTTCAATCTCTCATACAATCCACCCGACAAAGCGATCCGTATGGCACAGCTTTACTGTCGTTTGTCAGATTACGACAATGTGTTAACAGGCAATTCCGAAGAAGAATCAATTCATAGAGTATTACACAACGAATACGCCCCCGGTTTTATGCTAGAACATGAGACGGGAATACTTCCGGGCACTCTTCATAGCCGTTTTTTTACCGACCTGCTCTTTTCAACTCGCGACGAAAGCTCTACTCCACTGGAGGAGGGTGACACAACTTCAGAAAAACAGGTTACTGATTATCAGAAAAGAACGACCGGATATGAACTGCAATACCGAACCGGCTATTTTTATCTGACACCCCGTTTAAAACATGGAAGTTCAGAATATGTCACCTTTACCGGTTACGGTGATGATCCTTCGTCTCCGATTTCTGAATCGATTAATTACGGGTTTCACACCCCATTTTTTCATGACGGCAGCAACATGAAACTCTTCGAGCGCTTTTTTGAGCTTGAACACACAACAGGACTGACCGTTTTTAAAACCCTTGAACCACAGCACAACCTCTATTTCAACTATTTCGAAAATCAGTTTAACGACTACAGAGATCTTTACGAGCAGGGTTCCCGGTTTTCCCGCTCAAAAAGCGGAGAATCCGAGGTAGTACAGAATTTCAGATTTCCCTTTAACTTCTCTTCGGAATCTTTGGAATCTCTTCGAAACATAACCGTAATATACGAAAGGAAAACTGTACTCAATGAAACAGGAGTACCCTTCGAAGGCGAGACGCATGACTATTTTGACGAAGAATATGGAGTAAAACGATCCATGATGAGCGCCTCGGATACATCATTGAATATTTTCAAGTATCCGCCCTGGTATTTCTTTGCAGGGCGTGGCAACTGCGGGAACGGACGCGATCATGTCTTTTCTACACTGAATCGCCCTCTTGGGCCGACTGACGACCCAGGTTATGGATACACTAACAGCCTTATGGTTCAGGACAGGTTTGAGCTGAGCTCATTTTACAGTTTTAACTCTGCAAGTGCCTCGCTCTTTAACCATGTATCTCAAATGAGTGAACGGCCGGAAGTTCAGCATGTTTCCCGACAGATGGTTCAGATATCCAATGGTATAAATCTTACATTTGACCTTATGGAACTCTTTAACTTCTCATTCTTCCGACCAAACCATGCCGATAACGCACGCCACTCGGCTCAGTTTTATACAGGATACAACTTTACAAAAAATCTTTTCATAACAGAAAATAGAACTGAAAATATCCATTCTCCTTCAGCCGGCCTACTGTTCGGACGCAACCGCAAAAGTATCTCTTTAAATGCTTCCTTTGATTTTATTCACCGGAAAAACGAAGCCTATATTGAAGAAGGACCTGGCCGTCCTAAGGCGGATGATAAGTATTACGAGAATATTCCTGATGAGAAGCTCGATGAACACGACACAACCTACACATATTCATGTGAAATAAAATCCGATGTCGCCCTGCTCTACACCTTTTTCAACAATTTTTATGAACTATATGATTATCCTATGTTTACAGCCCGTTATGACATCACTCTGAACAGGTATGACTACAGTTATACGGTTGCGCCCGAACCCTATGATCTTTTCATGCTGACCACATTGCTGGAGCTTGATGTACATAAAAACATACGGGGTGGCATCACCGGAAGGTGGGCTCTGGAGAAATACCGCAATCGTGAAACCGGAAAAGTTTATGAAGAGATACTCTCATACGAATATCTGCTGGGTCTGACAGTACTGTTTTGACAATCAAAAAGTATAAATTTGGGGTAATCTCTGATAATTAATTTTCCAAGTCTGACATAAAAAGTTGAAATTCCCCCCTTTTTATTGATATTATAAAATTACAGGAGAAACGAAACTGTTTTATTACACATCCGGGCAACAGGGTATGCATGCTCAATGAATTTTTCAGAAGTGCTCCTATGTTCATTCGGAATTTGAGGCTCAAATGATTAAATCTGACCACTCACATTATGGAAAACCATTGATTATGCTCTATCCGGGAGAACACCTGGTGACATCGGAAGATGTTGTCTTCTCTACCGTTGCCGGAAGCTGCCTGGTTGTCACACTTAACGATAAACAACGGGCAATTGGCGGACTGGGCCACTTTATTTTACCGGGCCAGATAGGTACAGGCGGGATTACCCATGACGAAGTCGCTGCATACGGAATTACTCAACTGGAGTATCTGTTTGGTGAGTTTGTAAAACTGGGAAGCAGGCGTGAAAACTTAACCGCCGATGTATTCGGTGCTGCCGCCCTGGACAACAACATGAACGTCAATGAGGCGATGCAGAAGAGTAACATCGCCTTCATACACACCTTTTTTACAGCAGAGCATATTCCAATTCATACCTTGGATCTTGCCGGGAGTCAAAGACGGAAAATAGTCTATTTCCCACGCACCGGAAAAACATTCAGGAAGATACTGACCAATAATGAATCAAATTCCGAGATTATCCGTCTTGAACAGGAATACATCAATAGCGCATTCCATGAACTCCGAGAAAAAACTCAATATGTACTTTTTAATAAGTAACAGGATTCTTCTTTTATATAGAAGGTAAGTTCAATGCTTAAAAGTTATTCAAACAAATTCCAGAAAAATATTATTACAATTCATCCGGGAGAGTACTACGTCTCGTCGGATGATGAGCTGATAGCAACACTTCTTGGATCCTGTGTCGCAGTTTGTCTTTACGATCCGCATACCACAGTTTCAGGATTGAATCACTTCATGCTCGAAGGGAAACTCCTTAGTTTTAACGATAACGAACTCAGAACTGATGGAAAACACGCGCTCCACTCCATATCACAGCTTATTTCGGACATGGTCACTTCGGGTGCGAGGCGTTCTGAGCTGCGAGCCAAGGTTTTCGGTGGGGGGCAGTTCTTTCGACCGAAGCAACGGTACATACCATTCCTGCTGACAATATTCGTGCGGCAAAAATGATTCTGGAAATGGAGGACATACCAATCATTGAAGAGGATATGGGTGGTAAATTCACACGAAAAGTAATAATGGACGTTAAAAGCGGGATGGTTTATCTGAAAAAAACTCTTAACCCTAACCATGCTATACAGCAAACCGGGTAAGAGAAGAAAAGATCCGATACAGAAACCCGCAAAGAACGGGTCTCCATAACCGGCATGTTATTGATCAGCTATTTCGCGATATAAAATCATCAATTGCATTTTCCGGCAAAGCACCGCTGAATCTGTCTGCAGCCTTTCCGTTCTTGAACAGAATAACCGTTGGAATACCACTTACATCAAACTTCTGAGCAATATCTGACGCACTGTCTACATCAAGCTTGGCAATCTTTACCTTGCCCTCATACTTACCAGCAAGCTTTTCGATTACCGGAGCAATCATACGACATGGACCGCACCAGTCGGCATAAAAATCAACCAAAACCGGAAGTTCCGACTCCTCGACCTCTTTTTTAAAATTATCACTGTTAAGATGTAATAAACTCATGTTACCTCCTGCCGAAAATAAGAAATTTCAGCTTTTCATTAATCTTATTATGTGCAAAACAAAATCATTACTCACCTTGTAACAGGTGCTAACGCCCTCTTTGTGAGCAGTAATTATTCCTCTGCTGCGGAGAACCCCAAGATGCTGAGAAACCGTTGACTGGGGAATATTCAACTTTTCGACAATGCCATTAACATTGCACTCATCACATAATATTCCAGCAACAATCTGTAGCCTGACAGGGTGACCTATGGCTTTCAATAACTCCGCATAATTTTCATAATCAACATCACATTTAGTCTTCATAATTACACCTTAACAATATCGTAATATCCCAATATATTGTCAATATATTTTATGGTTATATCGATTTTTTTTCTTTTTTTACAACACTACACCTTTTTCACAGAATCATTAACGACCTCTTTAACATAATAGGGCGAACGATGCGTCGATTCATGATAAATACGTATAAGAATCTCTGTTTGAATGCCCATCAAAGCCAGAGTGGCACTCAAGATTACAAAAAGGAAAAACAGCAGAAAAAAGGGATTCCCAGTCATGTTGACTCTGTACAGAATCTTCATTACTACAACCAGAATTGCCGAAATACCAGCAAAAAACATGATCACAATACCCAATCCACCGTAAAGATAGATAGGTTTTGTGGAAAATGAGCCCAGAAACTTAATGGTTATCAGATCAAGAAGCACTTTAAAGGTTCTGATCATACCATATTTTGATTTTCCAAACTTACGTGCATGATGTCGTACAGGGACTTCAATAATGGAAGCACCGATCCAACTAGCATGAACCGGAATAAAACGATGCATCTCTCCATACAATTTCACCTTCTTAAGGACATCAGCCCTGAAAGCCTTTAATGAACAACCCAGATCATGGAGCTTGACTCCAGTAACCCAGGCAATAATCTTATTCGCAAAAAAGGAGGGGACACGGCGTGAAAAAAACTTATCATGTCGTTTTTTTCGCCATCCTGCAGCAACATCGTACCCCTCTTCAATCTTATCCAGAAGAAGCTGAATATCATCCGACTCATTTTGAAGATCGGAATCCATAAAGACAATAATTTCGCCAATCGCATGGTCAATACCAGCACGCATTGCTGCTGTCTGTCCGAAATTACGGCGAAACACGATCAGTTTCACAGATTTATCTGCTAAAGCAATTGCAGAAAGAATTTTAGCGGAAGAGTCCTGACTGCCATCATCCACAAATATAATCTCATAGGGTAAAGCAATCTTCTTCATGCTGGAACTGACCTTCTCGTACTGCAAGGCAATGTTCTCTTCCTCGTTATAGACGGGCAGAATTACAGAGACCTGAACTGCTGCCTTTTTCGTACGGATGGTTTTTTTTACTGTTTTCTTCTGCACTTTTTTTTTGTTTTCAGCTAAAGCCATATAGAATCTCTCCCATTTTTATCAGCTACTTCTCTTTTTTTGATTCAGCATAATCAACAGCTATGTTGAATGCCTCGCGAAGGAAAAGATCATTTTCAAGATCATATACAGCATCCCGGTCTATCTTTTTGGGCTTCTCACTCGCACTAATTTTATCATCATCAGCGCCACTGTCAAGTTTCAGACTGACACTTTTAGTTGAATCCTCTTTTAGAAACTCGGCAATTTTACCCTGCATTTCCTGAAAATCAGGACTCTTTTTCACACGGGCAGCAGACTTTGCAGATAACTCTTTAATCAGTCCCGAAGAAAAATAGGTGGTACCAAAGTCATTATAGGGTGCCGCCTTGATGGGTGTCCAATCAAGTGCATAATCAAGGTCACTCTCATAAAAGGTTATCATCTGATTGTACGAAGGAACAGTTATATGAGGGAATATCCCGTCTTTATTATTTGAGGCTCCCGACGGTTGATAGAAGAGCTGAATCGTAACCTTGACTGCCCCCCCCTGTGGAAGTGAAATTAACTCCTGCACACTACCCTTGCCAAAAGTTCGAGTCGGCCCGACGATAAGTCCCCGTTTGTAATCACGAATGGCCCCGGCAAAGATCTCAGAGGCACTAGCGCTAGAGTTATTGACCAGGACTACAAGCGGTCCATTGTAATAGACAGCAGGATCCTTATCATACTGCACCTGCACAGTCTCATGATTCTTAACCTGCAGAATCGGCCCCGCAGGTATAAAGTAACCAGCAATCAGCCTGGCCTGTTCAAGTCCGCCACCTGGGTTATTGCGAAGATCAAAAACCATGACATCGATATTCTCTTCGTTGAGGGCGTGAATGGAATTAAAGACATCACGTGCAGACATTTTGGCATCAGGATTTCGTTTATAATACTCCTCCCAGTCCATATAAAATGTAGGCAGATTCAAGTAGCCAACCCGAACAGATGTTTTATCTTTTTTAACAGTATGTACAGCGTGTTTAGCAGCCTGCTGTTCAAGAACAACGCGATCACGGACAACCGACACGGTAATTCGTTTTTCGACTTTTTCACCGGGAACTTTACGCATAACAGTAAGACGGACTGTAGTCCCCTTTTTACCACGTATTTTATCTACAGCATCTCTAAGAGATAGATCGATAATGCTCTCCGGCTCTTTATTACCCTGAGCAACAGCAATAATTTTATCATTCGGCTGAACGGTATCTTCTGGATCCATCTTGGATACAGGGCCTCCCGGAATAACTGAGTCGACATAGGTAAAACCATCTTCGGAGCGAAGCACAGCACCAATGCCTTCAAGCTTCAGATTCATAGAAATTTTAAAATCTTCATAATCTTTAGCTGTCATATAGGAAGAGTGAGGGTCAAGCGCCATACTAAAGGCATTCAGATAAATGGAGACGATCTTCTCCTTGTCGTATTTCATTATCTCTTTTGCAACTATCTCATAATGGCGCTTCAACTTGGTTTTAGATTCATCAAGAGACATATCCATATTCAGATAATTGAGCAACTGAAACTTTATCCGTTTACGCCACCTTTCCTCAAGCTCTTCCTTTGTTGAAGCAAATTCGATCTTGCTACGATCAACAACCATCGATTCATCGATTGTAAAATCGAAATCACCCTCTACGCGCTTTTTAAATAGTTCAGAACTTTCTGTATAACGGGCTTTAAAGAGAGTAAAAAACTCTTTAATGAAGGTAAGATCATTTTTTGCGATATATTCGTCGAGTTTATCAGCATGTTTATTGAAAGAATCGATATCTGACTGGTAAAAATAGAGTTTATAGGGGTCGGTAAGCTTAATCAGGTTATCGAGAGTACGACGTGATATTTCGTCATTAAACTCATTCTGGGTAACATGGCGTTCAAGAATTGTGTCGACAATCTTCTGAACATCTGTTCCTCCCAGACCATCGGACTTTTTAAAGCACCCGATAAGGACAACAAGAACGGTAATAAGAAATAGTGCCTTTTTCCGTGTAAATCTCTTCATAATGGATAATTTTCCTGGTTTTTTTACAAATTTATATCTGGCTCAAAAAAAGAGCTTTATATATAGCATTAGTATCAGGAGTTGAAGTCAACAATAAATTCCTAATATTTACCTACTGACCATAATGTAGATAATCAGTTATGATTATCTTCAAAAATTTAGATATACGGAAAATTTAATAGAAGTTTTCCATACATTACTCTTTCCTGCATTCCTATTCGAAATTTAAGCGTTCCATTTTAATTAAGAACTACCCTTTGATATCCGATATTAAATATGAATATATCTTTCTTGACGCAACTACTAACACAGAGGAAACTGTACATTCGTATCAAAATTTTGAACACCGGCTATGACCAGACAGAAATGAATTTCGAAAAATCACCCTATTTCAAAATGTTACGTCGTTTTAATGATTATTTTTCTCGCGAAGCTCGAAAAAACGCTCTAATATTTCGCTTTGAAGACAGCGCAAATATTTGAGCTTATTAATTATTTTTCTCGCGAAGCTCGAAAAGAAGCAAATCTTTCAACTTTGTAAGCGATTTTTTTGGTTTATAGGAGTTTTTCGAAAGTTCCTTTGCTGGTCGTCCAGCAAAGGCAACCTAGTTAAAAAATAATTAATAGAGAGTCCTAGGAGTAAATAGTACAGAATGGTAAAAATAGTTTTTATTTCTGACCTGCAACTGGGATCTGAACCGGAACTGCCGGTTACAGACCGGCACCGCCTGCTTACTCTTGAAAAAATTTGCTCTATCGGTGTACATCACGATATATTGCTAATAGGTGGCAACCTGTTTTCAGGTGCAGAAATTTCTCAGGAATTGGTCGATTCGGTTACAACTCTTTTTGACTCTTTAAGCAAAGAGAAGACTGCTGTTTTTATCTCTCCATCACCGACTGAACTCGAATATTGCAAAAGACTTGAAGACAACGGAGTTGTTACTCTGCAAGATGGATCACATGTCAAACATACAGTCAATGATGAAACGATTATCATATACGGTAGCGACATTCACTCCTTTGAGGATATCGAAGTAATAAAAAAAACTGAGGACGAGGGTATTCATATCGGGCTTTTAAACGCTCGATTTACAATTGCAGCCGATCAGAAGCCATTTTTACCTTCAGAAAATTCAAAAAATCCGGAACTTGATTTTTATGCCCTGGGCGGAAATCATCCGTTTAAAATTTACAGGCATAATGGCAGAATTAAAAGCGTACAATGCGGTTCGTCAGAACCTAAAACACGATCTGAACTGGGCCCCCGCTATGCTGCTTCAATCGAAATTGACAAAGAGAAAATTGACAAGTTGTCACGATTTTGTGTCAATACCCTTGAATACCAGGAACATCAGATTGACTGTTCGAAACATAAAAATGAAACAGAGCTACTTAACGAATGCACAGGATTCTCCGGTAAAAACAAAATAGTACGTTTAATTTTAACAGGGCCAGATATCTGGAAAGAGCACTCAATAGAAGAGATACGTGATCAGTTTTTCCATCTTGAAACGATCAACAGGTACGACCTATCCGTTTCATCACTGATTAACAAATTTAAAGATGAAAATTCTATCCGTGGCATGTTTTACCGTAAAATGGAGAATAAAAAAAATTCAGGCAGCATGGAAAACCTGGATAAAGAGTTTCTCGCCCAGCTTTTAAACAGAATGAACACAAGGGACGACCTGAGCGAGGGGGATATATGCAGCTTATACAATGCATAGCAACCCACGGTTCGCTTTATAATAACCTTATTCTTAACTTTAAAGATGATGTAAACATTCTTTATGGAGAGAGTGGTAGTGGAAAAACAATTCTAATTGAAGCCATTATCGAAACAGTGTTTGACCTGCTTTCACCTGATTTTTTTAAAAATAATCAGGTGCAGCAGATACACCTTAACATAACATTTAAATATAATAACACCGATTACCGGATAATCAGAGACAAGGGTGGTATCGAACTCCACAACTTCACAACTTCAAAAACAGTTACCTGTTCAAAAGATGAGAGCCATGAAGAACGCAGGGAAACCATTTTTAATTATGACACAGATCTATTCCATTTTTTGAGTAAGGTTACAGCCGATACCGTTAAAAACACATCTTTTATTACCTCACCGGTTTCAGGCAAAGTTGCAGTTCCTGATTACAAAACTGTTCTTCCCCTGCTTTTTTCTGATAATAGTAATTTTTATCAGCAGTGTGCATTTCTATCTGAATACATGAAAACAGACGACAACCCTCTGATAAATGACTATAACAGAATCAAGAGAGAGCTGAAAGAAGTTGACCATGAAATTGAGATCAGAAATCTTCGTATCTCTAAATTCACAAAAATAAAAGAAGAACACACGCAACTCTTTGATGAACATAAGGCTCTGGAACATGAAATTGAATCAATTACCTCACGACTGGATCTACTAAAAACGCTGAAACAAAAACAATGCGATTACTCAAAGATGGTTGCCGAAAAAGAGGCTCTTGAAAAAGATTATTTAACAGAAAAGGAATTGGAGGAGTCAATAGGTAAAATGGTCGCCCTGATCAGGAGACAGTATCCGCTCTTTTTAGCTCTTGACGATCAACAGAAAAAATTCCTACCCGAAATCAGAACAACTTTCACTACAATTCAGGATATTATAAACTCAATTAACAAGAAAAACGAGACCGGTGAGCAGGTCAGACAAAAATATAAAAAGACAACTATCACCCTCAGTGCAGTTCCTCTTATTATTTCCATAATTTTCTATACTCAAAGAGATCTCTTTTTCCTGGGCATACCCGGTTTTCAACTTGCCCTCTATTTTTTTATTGCCGCTATCACGTCTGCATGTTGGGGACTTTTGGCACTTTTTTTTCGCATGAAAAGGTATTGCACCGAAGAGCTTTATGAACAAAAGACTCATCACGACTTGCAGTTGAAGACTCTTTTGAATAAAACCAATATAAATATCGGTGAAAGCAACAGCACCGAACTTTACGAACTTATTCTTCAATTTTTTCAGGAATATAGCAGTTTTGAAGAGATGCGTTCGGAAATCAGCGACATGAAGAAGTCAGCAAAAGCAGATTACAATGACTTTTATTCAAAAAAAATTAAACTGGCATCCCATTGTATCAAAGAGATAGAGCGATCGTTCAGGTCTGACTGCGAAACAGCTGGCATAAAATACAGCTCATTGTCAGACTTCTCATATGACGCTATAGCTGCCGACTTCCAAAGACAGATCGATACCATTAAAGAGAAGAGTACACACTTCTCTGATCTGCTTTCACAGATTAACAGCGAATTAGATCAGTTTAATAACGAAAAGGCCGACAACAGTGATGTTTCAAACCGCCGTGAAACAATCAGCGACAAACTTGAAAAGCATCAAAAAAAGATTAATAGTTGCACTTTTATCACAGAGACCTTTGAAACTGTCATTCAGGAAAAAGAGAGACTTGTTTTTGATGAATACAGCAGAACCGCATATGCTCACTTTTTATCACTCTGTGGATCTGCCGAGGTACTTTCTGAAGAGGATTTTAAGTCCATGCTTCATAAAGAGAGCACTATTACTCTTTCACCCGTTCACGCCCACTTCTTTAATGTATCATTGATAATTTCATTAAATGACTTCATGACTCTAAAAAAGCCGATTATTCCACTTTTCGCAGATGAACCTGCAATGTTTATGGATAAAAAAAGGATTGATCTTTTACTGCCGGCATTAAAAAAGATATCTCAGAAGCGCCAGGTTATACTCATCACCCATGACTCGAATACCTATGAATCTTTTGGCCACGGGATTACTATCAGTTAAATTATGGAAGAAAACGGACAACTACATTTTTCAGATGACCCTCTCCTTCCGGGACTTAACGAAGCCTGTTCTTTAATCGAAACAGGCGATTTTGAATCAGCTCTAATTATCTTTGACGAACTGCTTAATAAATCACCCGAATCTCCCGGTGTCGAATCCGGATACCGAATTACCCGTTTCTGGTTAAACCGTATTTCTGATATAGCAGACATACCGGATGGAAAAGATACAGCCGATTTTTTACTGGAGGAGTGGCAGGTTTTTCTTGAGTACTCACGCTCGAATAACCTGCTTTTGACTCACCCCTTCCATGCAATTGAGAAATATATACACTATACAGCCGGCGAAAACTATAAACTTGCCTTTCAAAATGCTGACAACCCGACGGACAATATTGATTCAATACTCAACCTTGCTATTTGCTTTATTAAGCTGGGCGAATACAACCTGACAATCGATACGCTCGAATACGTGCGCAGTACAGTTACGGCAAACCCTGTAGTGCTCGCCCTGTTGGGTGAAGCCTATTTTCAGTGCCGAGACATCCCGAAATCGCTTCTGCTTTTTCGCGAGGCCTTTTTTATTGATCCGACAAAGATTGAACTGGATCTGCTTTCTGCAGAGCCGATTATGCAGTTAAAAGAGATCGCAATAGAAGAAAAATCAGGATGGGGTGACATAAAAGAGTGGATACCTGTTTTCGGCCACATTACCGATATCTTTTATGTAAGACGGCACTTGACGTTTCAAACTGTTGATGCAATAACCAAAGATATCTATAACTTGGAGCGCACATACCAGACCATGTCAATAGACCGGGTTCGGGGAACCAACACAATGCCGCGTCTGATTAATAAATATCTATGGCTATTCGACTTTTATAAGGAACAGAGTTACAATTTCGAGAATCTCACTGACATCAGAAGCAGACTGATAGAGATTGACAAAAAGCTGTTCATTCCCTATTTTAAAAATATAAAACTGTAGAGGTGTATTATGAAAACATTCCGAAAAGAGCTGTTTTTTAACACAAAAAAGAGGTTCGAACTGATCAATATTACACATGATGTCGAAGAGGCTATTCGCGAAAGTAAAATTACCGAAGGACTATGTCTTGTTAACGCCATGCACATTACAGCGTCGGTATTTATTAACGACAATGAGCACGGTCTGCATCAGGATTACTTCCGCTGGCTTGAAGAGCTGGCTCCTCACGAACCGCTCTCTTTGTACAAACACAATAACACCGGTGAAGACAACGGAGATGCGCATCTGAAACGTCAAATAATGGGTCGCTCGGTAACTGTAGCTATTACTGAAGGCGGGCTGGACTTTGGCCCCTGGGAGCAGATCTTTTATGGTGAATTTGACGGACGAAGAAGGAAGAGGGTTCTGATAAAAATTATTGGTGACGCAATATAGCAGATGAATGGAACGCTTCAAACCATCCTTAACGGATTGCCTGTATCAAAGAGATAATATTCGTATGAGTTGATAATGAAGGTGTTATCGCGCTGCAGGATACGTTTGTGGAGTCCGTAGTTCAGATGCTCATGGCCATGGATATGATACTGTGGCTGAAACCGATCAATTATTTTCACAAAGGTTTTGAAGCCCTTATGACACCTGTCTTTACCGTCATTCAAGCCCAAAGCCGGCGCGTGTGTCACCAGCATGTCAATCCCCTTACCCAAAACCATCTTCGGCTTTAGTTTCAGATAGTCCAGATACATCTGACGTTCAGTATACTGATAAACGCCATCATTGTACCAGATAGAACCTCCAAGCCCCATTATCCGGAAACCATCATGATCAACAATGGTTCGGTCGATGTTAATGCAACCCTCAGGCTCAAGCTCTACATAGTTCTTATCGTGATTACCCGGTACAAAATAGAGAGGAACATTGAGCATTGTAACAACGAAGGAGAGGTATTCACGTTTCAGGTCTCCACTGGAAATAATAAAATCCACACCCTTAAAGCGCTCATGATCAAAATAGTCCCATATATAAGTAGATTCTTTATCGCCAAGCAGAAGTATCTTCATATCACCATTCCTGTTGTCAAACTATCGGGCACTATATTCTTCGCAACTAATTTCCCTTTTCGATAAGCGAATATATATGTCTCAAGCCGCTCTCGATCACCTCTTTACGCCGATCATGCCTGCATGTTAATATCTTAACAAGTTCTGCTGCTATTTCATCATTAATTGCCTTAATTATAGATTTCAAACGCGATAGTTGCAAAAGGTCCGGATCAATGTCCCTGTTCTCAAGCAGAGTTGAAATCATTATCATTGACAGGGAGTGAAACAACTGCATATTTTCACGCTTCTGTGCGTCAAGATCTTTGATGTAATTATAAAGAGAGTTTTCTGTTTCGGTTATTCTGATTGCCAGCGATTCGAAAAGCCTTAGAGTAAACTCAGCGTTGTTTTTAACCAGTATATGCAGATTCTCTCTGTCAGATGTTGCAATTAGACAATCGGTTAAAGCCCGCGCGGAGTGAGTTCTTCTCTTACCACCAAAAACAGACATCTCTCCGAAAATTGAACCATCTGTAATAATATTTAGCGATATTGATGTATCATTTTCATGACTCTTAAATATCTCGACTATTCCTTTTTTCAAAAAATAGAACTGAGTCGACTCCTCACCCTCTCTGTAAATCTGTTCACCGGCATTATATATTTTTTCATCACGCATTGTTGAAACAGGATGGATAAAAAAGCGTTTTATACTCTCAAAACCGGGCAAGTGAAAATTGAAGATCACCCCCTTAACAAAACGTGATACGTAATAGCGAAACAGAATAAAAAACACAAATTTGGAATTAGTATTTTCAAAACGAATAAGTGAGCCGGCCGGGCTGTGCCCAATAACGTGCTTCTCCCAAACAACCACTCCCCTTACGGTTTTACTCCTTAGATGCGGAACCTCCAGTTCAATTGTGTAATGATTGCCTACCCCTAAGGGCTCAAAGGTATTCAGAAATATGTTAACCGCCGACATGTCATAGGTCACATGATTATCACCAATACCATCTTCATCAACATCAATAACAGCATTAGAGATAATCGGAATTTTAAGCTCATTATATTTAAAAAACTCCGGGTTAACTGCATTAACAATGACAATGGTTCCGGCTATAGATAACGGAAAAATAATCAGCAGCAGATTTTCTTCCCAACCGGTTAACAAAAAATAGCCACTGATATCGGCCTTAAACTGTGATCCGAGAACCGATAACACAATGAATCCAATTATCATCAGAGCCTGAAAACCTCCCGGACTCCATACAAAAAAGTTTACCCGCGGGGTATGCTTTCTTCCCATCGATTTCTGCATCCAGCGGTCATACTTAGGTTGACGATTTAACACATTCCACTCTTCATAACTGATCGACAGAGCCTCAAGAACAACAAGCCCCGGAACAGTTCTGGATCGAGACAGGACTATCTCCTGAATTATTACAACAAACAGCAGAAGTGGTGACGCAAAATAGACATAGTAATTCTGATGAAGAAGAACATAGTCAAAAACTCCATGAAAAAAGACGGGAATAATCAGGGCAAGAGTAAGATAGTAGTATTTATACAAGCGGGAACCGGCATATATACTTTCACCGAGGTAATAACCGGCAATTCCACAGGTGGTCATATGCAAAGGAACTGTAAAGATAATACGTATTATCATCGTATTTGTTCCGTAGCTTAATGCATAAAAGATGTTCTCGCAGGTTGAAAAGCCGATACCCAGAAGAATTCCACTCAAAGAAGCTTCAAGCAAGGTAAAGTCCAGATAATATTTAAACACAAGAATTAAAAGCAGGAGTACTAGCCCCTTTTCAAGGAGGGCTGCTTTTACAAAAGCACTGAACCATAGATTCGAGAATGGAAGCAAAATCAATATATACGGTTTGATAACAATAATAAAAAGAGCTGCAACAATACCCGCGATAAATGCCTGCAACTGTTTGGAATAATTGGGATAAAACACCGAATATCGCGAATAGATTACGTAAAAGAGTATTACCGGTGAAAGCGCGATCAGTATGTTTTTCCATATGGCAAAATCGTACATTATCATACTCGCAAAAAAAAGGATAAGGAGAGGGCCCCCATATCCTGTATCGGCATGAATCTGCCCTTTATTTAAACGAAAAGAGAGCGGCTGAGTGCAAACACTGAGTACTCAGCCGTTGTTTAGGATCTATTCAGCAGATTTTGCCCTACCAATACGGTACCGGTTATAGTGAACCAGCACAGCAAAGGTAGCGGCAAAGAGTCCAAGCAACAACAGTATAACAGTCCTGTTACCTGTAGCAACCCGGATAATGAATCCCGCAAGGCCTCCTCCTGTCGCGCTCCAGTCCATAGAAGTACTGTTCCCATAATTCAGTGAGGCGAATCCATTTTCTATCCAGATCTCTCTGTCTGCCCGGTTTTCACCCTCTATTTTAATCTGGAAGATCTTCCAGTACCACTCATTAGGTGCTCCGGTTGGAAACGGAATCTCCTGATACAGTCCCTGGCTGTCATACACACGTATGACAAGATTACTGGCATACCAGTCTGTCCCACTCCAGTTATGCACAGTGTAGGTGAAGATACCATACTCGTAACCGTCAAATATATTTATCGCTTCCGGACCATAAGAGTTAGTCTCGTCCTGTACCAGACTTGCCGTAGATCTTTCACCGGCAGGATCGGCTCCGCTTACATAATTTTTGCTGTTTTCATCGTATGACTTCCGACTCCAATAAATATGAAACCGCTCATCAGTACCAGCAGTCGGACCTACAAGATGAAGGTCGAGGTCTTTTGGATTAAGCCCCCATAGAAGCACTACCCTCAACTGATAGGGAGCAAGCTCTTCACATATCGCCAGATCACCAAGTGCCAGATCTCCGTCTATCGAACGATTATCAACCGAAAGATCATAATACTCACCGTTTGTTACGTTAACCGAATAGGTTCCCGGAATAAGCAGATCTGTTGTAAAATTTCCATTTTCATCAGAAACCCTGCTATCCCTGACTGTTCCATCCCAACCGGTTACAGTGATAAGTGCCCCTGCGATCTCTTTACCGTCGTTTGCATCGATGACGCATCCCGAAATAACACCGGATGATGCAGTGTTAGATACCAGGTTAATTATTCCCTGATTCGAAACGGCACCGGTATTAACAGATATGTTGTTTTTTACAGCACTACTGTATCCGGCTGCGTCAACCAGCATTGAATATGAGGCCTGTGTTACCGGAACATTATCAAAAATAAACTCTCCACCTCCATCACTTATCTCGGAACCAAGAACAGTCGTGCCATCTGCAGCACGAAGAGTAATTGTTGCACCAGACACACTATTTCCTGAGTTATCAACAAGTTGAGCTGTTATGGAACCGGCAAGAGTTATGCCATCAGAGGCCGAACCATAGCTACTCCAGTTTCCAGCAGCATCGGAAACAGAAATCCGCGCGTAGTAGCTACTGCCACTACTACTGTTGGCCGCATAAGTGTAAGATGTGGCGGCTTCTAATTGAACACCATTAGAGGCACCCAGTACGATTTGATTAAATTCAGAATCTGTAGCAACCTGTATCCTGATGTCTTCAATTTCCGATGGAATAGTCCATCCGAATTCAAGAGCAGTCGTGCCCGAATATTGACCCGCATCCGTAACAGCGACCGCTGCAGGTGCAATTGTGTCTACAGTAAAGGAGGCTGATGTTGCCACACCCTGCTGATTTCCGGCCTGATCATATCCGATAACACTGATCTGATACACATCATCTAAAAGATCAGTTAATACAATATCTTCAGAAACGGGGATAAAATCACTCAGGGCCGAGCCATTAACCTGATATCTGTACTCAAAAACATCATCCCCGCCTACACCCAGTGTATGATTTTCATTGTTTGTAAACGCAGCAGGAAGCCCGCTTATGACAGCAGCAGAAGGTGGTGTTAAATCGACACTCCAAAGAAGCTGTGTCGCAGAGATCTCCTCCTGCCAGTTGCCTGCAATATCTTTTCCCTTAATTTTAAGGATATACTCTTTCTCTACAAGGTCAGCTGCTGTTATCGGCGAGCTGATATCTCGTTCACTACTCCAGGCAGCTCCATCAAGACTGTACTGATATGCAATAACATCATCTCCACCAACAAGAACATACAGACCTGTATCATTTGTCGGAGTCGAAGGTTGCGGACCAGCCGCTATTACAGCAGTAGGCGCAGTTCTGTCAACAGTCCAGAGATACTCAAACTGAACATCAGAAACATTACCGGCCTCATCCAGCGCCTTCACATACAGGGTGTAGTCTCCCTCAGCAAGAGAGTTATAGCTAATTGGCGTGCCGATGGTAGCAGGTGTCCAGTCAGCCGATCCGATACGATACCAGTAAGAGACTACATCACCGTCATTATCAGAAACTACTGCATCTACAGAACCCGAACTGGTATTAAGAGAAGGTAAATTGGTAACCTCAACTGAAGCGGGTGATGTAATATCAACAACCCAGCCATAAGTAGTTGCACTTAACTGACTCTGCTCGTTGCCGGCTCTGTCTTTACCAACGATCGAAAGAAGGTGAGAACGCTCTGTCAGTTCAGATGAATCAAGCAGTACTGGCACTGAAGGGTCAAGCTGCTCACTCCAGCTGCCATCGTTGAGTTTATATCTGTAAGAAACGATATCATCACTTGAAATATAAACCTCTTCATTTTGTGAATTTGTCACGGCTCCCGGAAGGGAGGCTACCGGTTCAAAATCCACTACCGGCGGAGTTATATCTACAGTAAAACTTGTAGAGATGGCCGCCGTGTCTGGCTGCTCGTTTCCTGTTCCATCGATACCTTTAACGGAGACGGTGCGCAGTCCTTCAGCCAAATCGTCAGAAAAGGTTACAGCCTCTACTGCCTGAACCGGAGAGCTCCACTCACCACCATCGATTCGATATTTGTAACGTGCCAGGTCTGTGACTCCCTCACCTGCCTGAACGGTAATCACCGGTTTTGTGCTGTTGGTGTACTCTTCAGGCTCAACTACAAAACGTATTGCCGGTGGTGTCAGATCGACAGTCCAGTTAATAACCGTAGGGTTAGTATCCGGCTGCCATGTGCCGGCCTCATTTTTACCAATAACCTCAAGACTTTGTTCGCCTTCAATAAGAGATGTAAGCTCAATAGCAACTGTGGAATCTGTTTCAGCACTCCAGGAAGAGCCGTTAAATCGGTATTTATAGGATACAACATCACTGATTGCTGCATACTCCTCAGTATCATTAGTTGCAACCGAATCATTTATTCCCGAAATCGCAGCAACAGGCATGGTAGTGTCAATATTCCATGATATTTGAGAAGCACTGCCCATTGACTGCCAGTTACCAGCACGATCCACGGCCACAACCTTAAGGATGTGATCGCCATCATTAAATTCGGTCCAACTAATATCACTGTCTGCGGCAACAACATCACTTTCAAATTCATCCAGAACATATTTATAGGCAACGATGGTATCACCACTCTGCCCGCGAACATCAATATCGATGGAGTTCTGATTGGTAATTGCATTCGGAGTATTTGTCAGTTCGGCAACCGGAGCAATCGT
Source organism: Spirochaetota bacterium (assembly GCA_027858855.1). GTDB lineage: Bacteria > Spirochaetota > UBA4802 > UBA4802 > JAFGJZ01 > JAFGRW01. The sequence continues at coordinate 81,105 of JAQIBV010000030.1, read as the reverse complement.
ATCAACTACCCACTGAAAAGTTACGGCGTCACTAATGCTCTGCCAGTCACCCAGCTGGTTCATACCAATAACCTTCAGGGTCTGCTCACCATCTGCAAGAGCCGACAGCTCGATAGAATCGGATATATTCTGTTCAGCGCCGAGGGTGTCGCTATTGAGTGCATAACGGTATTTTACAGCATTTACTCCATCAACAGCAATAGTTGCTGATACATTATTGGTCGGGTTTTGAGGAAGAGTGCTCAGAGTCAGCGAAACCTCGGTGCCGGCAGGTTCAGGATCAAGTGCATCATCAACACCGTCACCATCACTATCAGGATTATCAGGATCGGTGCCAAGGTCAAGCTCGTCACCGTTTGAAATTCCATCTCCATCATTATCCCCATCGGGATCCATATCAGGATCAGCAGAAACTGCAGGTGACGAAACAGCAGAACTAACACCTGAAAAAGTTTTAGACTGTGCTTTCATGCTGTTTCCTGACAAATCTTCAATATTCTTAGCCAGGCCGGTATATGTAATACCACTGCGCAGCAGTGGTGATACCGTAACCGTAACGTTTTTGTCTTTCACATCGACTACTTTTATTGTATGTGAAGTGGAATCAGAAGAGATCGCGTAATTAGCTGCCTTTTCGGCCGATGCTTCTGTTATTTTTTCATTAAATGTAAAACGTACCGAAGCAGCGTTCACAGGTTCAATGCTCACAACATTTGGAGCAACAGTGTCTCCACTGGGCGTTCCATCATCAGAAGGCGGCTCTTTGGGCGACTCTTCTTCAACCACCTCTTTGGCGCCACTACCGCCACCACTGCTACATGAAACTGCAACAGCTAAAAGACTGCCTGTAATCAATAAAGCTAACAAGATTTTAAATAAAATTTTCATGACCTACCTCCATAGGAACAGCACAACTTACATACTATCCGAACATTATTATTACAATAATATCACATTATCAGAATTAATCAACTAATAAAAAGCCCATTCGGGCTTTTTATTAAAAAAAGAGTGAAATTCCGGCTTTTATATCGGTTTTATTCATAATATACGAATAGTTGCCTCTAATATTTAGAGCAAATGATCTATTTACAGAGAATGTAGCTCCAGCCTCAGTAACGATTTCAAGGTATGGCTTATTTTGTAAAAACCGGATGACGGAACTTTCCGCATAGATTACCAACCGGTCATGGGGAACCCAGTGTGCCCCTGCAGCCAGAGAGAAAGCAACATCAGGAGAGTCTTTATAATCGGCCTTAATTCCAGGCACTAAATAGAGCATTAGTGGTTCAACCGGAACGATAGCTCCACCGGCACCAACCTGCAAAACAGGTACAAGCTCATCCTTAGAATGTGCAGTTCGGTTTAAGCCTATCGATAATATATATGAGGGCGATGCCGAAAAGCTACGTATTGGTGAAAAAGAGCGGATATCAAATAAACTCACCCTTTCCACCTGGACATGATAGCCCTCATCTTCATTATATAAACGAAGCTCTGTCTCGCCTGCTACAAATGAGGCCCGGGGGTTATATCCGGAGACCGGATCGCTCATAGCATGGTAGGCGAAGCGATACTGTCCATAAATATACTCCTCCGTCCCCTTTAACCCAGCTCCTACAGAAAAGAGCGAATTATCGTGGGAATCGAGAGGATCACTCCGCTCTACCTGCACATCATCAGAAACCAGATCGACCCTGTTTCTTAAGCGGCTATGTGACATAATCAGTTGCTGATAGGCTTGAAAGGTCTCTGCAGTTACTCTCGGGAAATTAAGATAGTGATAATACTCCCGCGAAAAATCGAGAATTGCAGCCTTTCGCTCGACAGAGAGCTCTGATTCATTTACAACACTCTCGCCGCTCTCTTCTTCCCGGGCAACGGCAGCAGCCCTCGAAAGATCGGTTCTGTTCATAGATTCTGAACGTTTCTCTAGTCGCTCTCTGATGGATGGCCTGTACTGCACCCCCGATATCAGACCTGAACTATTAACCAGCTTCAGGGTATCGAGGGGAATCACCGGAAAAGACAATTTTTTTATCAACGAAAGCCCCGGCCTTGCGATCTCTAGAAGATACAGAATCGCATAGGAACAGTTCGCGGTAAAAAAATAGTAGTCGGAACTGCTCTCGTTAATTTCAATAATATGATCCAGAAGGCGCCTGTACTCACTCTGTGTCAAATTAAGCTCATACTCCCAGACAGATCTGGACTCCGCGTACGAGTAGTCACGCACCTTCATGTAATATTTATTCAGGCGATAGAATCCTTGAAAACCGCCGGTGACCCCCTTAATCACATAAGGAAAAAAGCCCGCATTCCCGGTGTCGGCCGAAAACTCTACAGTTGTTCCCAAAAGAGGAGTTTCATCTGTAAAATCAATCCGCAAAAAGGTATGGCCGAACATGGATGCCGGGTTTCCCAGATACTCACCGGCATAGATCAGTTTCACACTATCTAAGCGGTCGGCCGAAGCGGCCATGGATCTATACGTGTCATCAAAATAATTGTCCAGATCAAAATCGGCAGGGTTAAGCTGTTCTGAAAGCCAGCGGGTTCTTGCCGGAAAACGGTTAATTGCATCTTTGTCACGCTCAACCAGTAATATGCGTATCGAAGTAATCAACTCTTCATATGGATTGTTGCGGCCATTATATGAAAGAAAAAAATCATCAGAATCGATTTCACTAACGACTTCAGCGTTGTACGTTCTTTTAACGAGAGATAACGGTTTATAATGAAGCAGGGAACGCCAATAGGGATGCTGATGCAGACTTTTGTCAATAGCCGTATCAATCAGCTTGTCGCTTTTCACTGTGTTGTCACACAGAAGCAGGTGTGGATAAAATTGAATGAACACAGTAAGGGTAATGATCCGAACTGTCAGTACAAACTTTTTTGTTATCATACTGTTTTATTAAAGCAATTTATGTTGCTGTCAACACTTTGCGAAGGGCCATTTGAATATTTTCCTGGTAACTCTCCTACAACTGTTGCTGAATTTAAAAAATTCCCAAACAGAGAAGCAACTCTATGAAACAAAGAAAAACCTGAAAGTTTATTATGATTCAAAATAAAAAGTGTTTTTCCCCACCACGAAAAACGCTCGAATCATAAGTTATTTTTGCTTTTAACAATAAATGCAGAAAAAAATCAGGCTTTTTGTTTGAAAATATTACTCATTTGATTATTATTAAGCACAGGGCTCTTTCAGGAAGGTTATCTTACGGAATTTTGAACTTTTCAAAAGTTCTCCTGTAATTTTTCGATGTTCCCTATTGCCTGAATTATAAAGATAACATTATAAAAATGCAATACTAACGGATTTTTTTCGTTTGGGAAGATAACGTAATTTCACTTTTATTTAATTTAAATACTACCAGTTCTTAACAAATCAGAGGATACCAAGATGAAACTATGGAACAACATCTCACTCAAGTTTAAAATTCTGCTGCCTTTTCTTATGATGATTACTGTAATCATCTCCTATTTTGTCTTTTTCTTTTTGCCCGACATGAAACAGAACATTCTTGATGAAAAGAAGGATAAGGTTAAAAACATCGCCTACGCCGCAGTTAATATTATCGAAAGTATTGAACGGCGGCATCAGAACGGCGAATTCGACCTGGAGACAGCTCAGGAACACGCAAAAAATATCATAAGAAATTTACGCTATGGAGATGACGACTCTGACTATGTCTGGATAAATGACTTTGAACCGCGCATAGTAATGCACCCCACCACGAACGATCTTAATGACCGTAACCTCTCTGACTATGAGGATCCGTACGGAAACAAAATTTTTCAAATAACTGTCGATCTGGCTCAAAACAAAGAGGGTGGATTCTTCGAATACTGGTGGAAGGCCAAGGATGGTGACCATGTCGTACCGAAGTATTCGTATGTTAAACCCTTTAAAAAATGGGGCTGGATAGTTGGAACCGGCATCTATGTGGAAGAGGTAGATGCCCAGTTTAAAGTATTGATGCAAGAGGTTATACTAATTCTAGCGGTGATTACCGCTGTTTTTATCATCATCATAATTTTGATTACAGTCCTGATTACAGGCCCCATTATTGAAAATGTAAAGGTTGCCGAACGTATCTCGAACGGTGATTTAACCTCCAAAATCAAGAATCATGGCAAGGATGAGATAGGCCGCCTCTCTGACGCAATGGACAAGATGCAAAAAGAGGTATCCAATGTGATACGCAGCATTTTACGCAGTACCCAGATTCTTTCAGGATCTTCAGAAGAGATAAACCAGACGGCAATTCGCCTTAGCGAGGCGGCAAACGAGCAGGCTGCGAATATGGAAGAGATCTCTTCAACCATGGAAGAGATCGGGTCAGCAATTACTCAGAACTCTCAGAACGCCCGCGAGACCGACCGCATAGCCCACGAATCGGCAAAGAGCACGAAAGAGGGAGAAAAAGCAGTTGAAGAGACTGTCGAGGCCATGAATCAGATAGCCGAAAAAATTCACATTGTAGAGGATATCGCATACCAGACAAATCTATTGGCCCTTAACGCGGCAATAGAGGCCGCCCGTGCCGGTGAACACGGTAAGGGTTTTGCTGTTGTCGCAAGTGAGGTGCGCAAGCTGGCCGAGAAGAGTCAGTTTGCCGCAGTTGAAATCCGGGATCTTGCTGTAAAATCAGTTACCGTTGCTCATGAAGCAGGCTCACTGTTACAGACGATTGTTCCCGAAATAATCAAAACTGCCGACCTGGTTCAAAACATTACGGTTGCATCTGAAGAGCAGGACGCAGGAGCGACCCAGATTAACACCGGTATGAATCAGCTAAGCCAGGCTGCTCAAGATACGGCTGCCTCTTCAGAAGAGCTGGCCTCCACCTCTGACCTGCTGAAGGATCATGCAGTTAAACTGAATCAGACTGTCGAGTACTTTAAAATTACCGATACTGAAGAATAAAATAGTAAATTCACAACAAAGAAATGCACGGTTATCCGTGCATTTCTTTTGATCCGGGAAAATAGAGATACCCACACAAGGCACGTACCTCACAGAGCCGTGCTACGAGCCTAGTTTAAGACTCCTGTTTCAAAGCGTACACGATCAGGATATCAACGAGATAGATACCGCCTCGCCTAGCTTAATGAATCAGAAAAAAGATATCAGGAGTTATTAAAAGATCCTCCTACAGGCATACGCCATACAGACCATTTTTTTGATGACATAAAGGCTGAACCTGGATGGAAATAATTTGTTCGAGAGGTGCACGAGAAGATATTTCTGAGTCTGCATTTCTTTTAGATCTTCAACGATTCTATTTCATCAACGGATAATCCTGTATATTTTGCAATCTGCTGCACTGGCATGCCATCATTCAGCATGCTGCGGGCACTCTCTATTGCTTTATGGCGTTCGCCCTGACCTATTCCCTCAGTTACGAGTTCATCTTTCCATCGTTCTATTGTCTGTGAAAGCATCTCTTTTGCCTCCTTTTCTTCTACGTTTTTCCGATTCATTACATCGGTCAAATCCTCATCATCTTGAAAATAGTTGCGTATAAACAAGGTAATCAACTTCAGTAAATCCGGCTTCTCTTTTTCCATTATCTTAAAAATAACATCAAGCTTGCTAACAATTTCTTCTTTTCCCATGTTTTCCACATAAAACAGTGCCGATACCGCGTTCTTGAGCGATAGTAGATATGTCTGATCAAATTCATTCTCTGCTATCTTATAGTACCGGAACGAGGGTATAAATTGCGCTGATAAACGATTTGTCTATCTTGACAGCTTCAGAGAAATCAAGATCCGCAACAAACGGCTCGGCAACAAATGTCCGAACAAGCTGCTCAAGCAGCTCCACATTGGAAAAGAGTTTTTTGTAGCGAATGTCGTGTCCATGTATCATTGACAAACTGTATGCGTTATTATTTTTAAGGCAAGAAGAAAATGCGCAGCGAGTTGTTCCAAAGTATTTCTATCTTTCCGTCTGTTGCTGAATCTTCTATTATCGGTTTCTGTGCCCTCGGTAATGGATAGCGCTTTCCGCTGGCTTTCGACGTAGCGTTTTCACTACTCATGTCGATTGGCACTTGCAATCATATATCACTCCGTTACTATACGCAACGAATACCAAGGTTTAGAATTAATATGAAGATGGGATGTAATTGATATTTATGTAGCCTCCTTGTTATTAGAAGCTTCAACTATGCTGACATATAGGGCCTGCTTTTGTGCCTGTTAAAAACTCCACTATTATTTTAAAAAATCGGATTTGATGGTATACTTATACTGGACAGTATTTCCTGAATAAATTACTTGCTCAAGAGAACAATACGATTCTGTTAACAGATACCACTTTCGACTCCCTATTAGGATCACCTAATAGTTAAAATTTTAATCAAGTTTCTATGCTGAATGATCAGCACAGAAACTTGCCCTATTGTAGGTAATCAATGAAAAAACGCGACTTGCTTCTTGTCTTTACAGCCTATCTGTTACAATTCTTTCTGGGTATCAATATCGCCATCCGCGGATATCTGCTGCCAGAGATCAGCCGAGATTTCTCTATAAACTATCAGACCTCTGGGATAATGTTTTTGGTTCCTCTAATCCCTGCACTGACCGGTGCCTTTTTCGGCGGCTATCTTTACAAGATGTTCAACAGAAAACTGATTTTAATTTGCGGAACACTGCTTCTAACACTTCTGCAGGTTGCGCTGGCGGTCTCTCCTAGCTATCCGGTCTTTCTTTCTGTAAGTTTTTTTCTGGGATTCGCCACTCTTATAACAATTTTAGGTTCGCACATCGGTATATCCGCCTTCTTTCACACACATGCCTACCGTTTTCGCGAAAGTTCTATCCATCTGTTACACTTCTTCTTTGGTGCAGGTGCAATCACAGCACTGTTAACCACAAAACGGATACTCGACTTTTCTGGTTCCTGGCGCTATGTCTACCTCACCTTTTCTACGCTTTCGATGCTAATTGTCGTTCTATTTATCTTTTCGGCCTTTCCAAACAATAATAACAAAGCAGAAAAAGTTGAAACTAATTCAGCTGGAAAACCAAAATTCAGACTTCCGCTAATTGCTTCGAAATTGATGCTCTTTTACGCAATATCTGCAATCTGTTATGTAGGGTTGGAATTTTCCATAATAAACTGGGCGCCTACTTTTCTGGAAATCTTTCTTGGCAAGGATAAAGAGCACGTCTCGTCGGTTATGGTTTTCTTCTTTGCCCTTTTTACAGGTGGAAGGTTAATATCTGCTGTTCTGTCTCACCATATTCGCCAAGATAAGCTCTTCGCAATTCTTTCGATAGCGACTCTTTTAACAATCGTACCTGCATTTATTTATCCCATAAGCTTTTATGGACACTATATTTTTATTCCCCTGACCGGTCTGACACTTTCAGGACTCTTTCCCATTTTACAGAACAGTGTCATCCGTCGCCATACCGGCGAGATCGACCTGGCAACCGGCACACTTTTTGCAAGCACAAACTTCGGCGCATCCCTGCTGCCCTTTCTTGCCGGCACACTGAGTGAACATCTGGGCCTTTCACGTGGGCTATATCTACTGCCGTTTCTGGCTGTTTTGCTGATAATCGCCTACTACAGATCCGAGAAGCTATGATAACGAAACGAATCTGAAAAAGCGCAAATATTTTACGCTTTTTCAAGCTTTGCGAGAAAAATTATCATTAATATGCACTCAAACGATGTTACCTTCTCAAACATGGTAATTTTTCGAAGTTCCCTATTCTAAAATCTCTCAAAACAACAAATGTATGGACAAAATAAATTCCTCTGTAACGATATGGTATTACGCCCACAAACAAGAACACTGATTTATTGGGAATTCTCAAAACTACTATCTTACTATGACCTTGCTTGGAAAACCCTGTTTTATGAGGAATGAGATTTTCCAGAAGCATCCTGATAAAAGTTCTTGAAAACCAAATTCCATTTCAAGGATTTCTTAATGATCTTGTTGAAAATAAAAAATCTTTCAAAGTATGTTGACAATGCACTCTGCTTTAATCAGTCAAGCCTTGTGGTGCACTCTAACGAAATCTGCTGTGTTGTATCGGATAATGACTCACGTTCAAGACTCTTTGTAGGCGTACTGGCCGATCAGGAAAAACGCGACAGCGGAGAGGTCTTCTTTCGAGGAGAGCGGGTAATCAGCAACCACATCGGCAATCAAATCGGCATTGCATGGCAGAACAAGTCGCTCTTCATGAACCTGAGTGGATTTGACAACATAGCTCTCAAGGGTGGCAAACACTACTCACGCTACGGGCTCATAAGACGCAAGGCTCTTCTTCGGGACATTCACCTCTTGCTAGAAAGGTTCGAAATCGATATTGATCTGAGTGCCCCTATCTGTGATTACAACCTGAACGAACGTACCATTATTGATCTAATCAGCATCATCCTACTCAACTCAAAAGTATCAATTTTTTACAAAGTTTCTCGATACCTTACACTGTTTCAGTTCGAAGTTCTTGAACAGATAATCTACGAAAAAAAGAGAAATGGTGACGGAATTGTCTATATTCCGGAAAACCTGGAAGAGTCTCAGATAATCGGAGACAAATTCTTTTTTTTAACAGAAGAGGGATTCGTTGAGGTGACAGATCATAAGAGCCGCAGTATAAACGAGCTACGAAACCAGGCAACGTCATCAGAAGAGCTAAATATTCTCTCTATTTATGATCCGATTTACAATACTAAGAAAATCATGCGCCAATCGCTAGAGAAGGAGTGTATAGACTTTAATGCTCTTGCAGAAAAGGTCGGCATGAAATACCATGTTTTTCGAAAAGAGTTTAAAGACAAAACTGGTGCCTCTCCCAAACAGTATTTCATCCGACTAAAAATAGAAAAGGCCAAAGAGCTGCTGCTTAAAACTAATCTGAAAATTGACGAAATAGCCGGAACTCTGGGTTTTAACGACCCTCTATATTTTTCCCGAATGTTTAAATGCAAAGAGCAGATATCACCGCAGAACTTCCGCAAACAAAAATCGAATATTTACTTTAAACAGAAGAACTTTTATTAATTTTGGATTAAGCCCCCTAAATCCCCCAAAGGGGGACTTTAAATAGTTATTGCACAAAACAGTATTTTTAAAATAGGCACTTAAAAGTTGATACCTTCCGAAATTTAGAAATTTTTTTCAAAATTCTTTGGTAATTTTTCGAAGTTCACTATTGAAATTGATGGAGATATTCATAAAAAACGGGTAGATTATGATAATTATCTGGATAAATTTCTAGAAAATATTGGAATTACAACTCTTAGTTTTTCAGTTGAGGAAGTCATGAGTAAAAACAGTACGGTAATTAATAAAATACTAACTGCATTATTAAGAAAATGAATAAAAAGCCCCCTTTGGGGGTTGGGGGCATATAGATTAAGATTTGAAGCTCTTCAGATTTGTTGGTCTTCAGTTTTAGTTGTGAATTTTCATCAGACTTTTTTTGTTCTTGTACTGATATCAAACCAGACGGCTGCTACAAGAATAACGCCCTTTACAACATATTGCCAGAACGCATTTGTGTTCAGAAGGCTCATTCCATTATCCAGCGAGGCCAGAACAAGAGCCCCTACAAGAACACCTAGAACCGTACCGGCTCCCCCCTTGATAGATGTTCCACCAATAAAACAGGCGGCAATCGCGTCAAACGCATACATATCACCGGCACTCGTTGTTGCAGCATTCAGACGTGAAGTCAGAATTATTCCACCCACACTGGCAAGAAAGCCCCCCAACACAAACAACACCATTGTATTAAGCTCGACATTAATACCCGAAAGGCGAGCCGCATCTACATTGCCGCCAAGGGCAAAAACATAACGGCCAAACTGAGTGCGCGAAACAAGAAAAATCAAAGCAAAAACTATAGTTAGAATAATAAAAACCGGGATTGGTATTCCTCTGTAATCATTCATGACTGCCACAAAAGTGAGGATTACAGCGGTAAAAAGCAGAGATTTTGCAATCGTCCTATCCGTTGATTTGGCGGAAAAACCATATTTCATATGACTCCTGCGTTTACGCATCTCCAGAATCCATATAACAAGAACAACAACAGCGGCCCCTCCCCACCCCCACAAGACGGGCACATATCTTTGTCCTATAGCTGTAAAATTTGGACTTAATGGTGCAACGGTAATACCCTTGGTAACACCGATAAGAAGACCACGATATATCATCAAACCACCAAGAGTAACAATGAAAGCCGGAACCTTGCGATATGCAATCAGGTATCCCTGAGATAAGCCGATCACAATTCCCAACCCGAGAGCTGCTCCGATACTTACCGTAGTATCCCACTCGAACCAGACATTAAGAATCGCGGCTATTGCGCCGGTAAAGCCGCAAACAGAACCGGAAGAAAGATCAATATGCCCAGAAACAATTATCAGAAATGTTCCTAGCGCCAAAGCAGAAATTGCGGCCATGGCACGCACCAGATTCGAAAGGTTACGTGAAGTCATAAACACACCATCTGTCAATATTGCAAAAAAAGCCCATATGACAACAAGAGCGAGAATCAAAGTGTAGTCCCGGATGTTAAAGCTGAAAGAGTTTTTTTTACTATTTAACGGCTTGTTCTCCGTGGAAACTGCACTATTCATTGGCATCTCCTCCTCGTATTACACCCGGTCTGCAGGCAAGGTTTATCGCTTTTTGCGAATAGGTCTGTCTATTCTGCCCTATCATATCAAAAAACTTCCCTGCTTTGGAAAAACTTCTCAATATACACGCTTCTCCGCCATTATCTTTATGCATCAGTTCTGCCACTGGTTCTTCGGTACATTTTTATAGACATCTTCAAGCTTATGATAACCGTCCTTAATTACAATTTCTTTCATATTATCTTTTGTTACAGCAACAGGGGTCAAAAGAAGCGAAGGAACATCTATTTTATTATTATTAACGGTGTTGTTTGTTAAAACTACCCGGCCTTCTGCCATTATCATGGCAACCTTTGCAGACTCTGTTGCAATGGCAGAAATGGATTTGTACACCGTCATTGACTGTGTTCCCTCTACGATCCGCATACAACCAGCAATGTCGGCATCCTGCCCGGAAATAGGAACCTTACCGACAAGCCCCTGTTCGGAAAGAGCCTGAACAGCGCCACCGGCAGTGGCATCATTTGCTGCAATAACAGCATCAATGTTGTTATCATTCTTTGTAAGTGCGTTTTCCATGTGTTTCTGAGCCACAGATGCAGACCAATCATCCGAAAACTGATCAAATACAAGATTAATATCACCCCTTTTAATAAGCGGCTGAAGAATATTCATTGCGCCCTGCCTGAACAAGAGCGCATTATTATCAGTAGGAGCCCCCCCGATGTAGACATAGTTTCCTTCCGGCACCAGCTTGACTATTTCAGTTGCCTGCAATTCGCCCACTTTTACATTATCAAATGAGATATAAATATCAAGATCACAGTTCATAATAAGCCTATCATAGGCAAGAACCGGAATACCGGCTTCATGCGCCTTTTTCACCGCGAGAGCCATGGCTTCGCCGTTATGAGGAATGATCACAAGGACATCGACACCCTGTGTAATCAGGTTCTCACACTGTGAAATCTGGGTTGCATCATCACCCTGAGCTGCCTGTACAATAATTTCACCACCCATTGATTTGACTGTGGCCATAAATATATCACGGTCCTTCTGCCACCTCTCTTCTTTGAGTGTATCCATAGAAAGACCAATCTTAAGTGTTTTGGGATCACTCTTCCTGTTACATGAAAGAAGAGATAAAACTATCCCACACAGAACCAGCAGATATATAAATGGCTTAATATTTTTCAACATTAGAACTCCCAATTCTTTCGGGTTGCCCCGAAAAACTAAATCATTGATTTCTGCATATGTATTCAGAAATCAATGGTTTTCCTTCCCCGCCAGAGGCGGGGAAGGAAAACCATTCTGATAATTATTCTGTTATCGCATTTATTAGTCAATAGAATTAACGTTTATGTATGTATCTTTTGAGTTTGAAGTTAGAATCGGTATATGAGGTTTTCAGGCTTTTCATACAAAACAGGTAGCGTTACCGCTACCTGTTTTGTATGAAAATGGTTAATATGGATGTTTATAGCTACTTTGCCGCTTTACGGCGGTTACTTTCGTTAAGAATTTTTTTGCGAAGACGCACATTTTGTGGTGTTATTTCAAGCAATTCATCATCCTGAATGTATTCGAGCGCCTGCTCTAGCGAAAATTTCCTTGCAGGGGCAATGCGCACATTCTCGTCAGAACCAGAGGCTCGCATGTTTGTTAACTTCTTTGTTTTACAGATATTAACTACTAAGTCACTATCACGGTTATGCTCTCCAACTATCATTCCCTCATAAACCTCCGTACCCGGATCGATAAAAAAGATCCCTCGATCTTGAAGGTTGAAGATGGCATAGGCTGCCGAAATACCGGCCTCCATTGCAACCAGAACACCACGGCTTCTGGAAGCAAGCGCGCCCTTAAATGGTTCATAGCTGTGAAACGAATGATTTAAAATTCCGGTGCCCTTGGTTTCTGTTAAAAATTCATTTCGAAAACCGATAAGACCACGAGCAGGCACCTTGAATTCAAGACGACTGTAACCATCAATTCCCTGGTTCATTCCCATCAACTCGGCCTTTCTCAAGCCCATCTTCTCAATCACAACACCTGTAAACTCATCGGCAACATCGATAACAGCATGCTCAATCGGCTCGCATTTTTTTCCATCAACTTCCTGCATAATAACCTGTGGCCGCGAAACCTGGAACTCATACCCTTCACGCCGCATATTCTCGATCAATATGGAAAGTTGCAGTTCTCCACGCCCTTTCACCACGTATGAGTCCTTCTGATGGGACTTCTCTACACGCATACTCACATTGTTCTTCAGCTCTTTGTTCAACCGTTCGGTCAGGTGGCGTGAGCTGACAAAGTCGCCCTCGCGCCCCATAAAAGGCGAATCATTTACTGAAAAGGTCATCGCTATAGTCGGCTCATCAATCGAAATAGACTCGAGCTTAATGGGATTCTCAATATCACAAAGAGTATCGCCAAGCGATATCTCATCAATTCCAGCAATTGTAACTACATCACCGGCAAAGGCCTCCGCAACCTCTACACGCTGCAATCCCTGATACGCAAGAAGCTTGGTTACCCTGAAACGCTTCTGAACATCATCTGCACCGATGTGACAAACATCATCACCCGCACGTAAAACTCCGTTAGCTATTTTACCGGTACACAAACGTCCGATATAATTATCATAATCAATAGCCGATACCAGAAACTGAAACGGTAATGACTCATCCCCCTCTGGCTCTTTAACATGCTCTACTATGGCATTAAAAAGCGGAACCATGTCATTGCCCTCATCATACAGGGCCTTGTGAGCAACACCATCTTTCGCAGAGGCGAATATAACCGGGAAGTCAAGCTGGTTATCGGCAGCCTGCAGTTCGACAAATAGGTCAAAAACCTTATCAACAACAGTTTCAGGTTGCGCATCGGGACGGTCTATCTTGTTAATAACAACTATCGGGCAGTGCCCTTCAGAGAGCGCCTTCTTCAGAACATATCTGGTCTGAGGCATGGGGCCTTCAAAAGCATCCACAACCAGAAGAACAGAATCGACCATCTTTATAATCCGTTGAACCTCTCCCCCGAAGTCGGCGTGCCCTGGAGTATCGACTATGTTTATCTTTATATCTTTATAAGGAATCGAGGCATTTTTCGAAAATATCGTAATACCACGTTCCTTCTCTATATCGTTTGAATCCATAACACGTTCATCAATTGTCTGGTTATCTCGGTACAGGCCTGACTGCCGCAACAGAGCATCAATGAGGGTGGTTTTCCCATGGTCAACATGAGCAATAATCGCAACATTTTTAATCTTTTTCATAATTTCCTTTTACACTTCTTCATTTATGTTTATTTCCATAATTCAAGCATTTGACCAAAAGCAATAAGCTCTTTAAAAAATATTTTATAGAAATCAGTAACGTATTCTAACGGGGATAATCAGGAGGTCATTCCGGCGAGATACGTGCAACAGGGTCTAAATCGTTTCATTACTGTTATTTGTAAATAAAAAAAAATAGTATATTAGCAGATAATCAAAAACTTCATAATACCTGCTAAAAAAAAAGCATATTGACCGATACAACCGGTTGTTTAACCGGTTATCTGATCGGTCCAAACTGAGCCAACGCAACTTCTTCCTAATCTTTTTGAAAAGTGTTGACAACCTGATCAATACCTGCAATTCAAATGGTAACAGATATATCGTCCGTTACCGACCGTACAGTTCTTACTTTCGGTTATCAGGAGTACCAAATATGTATAACGAAACAACAGTAGAAATATACCGTTCGGCAGTAAAATCAGCGAAGACAAATTTCATGAAGCGGGTCTCCGACGGGGGCTCGGGCTACCTGCCCGCACTTGACGGGCTTATAAATCATACCGACATTGTTTCTGAAAATAATATCGGCACCTTCGAAATTCCATTGAAAAAGATAATCGGGACATCCTCGCATTCAAGGGCTACAGCTTTTTCACGGAATTTTTACCCCATTCAGGAGCTGAATACTGAATTTGCCGGAAAATGGATGACACTCTTCGAATCGCATCTGGCGGAAGGCATACGCGATAGCATCTCGGTGTATGAATATTTAAACTGGTTCTACGTCCGTGAAGGTAACAAACGGGTTTCAGTACTGAAGTTCAACAAAGCCTATTCAATCAACGCAGAAGTCCGCAGGATCATACCCAAGCGTGACCCCTCTGACATGACTAACACCATCTATTACGAATTTCTTGAGTTCAACAAAATTACCCATATATTCACAATCTGGTTCTCACGGCCGGGACGATTTCCCCGACTTCTTGAGCACCTTTCAAAATACAAACCAAAACTACTTATCAATGTTAATAAATATCAGAGTTTTTTTTCGAACATCTACATGCCCTTCTCCAGAATTTTCCATGATCTTGACGGAGATCGGATAGATATTACGACAGCCGATGCCCTTTTACAGTTTCTTGACCTGTATGGCATTCCTGACGAGATTACCGAAAGCAAACATCGAGTTCTTATAAAAAAGCTATTTCCAGAATTTGAAACGCTTAACAGCAACGAGGTTAACGAGATAACCGAACCGGCAAGACAAGGCTGCTCGAATGTCATCAATCAAATTGCCAAGCGCATGACAAACAAGAAACTCAAAATCGGCTTCATATACGCAAAATCAGCCGAGACCTCCGGATGGACCAACTCTCAGGAGCAGGGACGGCAGCATATTATCAGCATGCTTGGCTCAAAGGTCGAAACAGTACTCATAGATGATGTTCCGCAAGACGAAACCGCCTATGACTATATCTGCAAGCTGGCTGATAAAAAACTGGATGTCATCTTCACAACATCACCCACTTTCAAAAACGCAACACTTAAGGCTGCAATTGAGTACCCGAAGATCAAGTTTTTCAACTGTTCGGGTGAGGATTCATCTAAAAATGTCCGCTCCTTCTTCGGTCGAATTCATGAAGTCCGTTTTTTAATGGGTATCCTTGCAGGTTCATTAACCAAAAGCGACAAAATAGGTTACGTTGCCTCGTATCCGATACCAGAGGTAATCAGCAGCATAAACGCCTTTGCAATGGGGGCCGCCATGGTTAATCCACGAGCGAAGGTTTATGTCCGCTGGATGTACCGCTGGGAAAACGAGTCACTCTCTTTTCAGGGAGCCCAGGAGTTATCCGAAATGGGTGTTGACCTGATCAGCCAGGATGATCTTCCAATACTGAAAAGCAAGAAAAAGGCCTATGGTCTGTTTTCGACAAAAAAAGATGAAGCCACTGGGCAGTACGAACCGTTTAAGCACTATGCAATACCAATTTGGCACTGGGGAGTCTTTTACGAAAAAATAATTACGAATATTCTCAATGATACCTGGAAACTGTTTTTTGAAGGTGGCAAAACCGATTCACGCCCGGTAAACTTCTGGTGGGGCATAAACTCGGGGCTTGTTGACATCTTTTACTCAACGACACTTGTTTCACGCGAAAACCAGAAATTTATTGAGTTCATGCGTAAAATGATTATTCAGGACGAATTTTCAATATTCGAAGGGCCTGTTTTTGACCGGGATGGTATTATCCGTATTCCTGATGGGGAAAGCGGTTCACGCTCGCACATAGTCAAAATGAACTGGTTTGTGCAAAACGTAGAGGGAGACATCCCCATTCTGGATAAGACAGAAATTCACGACCCTCTTACTGAGCAGTTTAACGCCGGCTCACCTGATTGATAAACCGCCACTAACGAACTAAAGAGACAGCCTGATGAAAAAAAAACTGCCCTCATTTCACTCAACCAATGCGCTACATACGATTCTGATGATTATAAGTTCTCCGCGAATATGCCGAGCAGCAATTCCAACTGTCGGAGTAATTATTCGGGATTTCTTCTATATACAGTCATCATTACGACCGAAAAAAAAACGGCAACCCTATGTGCGAATCGACCATCCGACCGACAGATCAATTCCCTTCGCACCGGAGTGGGTCTCTGTCTACATTCGCTTCATCCACCTCTGGGTTTTTACGCTCACCTGGATGTATCGCGCATTCGGAAGAGAGGCCTCGCGTCTGATAGCTGACTCTTTATCTGAACTTAAAGCGCTCTACCTCTCGGCGTCATCTGTGTACCGTGTCATTCAATCGACAACGGATCGCCCTCCCCCGGTTAAAGGTGATCTCACCTTTGCGCTTATTCACAAAACCGATCCGCATCTAAACTGCCTGCCCAGCCTGCATGTCATGGTTGTAACATGGGCGGCATACGCGCTCATTCCGCGCATCAATCAACTGGCTGTTTCACGCCAGGATGACGAGTCGGTTATCGAGATGAAACTATTCCTGGAAGAGAGAGCCCGCCTTATTACAGAAAGCGTGCTTTACGTTAAACAACACAGCACTAACTGCATTCCTGCTGCGCTATTTGTTATGCGAAGTCTTTTTCCGGGGTTCGAAAAAAGTTACGGAGAGGATTTTATCGAGACTCTATTTGTAAACCGGCTCCCCCGAGTTTCAGACAGGGAAGCCGTTTGCGAGCACATGAAAACGCTTTATAGAAAATTTGTAAATGAGGGTAAAACCAGACCTTTCAACGAAGTCCTGATTGAATTCTTAAAACAATTTCCAGAAAATAAAGATTAACTATTTGAATTGTTTATATTAGAACTGTTCGAACTGTTAGGACTTCTGCGTCGTTTTGAATAGCTGCGTTTATTTCCGGTATTCTTTCTTACAGGTGCGACAACCGGAACTACTGGCGCTTCCTGCTGTTTTTGTTTAAGCATTTCGCGCTGCTTTTCCATTTTTTTAGAAGCCTTTATCTTCTGCCTCGGGATCTTCTTTATGTTCATCTGATTCACACAATCAGCAAGACTGACCAGATCCTTATGAACGGTATTTTCATCACCATACCAGAGTGTTACGGTAGCGCCCGACTCTTTAGTGGCCTCGACGGCTGGAATAAAATCACTGTCACCGGCAACGACAATTGCATGCTGTATATGTCCAGCAGCTGAATGGCGTACCATATCCACAGACAGAAGGACATCCACCCGTTTCTGCTCAAAAAGCTCCTTATGACCATCCCAGCGGCGACGCAATTTTCCCAAACGCACTGACCAGCGTTCCAGCTTGTCTATCTCCTCCATGAAGATATCATGCTCTTCCATACGTCTTTTTTCGCTATCACTTGGATCGACAGACATCCAGGGCGCACAATAATAGAAATAACAGCGTAAAAGGTCAAGCTGAGCTGTTTTTCGAAGCGGTTTTAAAAAATAATCAACAAGATCTTCGTATTTGGGAACCGCATCGTATTTTTTGTAAAAATTTAGAAAGTATGCTCCGTCAATAAAAATTGCTGCACGCACGTTATTACTCCTCTGATTCTTAAATTTATCCCGTTATCAGACTCATTTATTCGTCATCTGTCAAACAGATTATACTTATGCCTTATTCTCTTCACCAATTCACAGAACTATCCGACATTCATATAGAGGCTTCTTATCCAAAAGCCCTATACCAGACCCGGTTGCAGACACAGGAGCGTACCATGAAAATCAGACACCTGATCCTCTTTATAACTCTTATTACAGTTATTTCACCTCTTAAGGCCAATGAACGAGCTTCCTGGTGGCAAAAGAGAGTTACCGATCTGAGCCAACAGAAGAGCAAAATAGAGTCAAAAAGCTTCTATCCGATAATAGCAGAAGCCGTTGAATACGACCTTCGCTCAAGCAACTCATTTTTTACCGACATGAACGAAGAGCCAGGCACGGTTAAACTTATGATGGATAAAAGCCGAATCAAGTCTGCATTTGACAGCAGTTTTGACTCCATCTTTGCCTCCGAGTTTTTACGATTATCTCTTAAACTTCTTCATGATCCTGCTGCAATTGCACAAGCATCAGGTATCTTTGAAGAGTCGGTTTCACAGCAAATCAGCCATTTCTTCCCTACCCTTACCAATAAAGAAAAAAAGCTTATTAGCGACAAGACTGTTCAACCACGGCTTGCCAAAAGTTTAAATTACGAACTGATTCTAAGTACACTGCTACAAAAACAGCCTGAAATTTATGCAGAGGTCAAAGCCATAACCTTTTCGAAGTTCAGAAAAGAGGTCGTTGGTAAAGAAAAATCGAAAGCCTCTTTAATCTCTTTACTGCGACAGGAGACTCGAACGAGTCTTGAATCAGAAAAAACGGTATCCCTTCTTTTGCCCCAAAAAACTTTCTTAACAGAAACACCAGCATGGCGTGACATCTGGTATGCTATTGATTTAGAATGCACACGCATCCGAACTATACAAATAAATGATTCAACAATTTCTATAAACCAGGCTCTGCTTTTCATCCATTCGCCAATTGCCCTTGAGCGACATCTTTTCCCTTTAGCAATCACAGAAGAGGAGACAAAGAGAACAAGGATAATAACCCAGGCCCTTAACCGTGAACGCAGAACCCACATAGCAGCCACAGCACCAGTTGAAGAGACCGTAGAAAAGATGCGTACATCAGGGCTATCGATGATCACAAAATACAAGCTCTCCTGGGAAGAGACTGACTTTGTAAACAGATATATCGACCGGACTGCAAACTACATAAAGCTTCATCACAGTTTAAGAAGTAACGACACGGATATTATAAACAGGAATATTCAGCACCGTTTTGATGCTGTACAGGCATACCTCGGTTTTTTTGAAGAACTGCTGACAAAGGATAAAAGCGAAGGGACAGTTTTTCTGCAGAACTGTGATACCTACCCCAACCACATAAAATATCTTGGTCACAGCATAACACTATTACCGGAATACCGGGATGCGCTCTCGGCCAAAAAGGTTAAAAATGCCCTTCAACGACGCAACGAGCTTAAAGAGAAAGCCAAAAGCGCACTAACCACAGCCCCTCACCTGGCAGGTCTGGCACAAAAAAAGATCAGGGCTGATGAGCGTAAAGACCAGCTTAGCAGAAATAATGATAGTGACAACAATGCCACCTCTGAGTTATCACTTCTGTCAGAAATCATAAAAAACTATTACCGCTATTACAAAGATCTGAACCATGCAAAAGATTATCTGGCCCTCTACATACGCACCTACAGCAGTATCGACGAAAAGCTGCAAAAAGGACTCATAACCAAAGATGTTAAGGATAGTCTTGAATCAGGTTCTATCATTCCACTTGTGCCAGTCAGCAATAATAAAATTGATGATGAACGGGAAGCTAAAAAGTTTTTAAAGAATGCTATCACATATGATATTGTGCGCTTCGTGAAATTAAATAACTATTACAGAGCCAAGGGTATCACGGTCAACCTTCCTGGGGAAACGGCGGAACTTTATGCCATCCGGAAAAAACTTAATGGTGAATTCTCGACAAAGATAAACGGCTGGACAATCAATGAGCATAACTATGCAGAGATTGATCAGCGACTGATGCAGAAAATCAAGCAGTTATACCGTGTAAAAGTATGGGAAAAGAGTTCTAACGACTCGACAACCTTTACCGAAAACAAAAAAGTTGTCTCTGAAGAGTTAGGCTTGAGCTACTACATACCAGAAGGCTGGAAGCCCTTTGGAACTCACCCTATTCCCCGGGGTTTGTCTATCCGATACGAAAACAGCCTGGACAATACCCGTTTGAGCGTCGGTACAATAGCGACTACTTCCGAATCGGAAGCAGTCGACCTCTGGTTACAGCAGTCGGGATTCAAAGTTATTCAGCTTGGCTGGGCAAACCGCGGAGAGACTCTCTATATCTGGAAGATTGGCCGAGATAAAGCCGGTAACATAGCAAAAATTTACGCATATCGGGACAAAGATCAGATAGTTCTGGTAACTGGGGTAAGCACAAAAAAAAGATACCCATTTTTCCATAACCGTATTGACACAGTTTTTAACTCTTTGGAACATAGCAGATAAAAGTTTAAAACTGTAAACAAGGGGCCTATACAATGAAAATTGCTGTTGCCATGAGTGGAGGCGTTGACTCGACAGTCTGTGCCGCACTGCTGCAATCTGAAGGGTATGATGTAACAGGTTTCACCGCCCTTATGTACGACGGGGGTGACTCGGCTGTAGAGAATGCAAAGCGATGTGCCGAGTACCTCTCGATTCCCCACTTTGTGCTGGATCTGCGCGAAGAGTTTCACAAACAAATCATCATGCCCTTTATTCAGAACTATATGAACGGTCTGACACCAAGCCCCTGTATACGATGCAACAGACATATAAAATTCGGTTTGATTCTTGAACACTCACTGAATGCCGGATTCGAGACTATTGCAACCGGCCACTATGCAGCAATACATCATAACAGTCCTCGGCTTTATCTTTCACGGGCCGACGACCCGGTTCGTGACCAGTCATACTTCCTTTTTGACCTGACCCAGGATCAGCTTGCCCACATCCGCTTTCCACTGGCTGCTTACTCGAAAGATGAGATCCGTGCAATTGCAATTGAGCGGAACCTTCCGGCAGCACAGTCAAAGGATAGCCAGGAGATCTGTTTTATCCCGGACAATGATTATCGCTCATTTATCGAATCGCAAGTTCCAGACATTCGCACGGGACAGATAACCACATCCGACGGTAAAGTTTTGAAAGAGCATTGTGGAATTCACCGCTACACCATAGGTCAGCGCCGCGGGCTTGGAATATCTCACACAGAGCCTCTCTACGTAACCGATATTATTGCTTCAGAAAACCGCATCGTAACCGGCCCGAAGCAGGATCTCTTTAAGAAAGGACTGATTGCCTCTAATGTGAACTTCATGAAGTCAACCGAATTTAATACAATACCTGTAAAGGCAAAGATACGCTCTACACAACCACCAGTTGATGCTGTGGCCGAATTAATGGCAGACGGCAGGCTTAGACTTACTTTTAATGAAGCTACCATGCAGATTTCCCCCGGACAGGCTGCCGTACTGTACGATGAAGCCGGTGCTGTGCTCGGTGGGGGCTGGATAGAAACGGCATTTTGATTTAAACCCACACAACTGAAATATTTGTTGCCCCTTCCGGCTTATCTGACTATATTTGAGATACCGAAATATCCATTTTCATCGGCGGAGGAGCAATGCGCCTTAACCACCTGTATCTGTTGTTGTTACCTGCGCTATTGTTTTTTATTCCCGGTACAGTAACCCCGGATCAGATAATTTACGGTGACATCCATAAAACTAGCAACTGCAGATTCGCTGTTATCGGATTGATGCGCCCCCCCTTTGTCGAGGCACAAAAAGCAGCTCTTGATTTCAAAATACGTACAGGAATCCAGGTAACATACCGTGCTGCTGCAAATTATGATTTCAGAGTGACAGAATCTCTGGTAACCGGCTTTGCTCATGCCGGATACGATGGATTTGTAATCTACCGAAATTCAACTCCTGCTCTTTCGGAAACATTAGACATGCTCAATTCACAGAATACACCTGTAGTTATTATTGGTGGCGGAGAGAAAAACAGAATTAATGCACGGTTGCATATTACCGACATACCGGATGAAAGAGTAACAACCGCACTGAAATATCTTGTTAACCGCATGGACCGGCGAGGATCCCTTTTACTAATAACCGGAGCAATCAATGACTACTCTACACATGAATATCTTGAAACAACAGTTAATTATCTGAAGAATCACCCTGCAATAACACTGGAGAAAATAATCAGCCAAACAGATGAGCACAGAATAGCTGAACAGGAAATTGAATCTTTCATGAACCGATACGGCAGCAGTATTGACGGCATCATCGCGACGACATCCTCCGGATCAGAAGTAGTATCGAACCTGCTAAGCCGACAGAAAAACAGTCGTATCCACTGTGTAACCTTCGGACAGGCGCCATCCGTCATAAAGGCAATTGGCAGTGGTTATATCGATGCAACAATGAGCAACACCATCTACTCACAGACTTTTCTGGGACTCGAGGCTCTTCGCCTATTTAAAAAAGGTTATACTCTCAGGCCGGGTGTCGGGTTAATTAGAATAGAATCTTCTCTTTTAACATCAGGCAGGGTAAAAAACATTTCAAATAAAATTCACAACCAAACACAGCAGAAAGCAGCCACTTTGAGACAGAACTATTTTTCAGCACCAACAGAAGGTACCGATTCCCGATCCGGTTGTGGTTATGATTAAAAAAGAATTCTTAAACCTTATAGCCCCATTCAATAAGGGGAGGAAAAGAGTTATTAAACGGGCGATCATTCGTTTTTTCCCTCAAGCTCTCTCTATTCAGACCAAGATTTTTCTTCTCTGCTCTCTTGTTGTTGTTCTTTCTGTTGTTACACTTTCGTCCGCTTTCCTTTTAATCACTATTCAAAGAATTCATAAGGATTCCCGGGGAAAGATCCTTAAAGCAGGCATGTTCATAGCTCGTGACTTAAACCACAAAAAGGACTACTATTCACGAGCAACAGAAGAGTTGCTCGCAAATGAAAGCCTGTTTGAAAACTCCCTGATCAATTACGCACATAATCCTGAAATTATTAGTTCGCGACTTTATATCACAGGGTTACTGAAGCCAGTTTCAGATGAATTCAGAAAATTTGCTCAACTTAGCAAGCTGACAAACCTGAGACTCTACACCTATGACAGAAGACTTCTTGCGCATTACACCACCTTAAATAAAGAACGAAGAACCTCCGGTTTATACATCAAATCTCAATCCGGCCGCGACACCTATCTTGACTTATCAGAAAAAGAAGATATGTTAGCAGTACTCTTTAGTGACGAACCAATTGACTTCACGCCGCTTCCCCGGTACCTCTCTGATAGCTATAAAAAACCTTTTCCACGAAACAGTGAAGTCTCATTTTTCACAAGAAAGGGAAGACTAGGAATACAGACAAGAATACCACTGTTATATCTGACTGATCCGATCGGCCTGTTGGTAGCCGAGTATACTATTGATGATGCCGACACCAAATTCTATAAGAAATTCACAGAAACAGAGGTAAATTTCTTTTCAGAGCAGAGGCTAAGTAGCGGAACACTTGAAGGAGAGACCTATTCCTTTAATAATGAGCTTAATGATCTTTTAACCTATGACTCGGACACATCGTCAATCGAAATGAACAAAGTCTATATAAATAACGCCCTTTTTTACCAACACCAAGCCGCACTTATGAATGGGGAGCAGATTATTGGTCATGTTTCACTGAATATTAGATACATAACCGAAAAGTTTCTCATACTTAAAACTATTCTGCTTGTTCTCGGTGTTGCAATAACCGTATTACTTATCACTTTTGGCCTCACCGTCTACTTCAGTCGCCCTGGTATAAAATTCATACATAATTTGATAAAATCAACCACTGCTGTAGCCTCAGGTAAACTTAACCAAACAATACCTATTCATACACATGACGAGTTGGGAGTGCTTGCTATTTCGTTCAAAAACATGAGAGATGCCATTTTACAGAAGATAACAGAACAAAAACGACTTGTAGCAATTCTTGAAAACACCAGTGACATGATCTGTATGTACCGAAACGAAAAGAAGATCCTGTACATGAACAGCTCTTTAAAAAAATTGTTTCCTAATACTGAACTTTCCGCCATTAATCTTACACAACTGTATCCAGAGTGGGCACGGGATCTTCTTGAACATGAGGGATACTTTGAAGCATCACGTAATGGAACCTGGCACGGAGAGTCGGCCATTTTGAGTAGAGAGGGCAAAGAGATACCCGTCTCACAGGTAATTGTATGCCATACCAGGGATGACGCATCAATCGACTACTTCTCGACAATAATGAGGGACATCTCTGAAAGGAAAAAGAATGAAAACCTGATAAAGCAGAACGAGGAGAACCTGAGTATTACGCTGAACTCTATAGGTGATGCTGTTGTTGTTACCGATAATAATGGAACATTGGTACGAATGAATCCTGTTGCAGAAAAGCTGACGGGTTGGGACAACAACTCCGCAACAGGCCTTCCTCTGGAAGATATATTCAAAATTGTAAACGTCAACGAACGTACGACTCTTGAAAACCCTGTTCTTCAGGTTATCAAAGACCGTAAAATAAAAACACTAGAGACAGACACACTCCTTTTATCCCGCGACGGAAAAGAGTATCGCATAAGTGACAGCGCCGCCCCGATTATTCGTGAAGACGGCTCACTTCTGGGTGTCGTTCTTGTGTTCCGGGACGAGACAGAGAAAATCAGGAATGAGAATCAACTGATTCAATCACAGAAAATGGAAGCCGTCGGGACTCTGGCCGGTGGCCTGGCACATGACTTTAACAACGTTTTGAGTGGGATTATCGGAACCGCATCGTTGCTGAAGAATCGTCTGTTAAACGAGGAGGAGACAGAGAAAGATCTGCTTTTAAACTACATCTCACTAATTGAGCAGAGTGGAGAACAGGCTGCAAGTATCGTGCGCCAGCTGTTAACCATATCGCATAAACAGGATTTTGTATTTACAACTATTGATTTAAACAGATCCATTAAAACAGTAGTCGAAATGGCTAAAACCACCTTTGACCGCTCGGTGAACATCAGCACAACATATCTTGATACTCCGGCCCTAATAAATGCCGATAATAACCAGATTGAGCAGGTATTTCTGAACCTCTGCATAAACGCAACTCATGCGATGACAACAATGCGGCCAAAGGGTGACCAGTGGGGCGGATCACTCACCATAACCCTTACACAAACAGATGATCCTGATGGGAAATTCGAAGACGGACTCATCAAAATTACTATTCAGGATACAGGTGTCGGGATAAAAAAAAGTGATATGGAAAAGATCTTCACCCCATTTTTCACAACCAAGGACAAAGGCAAAGGCAGTGGTCTTGGACTATCAATGGTCTATAACATAATAAGCAAACACAGGGGTTCCATCCATGTCTATTCGGAAGAAAATTCTGGAACAACAATTTCTATTTTATTTCCACGAATTGGATCCTCAACAGCACCACGCCCGAAAAAACATAAGAAAATGACCATAGAAAAAGGAAGCGGACTTATACTTGTTATTGACGATGAAGAGATTCTCAGGACTACATCGCAGGCAATGCTTGAGGAGTGCGGTTATCAGGTTATTACCGCACACACCGGTGATGAAGGGATAAAATTATACACTGAAAACCGTGATAAAATTAATGGTATTATTCTGGATATGATTATGCCGGGAATGTCGGGCAAAGAGACCTTTGAAAAGCTGAAAGAGATTGACCCCTCTGTAAAAGTTATTCTTTCATCAGGCTTCAAGCATGATGAAAGAATACAGAGCGTAATGGAGAGTGGGATTCTTGACTTTATTCAAAAACCCTATTCCTTACCGGAGCTATCTGCAAAAATCAAAAATATGTTCAACCTGTAGAGCACTTCGTGATAGCCCATCGTCAACTACGATATTTTTTTCAACCAGGTAAATAGCCCCTGGAACATCATCTCAATCGCAACAGAACCCACAAAGAGAGCGGTGATACGTCCGGCAATTTCTATATACCGCTGAATCAGAGCTTCTCTTCTGTAGCGAACATAGTCATGCAGTTTTTTTAATGCAAATATTGTAATTATACAAAGTGTAGTAGCAAGTATAACAGCAGCGCATCCCACAAGAACATTATGCCTTTCTCCTATAACAACGCTGGCACTTATTGTACCCGGGCCTATAAGCACCGGCATTGCCACAGCACCTGCAATATGTTCAGACTCGCCCCGCAATACCTCGATGGCATTTGGCCCTTTGAAAACAAACTGCAGTCCAATAAGAAGGAAAACAACACCCCCGAAAACCTGAAACGAAGCAAATTCGACCTGAAAGACCTGAGAGAATATGGCAGTTCCCAATATTGCAAAGCTACAGAAAACAACAACCGCAATCAATCCGGCTCGGATCAGAACATTACGGAATTTTGCACCATCCAGTTTTGCCATAATATCAGTAAGGTAAATAATTACCAAAAATGGGTTAAGTAAAACCAGTAATAATAGTGTCGATTTAATAAAATCTGTCATCATGTTTTCTCTCATTATGTTAATGGATTTTAAGTTTCAAGAACTTGAAGCCAATACTTAGGATGGTTGTACATCTCATACTCTAATCCCTGACTAACTATGCTACTATTTTGAGCAACCTTTTTTCTATTAAACAACAGAAACAGGGAATTTAATTACAACAGAAGTTCCCTCGTCAATTTCGGATCTACAATGAATGTCTCCCAATAGCAGATGCTTAACCAGATTCCAGACGATGTGCAGTCCCAGACCGCAATGGCCACGGGTACGCCAGGTTGTGAAAAATGGCTCAAAAATATGCGGAAGCTCTTTATCAGCTATTCCCACACCATCATCAGCAACTGTAAGCAATAAAAATTCGGGATTTGTTATATCTGGCTGCAATGAAATAGACACCACGCAGTCTTTCTGACTTTCAAGGTTGCCCTGCACCACATTATTCAACAGCTGATCAATAATTTTACAGAAGGTGTCTGAGTATGAGTAGACCTCAACCGTTTCAGGCATGTCATAATGTGTTGATATACGATTATTTTCCAGATATCGAAACTTCATACCTACATGTCTGCGAATTAATGAAGCCAGATCAAAGCTCTGTGGAGACTTGACCGATTCGGTAACTGCAATCTCTTTAAAGGTGTTCACCAGTTGAGTGATACGATTGAAACTATTTCTAATTATTCCAGATGCATCGCTGACGCCAAATAAAAGTTCTTCCAGTGTTTGACGGCTGATTTTACCAGAAACAAGTTCCTCGACGCACAACTTTGATTGTTCTGACAGATAGGAACTGCTTGTAATACCACTACCTAACGGGGTATTCATTTCGTGTGCCATACCGCGAACCAGGGAGGAGAGAGCATTCAGCTTCTCATGCTCACTATAAGTTCGAGTCTGTTCTTCAATTGCCATCTTTAGAGTCTTTTCAAGATTGTACTCTCGGTCCAGTATCGTAGCGAGATGGTTCTGTATGCCGGTAAAGAGTATAGAGTCATCGCCGTAAATTTCAAGAAGAACCAGGCCATACCAGTTTTCACCAACCGTAAGAGGGAAACAGACGAATGGAGTACCGTCGATCTTTTCGAACCAGCCACCAGGGGCAAGCTTTTCGGCTGAGTATACGGTCTTACCTTCGACTGCACCTTCGGGGACTGGGTTGGCAGCAATAAGCAGAAATTTATCCGGTGGATTAACCAGCAACTTATTCTCGATCGGCTGCACGCTGAAAGATGTAAAGCCGCCAGACTCTGAAGCACAGACCCCCAGACAGAATTTAGTAATTCCGAAACGGGGTAACCAGTGATGTAAAATGGGCGATAATTCCTGAACCGATTTTATTACAGCGGTAGCCCTTACAAATGAGTTAAAAAGTTCAAGAAGCTCCAGCACATTCCAGTATTTCTGATGCATACCCGAAATAGACCTGCGTATCGATACGATATCATCCAAACCGACAGACTGCGACTGCAGAATTGATTCAATAGTCGTAGAGTCGGCATCAAGACTGGGAAGAGGATCTTCGCTTTTTGTTCCGCCCAGTGAATTCGGATGACAACCACAGCTGCGGCGATACACAGCAGTGGATGGTAGCGCGATATCAACCGCACCATCGCCGAATTTAATCTCGTGCAAAAGCTGCTGTACGGCCCTGGCTGCTGTCTCGCCAATGGGTTGGTGCACAGTAGAAAGCGGACATGAAACGTAAAGCCCGCGTCCGATATTATCAAAACCGGTTACTGCGACATCTTCTGGCACTCGATATCCGTCAGCAATTAAGCGCTCATAAATATCAAGAGCCATACTGTCGGTGCAGGCAACTACCGCCCGGGGCATCTTGCCAGGTAGGGCACATAGATCCGAATAAGCTTGGGGAGCCTTGCGTGCATTGAAGTGTCCCTGCACAACAAGTTGAAGGCTCTCTGGCAACCCGGCACGCTCTACCTCTTCGTGCCAGACCCTAAAACGGGATTCGGCTTCATCATTATTAGCCGGCCCCTTGATAAAGGCAATTCGCCGGTATCCATGATCGTCAATAAGGTGACGCATCATATCGCGCAAACCGCTTTCATTGTCAACAATTACCGAACTGAGTCCCGGTATTGGATGTGATGTTACCACACCGGTAATGGAGGGCAGTTCTGTTCGGATAACGGAAAGAAGATTCTTGTCCATCTGGTTAAATGCCGAACCGCAAATTACGAATCCGTCAAAAACAGAAGAGTTCACCAGTTTGAAAACTGATGACTGAGCAACCTCTTCAATGCTTGGAGTACCAACGAATTGACCAACGAAAACGACAAGGTTAATACCCGACTCAACAGCTTCATGGATAGTACTCTTCCACACAGCATCAAGAAAGGTCTCTCCATTGTCCATCTTTTCTAGCATAAGACAGACTCGGGGTGTCTTAGTCTTCATTCATCCTCCGAAACAGATTGTTTCATCAATTAGAATCGTGATTTTTCTCCCCGCCAGAGGCGGGGAGAAAGCAGTTGTTACTTCAATAGTCAAACTGCACTATTTCCCCCGCCAGAGGCGGGGAGAAGGCAGTTGTTACTTCAATAGTCGAACTGTAATATTTCTCCCGCCAGAGGCGGGGAGAAAGCAGTTTCTACTTTAACAGTCGAATTGCACTTAGAACGGTAACTCTATATTAATATTCAGTTTTTCCTTTACTTCCGTAAATGACTTTATCAACGCATCGTTGAAAGGCACGCCTTTGTCCTTACGGTAAACCCAGGCCTCGTACTCTTTTTCGCCGGGCGTGAATATTCTGTCAGATCCGGGAGCCTTTTGTGATGAACGAAGATCACGCATCATGGTTCCAGTTATCTTCTTGAAACGTTCCACCGGCAAAAAACGGCTTATGTCAACTACCATGAAAAAATGCCCCAGAAGAATCGGAATCTTCTTTCCACTTTCATCAAATCCGTTTAACGACTTCAGGAATGAAGCGTCTGACAATGCAGCGGAAAGAATTTCAACTACAATAGAATAACCATAACCTTTATAACCGCCAGTAAGCTCACCAAGACCACCTAGCGGTGTAAGCGCAGCCTTTCCCTGTGTCAGGTCGGTAAGAACCTGTTTCGTGTCGGTTCTATATTTACCATCCAGTCCGATAACCCAACCTGATGGTAGCTCCTTATCCATGCGACCATAATACTCAATTTTTCCACGCTGGGTTACTGATGTTGCACAATCGAGTACGAAAGGAAAGTCTTCATCCGTCGGGAAGGCCCATGTCATGGGGTTTGTTCCAAGCATATTTTCGACGCCCCATGTTGGTGCAATCGAAGGGCGTGCATTTGTCGTAGTCAATCCGAAACAACCCTCCTTTACCGCCATCAGCGGATAGTAGCAGGCCGCCCCGTAGTGTGTGGAGTTTCTGACAGCAACGATGCCAACACCCGACTGTTTGGCTTTTTCAATTGCCATCTCATTGGCACGTTTTGCAATATAATGCCCCATGCCGTTATGGCCGTCAATTACAGCTGTTGTTTCGGTTTCACTGACTACCTCAACATTGGAAACTGGCTCCTGAATTCCGGCCCAAATCCGATCAAGATATATCGGCTTAAACCTGCCGACTCCATGCGAATCTATACCACGTTTATCTGCGGTGATAAGAACATCAGCACAAACAGTGGCCTCCTCTTCGGGAACACCAATTGCTCTGAAACCTTCATACATAAAATTTTCGACCTCGTCAAAAGCCCACCAAACAGTATTGCTCATCAGTTTCTCCTTTTATTTCAGGGCACTCCGGAAAATCTCTTTACTTAGAGTCGTTTGTCCGCTACCCCATTATCAAAAAGGAGTTTTGAGCAAGCGACTTTGTAAAATAATGGTTTCAAAAAGTCCCTCTTTTAATATCTGTTACCCAATATACACCATGATGAATGTGATAGCAAACAAAATACCAGGGTTATAACGCATATAAAAATATCCGTGTTACCCGAAAGTTTTTTTAATGATGGCAATCTCTAATAATTGGATTTTCAACAGGGTTGCATTCTAAAAGCTTGTAAATTTCCGAAGTTACCTGATGTAATTATCCTGCTATTCATCAGTGGAAACCAGAAGAAGCTGCATATTACGATTGAAGGAAGTTTTGCAGGTCTGAGTAGCGTTCGGAAATAAGTTCATGACCATAATTATAAAAGGCTTCAAGACGTAGAAATTTACGCTCCATACGCCCTACGATCAGTTCCGGCTTTTCTGGGGCGATAACAAAAATTCGCCCCTGTTTCTCAAGAAGATCAATTTTATCAAGAAGCGAATTGTACTTATCGTTACGCGAAATCAAAGCTTGAGCAAATTCTGGAAAGTGTCTGAATTTGTACTTAATGTATGGCTTCATCTTTTGTGCTTTTTTCCGGTAACCACGCTTACGGGTCAGAATAACAACAGCTTTATCGTATGTTTCCAACGCTTGATCTAAAGGAATAGAGTCACCGACTCCACCATCATAATACCAGGAACCATCTATTTCGATTGGTGGGGCTAGCAGCGGAATGCTTCCACTTGCTGTCAAAAGTTTCATTGCATAATTTTTATCATTTTTATTATTTGTTAGATATACCGGCTTACCAGTATCCAGTGAAGTAACGACTACTGTGAAAGAAACAGGAGTAGAGAAATAGGTCTCATAATCGAAGGGATCAATTTTGTTAGGTATTTCATTATACAGAAAATTCATTCCAAAAAAAGAGCCCTCTTTGAAAAAATTGCGAAAACCGGCAAAACGCGGGTCAGAGGGCATCTGAACATTCACACGAAAATTACGTCCCCGTTGACCGGAGATATAGCTTGCAGCAACACCGGCGCCGGCAGATACACCATACACATTTAAAAATTGAATTGAATTTTTAAGAAAATATTCAAGAATACCGGCCGTAAAAGTACAGCGCAAACCTCCACCTTCAAGAATCAGGGGGTAATCATAATTTTTCATAATAATACCGTTAAACACTAGGGAACTTCGTAAAATTACCAAAGAATTTTTAAAAAAATTTCTAAATTTCAGAAGGTTACACTGTTAAAGTGCCTATTAAGGATAATTTTTCTCGCAGGGCTCGAAAAAACGCAGAAATCTTTCGCTTTTAAGGATAGCGCAAATATTTCTGCTTATTGATAATTTTTCTCGCAACGCTCGAAAAAGCGCTAAAATATTTGCGCTTTAAGGACAGCGCAAAATTTTAGCTTAAAGGAATTTTTCGCAAGTTCCTTTAAAAAAGCTAATTATTAGAGATTCCCAATATTATTTATCTGCTCTACTTTCGAAAAACCAACAAAGTACTACCCGAAAAATTGATTAAAGTACCAGCGATGATTCCGATTAAGGATGCAAGCATGTAATGAAGCGACATCACATCATGAAAATAGAGAGAGACGCGCCAGTTAAGAAGGGCTCCCAGAGAACATACAATCACAAATCCCAAATAGGCAAGAAAAAAACCGCGCGCCGGACGCTCTTCAAATGTGAAAAAACGGTTTAAGAGGTAATTTGTCGTCATAGCTGACGCAATCCCCGCTATACGTGAAAATTTAAAAGGTACACCGACAATTTCAACACCCCCGTAAACAACACCCAGGTCAACAGCAATCCCAGACGCACCAACAAGAGAAAAAACAGCAAAGCGGGCTATTCCCTTAAACTTGTAACAATAGAGCCGTTTCAAATGAATAAGATAATTTATCTGTTCCTTAAAAGATAATTTACTGCAACCGTACAGACGCTCTTCAAAGATTATAGGAATTTCTCGCACTTTCCCCGGGTTCATTTTTACAAGTATTTCAAGACATATCTTCCAACCAACCGGATTCAATTGTGAAATCAGGTCAGTAGTATATAGTTGCGACCGAAAGGCGAAAAAACCGGCCATTGGATCACTGATTCTGGCAAGTGGAAAAGCCAGCATACGTGCGAGAAAGGCATTGCTCCGGCGATAAAAATTAAAACTGTCGGCTGAACCGCCAGGAACATTACGGCTTCCTATAACGAAGTCAGCTTCCCCGCTACTAATGATGTCACACATTTCGATTACCTTTTCAGGCGGATGTGAGAGATCAGCGTCCATACAGACAAAAATCTCACCATCTGCACGTTCAAAGCCAGCTAAAACAGCCGAAGAGAGCCCACGCTCCTTTTCACGTAAATGCAACTTAACCGGATACTCCGACGAAAGATTCGTTACAATATTTTGCGTACCATCACGGGAATTATCATCAACAATTATTATTGAACAATTATGCTGGCTCGAAGCAAATGCAGCACAAAGCCTTTTTACAAGGACTGGAATATTTTCAGCCTCTTTATAAGTTGGAACTACGACTGTCACTGACACCATTTTATATCCTGAACATCCGTTTTTTTGATCATATTATAAATCAGGTATTAAATATTTATAACAACCAAGCCTTCATTAAGAAGATCAACTGTTTCAAAACTATGTATTTCCGGTATCGAGCGCAACTATTTTAAAAAAACCAGACCTGAACTAAAGTATGAGATGAGGAAAATAGCAGGCGAAAAGTTGTGATTAAAATTTTTCTTGTATTCCTGTCTGGTAAAAACATAAAAGAGCGATGGCTAAATTACTATAGTTTGGACCTATATACTGTTATTCCCACAAGAGGGTAAAGACAGATCTGTCAATAATTCATTCAGGACGATTCGAATGTTAAACAAAGAAGATTTTTTCAATGAAGCATTAAAATACAAAATGGCACTGCTAAAGATTGCCAACCTTAAAATGGGGAACAGCTTTGATGCTGAAGATGCCCTTGAAGAGGCAATGCTGCGTGCTTACGACAACCGATCAAAACTGCGCTCGGAAGATCTTTTCTACCCATGGTTGAAAAGAATTGTAATCAACTACTGTAACGATCTGTACCGGAACAACGAAAGAGCCGAGAGGTTAATTCCGCAAAACAGCAGAGAAAGCGAAGACCCGGAAAAAAAGTTTGTGAAAAACAGCGCCCGGGAAGAGATTCTTGATATGATGCTAACCATAGAGCCAGAT
Organism: Spirochaetota bacterium; assembly: GCA_027858855.1. Classification (GTDB taxonomy): domain Bacteria; phylum Spirochaetota; class UBA4802; order UBA4802; family JAFGJZ01; genus JAFGRW01. The sequence continues at coordinate 47,500 of JAQIBV010000030.1, read as the reverse complement.
GAATATGCAGAAGTGCTTATCCTCTACTTTTACAGAAAATTCAGCTATGAATCGATCGCAATCGAAACAGGAGTTTCAGTCGGTACGGTCAAGTCACGTTTATCACGAGCAAAAGAACTTCTGGCTCGAAACATGCGGGAAAACGGCATTACATTTGAAGAAGCCTCTCTGATTGGTTCGCTTTCCAAATGGCCCGACACCGTTACATAGCCTGAAAGATAGACTGCACCTTATTATCACGTTTATCAGAAATACGCTTGGTTGTCTCTATCTTTGCACGTATTCGGTAAAAGGGTTGAATCGACTCCTGCACCTTAATGTTCATTTCATTTAATACAGTATCGAAGCTGGCACTCAGATTATCAAGCTCCAGTTCCCGTTGGCGAATTCGCTGATAAAGCTCATGGTTTTTACTTAATTCCTGTCTTAGCTGAATAATTTCCTGTTGTTTGCTTTTAATATCTTTATCGTAAAGACGCTTTATCTCTTTCAGGTCAGTCTCATGCTTTTGTGTAAGCTCGGAAGCAGTTTTCTTGAGCATCTTGTCATATTCAGCCGTTGACCGGGCAAACTCTTTTTGCCGCTCTTTCTGAATCAGCATCTCAATTTTTGATTTTCGTATAAACATAAGGTTCTCCTTGTTTTCTGTATACCAGAAACAACAGATGTCACTGAAAAATATAGCGACATATTGTCAATAAATAATTAAATCTCGGGATTTTTATCTGTATAGTTAAGATCCACCGGCATCAGGGAAATATACCCTTTATTTCGGAATTTTCATTAATAAGCCAGACTATTTGCGCTATCCTCAAAGCGAAATAGTCTGGCGCTTTTACACGTTTTACGACCAATTCTTAACTTCCTAGTTGACAATAGCTCTTGCTACCCGGTATCAAAAGTAATCCCAAAGCCGTTATAAACAGGAAGAAACCATGAATCAATCAAGTGCGGCAGTTCGTTTTTTTTATAAAATTATTTTTAATCGGCAGATCTCCTATTATCAGGAGTGGATAAACGCACTTGGACTAATGAATTTCAAAAACTCGTTCATATCGTACGGTGAATACAGAAAGCTCACACTCAGACTAGTCTATGAACCGCCTGTTTTTCGTAAAATTCTGCAATCGCCAGTGAAAACTCTGTTTATTGGAGGCCATATTCGAATCGAAATTTTCGGGTTTAAGTTACCGGATGAGGAAAGCCCCTCCACCCCCATGATAGAGGGTGGATCTGGTAGAATTCAGAATATAACTGTAAGAAAGCGCACTGCCGAAATCACAATCGGCGGATTACCTGAAAAAGATGGTGATGAAGAATACCGCACTGTTGAAACAGTAATTAACCGCCTTATCCCCTTTTCGATTTCTGCTACTGATCAATAACGCGAACAATCTCTTTCATGTTGTAGATATTTTCGAGGTATTGACGGGCTGCAATATCCCAGTAAAATACACTGTTACATGCATTCATTCGAGCTTTATATATTGTATCTTCATCGTTTTCACGGAAAAAGTTTACAGCACGCTCCATCGCATCGTAAAAGGCCCAGCCCGAATAGTCAGAGAAAAGGAAACCGTTACCTTCAATGACATCACCGTTTTTACGAATCGGAAATACTGTATCACGAAGCCCCCCAGTGGCACGGGCAACAAGCAGGCAACCACATAAAAAGCCTTCAAGCTGTGAAATACCACCCGGCTCATTCATGGACGGCATACAAAAGATATCGGAGGCCATAAGAGGAACACTGACATCCTGAAAACCGATAGCTACATCTGCACTTTTAGGATAATACTGGCTCAACAACCATAGTCCGTGAGCTATCGTGTCCCCGGAATTATCACCGGCTGAAACAGATCCACCCATTACCCCCTGCATCTCGAGAGTCTTGAATATCCCCTCGGAAGTATCAAGCAGAAGCTGATAACCTTTCTGCTCGGTTATACGGTGAATCATACAAAACAGAACCTTATCCGGATCGATATAAAGACCGCGTTCAAACTGAAGCAGCATCTTATACATCACACGGCTGACTATATAGCATCGTTTTTCATCCGCTATCGACTCGACAGCCTTTATACCTTCCAGAATTTCAGGATAACGCTTCTGAATAAGAGCTGTAAGCTTTTTATCTGCTCGAACAGCCTTTCGGAAGCCCTTGTAGTTGCGTTCTATAAATCCGCTTGAATCAAACCGGTATTTAATGCGGGTATAAAGATCATCACCAATTCCATTACTGATTCCCAGCACGTTTGAAAGAATATGTTCCAGTCCATCACTCTGATACTCGATCTGACGAGCATAGGATGGGCTAACCGTAATTACACGATCCGAAAAACGAACACCGGCAGCCATGCAGTTAATGCGATTGCCATGTACAGGATCAAGAAAATTACCAGCCTTCCACCCCTCAAGATTAAACAGTGAAAAAAGATCAAAGCCCTTTTCAAAGCGTTCGTAGGCATCAAAATACTGCCAGCCTCCATTATGGATGATATGCAGATAGGTGTTTTCTGCAAAAGATGGGTGCAGACTATAATTAGGATCACTTCTGACAATACCGCTGAAGAGTGCCGCAAAAGCATCATTGGTAAAGGTGAAGTATGGCTGTAGACCGAAGGTGCATATAACCTCTGCACAGGCACGGGCAAATCCAATGCGCCTGCGAAGCTTCTCTTCTGAAGTAACCCCCCAATAGAGTCCATCGAAGAGTTCGTAGTGATCGAGTAGATAATAGGTAACGCCATTAACATCGGCAGTATGGACTCCCACTTCATACTCCGTCCCCATAATTTTGAAGCGCACATTCTTACCAGTATAGGCAACCTTATACTTCTTGGCGTTCTCGGTCATCTTGAGAACTGCCTTCGGATCGCCTTTTCGATAATAACCACTGATTACATAGACCTTTTCGCCCATTTTGGCCATCTCACGCGGCAATTCATATACAACATTCGCGAGTCCTCCACTTTTCGAAAAAGGGTCCGTCTCGGAAGACATAAAGACGATTTCACCCCGCGAATTCTGTTTATGCAGAACCTCTCCGATTTCCACGATTTTGCTGTCTTTCGATGCTTGCAACTGTTCAATGAGAGAGAAGACTTGATCCCCGGTTAAAACTCCATGTTTATAAAAATAGTAGACGGCACGTTTTAGACCCAGAAAAAGCATATAACGCGATTCGTCCCAGAAATGAGGAATCAGGTTGTTCTGCAGGAATCTGACAAACTGTGCACTATCGGCAACACTGTCGGACAGCTCGCAAAATGCAAAATTAGAGAGGAACTTATCTCCGGAAGATATTGAACAGAGACGATAAAACGAATCATTAAAATAGAGCGGGTAATCGAGTGTACCAACATTCGACTTTTCCAGTTTAAGCAGTTTAACACGGTCTACATATGAGACAATAGTATTAACACGGGACACCTTAAGTTCTTTACCGCTGAAATAACTGTAATTAGAAGTAATTTTAGAGTAGACCGGATCGACAACCCTGAAAAAGTCATCATCCGCTATCTGCAGAACCGGGTTATCAAACTGTATCGAAACAGTCTGGTTGCTGTCGGCAAAATTAAAGGCCCCAACCCAGAATCCGCTAGATGAAGGTTTTAGAGCTGCTGCAACCATATCGTTGTTGGCCCACAGCAGATGCCCTCGTCCACGGTTGTCGCGATGAAAGCGATAAATATCACGATAGAATCGCTCTACACTGCGGTGGGAGGCAAACTCAAACTGATTCCAGTTCACATAAATATTATCCAGATAGACTTTCCATCCCTCACCCTCGGCACTTCCCTCGTAATCCATAATGATATTACTGAGAAAAGATGTTAGCGCAATCGCGGCACGCAGGCCATGTTGACCAAAGGTATTCAGTGCCCGTCGTTCATCGTGATTACCAAAAATCCCCAGAAGCTCGGTTCCCTGCGGCAAAACAGAGGGATAGTAGGAGTCATAAATATGGTAAATCTCACGAACATCAGATTTACCATGAGAGATATTCTCACAGACCTTAAAGAATGATGCATTATAGGGAACGATACCGGAACGGGCCAGAAATCGCTCGTGCCCCCAGAAACACTCCGCTATGTATAAAAAGAAATCTTTTTTATATTTACGTAAAATACGCTGAATGCCATACATTAAAAACTGATGAAATGGAACCGCAATAGAGTCCCGGCACTGACAGTCATAGAATCCGGTCGTTATGAAGTGGTCATCCCAACGGTCGTTCAGGATAATACGCCCCTCGACCATCTCTTCATGACTGCGATTATGATCATATACAAAAGGATAGTTGTTACGTTTCATCATTATAGGCACGGCATGAGCCGAGTCGAACCTTATACCATCTATTCCAAAATTCTCGACAAGAGTCTCGATAGAACGGTACACCCATTCCCAGACTTCAAAACGACGGTAGTTTAAAAGTTTGCCGTCATCCCAGCTGCCATAACGGCCATCTGTGGCCGAACGGGGATAGACCCCTCCGTCATCTCCATAACAGTAAACGACATTCTCTTCAGAAAGTTCACTGCTGTGACGGTTAAGGTGCGGAATAATATCCACAATTATTTTAATATCATTCAGATGCGCCTGCCGGACAAGCTCCGCAAACTGTTCGGCACCTCCCAAAGATTCTTCAATTTCAGTCAGACTCTCAGGAGAAAATGGCGACGGAGAAGTAGCACCGTCGGCCCAGTCTTCGGAATGGCTACCTCGTTTCTGGCAGCCCAGAACATATATAGTAGAAATAGAGTAGCGTCTTTTCATATCGGCAAGGTGCATTGTTATGTCGGCAAATGTTCCAGTACGGATAACTTCACCATTTTCATTATACACAAGCCCTGGATTTCCTGTCTCATCATGCCAGTAGAGCTTGGTATGACCGTGAATATCTGTAAAAATCTCGAGAATAATCTCGCCACGGACATCGGGCATTACATTAATACGTCCGCTTGCGCCATACTGATCGATCCACTCCAGCTTGTGTGACTTTTTTTTGAATACAAGAAAGTCATAATGGCCATAACGGTTTAGAGGGACAGCTACCTTATACAGTTCGCCATCCTCATCTGTATGCATGGGGTAATCCTTGTAATCTATATCGTCATCAGCAAAAAACTCTTCATCGCAGGAGTAATTATAGATCCGCAAAATATAACCTTTGGATGAAGCCGGGAGCTTCAAAGAAAAATTGAAGGTATCACCTGCCTGAAGATTATAAAATACTGTCGCCAGTGGTGCATCATACTCCTTGGGCGCGAATAGCCGCTCCAGGATGATATTCGCACGGTTACGAATTTCATGAATATCGTGTCCCGATGCGGAGACGAGAAGCCTTACACACTGGTGTAGTGATTCACGATCGCCATTAATGCGATACCTGCGAGCCAGTCGGGCAATGCCATCAACAGCCTTAAGATTTTGTGCATAATCAAAATGGGAGGGTTCGTGAAAGTAGCGTGCATTGAGCATCTCAAGATATTTATCGCGCGTTTTTGATGAAAAGGGTTTTGTTTCACGCTTTTCAGCTGTATCATGCGTACGAAGCTCAGTTTGCCCTGTATACTCAATCAGCGAATTAACCAGATTGTTCAACGCAATCGAATACTCTGCCGGATAGACCTCAACATGTGAAAAACCGGTCTCTATAGCCCGCTCTTCAATTTTCAGCAATTTTTTAAAAGCTTCAAAGAGAGCTGTTTCACCACGTTTGTATTCAGTATCCAGAATATCGAAAGTTTTAAGGCCAAGATAGAGGGTTGGAAGTTCTGCCCAGTATGGCCCCTGACCAACATGAGAAATTACTGTAGTTTCATTGGAAACATGATAAAGAGTAGGATTGCCCGGCAGTTCCTTCAGAATGACAAAACGGCGATCAGGAAGCGAGTTATACTCTCCATCCGCAATAGCTCTGTGCACAAAAAAGACAGCACTGTATAACCGTTCAGCCAGACGAGTATCCTTAATCAGCCGGGTAGTTGAATAGCCATCCTCTTCGCCAAGATTTTCATAAATAGAATTACGTATATCTATTATACGCTCATGATATGTAGGAATAAATCTATCAAAACGCATGTCATCAACGAGCTCTTTTCGTATTTCAAAAGGAAACGCCCGCCCCTCTTCAAAAGCGCGGGATACCTCCTTCTTGACATAGCGAGCCTGTACAAGATGTTCATCTTTTAACGCAAAACGGCACAAGCCGCAAATTTCATCGTTTTTGACACTTTTGTTTTCCATAATTGCATCCTGATATTATTTAAGTTCGGAGGATAAAGAGCTGCATAATTTAACATAATGAAAGGAAAAAAAAAGTCCACCACAATTATGCAGCAGACCTTTTTTCCGTTATATGCAGTTTTTTTTGAAGATAAAAAGAAGGCTTCAGAACATGCCCTACTGTTGTTTTTCCAGTTCATCGAGAATCTCGGCATCAGAAAGCATCTTTCTGAGTACAACACGATAACGAACCGTAAAAACGAGAGGATGGATCCCCCGATTATAATTAAAGGTCCAACGCTGGATATCGTCGATTATCAGTTTATCTATCTCCTGAATATAGGTAGATTCGAGAAACCTTACCTTCATCAGACGTCCACTGTCGGGATAAACCCAAACCTTAATCAGCCCCTCTCTTGTCTCATTAACAACATCCAGCCTTTTCATGCGCTCCATGAAATAATCATCACCGGAAGGATCCTCCTGACGCGACATATTAGAACTGTAGGCTTTCTGCTCAACAAGATAGCGATCCGACATCATTACTACACGAAAAGTTTCTCCGGAGCTATTTGAAAGGAAATCACTGTTCGCCTTAACAAGAGGATCGACAGTTTTACAAGATGCGAAAAGCAGGAGTAGCAGGAAGAGCATGACTCCCGGTAAAGCTTTTTTCATGACATTCTCCACAATAATTGAGGCGAGCAGGTTGCCATCTATAATAAAAACAAAAACGCTTAGTAAAACCGTTCCAAAATCATAGAAATTTTTCAAAATTCTCTATTATAATCTTTAAAAGAATGAGTTTTAATCAAACGCCAGTAATTTATCCTAAATGACAGCCCAATGGCCAATTTTCGAATTAATACTTCTTAATTGAACGTGTATAGTTTCAACAACTTTTTTATTTCAACCGGCCTGTTGGTTATAAAAAATTTTTCTTGCCAAATAGTAGTGCCCGGTCTGTACAATACAAATGATCATTTCGGTGATTCAGTAACTATCTATTCAATCGGATCTGTATTAATTCCGTACCGTACCAGGGAGTATCCCGCCACGTACAAGACGCAAACACAAAATGCTGGAGGATTTAATGAAATTCAAGCTACTTCTTATCCTAATAATGTTTTCTCTGTCGCCGCTGTATTCTGCCACATTTTCACCCGAAGAAGATGTAACAAAGGCACGGCTTCTTCTCAGTAAATATCGCTGGATTCAAATGCACTATTTTCTGCAGACCGGTTTCCAAACAACTTTTAATGACAAATCGACCCCGAAAGAGTTTGTCATGAATCACAACCGCCTGATATTTAACGGACAGGTTGCCGAAAAGGTCTTTTTCCTTTTTCAGACCGACGACTTCGTTCCGGAAAAGGACCAGGAGGTTCATGCACCATTTTATACACAGGACGCATTTATTCACTACAGGGCTATGGAACAATTCCAAATTTTCGCTGGTCGCATGATTGCTCCGGTATCCCGCAATGCCCTGATATCAGCGGCTACGACTCTGGGCGTCTCTGTTAACAGAGACACCCTGCCCTCCTATTCCTATACCGACAATGGTCGTGATACCGGCATAATGGCACGTGGTTTTCTATTCAACAAGCTTGTTGAGTACCGTTCAGGTATTTTTGAGGGATTAGGCCGCGAGGTAGTTCAGTACGAGGAGGATGGAGAAGAATTTACCCGCAACTCCAGTGACACGCCCCGTTTTACCAATCGCTTGCAATTTAATTTTATCGATCCGGAAGAGGGTTATTTATACAGCGAGAACTATCTACGAAAACGGAACATTTTCGCCTTAGGTATGGGATTCGATTTTCAGCCATCAGTCAGTGACTCCCAGGAAAATGGCAAATTCAAGAACTATTTTGCCGTAACCGCCGATGTGTCAATCCAGGCCGACTGGCGCTCAACAAACGCCTTTGCCTTTGACCTTGCATTTTTATACAGTGCCAACAATCCTAATGTGGCAGCTAATTATGAAGAACTTGACTACACCGACTCTATCGGTTTTCATGTACAGGCTGGAATGCTTGTAGCAAATTCTTTACAGGGCTTCACTCGTTTCAGTTACAGCAACGCTCTGGGTGCCGACAACAACAAGGACTTCACCTTCACCAAGTTAATTGTTGGTGCTAACTACTTCATTGATGACCACCATGCAAAAGCCACACTTCAATACGAACTTCCAGTCGGCAACAACAGCGATATGGATGGCGAAAATAAGATCATTATGCAGTTTCAGGCATATCTGTGATTTTCTAATATTTTTCAACATATTCCGGCAAACCCAGGGTTTTTCAGTATCCCCCCAAAAACCCTGGGTACGGGAAAACAACCACCGTCCCTAATATTCACTCCAATATCAGCCACTTTTCCTCTTTTTCACTTTTCATTCTTCATTATTCACTGCCTTTCACCACCTTCACCATTTCCATTTTCCGTTTATTGCTAATAATCTGATTTTTCTATGACTCTCTCTTGAGAAAAGAGGAAAACAGCACTATATTAAAGCTGAACACCTTTAAATTATTAAATAGATTGTCCGTTAAGGAAACCATGAGCACAAAAAATAGTCTCAGCAGACACAGTTTAACCACTCTGGCGTCCATCTGCTTTGTACTTCTTCTGATACCAGGCGCTATTTCTCTGTTTTTGATTATACACGGCTACAAGCAGAACAGAGATTTAATCGAGAAAAACAACTATTCACGCGAAAAAATAGTACTTAAAAAGACTGTACTGAATGAAGTAGCCTATATTAATCAGTTAAGTATTGAATCTGAGGATAATTATCGTACTGAACTCCGCGACACTGTTAACAGTGTATTTGCTGCTGCAGAAGAGATTTATCTGAATCGATGGGGATCAAATTCTGTTATATCTATGAGACAGATACTTGTGGATAGAATTAAATCATCCATAACCCATTCAAAAAGTTATCCGGTTTTCATTTTGTCAGATCAGGGCAAAGAAATTACGCCCTTTACCGTCGCTGAAGCAGACCCTCTGGATATTGCAGCCTTCTGTAAAAAATCGGGAGAGGGTTATTACACAACCGGACGAGTCAAAACAGGATCATCCACCTCTCCATCTATCATCTATACCAGATACTTTCAACCGCTGCGTATATGTATTGGCGTATCTGTCTCGGAAACAGAAATAGAGCAGAAAATCAGAGCCAAAATCATCGACTACTTCTCCCTGCGAAATAGTACGCGTGACAACTATTTCTTTGCAGCCACCTACTCCGGGCTCTCACTTGCAGGGCTAGCGCCTGGGCAAAACCTGCTAGAGGCCCTCGACAAGGACGGAGAGCCCGTTGTAAAGAAAATGATCGAAACGGCACGTGGTGGTGGAGGATTTTTAGAGTATAACTTCCCTGAGTTAGAGGGATTCGACTCGAAACACAAAATAAGCTATATTCATCCTGTTTTCGATGAATCCTGGTTTCTTGCTTATGGTAAATACCTGGAAGACATTGATTCCGGAATCAAACCCCAAAAAAGCAGACTGCATGCTAATTATATGCAGCAATTAACCATTTTAATAACAATAATTTTTATATTTTCTCTTTTCATTGTCTATATAGCTTTCACAATTTCTAAAAGAATCGCACACCAGTTTTCTGCCTTTAGTGGACAATATACCCGAGCATCCGAAACCAGAGAAGAGATGGATGTTTCTGAACTTATCTTTTCAGAATTCAAGGAGCTTGCACGTTTAAGCAATACAATTGTTCTGAAAGAGCGTGAATCGGAAGAGAAACTGATTAAATCGTTGAAAGAGAAGGAAATTCTGATAAAAGAGATTCACCATCGTGTGAAAAATAATCTTCAGATAATCTCGAGCCTGATCGGACTGCAGGCCAACTATACCAATAATCAAACCACACTGACCATCCTGAAAGAGACTTCCAGCAGAATCAGATCGATGGGAATTATTCATGAAAAAATATATCAGACAAAAGATCTGACAGAAGTTCGTGCGCAGGACTATATTTCGACTATTGTGGATGAGCTTTTCTACAGCTACTCAGTAAATCAGAATATAATTGAAATGGTTAAAAATATCGATAATATTAGCTTTACGATGGATACGGCAATACCGCTTGGCCTGATAATAAATGAACTTCTGACCAACTCTATCAAGCATGCTTTTAAAGAAAACCAGAAGGGAATTATCCGTGTATCATTGAAAGATTTTGACAACAGAATTGAAATCATTGTCTCAGATAACGGTATAGGAATACCGATAAAAGAAGAGATGGAAAAAAGATCACGCTTAGGTATGCAGCTTATTCAGGGACTGACATCACAACTTAATGCAGAATTAACAATCGTTGCAAAAAATGGTACGAAAACGAAAATCACGATACAAAAGTAGATTATATACTTGAAAATATGATGAAAACTGACGGTAGTGGCTATAAGTCATTACTTGGATTCAATTCGCATGCAACAACTGTCAGCAATAGTTACGTATAACAAAAAGGCCATTCAGAGCACTTATCGACAGTAGCTCTGAAGATGAACATGATTTAAGATAAAGTAAGAGGCTACACAAATCATCGGTTTGATTCTATTTGTTTTTTAAATACAGAAAATTAAAATCCTCTTACGTGACAACAATGCAGGCATCTATAAAGCATTGTTGTTTTATTGAATATTTACAGGCGCAGGATACAGACATAATGAATTTAATTACTCACGGGGAAAGTTATGAGATTTAACATGCACGGTTTGAAATTCCAGATAATAAAAAACTATATAATTCTGGCTGCTATTCCCGTTATTTTTACCTTTTTTGTTACATCAGGAATGATGCGGACCAGCACTCGCAAAAGTTTTATCAATAATTCGACAACTTCTGTAAGTCTCGCTAACAGGACTATCCTTGAAACAGTTAATCGCTACAAAAAGGACTTATTACTTGTAAGCAGGTCAGGAGCTCTATCTTCCGACTCGCTTTACTTAAGTTATGCCGAGAAGGATTCACCAATACGAGAAACCTTCTCGACCGATACAGTTAGGCTTAAAAACACAATATCGTTTCTTACCGATACGAAATCTAATATAAAACGAATATACTCTGTGCGCAAAAATGGGACAGTCTTTCAGTACCCTTCCGATAAAAAACGTGCGCTCCATGCAAATATCGACAGTACGCTTTTTAAAGATGCGATCGCATCTTCTGAAGCTATTTTTTCGGAACCCTATTTAAACGCTGAAATGAATATAGCACTAATGACAATCGCTCTAAAAGTCGACGATGAAACTGTATTGTTCGCAGACATTGATTTTAATAGCATAACCGGCTTTTTAGAATCTTTAACTTTCGAAAAATCTGGATATCTTGTTATCTCCAAACCGGATGGCACTACTATAGTCAATCACCGAATGCCGGAAACCAACTTCAAAAACATATCTGAGACAGGAATCAGTGGACTGGAAAAAGTCGCAGACATTTCAAATGATAGCATTACAGGTCTGGATGAGGATGAGCAAGAATACCTGATTAGCATCATGACATCCAGGGAGTTCGGCTGGAAATACGTTTTAATTGTAAAAGATTCTGAAGTTGTTGGTGGGGTTACCTTTGTTTTCACACTGACACTGTTTTTTATCTTTTTGATGGTACTTCTTTTCATTTTGTACGGAGCGAAAAGCGCAAAGACGATTATAGATCCGATTACAACATTGCGGGAATATCTTGCAGCAGCATCTGAGGGAGACTTTCACAACACCATGTCTACCAAAATTACAAAGCGTAAAGATGTAATCGGGGAGCTTGCCAGAAAATATAACGATTTTATTACTATCACACGCGATGTTATTATAGACGTTAACCACTCAACGAATCAGGTTGCCTATTCGGCCGACGAGATAGCATCTGCTATTAATGATTTTTCAACCAATATTCAGAACCAGTCCGCCAACTCTGAAGAGATATCGGCTTCCGTAGTAGAGATGGAAGCCAGTATGGTTAATGTTGCCACCGAATCTGAAACCCAGAACAATAGCATAAGTTTTCTGGATAAACAGATTAAAGAGCTCTCTACAATGCTTCATGAAATACAGGATATGACAAACAGCACCTTTTCACTGACAGAAAAATTGCAATCGAGAGCCGCTACCGGTGAGGAGACTCTCCGAACAATGGATCACACTATGGACAAACTCATTAACTCGAGCCAGGACATGGTTAACATTCTCGCTATTATTGATGATATATCGGAACAGATTAACCTGCTTTCACTGAATGCAGCTATTGAGGCTGCTCGCGCGGGAGATGCCGGTAAAGGTTTCGCAGTAGTTGCTGACGAAATTTCCAAACTGGCCGACCAGACAGCAAAAAGCCTTAAGGATATCGATGGCCTTATTCGTATGAACAGTACAGAGATCAGTGATGGACAGAAGCATATCAATGAGACACTCCACCTAATAACTGATTTTCTAAACGGTATCAGCTCTATCAACGATATGAACAGAAAAATAAGCAATTTCATGAACCACTACTCAAAAACAAACGATGAAGTCTCCCAGCGTGCTGAACAGGTTCAAAAAATATCGGAAGGGATCAAGCATGCCGCCGATGAAAACAAACGGGCAATATCAGAGATTGCAGGTTCTATCTTTGATATAAACGACCTGTCTCAGAAAAACGCAACCCACTCTCAGGATGTTTCGGACAATACAAAAAAACTGGCCGGAATGTCTGAATCCCTGAAAGCCAAGGTAAAATTCTTTAAGGTTTAATAAACAGAAATTATTTTTTTGAAATGATGTGGAAGTGCATCTGCAAGATGGTACTTCAATTTATTGAAGGTCAGGACTATATGAAAAGGGGTCATCAATCGTACGATCAATGACCCCTTTAAAATGTTGGTTCCGTTAATTCTGCTTTCAAAACTTTAGCATACCTCCCGCTCGTCAGTACATTTTCTGGATCTTCCACCGATTAGTGAGTATGGCAAATTACCTGCCCAGGGTGAGGCTTGGTGATCACCCCTCTTAACTCTTTTCGTCTGTTCCAGACTCTATTTATAATATAGTACAAATTTAAAAATCGTCAAGAGTGACATAACTTTTTTTTATTTTTTTCATCAATACACATTCTATAAATCTTTAATACCAGAGAAACGCTGATAATTATCTTTGAAACCAGTACCGAATTCCGCCCTTTCATTGTTCTTATCTGAACAATGAAAGCATTTCAAAAAGTTTATTATGGGTACCTCTAATAATTAACTTTTCAACAAGGAACTTGCGAAAAATTCCTTTATAATAGGCACTTAAACGATGTTCCCTTCTGGAACATGGTAATTTTTCGAAGTTCCCTTATTAAATAAAATTATTCTTTTAACTAAATTTTTATTTACCAAACCTAATTAATATGTTGTTTTTTATCCTGTAACTCTGTAAATTTTCATCTATATTCGCGACTCAATTTTTTATGTATCTATATCAACAGGAAGGAAGGTCTAAAATGAAAAAATATTTATTTCTGCTTATTTTGCCCATCATGTTATTCAGCTGTGAAGACAGCGAAACAAAGACGGATAATAAACAACGAACACTAGAGGAATCAATTATCAATCTACCAGACTCGATCAGTAAAGTCGAGTCCCGGTCAACATCAGATAGTATTGCTGATGAAGTTTATGAAGGAATTCGCGGAACTATTGGCATGATTGAGGGATTTTCTGAGTTAGCGCAAGAGATTACCTATAGCATTCAGGAAAATATTCTTGATTCTGGTGAAAGCTCGGGAGACTGGGACAACAGTGGAGGAGCTGCGGACGAACCCGCTCGTGTTACTTGGAAACCGGATCCAACCGGCGAATATGATACCATTGTTGATGTTTACGCACTATATGAAGGTGAACCCAAGATGAACATGAGAGTACTGCTTAGTGCTACCGATACAGGATATCGCGGCAGTATTATACTTGATGCACGTTATATTCCCGACGAGCCGAATACATTCAAGTTGCAGGTTGATTTTGACGGAACAGAAACCATTAAGACTCTCGATATCTACGCTGTCGATCTTTCAGACGAAGATGAAGAAGAAGTTGGCTCTCCAACAACGGTATGGATTGAAGCAACAGAAGATGGCAATGGCGTGATATCGCTCAAGGGCAGCTATTATACGCCGGTCGTAGACCCGAAACTTTATGTGAACGATCCCAAAGCCCGGGTCTACTCGTTTACAGCAGTCGCTAAAATTGACGCAAATGCTGTTTTAAAACTTGCTCTTCCTCACGCAGACGTCACAGATACCGACACATTGTGGGACGAATACAGCGTTAGTGCTGTTGTCAAAGATTTGCACTACCCTGAGCTTAAAGACTCACTAAGCGAAGGAGGTCTGACTGTATCTGCACTGGAAGAACATACAAAACTGGACTTTGAAGGTGAGACCATCGAGAGCTTAACTGACGGCGACATTGATGCCTTACTGAAATGGTTCGCAGGTGAAGAATCGGATGTTGATCTGGATGCTTTTATATTTATTACAGAACTTGTTAATCCGGCATATTATTCACCCGATGGTTTTCTGGGAACATTTAATGGATCAGAGGGAACCCTAAGTTCTGCACCGGCATGGGCGCCTGAATATAATATCGATTCGATTACGCCTCTGGTACCGAAGGATGTCGCAGACCTGGAATTTGATGAGGATAATTTCATTATCAAATAATCAGAACAATTAATCGGTAATTCTAATTACTAAAGGCTATTAGGGACTAAAAAGATAACCACTAATAGCACTTACACATATTTATGGATTTTGCTGATTTGAGCATGGATTTCAAAAATTCCTATAATAAAAAGAAGAGCCGGACAACCGGCTCTTCTGCTTGACATTTAATGTTACCTGATATATGTAAAACTGATGAACAGAGAAGAGAGTCTTGATTTTTTAAGAATGTATTTCAATGATCCACCATCATTGCATCCCGACTTTGATATAATTCAGAAGGGAATTGAATGCTTTAAACATATTCCATCAGAAATCGAAGATCATTTGTATATTAATTTACTGAAAACGCTTATAGAAAAACATGGTATCTTTCCGGGACTCCGTTCGTTCAGAAACGAACACTTTACCTTTTTACTTCAGGTTTTTTACAGAGTTGCATGTTCATGTAATGAGAGCGACGCATCAACAACAAAAAAAGAGATCCCCTTATATGAGAATAGATTCACAGTAGTACCCGATATTATGGAACTTTCGTTTCTATTTAATTACGACCTGAGAAAAAAGCCCGAAACAATAGTTCGAACCGGAGAATCCTCCATTAATGAATTCCGGTCGGCGCTGGATGCCCTCTTGACCGAAAAGCGATATGTCTCGGTCAGAAGTTTTAATATGGTAACAATCAATCGATTTACAGCCGACGAAACCGTTCTGAAACGAGCCTATAAAATTACAGAATGTTTCATCCGTAAAGTGCCCATCACCGCTACAAAACTGTTTATCTTTTTGCTGACAATTATTTTGCTGGATTTATCAGAAAAATCAGAGGAGCATATCAGATTGATTGAAAAGAGGTGCACTAATAACACAATCCTACAGGCTCTGGCTCAACTGAAACAGCGTTGTGCACCAACAAAAAAAATTGATTGAGGGTGGATGAAAAGATTATAGAAACCTGTTAAACCCTCAATCAACAATCAACAATAATTGTCCGTTACAAACACGGTTTTTCTCAAATTACCTGATGATAAAACCGGGTTTTAAGGAATCACTTGGTTTTATCTTTTTACTCTGCTACCACCCACATGGCATCCGTTTTTGAAGTCGGATCCACATTCTTACGTTCAAAAAGTTCACTCAAAGTAACAAATTCGTAGCCCATTAACTTCAGATTTGGGATGATATAATCAAGCGCTTCCGGAGTCGGATGAGGTTTTGGCTGTACGTCATGCAAAAGAATTATTACTCCATCTTTTACGTTGTCAATAATCGCCTTAGCTCGCTCATATTCATCATTATTAGTCCAGTCGTTGGCTAGAATTCCGCTCGCAAATGGCAGATCAATAATATTATACATAAGTGTATCGGCCGAAAGATTCGGGGCACGAAAAAATTCAGGAGTATGTTCGGCACCGGCATATTTTTCAATCTGAGTTGTCGTATAATTTACAGACTCCTCTATCTCTGCAGCAGTTTTACCAGTAAGCGAATCAAACCCCTTTGAATGATTCCCTATTTCGTTGCCTCCTTCAACAACACGTGTTACGGTATCAGCTGTAGAATCAATAGTGTTTGAATATTTGGGGATTCCCGAAGAATAGATGAAGGGTGCTTCGAAAAGATTTTTTAAGCAAAAACTTTTCTTTGCATCCCTCCATTTTTTGGATTATTTACTTTGGATCTCTTTATGAAATATGGTTATTAAAACTTCCCATAAATTAAAATTCGGTGATTCTTTTATAAGCCTCTTTTGCGCGATGATCTTCATCAAACACAAAAGGATAATTTTTCAACTTTTTACCGGCATTCCAGGTGCTGTTATAAAAATAGTCGAGCCAGGTATGATCATCCGCGATTCCCCAGAAGGTAACCGATGATATTTTATCACTGTTTTTTCTGAATAGTTCAAAAATCTCTTCATATCGGTCGGCAAGCCTTTTGGCAAGATCATTATCAAATTTGCGATTTTCTGTATTACCAATTCCATCAAAGCAGTCAATATCCAGCTCTGTTATATGTACCTCAAGCCCCATCTGATGGAAGAGATCTATTGTACGCTGAAGCTCTTCAAGTTCAGGATAGTAGAGGTTCCAGTGAGCCTGTATACCGATACCACTCAATCCATGTTTTTGCAGTTCGAGCTTTTTTATCATAGTCATGATATCATATCGTTTTGACGGCCTAACTACCGAGTAGTCGTTGTAGACCAGCTTACATTCCGGGTCGACCTCTTTGGCGAATTTAAAGGCATCAATAATATATTCGGGGCCTCCGTACGCAACATACCAAGGAGAATCAGCCCGGTAGCTGCCCTGATCCGATACCGCCTCATTAACAACATCCCAGCTGTATATTGAGTCCTTATATCGATTCATTACAGTTTCGATATGATTCTTCATGTTTTCACGTACATCTTCTTTTGTACCCTCGGTCATCCAGGAAGAGGTCTGGTTGTGCCATACAAGCGCATGCCCGCGAATTTTTTGATCGTTGGCAGCTGCATATTTAACAATTCTATCGGCGGGGGCAAAGTTAAAACTGCCTTTGAGAGGCTGAATAACTTCGGGTTTCATGGCATTTTCAGCTGTTAACGAATTGTAGTGAGGCAGCAGATTTGGATATTTTTTATCGAAATAGTCCATACTACCATATTCGGACGATGCTACTGCTGCTCCAATAATAAAATGATCGCTGTACACCTCGTGCAGCAGCTTTTTGGGAGTGAAGGACTTTGGAGTTCCTGATGGATCCGGAGGGCTGCAGCCCACGAGAGAAAAGATAAGAATGGAAAGCACCAACAGGAACATTGGTATTATTGATAATGTGATTAGTTTCATAGTGTTCCTCAGATTATTTTTTATTTTTCAATTAAAATTCTGTAATTTCTTTAAAAGCCTTTTTTGCTCTATGATTTCGGTCGAAAACAAAAGGATAATTTTTCAACTTTCTACCGGCATTCCAGGTGCTGTTATAAAAATAGTCGAGCCAAGTATGGTCATCAGCAATCCCCCAAAAAGTTACCGATGATATTTTCGTGGAGTTTTTTCGAAAAAGAGCAAATATCTCTTCATACCGGGTAGCGAGTCGCTCTGCCAGCTCCCTGTTAAAGGGACGGTTATCAATATTGCCAATTCCACCAAAACAGTCGATATCCAGCTCTGTGATATGGATTTCAAGGCCCATATTATGAAATGTGTCGATTGTCTGTTGAATAGCACCCAGAGAGGGGTAATCCAGGCGCCAGTGAGCCTGCATACCGATACCGTCGAGTCCGTGAGCCTTAAGATTGAGATCTTCAATCATCTTCACTATGCGATCGCGTTTCGCACTGTCGACTACAGAGTAGTCATTATAGAATAGTTTGCAATCTGGGTCAGCCGCACGGGCAAAAGTGAACGCATCCTGAATATAGGTAGCATCTCCATAGGCCTGGAACCAGGACGAATCTTCACGATAGACGCCTCCCCCATCTGCAATGGCTTCATTTACAACATCCCAGCTGTATATGGCATGTTTGTAACGTGCCATAACCGTGTCAATATGGCTCTTCATATTGGCTCGAACGCTCTTTTTGGAGCCTTTGGTCATCCAGGATGCAGTCTGATTGTGCCACACCAAGACATGCCCACGCAGTTTTTTGCCATTCTTTACAGTATAATCGGCGATGCGATCAGCAGCCGCCCAATTATATCCGGTTTTCGTTGGATGAATAATTGCAGGCTTCATTGCATTTTCGGCTGTTAATGAGCTGTATTGCGGTAGAAGGTCTAAATAGCGATGATCAAAAAGATTACTTGTTCCGTATTCGGAAGAGACGACAGCTGCACCTATATCAAAATAGTCGGCATACACATCTTTTAAATAAGCATTAATAGGATAGACTTCAACACTGGAACTCCCTCCCGAACTTGCGCAGGAGCCAAATAATAGTAAAACCAGAAACAGAACGAATAAAATTTTTTTCATAAAAGCCTCGTGCTTTAACCAATAGTGGAAAAAAGAACGGTCGGGTATAAACCCGACCGCAGGTGGTTTGTTAATCAATATCGGTGATTCTTACATAAGCCTCTTTTGCCTTATGATCTTCATCAAAAATAAAGGGATAATTTTTCAATGGGCTACCCGAATTGTATGTATTGTTGTAAAAGTAATCCAGCCAGGTATAATCATCCGCAATACCCCAAAAAGTAACTGAAGTGATCTTTTCAGAATTCTTACTAAAAAGCTCAAAAAGTTCTTCGTAACGATTTGCAAGCTGATCTGAAAGAGTTTTATCAAAATCGACGTTCGAAATATTACCAACACCCTCAAAACAATCAATATCAAGCTCAGTTATATGCACCTCAAGCCCCATATCGTAGAAAGTATCTATGGTCTCCTGAATAGCTTCAACAGACGGATAATCTAGCCGCCAGTGCGCCTGCATACCAACACCATAGAGTCCGTTTGCTATCAGATTCAGGTCATTAATCATTTTCACTATGCGAGTACGTTTATCACTATTTACAACAGAGTAGTCGTTATAAATCAATTTTGATTTAATGCCTTCAGCGGCAGCATAATCACGGGCAATCTGGAAGGCATCACGAATGAATTCTGGGCCATCATAGTTCTTATACCAAAACGAAGATTCTCGGTAAGTTCCTTCGCCATCACTAATTGCCTCATTAACAACATCCCAGTTATAAATCTTATAACCGAAATGACCCATTACCGTTTCTATATGAGTCTTCATTTTTGCTTTTGCCGCAGTTTTCGTAAGATTCGCCATAAAATCAGGAGACTGACTATGCCAAACCAGGACATGCCCCCGTACCTTCATACCATTATCATCCGCATAATCGACTATACGATCGGCAGCAATCCATTCGAAATTACCTTCTGTAGGCTGCAAGAGCCCCGGTTTCATTGCATTTTCCGCAGTCAGGGAGTTGTAATGTGGCAAAAGTTCTGAGTAGACATTATCAAAGGCCTCTGAAGCCGGGCCATATTCTGTTGACTTAACAGCAGCCCCTATGAAAAATTGATCGAGATAAACATCTTTAACAAGTTTATCGACAGGAAAAGTTGGATAATCTTTTGCATTTTCAGTATCCGAGTCCGATGAATCACACGCCGCTGAAGAAAATAAGGCTACAAACATCAACAACCAGAAAATCTTTTTCATTTTAACCTCTTTGTTAATTTTACGCATTAATTAATAAATAATAGCTTTGAGCAAGATGCATTTATGTGTTAGTTTTTGCATATTTACTGGTATTTTTAGCACTTTTTTTATTTTGTTTCTTGTTCTTATGTTGTTGTTTCTTGTTATTTTTCTGTTTCTTTACTTTTTTTAGGGACGGTGGTAGTTATAGTACTCTGATATCAATAGGGACGGTGGTTTTTGTATGATTTTAACTTTTTCAGGGACGGTGGTGATTAAAGTATTACCTCCGTCCCTGAATTCAAAGACATTAATTGATCTTGACAATCAAATATAATCGTCAATAAATAAGGCATACTATTTACCTTTATCAAAATTTAGTGAAAAAATCCATTTAAAAATCGAGAAAAAAATGAGCAAACTTTTTAAATACTATGGAATTAATGTTAAAAAAGGAGAGTATCTTTTTCAAGAAGGGGATGCTGCGGATTATCTTTATATGATCCATCAGGGTGAAATTCTCATAAACCGAATAATTAATGGAATTGAAGAAAAAATCAAAATTCTTGAAGAAGGAGAATTTGTCGGTGAAATGGCTATAATTGACTCGAAACCACGATCTGCAAATGCGATAGCGATCAAAGACTGCCAGCTAATTCGTATGACAAAAGAAGCCTTCGAAGTAAACTATCAATCGAACTCTCAGCTTGGAATGTCTTTTTTACGATTTTTATCGATTAGAATCAGAGACACCAATGAGATAGTCTCTTTCATGCTTTCAAAAAACAGAGATCAATTCTTCCTACTTGAACTTGCCAAAGAAATAATCCGCACAGGAAAAAAGGATAGCACAGAAAACTGGCATTTAGTGGACTATTCAA
This sequence comes from Spirochaetota bacterium, assembly GCA_027858855.1. GTDB lineage: Bacteria > Spirochaetota > UBA4802 > UBA4802 > JAFGJZ01 > JAFGRW01. The sequence continues at coordinate 26,530 of JAQIBV010000030.1, read as the reverse complement.
AGTTTGTAAAAAAAATGATACTAAACTCCAGTTATAATGAAATCGAAGTCGTTTCCATTTTAAGGGATATTTGCGATGGCAAAGAAACCAAAGTTGTTACCACAAAAAACAATTTCCAATGGATTGCATGCAAAATATAGTTTAGTATTCAATTTTTTGGTGTTGCAGTATCTTTCTTTTTTGGGGGTCTACCCGGTTTCCCAGCTGGGAAGCTAAGAGAAGGCTCATAATTACCTGCTTTTTTTATATCAAAAGACTCAAGGAACACCCCCAGCACATCTCTTACTGAATCATCAAATCCATTCGTAATTCGCCGTAATAACTTTACGATTGGTGTAGTTTCATTTGAAAAAAAAGCGTAAATAGAGCTATAGTAATATTTCAAAGGGTGATCAACAATTGCTGCACGAATCGGATTGTTAGAAATATACACAAGAGTTCGAACAAACTGTTCCAATTGCCCAACAATTTTGCTTTTAAAACGATCATACCAAACATGTCCTTTGATACCATTCTTAACATTATATGCTCGAGCAAATCCACCAAGTATAGATTTCATTATATTTGCAAGCGAAGAACCCTTTCCCGGTATTATTAACATATGAACGTGATTACTCATTATACATACATTTATCAATTTAAATGAATATTTTTCATGAGCTTTATCAATATACTCCATAAACATAGTGAAATTTGACTTATCACTTTCAAAAATCTTTTCACTTCGGTTTATTTTTGCACAAACATGATATGTTGCTCCTTCCTGAATTTCTCTTGGTTTTCGCATTTTCTTCTCCAATTTTCCGCTTACTTTTATAAACGTAAAATCTCGAAAAAAGGGCGAATTTTTTTATTTTTTTCACTAAATGTTCACTTGATACTTCATTAGGATAATAAATATCTGCAGTTACATCTAGTCAGACTATTATTTATTTCTAATAAAATCAGAAAAATAACCAATTTGCCTACTTTAACTATTTCACTTAAATCACCGTCCCCATTTGAGCAAACCATCACCGAAACACCACCGTCCCCGTTTTACTGTTTCACTGTTTCAAATAAACACCACCGTCCCTGTTCAAAAGCGGATAATTATTCAATTGACAGAAAAGAAGGGCTACACAAACTTACAATTAACTAAGTCGAGATGATTAAATGAGGATCTGCAATGAAAATCAGATTTGCCTTTACAACCGCCATGGCTCTAATCAGTATACTTCTTTTCTCTTGTGAAGCAGAACCAGTCGCAAACTATAAAATTCAGGTACTCTGTACTGCCGGCACCCAAACTGAAGCTTCCTTTTGGGGAACATATACTATTGATGGTAAAATCAAGAATATGAAAACCGAAAAATTCGGAACCAATTCATATGTATTTGAAAGCGAAGTCAGTGCGGAAGATATTATAGAAATATCAGCAACCAAAGACAGTGCAACTTCTGACCTGCAAATCAAAATTTATAAAGATGGTGACCGAGTCAAAGAGGCCTACCTTGATGCATACAAAACAATTTCAGATAATTATGTATATACCCTTCGTCTGGAGTATATTGTTCCAACAGAGGATGATAGCGAAGAATGAACATCCAAAACACCTTACATCAGGTTTGAATAATTAACGATATGACTCAATAAACCTGACTGATTCCAGGCAAAACCTACTCATGAGCGACGAGCCACGTTATTCTTCCTTCAGCCGACAACCATATTGAACAGTTTAAACAGTACCTTCATATCCTCGCGTTACTGCAGAATCCGAACAACATATAGCTAAAAAAAGAGTCTGAGATCTATTCTCGAAAAGCCCTGCAATATATGTTCATTCCGGCCATTTTAACATTCATACACAGCTATTACGGTGATCGATGCCGACAACCAGAAATTGATAGTGCAGCATAAATAAATTACTTGAAATAACAAAGATACTTACTACTATTTATCTGATTTGTAACCCTGTATCATTCAAGAATACTTAGATTCAGTAATTTCAGATAAATTTTAAATTTTCGTAATATGGTACGATCATTTATTAATGAAACTTAAAGTATTCTGGCAAAGTATCAACAGGGTACAAAACGGCCTATGCGAGACTGAGTTTTCATTTAATGGTAAAAAAACGAGTATTTGGCATTTAGGAATTTCATTAGACATACATACGGGTTTCATATTGACTGGATACAAATGAAACATCTTGTTGCTCATTTAGTCCCGATTTGAGAGACAACAAAGAGAGATATTATATATTTATAAACATATTATGAAATTTGCATTATACGGAAAAAACTGCAGAGAAGAGCTCACTGCCAATGGAATCGAAGAGGATGCTCAAAGCAGAATCGCTATTGTCGAGGAGGGTAATCCTATCCCGGACGACAGGGAAATCTGTATAGTTTATCGCCCCGGTTCGCTTGCACTGCTGCAACAGCTCCTGTCACCCGGTACAAAACGTACTGCCGGCGATAATATTAATATGCTCACCTGCCGCAAAGATGAACGAATCATGCTTGTGCCGATCAAAGATATAGAATTTATCTCTGGGCACAAGACCGATATCCGCTGCTATCTTAAAGACGGCACCGAACTCCAAGTCAAAAAGAAGATTTACGAGATTGATATGATACTATCGGATCGAGGTTTTTTTAGAGTCAGTAAATCAACCATAATCAATATCCGAGAAATCAAGGATATTTCACCATGGTTTGGCGGAAGACTTTTATTGCGGTTAAAAAACGGTAGAGACGAGATTGAAGTCTCGCGTGCTTATGTAGCCGATTTTAAGGAATATCTCGATGTATAAAAACAGCACACGCAAAAAGACTCTGCTTCTTTTTATTAAAGAGCTGATGATAATTTTACCGGTTTCGGCACTAATCGGCAGTGCAGTCGGCATACCAGTAATATTGTATCTGGGTGATTCACTGTTAGAAGGAGTTATGCGCAGCATACTCTCCGCCATTATAATCGGGTTTTTTGCAACACTCTCCTTCGCGTGGATGTTTAAAACAATACGCACAAATAGCATCTACGCCTTTGCAATCCTCTTTGGGATAATCGCTTTCGGCTCCGCGCTCGGTGCCGCAATAAACGGAATAAAATCACCCGTTATATTTCTATTTATAATAACTTTTGCCGAAATCCTTGGAATACTATTTGCACTATACATGCACAAAAAAAGTGTCGAACTAAACAGACAATTAAACAAAAAACAGGATATGCTTCTGTAGCTATTGATTATGTCTGCTCGAGTAACAATGATTTGATTTTATTTTTTTCAGTCAAGAAAGAAGTCTTATTACTTTTTTATTCATGTTTACCAGGACTTTCCTATTTCGTATTTTTTTGTTGGCCCGAATATTCCAAAATTTCATTTCCACGTAATTCAATGAGAATTTGAAATATTATTATTCTTAGCATACTGACTTATAACTTAAAAAGACTTATTATCCTACAACAGAATTCATCAACCAATCATTACTGCAGAATCAAACAAAAGGTTTATTATAGTTAGCTTTTCGAACTGGCCTATTATCAGTAAGTCAACAATATTCATCTGTCCACTCTATTTTAACTAAAACAACAATTCATCGCAAAATAATTTATCAATCAAAATTACGTATGGCAATCCATACCCTTATAAACATTACATTCTATGTAAATAATGATGCGACTGTTCCCCTACAGGGTAGAACAAAAAAAGGCTCATCCGCTGTATGCATCTTGTATGTTCCGGGATGCATTTTGTGACAAAAATGAAGTAAAAACGCTGATAACCGGTTATCCTCCTTTTATGATTAAAGATAACAGGAGAAAATGATGATACGTTTTACCACTATACTTTTTTTATTTTGTACCATTAGTACACAGAACCTTTTTTGCGATGACGACGCCTACAGCATAATGCAAAACCACTTTAACCTTAAAAGCACCAATTCATCCATAAAAAGCATATCGCTTATGCTTATCGATAGCAGCGGACGCAAACTGAATCGAAGCTTTACTGAAAAAAGCAGATCTAAAAAAAATAAAGAATATAACTACATCGAAGTCATAGCCCCGGCCGACATCGCAGGTGTCAGGTTATTATCGACACCATCAAAAGACCGGGAAGAACAGCATCTTTTTTTACCGGCACTTGGTAAATCACGGCTGATCGCAGGTTCCGGCAGTGGTGGCAAGGGCGGAAGGTTTTTAGGCTCAGATATCTGTTATTACGATATCGAAGTCAAAAAGATCGATGACGCAAAATACACCTATATAAAACAGGAGATCATTGACGAAAGGCTCTTTCATGTAATTGACGCTGTCAGTATCGACAGCGACTGTCCATATGGGAAAACCAGATTCTGGGTCAGCAACAACCAATGGCTGATACACAGGACAGAGTGCTTCGAAAAAAAACCGGCAAACTGATCAAAGAGATGAGTGTTCGCTCTTTTAAAGAGATCAAAGGCATACTTTTTATAAACGAAATGATCATCAAAGATCACCAACATAATCATACAACGCTCTACAAACTGCTTTCAACTGAAGTTAACCCGACTCTTGATGAGTCAATCTTTACTGTACGCCATCTGGAAAGATAAGAATGAAAACCATACCAGACAACATATTAGCGACAATTATCTTCATGTTTGTTATATGCAACACAATTGTGGCACAGGATACCTACGACTCGCTCTTTGAAGATATGCAAAGCAATCATAACAATAGTGGCAATTCGGACAATAGCATCAAAATTCATGGAACCCATAAGACTCTGCTTCCCGTGAACACTACAAACAAAGCGTATGCATACACAAATCAGGGCAGCACTCCAGCGAGTCACAACATCACTCTTGATGTACGCCGGCGTGGATTCAGGATATTTTCCGATACCAGTCTGACACATGATATGACGAAAAACAGCTCCTCTTCCCCTGACACCATAAAAAATGATCTTACACTGAAAGAAACCTATGCCAAATTTAGCAATTCAATAATGAGCCTTGACGTCGGATACATAATCTACTCCTGGGGTAGCGCCGACTCACTCAATCCAACGGACACACTTAATCCACGTGACGACCGTAATCCCTACAGCCCTGAAAAATTGGCCGTGAGTTCCGCTGCCCTACAAGTCTTTCCATCATCACGGTTGCACTTTGAATTCGTACTTATCCCCTACACACCGGATGCTCTGCAACAACATAAGGAAACCGACTATTTTAACGGTGAGATGTTTATTGATGCGGGTTCCCAGAAGAGTGTCACATACAAAGATAACTCGAGAGATCCTGGATCGACAAAGTTTGCCATTAGAGGACGTGCCTTTTTAAACGGAGCTGATCTTTCACTCTCTTATGTTTATGATATCGACTCGTTTTATACACCAGATATTGATTTTGCACACAATGAATTCGGAATATACAAGACTGAGAAAATTCAGCTTTATCATGACAGCATACATCGCCTTGGAGCAGATCTAAAAATTACTGTATCAAGGTTTGGCCTCTGGAGTGAAACCTGTCTTAGTGTGCCAGAATCGATAAATAAAAATAAACACAGAAGAAGAAAGAGCGAAATAGAATCAACAATGGGTATCGACACGTCATACGGTCGCGAGAGCAGAGGCTATGTGAGCCTTCAGTACAATATCAGATATATCCCGGATTATGACAACTCGTACTTTGATGACTATACCCAGGGTATGCCCGATAACGAATTAGTATCTGATGCAGATTATATGCAAAAATACTATTACCGAAGCATTACAAAATCGATACTGGGGCAATACTCCAGACAGCGTCATACTCTTATGCTGCACAACAGATGGAGCGCAGTTGTTAACCGTTTTGATGTTGAGGTTAACCTTGGAGGAGAGATTCCTGTCGATACTGCGTCAGATAACAACACATGCCGACAGTTTACTCTTTTAAGCAACATTAAAGGCGTTTTTACAATAGAGGATGCTCTGATATTTGAAGCCGGTTTGTGCCACAGCCTGCCTTTAAGATATGACAGATCAGCATCCGAATACAGAATCGACAACAATGCGGAGACCGCATCGCTGTACAGGTCTAACTATATTTACGCAGTCTTAAGTTTTAAATGGAGTTCCACAACTTATAATTAAAAATAAAAAATTGGAGAATCAAATGAAAAGAACAATCAAAAAAACCATAGCAACCGTGTTTATGCTGATATCGTTTGAAATATTTGGAGAGCTACTGGTAAATGACGGAGAAACCTTTACCTATGTGACAACCTTAAATAAAACTACAGAGCAAAACAGCTGCACCTATCGCAACACAAATAACGGATACACCTATATCTATACTTCGGCAAACGAGTCATGGCAGGTGAAAACATACCGCAGTGGCCGCCCGCAAACGGTCAAACACAACATCAGAGGCAATGAGCTGTCGTTTGTATACAACGCAAACAGCGTTTCAATAAGCGGTATCTGGGCAGGAGACGCCATAAACAATGAAAAGCGCTATGACAGGCTCGTCACCTCCGAAAACGCTCTGCTTTTACGTACGCATGATTTTACCAAAAATCCTGAAATGGTTTTTGAGATGCAACAGCCCGACTACTATCCCCTACTCGAAACCATGACCATGCAATATATCTATGAAGGCACAGAGACTGTAACCGTACCGGCCGGAACCTTTGAATGCAAAAAAATCCGTTTTACTCTGACAGGAATTAAAAAAATGTTTTTTAGCGCCTACTATTACATAACAGATGATGCCCGTCAGATAATTGTTAAAACAGAAAACATGCCGCGTAACGGAAAGAGCGAACTTGTAAAAATCGTTTCAGCTGGAGAATAAAAAATGAAAAAGCTCTTTGTGATTTTAATAAAGCTGCGTTTTATCATTATTCCACTTTTTTGTTTATTGTTTATATTTTTCGGATATCAGATGAGTTTTTTAAAACAGCAGGCTTCGGCAAAGATCGACTCGGTGCTACCCAAGGATGATCCGGTATTAATTCAGTTTGAGCGAGCCGAAGATATTTTTACAGACTGTGACGGAGGCGACACGATATATATTGCCTTTGAAACAAAAGACGCCTACTCCAACGAATTTTTAAGCTTTTTATACAGCATCGTATCCGGAATTACTGAGTTAAAAAATGTCTCTAAAACAATTGATATGTTTTCGGCAAGTACGGTAACCGGCGCAAAGGGTGAGATCCGTATAGATCCCTTTATTGACGGAGATGATCTGCCTCTAACCAATGATGAGGTGAGACTTATCAAAAAGCGTATCTTCGATGACCCTCTTGCCAACGAAAGGCTCGTCAGCAGAAACGGCAACGCAGCCATGACAATCGTGAACCTGCAGCCGGATCTTGATGATGTCCAGAAAGAGAAAACGCTGAACACTATCAAAAATCTAATTTTTAAAAATAGTTTAGAGTACAAAAAGTCAAGTCATCCACTGCAGGTTCACTATGCCGGTGATTTGATAATACAGCAGGAGATTGCCCACGTACAGTCGAGTGAAGGATATATTTTTCCACTGATGATCTCTGTACTTGTAATCATACTCTTTATACTCTTCAGATCGGTTGCCGGGGTAATAATCCCCTGTGCAATAATGATGATCTCGGTCACCACCACGCTGGGGCTTAAATCTCTCTTTGGCTCGCCCATGACGACTATTGATCCAATGATCTATGCTCTGATAACAACCATCTCCGTCGCCGACTCAATTCACTTTGTTTCGGCCTACTACACTCCCGAGCTTTACTCCGGGCTTGATAAGCGTGAACGGATAGCCGCCATTATGGAACACTCGCTGTATCCCTGTTTTTTGACATCCATTACAACCGCAACCGGATTCGCTGCGATCGCCTGTAGTAGCATAAATCAGCTAAAAAGTTTTGGACTATTTGCCGCAGCAGGTGTGGCCGCGGCGTTTATCTATACGGTCATACTGGTCGGCCCCCTGATCTCTGTTTTTTCGGGTACACCAAAAAAGGTAGAGATCAGGTTTTTAAATAATCTGCAGGATAAATACGATTATGCTATTAAGCAGGTCACTTTATTTCTATCAAGAACTGTAACAAATAGCGCAAAAAAAATTACAGCTGTATTTGCACTGTTTACAATTATTTTATTAATATCATCCATGCTAATACGTACCGGCACTGACCCCTACTCTTTTCTAAAAGATACAAACAGGGTTAACCGTTGGCTCAAATTTGTAGAAGCTAATTTTGGTGGGATAGACACCATCGATATAATCCTCGAATCTGACCGCACGGACTACTTTAAACAGTCGACACCACTAATACAAACAGACCGATTTATCATGTCACTTGCAAAAATTAAAGGCATCAAGCGAACCGATTCTATTGTATCACTTGTCAAACAGATGAATCGTGCTCTACTGGCTGATCCGGAGGACTACCGTGTTCCGCATAGCGATAGCCATGTTGCGCAGCTTATGCTTCTATTCGAGATGTCTGATGATACCGAGACTCTGTACACCTGGGTAAACAGCGATTATTCGGCGGCACGCATCCGCGTTGTTATCGACCCGCAAACAGAGCCTGCTATAATTAAAAGCGATATTATAAAACTTATAGATTCCTCAGGGTTTGAGGGCTCGATAAAAAGCACCATAACCGGCCCTGCCCTGCTCTGGGATCATGTAGACTCTGTTTTTATAAGGGGGCAACTTTTAAGCCTGCTTGTTTCACTTGTTGTGATTTCGTTTATTCTTTTACTGATATTTAAATCAGTCCGACTCGGGCTCTGCGCAATCGCTGTTAATATTTTTCCAATAATCTGCGGCCTGGGCTTTATGGGCGTATTTGGTATCGCTCTTAGCATGGGTACGGTTATGATTACGCCTATCGCAATAGGCATCGCTGTGGATGACACAATACACTTTATCTTTAGATACAAAAAAGAGATTCAAAACGAGTCTGCCTTTTATCCGGCAGTCAGCAATGTTTTTGATATGCTTTTCAGGCCGATTGCTTTTACATCGCTTATCCTGACAGCCGGTTTTTTATCCAACACGCTCTCTGCGTTTAAACCTAACTCCTGGTTTGGTCTTGTTTCGAGCATAGTAATTATCATCGCCATGCTCACTGACCTGCTGCTTTTGCCGTCGCTAATAAATCTTTTTGGTGTTAATGCTAGTAATAATGCTACAATGGGAAAAAAAGCATAAGAAAAGAGTATCACGCAAAGCAGCGAAGTTTGAATCTAAGAATGACTATTTTCAGCGATTAATCACGTCTGTGGGGAGGTTATTTTGATGTTCATTTGCAGAATAAAAATCGGTTTTTTTAAAATAGAAAGAAGATTATCCTGATCTGTGTGCAATTATTTATCACAATTGTATAAAACATGTGCATTTTTTATACATATTTCCTCTACATAATTTTTAACATGCTCCTTAACAAACATTTGAATAGAATTATTCCGAAAAGTTACAAAGCAAAGTGCTCAATTTATAGAAAAAAGTAACAATTATTAGGTTTTCTATAATATTTTAACGCAAATAGACAAAAATACTCACCTGACTACATTCTGGCACAGTATCTGCAATTATAGAGTTAATCCCGAAAGTAATGAGCAATGAAAAATTTACTGATGGAATGCTAAAAGAAGCCGCGTAGAGTCAGTTGACTTGAGGGTAAACATTTTTTATCCACAAAACTTGAAAGAAACTCACAAATATATTAGAATATTATTACCACGGCTTAATTATTATTAATCACTGTGCCATACTGTAATACGTTATGTTAATACTACAGTATTCTTCACAGAATACTGTCAAAAAAGTAACGTAGGTAAAACACAATGAAAACATTTTTTTGGAGGACGTATATGAAGAGTCTTAAAAAGTTACTTGTTCTGGTTGTTGCAGTATCGTTGCTGTTTGGACTAGCGGGTTGTAAAAAGTCACAAGGAAGCAGTAGTGATCTGATCAAAGTCGGTATCATCAATAATCCACCATCTGAGTCGGGATATCGTGCGGCAAATGTGGCGGACTTTGAAAAAGTATTCACAAAAGAAAACGGATACGATGTTTCAGCTTTCTACAGTCTTAAGAATGATGAACAGCTGAATGCTGCAAGTCAGTTTATCACTGACGGAGTGGACTATATTTTCCTTTCAGCAGCCGCTACAGATGGTTGGGCTTCTATTCTTTCACGAGCCAAAGAAGCAGGTATCAAGGTATTTCTATTTGACCGCATGCTCAATGCAGATCCGGCTCTGTATGCGGCCGCTGTTGTTTCCGACATGGCAAACCAGGGAGATACAGCTGTAAAGTGGCTGAAAGCACAGAATCTTGACAAGTATAACGTTATTCACATCCAGGGCGCAATGGGAAGTGATGCTCAGATTGGACGTACAGCTGCGTTGGATAAGGAATTTGCTGCCGGCAATATGAAAATGGTTGTTCAGCAGACTGCAACCTGGGATGAAGCTGAAGCAAAAAAAATTATCGAATCGGTAATCAACTCTGGTGAAAAATTTAATGTTATTTACGCGGAAAATGACGGTATGGCAAAGGGTGCTGTTGCTGCGCTTGATGACGCTGGTATTAAACACGGTGTTGATAAAGATGTAATTATCATGGGCTTTGACTGTAACAAATGGGCTCTTAGAGAACTGCTTGCAGGTAACTGGAACTATGACGGTCAGTGTAGTCCATTTCAGGCTGCTGTAATCGACGAAATGATTAAAACCGGAAATATTCCTTCAAAGAAAGTTATTTCTGAAGAGAAGGGTTTTGACGCAAAAACAATTACACAAAACGACATCGATACTTACGGGCTTGGAGACTAATAGCTAATCCTTTATTCAAACGATAAGAACAATTTCGCATTACGACTGTGCGACGCAGGTGTGTATTTCCCATACACACCTGCGTCGCCATTTTTAAAATTCCCAAAGCATAAAGGTGGTTTGTAACCAATGAAGAATGACACTGTTTTATCCATGCGTGGAATTAGCAAAACGTTTCCGGGTGTGCGTGCTTTGCATAATGTGGATTTCACTCTTTGCAAGGGGGAAATCCACGCTCTGATGGGTGAAAATGGAGCCGGCAAGTCAACTTTGGTCAAAGTTTTGACCGGCGTATACCAGAAAGATTCAGGGCAGATCAACATCGACGGTATCGACAGAGAAATCAGAATAAAATCACCTCAGGAAGCTCAGGACTCTGGTATCAGCACTGTTTATCAAGAGATAACCCTCTGCCCTAACCTTACGGTTGCTGAAAACATGTTTATCGGACGAGGTAACTATCGTTTCATAAACTGGCGATCAAGAGAAAAAAGAGCTGGGGAAATTCTTACTAAACTCAAGATACCAACAAGTGCTACAAGGCAACTTGGTACATGCTCTCTGGCCGTACAACAGATGGTCGCAGTTGCCCGCGCTGTCGATATGGAATGTAAAGTTTTAATTCTTGATGAGCCGACATCCTCACTGGATGAACATGAGGTTGAATTACTTTTTTCTCTTATGCGTGATTTGAAATCCCGCGGTGTTGGTATCGTCTTCATAACACATTTTCTTGAACAGGTATATGAAATTTGCGACAGGATAACTGTTTTACGAAACGGAGAGCTGATAGGAGCATACGATATAAAGGACTTACCCCGCTTTGATCTTATCTCCAAAATGATGGGCAAAGAGCTTGATGAAATTTCAGAGTTACAACATCATAAAAAGAAGGAAGTTGGAGAAGATGCCCCGATTGTTTATGAGGCTTTCGGATTATCCAGTGTTGAAGGGATAAAGCCGTTTGACTTCGAAATTAAAAAAGGAGAAGTAAACGGGTTCACCGGACTTCTTGGATCCGGCCGCAGCGAAAGTGTACGTGCCATATTCGGTGCTGATCGAATTACCAGAGGCAAGATAAGAATAAATGAAAAGGAAGCTAAAATATCCAGCCCTAAGGACTCCATGAAACATGGTATCGGATACCTCCCTGAGGATAGGAAGGGGGACGGTATTATCGAAGATTTGTCAGTACGTGAAAATATCATACTTGCTTTACAGGTCTTAAAGGGCTTTTTTCACCCTTTTCCCAAGGCCGAGGCGGAAGCCTTTGCAGACAAGTATATCAAATTATTAGGAATTAAAACAGCCTCTATGGATACGCCTATAAAATCTCTTTCCGGCGGTAATCAACAGAAAGCAATTCTTGCGCGCTGGCTGCTTACAAATCCGCAATACCTGATTCTGGATGAACCAACTCGAGGTATTGACATTGGCACAAAAGTTGAAATACAAAAGCTGGTGCTTAAGCTTGCTGAAGATGGTGTCAGTGTTACTTTTATTTCATCAGAAATAGGAGAGATGCTTACCACCTGTTCAAAGCTTATAGTTATGCGTGATCGTAAAATAGTAGGTGAACTGAAGGGTGAAGAAATGACTCAAACTAAAATTATGCACACTATCGCAGGGGAGGCGACTCAAGATGCTTAAGAGCTTAAACGTTAAAAAACTGTCACATTCTCAATTGGCTATACCATTGTTCGCGCTTTTCCTGGTAATTGTTTTTAATGCATTCAGAGACATCAGTTTCTTTTCTATACACGTAATAACCAATAATTACGGAAACACCGTTTTTTCAGGTAACCTAATCAGCATTATAAACGGAGCATCCGAGCTTGCTGTTTTAGCAATAGCCATGACTCTGGTAACAGCAGCAACAAAGGGACAGGATATAAGCGTTGGTGCAGCGGCGGCAATAGCCGGCAGCGTGTTTGTTCGAGTCCTTCGCGCGAATGATATCACAATGCCGATTATTCTTCTGGCTCTTGTGACAGCCTGTATTGTTGCTATCATTTTTGGATTATTTAACGGTGCACTGGTTGCTTTCTTTGATATTCAGCCTATGATTGCGTCATTAATACTATTTACTGCCGGGCGACCAATAGCATACTGGATAAACGGCGGAGCAACGCCTAATGTAGATAGCCCTCTGTTAAGCTATATAGGGAGTTTTATTCCCGGCATCCCCATCCCCAGCCCCATTCTTATTGTAATTGTATTCGGGATACTAGTTACATTGGCCTTGAAGTTCACCAATCTTGGACTATACATACAATCAGTTGGTATTAACGAAAAGGCTGCCCGATTAAACGGTATCAATCCTGTTCTTATGAAATTATTGGCGTTTATGATTCTTGGCGTTTGTGTTTCAATCGCAGGGGCTATCAATGTCTGTCGAATAGGACTGATTAACCATGAAACCATTCTTATAGATATTGAAATGGATGCTATTTTGGCAGTAGCCATCGGTGGAAACGCACTTAGCGGCGGTAAGTTCAAATTAGCCGGGTCGGTGGTAGGGGCATACATTATTCAGGCTTTAACAATAACACTTTATGCTATGAAGGTTTCATCAACAGCTGTAAAAGCGTACAAGGCAATTGTTATTATAGCGATTGTTGTTATAGGCTCACCCGTTGTTCAACAACATGCCATTCAACTTCGCAACAGGCTGTTCAAAAAACCGATAAAACTAACGGAGAATAATTGATATGGCAATCAGAAAACTTAAGAATCTATTTTCCAAAGAGACTGGCACAAAACCCAAAGAGCCTATTTCGAGCACCGCATTGCTCTTGACTATAACGATTTCCGCTTTTACCACAATGTACATATTTGCCATGATTGTGTGGGGCGGAGGCTTTCTGAATCCTCAACAATTTTTGGACATTTTCAACAACAATTCCTACTTAATTGTAATTTCATGCGGACTAACCGTAGTGATGATAGCTGCTGGTATTGATATTTCGGTGGGAGGCGTGGTTGCCCTTATAACCATGACCTGTGTTATATTTCTGGAAGACTACAGTGGCAGTATATTTGGCTCAATAATTTTAGCTTTAGGCATAGGTCTGCTGATGGGACTTATTCAGGGATTTCTGGTAGCATATTTAAAAATTCAACCATTTATCGTCACTTTGGCGGGTATGTTTTTTGCTAAAGGACTGACAACAATCGTCAGCAGTACTCCGCGCACCGTGACTAATGAAACATTTCTTGCCTTTAAGCAATTTCGTGTTGTTATTCCCGGCATCGGCTCTTATGGGAAAACTGGTAATTTTATTCCTGCAAGAATTGAACCGGGTGTAATAATTGCTTTTATTATTGTATTGGCTGTCTGGGTAGTTCTTAAATGGACGCGATTCGGACGCAACCTGTACGCGGTTGGTGGCAGCGATCAAAGCGCGTTAATGCTTGGAATAAATGTCAAACGAACACGATTTTTATCCTATGTAATTTGCGGATTATTTGCAGGAATCGGTGGCTATGTCTATCTGTTGCACACAGGGGCAGGAAACTCGGGTAACGCGTACCAGGCAGAAATACAGGCAATCGCCTCCTCCATTATCGGAGGAACACTATTAACCGGTGGTGTTGGCAGTGTAATCGGAACACTGTTCGGTGTAATGTCTTTAAAGACATTTAGCAATATTGTAATCGCATCTGGACTTAGGGAGCCCTATTGGCAGAGTATTACCACTGGACTTATGCTATGTTTCTTTATTCTGCTTCAAAGTGTAATTATCGCATATCGCAAAAAGAAAGGTATCGGTTGAAACCAAGAGACATGTGAAACTCAAATTTTTAGAACTTTCAATTAACGGGCTGAACACAAATAAAAATATATCCATGTTAAAGCTTATACTATTATCATGGATATATTTATTTTTGGCATAATTCTTAAAGTGAATGTGCTTTTTAGTAATCATTGATTTTTTCTTGTGATATCCGTTTCAGTGTTTTAACTTATTAAAAGATCAACTCCCGATATCCGCCAAAGAAGTTAAGATTTTTCAAAATATACTGATAATCAATAACGTTTTCATACTAATGTAATTACTAGTGACTACTTATTATTGTTATCACAGCCTTTCATGATATAATTTAAAGATATCTTTCTTAATAAAGCCTGACTTTAGTTTTACGGAGGAGTTATGTCCCCACAGAACAATAGGCACAAAGTGCCAATATTTTTGAACTTAAAAATAAAAACTAAGTTAATTGGAAGTTATGCGTTCATTCTGATAGTATTTATTTTTGTAAGTATTTTTTTAACAAAGGCTTTAAACAACTCCGGCCAAAACACAGAGGAGTTATATCAAGCTGTACAACTCTCACGGAATTCAATGGCTGCAAAACATGAATTTGTGAAATTTTACAATATTTTACTGGAATCTAAAAACGCGACAGCAAGAGAAGAGTTTAACAACGTTAGAGAGATTATACGCAACAAACTGAAAAGTCCGGAAGAAACGATAAGCAGTAACTTCATAAAAATGAAAAATGATGTAATTGACGAAGATATAAAGAAAACGATTCTTGAACTCGAAGAGTTACATACTAATTGGGTTGGATTGATATCTGATGTCGATAAAAAGCTGGTGAACAAAGATCAAGAGGGCAGTATTGCGGATATTAACAGTATTGTAACGTTAATGAATGAATACATACAAAGCTTATCTCGCCTGGAAAATTACACCGAAAAAATGTCAGGAGAAAATCACTCTAAAAGTAACAGACAGATAAAGAGTGTCCGAACAGTATCGACAATAATTGTAATTTTTACATTTGTTTTATCAATTTTAATAGCATTTGTGATTTCAAGAAATATATTAAAGTCCTTGTCCATGTTTAACCATGTTTTTGTCAAAGGAAGTTCCGGTGATCTGAATGCAAAGTATCCGGTACAAGACGAAGCAAAAGACGAGATCAATGGTCTCGGAGTTATCTTCAATAATTTTATCAATAATTTGCATGAAGTAATAAAAGAAGTCTCTGAAGTCGCAGATGATCTGAACATCGCGTCCGAAAACCTTTTTGAAACAACTTCAAGTTTTTCAAAGAATACACAGAATCAGGCAGCATCTTCTGAACAAATTACGGTAACTATGGAAGAGGTAACGGCAGGCGTAAATAATATTTCAAACAACAGTCAAATTCAACAAAACAAGCTAAATGAAGTCATTTCACTAATAAAAGAATTATCGGATAAAATTGATACCATGGCTGAAAGGATTACAACAACAAGAAAGCAATCAACACAAATCACAGAACAGGCTAAAACAGGACGCAAAGCATTAAATCTTATGAACTCAAGCATGGATGAAATATCACAAAGTTCAAAGGAAGTTACTGATATAATTCAAATAATCGGCGATATCTCAGGAGAAATTAACCTTCTATCACTCAACGCGGCCATTGAGGCAGCAAGAGCAGGCGAATCGGGTAAGGGTTTTGCCGTTGTTGCTGACGAGATTTCAAAACTTGCTGATCAGACTGCCTCAAGCATCAGTCAAATTGCATCACTAATAGAAAAAAATAATAACGAGATTACTGATGGCATGAGGAATGTTGACGATACAATTGCCGGTATTAGTAAAATTATTAAGGGTGTTGAGTCTATCGATAAAATGATGACTGAAATAATCCTGGATGTAAATGAACAGCAGGATGCCAACAAGTCTGTAAATTTAAGTATAATGGAGCTCAAAAATCTATCTGACGAAGTAAAGTTTGCGGCGGATGAACAGCGTACAGCTGCCGAAGAGATAATGAAATCGATGACTAATATTAATCAAATGGTTCAATCAAGCGCGGGCGGCTCCGAAGAAATTGCTGGTAACGTTGAAAAACTTTCTTCAATGGCAGATCACCTAAAAGGGAAAATAGCATTCTTTAAGATTCATTAAGTTTTATTAGCCTTATTAGTTTTATCTCCCCCACATGTAGGAAACGGTCACAACCGTTCCATACATGTGGGGAAATCCATATAATCTAAACGAGTTCTCTCAAAATATATTACTTCACATCAATTAACTCCAAATTCAGTGATCGTAGATATTCAATTACATAAATGTAATCAACAAATTCCTGTTCCAATCTCAAATTGACCCCATAAAGATCCGAAGATAATGACTCATAAATTTTTTTTTCATCTTTTGATAGCCGGGTAAGAGACGCTCCCTTGTTTGGTTTTGATTCGCGAACCCACTTGTTTCTGAAACGCATAAGTGTTTGATAATCCATCATGAGCGATCTGCTATTCGGGAATATATTTTTAAACTGGTCTAAAATACTGAACCCATGGGTATCAATATCTCCCCAATACCATATATTTGCTTTATCTAACCATTTTATCTGTTTAAGATAGCTAAAACCGTATCCACGTCCAAATATAACAAGAGAGTTTCGCATCATCGGAAATGTTAACGCATTAATATCATTTTCAATAACAAATACATTATCAGGATTTAGTTCAAGTCCATTAAGCTCATCATGACGCACGGTAACTTCGGACAGACCGTTTATAGATAAATCAGAATCAAGAAATTTTAATCGAACCAATATCGGTTTCTTTTTAAAACCCAGAGAATCTTCAAAAGATTTTTTTTCATCACTATCGTAATTATCACCTGGTTCAATGAGACTTAAATACATATCAAGCAAAAGTCCCCTGTGTTTTTCGATAAATTTTGAATCGATATCGGGCACAGGTATCTGTCTTGTGTAAATAGATGGCTGTGGATTATTTAAAAGCCACTCAAGAAGACAAGCGCATTGCTTCCAATCAATATGCGGATCAGTTAAATGAAGAGGTTTTTTTAAAATCCATTTTTTTAAATCCGGCAATCTATCTAATAATAGAGCGGTTGATTCTTCAAAAAATAAGAGCTCATTTTTTTTAGAAATAAACCGGACAATAATTTCTATATCATGGAACAGAAGAGCAGATGGAATACTATTTTTACCAATCTGCCGGTTGACCTTCTCCTTCCACTCAATCTCAAATGAAAACTCGGACCAATTGTCTGTAAATTCAGTTATCCAGAACCGGCAATCGCTGTACTGTTCCGCCATTTCGGTAGCTGAGGGCCCTACAAGTGAAACACGCAGCGGCAAAGAAATACTGTTACTATCATCAGGATCAAGCAAAAACCTCAAAACCGATCCTCTTTCCCAAATGCGATTTAACTTATTTCTGACATCACTCAAGTCGGTCCACTTTTTAACAGGTCTTTTTTTATGACTGCTTTTCACTTTTTTCCTTTTGATACTCTTCCATTGTTATTTCACGCAAAACAGACTCACGGCCTTCAGGATTACTTACAAAACCAAGACGCGAAACATAGGGTTCAATAATTCTGATTTTTTGCAACGGAGTTACTATCAGCAGCTGCAAATCCAGTCTTCTAAATAGTTCCAAGGCATATCGGGCCGACTCATCAGAACCGCGACCGAAGGCTTCATCAATAACAACAAACCTGAAACTGCGCGATCTGACCTCACCCCATTCAAGACCAAACTGATAAGCCAGACTTGCCGCAAGAACTGTATATGCCAATTTCTCTTTTTGACCACCCGACTTTCCACCCGAATCGGTATAGTGCTCATATTCAGAATTATCTTCGTTCCAACGTTCTGACGCTGCAAAGACAAACCAGTTACGAACATCAGTCACCTTTCTTGTCCAGCGTTTATCTTGGTCGCTTCTATCATCACGCCCTCTGAATTTTTCAATAATTTCTTTGACCTTTCCAAAGCGCTTTTCACTCTCCTGATCGTCAAAATTTACAGCAAGTGCTCCTTCGGTACAATCTTTTAAATCATGCTGAAAATTCTTTATCTCAATATCACTATTTGCTAAGGCTTCCAGCTGAATATAACGATCCCGGTTGTATTCAATACCGGCTAATGATAAATTGATCCTTTCGATACGTTCTTTGATATCCTGACATTCCCTGTTAAGCTGTGATTGAAAATTGGCAATTTCACGTATGGTATTTTCGTTAAGAAGCTCTTTGAATTTTTTTTCGAATCGCGGCAGATCATCCGCTAAAAGATTTTCAAGTATACGGCTGTATTCAGGGCCAGCATCAATACTAGCATCAGTCTCGACAGACTCGGCGGGGTACTCTCGACAAAAATCGTGCATATCCTTGATAATATTTTCCGAAAGTCTTTTTATTTTTTTTTCGATAGAGTCAATTTTTGACTGTATTAACTCCCGCACCTTCTGTTCAAGTCTATCTGCAGATTCGATAGTTATTTTTTTATTATCTGATATCTCTTCAACAAATTCTTGCAGCTCTTTGGGATCAACACAAAATTCCTTGTCCGTTTCAAGTTGAACTCGGCACTCCTGCAGGAGTATTTTAAAGTTGTTCTGCTTCTCATCATTACGCGCTAAATCACTCTTTAAAGTGTCAAGCTTCAATTCTTCATCGCGCATCTTCTTTTCAAGCAGACCCAGATCTTTTTGCAAAGAAGCGAGCACGTCCGACGACGAAGTAAACTCCTCAAGCTGTTTCTGATAGTCTGCTATTTCAACAACCAGTGGTTTCCAGTTAATATCTTCATAATCAGTATAAGAATCTATCATAAGCATTAGGCGCTTTTGATTATCTATATTGTTCTGTTGTCTTTTTAAATCTGAAATACTTGATTCGATATCACTAATCTTTTTTTCAGCATCGCTTTTAGACATGCGCAACAATTCAATCTTTTTTAAATTATTCCAACCTAAAATAAACCGTGATCTGTCATTAATATCGTAACGGTCATCTTTTTCATGATGATTACCAGATCTTTTCACCTGCCCATTAATGGAAAGAGCGTAAGCATGGTGTCTAAACTGTTCGGCATTTTCACAGCACACAAAATTGTATCTTTTCGAAATTTCATTCTCGATCCAGCCGCTAAAAGCAGATTCCGGATTAACAAGAATTTTACTTCTTAATGATAAACTATCCGGCGATTCAAAAAGATTGTTAAAATCACCGGCAACTCTGAAATATACAAGACGGCCGCGCAAATTTTCCTTATCTACCCAATCACAAGCCGAAGAATATAGTTCTTCAGGAACAAGTAGCGAAAGCCCAAAACTGTGCAAAAGTCTTTCAATGGCTCCCTCCCACAATTTTTCGGGCTCAGAAACAGCTACAAGTTCTCCAACAAAAGGTAATTTTTCTTCAGAGACACCAAGCGCGCTGCAAAGAGCATCCCTGATTAGCACCTGCCTTCTACTTATATTGCTGCGTCGTTTTTCAAGAGATTGAATTTCCCTTTCAATATCTTGTTTATAATCTTTCAGTTCTTTAAGGCTTACTTCAAACTGCACCCTGTTATTTTGAATCTCGGCTTCATCGTTTTTTATCGCAGTCAGTTTTTCACTAATTTTATCTTTTATTTTGTAAAACATCTCTTCAGAATCAGGAGAGTCCACATCAAGTTCTTTGATCAGTTTCTGATATTCCGCTGCACGATTCTTTTTGTGATCACGTTCTCTTCCAAGCCTTGCGATTGACTGTTTAATCTCTTCAACGCGATTTCCGCCCTTTTCGGCTATATCTTGTTTTAATCTGTCCCGTTCAAGCTGACGCTTTTCACGAAGATTGTTACCGTTTACTACAGATTTTTTTAATGAATCAGCTTCTCGGCATAAGCGCTCAATCCGGTTTTCCAAAAGACCTTTTTTGATATCTGTAAAATGGTACCGAAGCCCAGAACGTTTTTTTACATGATCATTTTTTGACTGTGATTGCTCATTGTATATTTCAAGATTAGCAATTATTGGATTAAGCAGATCTATCTGCCTCCTGGCACGACGTACGGCATCATGCGCCCTGTTAAGATCATCAAAATGTTCAATCAGCATCTCTATTCGCGGAGCAATCTCGAAAGGCTCAAGCATATGCCCGCGCACAAAATCTGTCAGATTTCCAACCGACTTCATCGATACGGTCTGATGAAAGAGTTCAAGCGCCTGCTCGTTAGCTAGTCCAAAACGGCGTCTAAATACAGCGCCATAAGGCGGGAAAGTGTCACATACCTCAGCAATACCCGGCTCGTTTTTTAACCTTTTTCGCAACGTTTTTATATCGTTTCCAAAATCAGAAAAATTCTTTAAGATGGAAAGCTGTCTGTCAGCAACAATGTAAAACCGGCTTGGTTGGCCAGTCGGTTCTTTTTGATAAAAAACCTGTGCGAGTGTAACACTCTGCGAATAGCCTTGATTATAAAAAACAGCAAGTATAACCGAATAGGTACCTGTCGCACGCAACGATACCGACTTTGTGCCATACCCCGCTTCACTGCGTTCATGCTTGTAATAACCAAGCACATAAGAACGAAGTGAACGCTCCCGGCTTTCGGCGCCAGCGGCTTTATTATATGCTATGCGATGTGACGGTACAAGAAGCGTTGTAACCGCGTCAACAAGCGTCGATTTCCCAGAACCGATATCGCCCGTGACGAGGGCATTTTCTCCATCAACAGAAAAACTCCAGACTTTTTTATCAAAGGTACCCCAGTTATAGAGTTCAAGCTTCTTTAAGCGGAAGCCCGCCCGACTGTTATCCGATTCAAATTCAAGTTCCGGAATCATTCATTCACCTCTTTAGCGCCGGCATATTTCACATACTCCTGTAATCTGGTGTCAAATTCCGCCAGCCAGCTCGCGTCAACAAAACCCTTGATAATTCTGCATATCTCTAAAGAGGAACCATCATCCCCGATAGATCGAACAAAACCCATAGATTCAATTTTATTGATAGATGTGTCAAACCTTTGCTTAAATCTGACCTCGTTTGTACCTTGCGGAAAAAAGGTTTTGATATCTTCAAGCAGATCATCACGGTCAATTATCAATCTTCTTTCACTGCTGGAAGAATCATGCTCAACAAGTTTTTTTCTTAGTACAGCAAGAAGAAGACTCACTCCAAAAGAAAGCTGCCTTCTTGGCATAAGCCGAGGTATTTCATCCACCCCCTCTTGCGAAGTGGTCTGTTTTAACCAAGCGAAACCCTCGTCTTCGTAAATTATTACATCAAGACCCAACACTTTAAAATAATCCCTGACTGCGGACTGTCGCTTTAGAAGTTCATCCCACAATTTATCGTTATCAACCGAGTAGATTACTCCTTTAAGTAATTTAACAAGCACGGATGAAAACTGTGTATCATTTTCTTCTGTAATCATGACTTCCCCCTGCAATACACAACACGGCAACAATTCGCCCTGCGGATATTACCCTCATCATCTTCCCACTCTATTCTTTCATTTACGCTCTCATCAAAAATTGCGTTTTCATCTTCTGAAGCGATAACCAGATATACAACAAGCTCTGCCGCTCCGCATTGTAGTTTATAACGCTGTGCGATCTCTTGAAGGCTAACCTGTCCTTTTTCAAGAAGAAAGGTGTTGATATTCTTACGCAACTTTACTTTGTCCACAGTTATCTGATCATATAGTTGAGAGGTATCTATGTCACCGGTTTCCGCAGAGGTTATTTGAGAATCAAAATTAATTTCAATTGGCGGCGAAAAGAGCGGACGCTCCATATAAAGATCAATATCCGCGGTCATTGAATCAATGCTCATAAAATCTCCGGATGGCAGCATATCCCGAACCTTAAGCGAGTTACTACTTATAGACTCTAGTATCTGTATAACACGACGATTTTCAAGATAAACCTGATTATCAAGATAACGTCGTAACTGCTGTGAAAGACTTGCAACTCTACGCTGCGTATGTTCACCCGCCTCAAGCCAATCGTAATGTATTCTCTTAATCCGGTTATCGGGTTTTAGCTTTTGTATGGCTTCTATTGAAAAAACATTTTCAAGCAGCCGGGTCAACTCTTCCTGTGAATTGGGTGACATCAAAAAATCCCAGAATGCGTTAAAAGTACGTCCCTGGTCGGAATCAAGAATAAGGTCACGATCACCGAAAATTTCTTCAATAAGCTCTCCCTTGTTGCCGCTCCAACTGTTAATTTTTTCACGAACCGATCTATCAAGAAACCGGAAGTTTTGTTCAACCTCCCGAAAATCCCCCAATAATTCTCTTGCCGTACTTTCCATCTGTATATAGCTGTCTCGTAAAACAGCATCATCGGCAATTACGTGTTCGCCTCTTTCAAGAGCATCAATTTCTTTGTTTATTGTATCACGCTGTTTTTTTAGTTCGGCAATTCTTGCATTAGTATCAGTTTCGGCACCATAAGCAATTTTTTTCAAAAGATCAAAAATAATATTTAACCGGGATTCTGTACCGATAAAATGTTTTCTGGATAATTTTCCGATCCATACCAATACTTTTTCCGAAGCCGGTGATAAATCATAGCAGGCCTCATCCGATCCGTAACGGTAATATTTACGCAACCAGCCCCTATCATCTGAAGACCACTCATCAAGGTAAGCAGATGCATTTCTTGAGAAAAGAGGCTCATCTTCACTGTTATTCAGGTAGTATAAAAAATCATCAAGACGGGAAAGCAATTGATAGTGGAATATTTCATGAATATTATTTTTTATAAAAACATCATGCAAAAAAGCAATAACAAAGGGGGCGTTATCAGCTCTTAATAGACGGATAGATGAATGTGTTTCAAAAAGTCTTTTTAATGTATAATAATCGAAATCCATACTAAGTAATTCTATTATTACCGAATAATTGGCAAGAAAAATAATCTAAATTCGGGGATTACATTAATTACATCAAATTTTGCGGATTATGGATAATATATTTCCGTATACGGTTTAATTCATCGTTATTGCGTATTATTCTATCGTAATAGGATTTTTGCCATTGAAACGATGGGTTACCGGATAAATGAATCATTTTTGACGCGGTTGTTTTAAATGCGCCTATTAATTCCATGAAAATGGTCGGGCATTACGCAAAATTCATCGCATTTTAAATATGTATATTGTTTAAACAACCATAACCATCATTTTTTACATTTTCATCGTATTTATTGAATATCATTACACCATTTTTTAATTCACCAAAACAAATTTCACGGTTGTTTGTGCAAATTGTAATAAAATATGCGCCCGGTGACGAATAATCATATCCAGCCAGTCTGAAGACACGAATTCCTTGTTCAATCCGGTTCAATTCCATCAGATTTCTCTACAATCTTTATGCACACGAAGGCGCGAAGACGCAAAGTCATGATGGTTATTAACAACTCTTTTTAGTCCATCTTTCAGTAAAGGGGCTCCAAAGTTTATCAGAAGTCCAAGGGGCTGATCCATTAATCGTAAATATGTAAGCAATTGTTTATAATGTACAGGATGAAATGTTTCAACAGATTTTAGCTCAACAACAAGTTTACTGTTTACAAACAGATCCAGTCTAAACCCTTCTCTTAGTTCAATGCCTTGATAACAGATTGGTACAGTGACTTGACGCTCAACTTTCAAACCACGATCACTTATAATTTTTGCCAAAACCACCTCGTATACCGATTCAAGCAACCCTGGCCCCAAACCCTTGTGAAGCCAGAAAGCCGAATCGACAACAAATGACGCAATCTCTTCAATCTCCCTTAGCGCCTTCGCGTTTTCGCATGATATTTCTTTATCATTTCTTCGCGCCTTCGCGCCTTCGCACCTTCGCATGACATTTCTTTCTCCTTTCTTCGCGCCTTCGCATGACATCCCTTTATCTTTCCTTAGCGCCTTCGCGTCTTCGCGTGAGCCTATACTACTATTATAAGCGCGGTTTCGAGAATAATCTTAAATTAAATTTTAGTTTATTCGTATTTTTTTTGTGCGGTTATGCGCGAAGGTTTGATCTTTGAATCGATAAAATAGATTTCATTTTGAGTGAAATACATTTATTTATCCGGAATGGGTGGCAGTATTGAGCGGAATACGTAGGTATAAATTATTAAGCTTTGGTATTGACACAGATACGCAATCCATGGCCAATTTCCAGCCATAGCGGCATCGGCCTGGTAGGGTTATTGTTTGAATTGTAATTTCGTCTGTAATTCCTTTTTTACCACGAAAACTTGAAACAATCGAAACGGAACATCTTTTCATCTTCTTCTTTCGTGTCTTTTCGTGTCTTTTCGTGTCTTTTCGTGTTCTTCATAGTTATTCTTTATCTTTCAATTTTTTTATACCTCTATCCACTGTAAGCAATTTAATCTGTGAAATAGCAATCTGGTTTAATTTTAACAATCGCTCATTTTGTGGCAACCCTTCCTGAATAAAATGAGCATTCAGGTTTTCAAGATTTGACAGACAAACAAGTTGCGAAATTTCAGCAAAATCCCGAATATTTCCTTTTAAGTCAGGATTCTTCTCCCGCCAATCTTTAGCGGTCATCCCAAAAAGTGCCATATTTAAAATATCCGCCTCTGAGGCATAGACAAGATTTATCTGTTCTTTGGATAATTTTGGCGGTATCAGATTTTGTTTAATGGCATCGGTATGAATAAGATAATTTATTTTTGTAAGGTTTCGACGAATATCCCAACCGAGTTGTTTGAGTTCCTCATCTTTTAGGCGCTGGAATTCTTTAATAAGATACAACTTGAATTCTACAGAAATCCAAGAAGCAAATTCAAACGCTATATCCTTATGGGCATAGGTTCCGCCATAACGACCAGACTTTGAAATTATACCTATGGCAGATGTTTTTTCTATCCACTGTTTTGGGGTAAGTACAAAGCTGTTCAAACCTGCCTGATTTTTAAACCCCTCGAATTCGATGGGTTTAAAATCCAGATTATACAATTGCTCCCAAATACCAAGAAACTCAATAGTTGAACGGTTCCTTAGCCAGTTCTGGATAATATAGTCTGTCCTTTCTGGATCTTTGAATCGCGCCATGTCTGTAAGGCAGATATAGTCCTCTTTATTTTGAGTAAAAAGTGTAATTTCTTTGTCTAAAACACTTATCTTAGCCATGCTCCCCCCCCCTTATCTTTCAAACCACTAAACACTCGAAACACTCGAAACGAAAACATCTTATCATCTTCTTTTTTCGTGCCTTTCGTGGTTAATCTCTTCTTTCACAATTTTTTCAACAACTCTTCTGCATCGATATTCAGTTTTGAAAAAGCAAAAACCTTTTTCCCGGTGTCTTTTAAAGATGCGCCAAAATGATAAATAACTTGTCTATCAATAATAATAAAACGATCATGAACTGTTTTTATCTGTTTTAAAAATATCTTTCCGTGCTGTTCATTAAATTTTTTCACAGCCTGTTTTAATACTTCTGTTATATTTTTGGAATACAGTTCTACCGAGACCGTTTTTTTCTTTTTTTCAAGCATTGTCAGTACAGTGTCATCGAGATAATTATCAATAATGATGATACTTTTTTGCGCGGTTTTGAAAATGTCAGAAATCAGCTTATAAGCGTCAAATATTTGGCCCTCATAAAATATTCCTTGTACTGACTTTAATTGCCCTCTTTCAAGAGCATCAAAAAGAAGTTTAAATTTTTTATCACTGCTCTCTATATGTTTTATTTGAGTTAATTCAATACTGTTTATCTTATGAAATAATTGAGCATTACTTAAAAAAAAATTTCTCATTTCCACAAATGCTTTCATTATCTTTACACTAATATCAATAGCGGTCTTGCTATGCAAAACTGCAGAAAGCATTGCAACACCTTGTTCTGTAAAAACAAAGGGATTAGAACTTGAATGTTTCAGGCTTTCGAACCGGTCGCAATTTGCGACCAGTTCCTCTTTCTCTTCCTTAG
>JAQIBV010000029.1 GCA_027858855.1 Spirochaetota bacterium | reverse complement strand
TTACAAGCCTCGTATGACAAAATGATTTTCAAGTACATTGCTTTAGGTTTTTCCTATAATTATGAGAGTATTCAATATAAAGTTTATACGATTGACAATAACTTTGCCGAGACTGATCATAAAATTCATACACTTATGTCGCGAGTTAGACTTATATATGGTTTTAAAAGCCTTAAAGTTTATCACGGACTTGCCTTAGGAATTGATAAAAATGATGAGACCTTCACTCAAACAATAGGTCCCGAGACATACAAATCATCCACACTCTCTTTCAACCGAGCATTCCACCTTACTATTTTTGGACTAGAACTGCACTTAACTAAAAGTTTTTATATGTTTGCAGATAGCGGTTTTGGTTCCTCTGGAGCTGCGAATATTGGCGCAGGTTATATGTTTTGATAATTCACTCTCCAGGAACCAGCAAGAGAAGAAATAAATTATCTTGACAACACGCCCCGCAGCTTTAATTTATAAAGTATATTGTTCAATTATTTGTTATGCATTTGTCAATAGATGGAGATATTACAATGAAAAAAGATGTGCACCTGGTACGTGATGCTATTAAAAAGACACGTGAATATCAACTGTTTTATATGCTAATACCCGTTTCCTGGGGATTATGGAATATTTTTGGTTCAATCCTCTCCCTTACAGTTTCCAGAGAATCTATTGATGTTGTCTGGGCTATTGTGATAGGAGGTGGATTTTTGAGTCAACTAGGCCTATATCGGTTTTATAGCACCCGAAATGGGTTTATGCTCAAATCGGTGAAAGATGTTGGTAAAGTCTGGATGGTAATCATGCTGGGAATAATCATGCTTAACTATACACTTCCACTTTTAATGATTGAACTGAGAGGATTTTCCCTGTTTGCAATTTCTGCAATCCTGATTGGAATTGGTTTGGCCATCACAGG
Organism: Spirochaetota bacterium; assembly: GCA_027858855.1. Taxonomy (GTDB): domain Bacteria; phylum Spirochaetota; class UBA4802; order UBA4802; family JAFGJZ01; genus JAFGRW01. Next base: position 8,995 of record JAQIBV010000029.1, on the reverse strand, counting down.
AGTACTAACTAAAGATCCAGCAGATATGATCGCCGGAATATTGTGGATTCTATCATCTAATCTGTACGCCTACTTTAATCAGCACATATTATTAATCCATATCGCAGTTGTTTTTGTATCAATAATAGTTGTTCCTATAACCTCTTATATTATCAGAAAGGATAGAACTGGTGATAGATAATGACACCATACATTCCCGCCCTCGGTTACTCCTATTGGTTGTTCTGTCTTCTGTAGAAGAGTGTAACTTTAAATTTCTGAAAAGCAAGCTCGAATTTACTGATGGAGTACTCAGTGTACATCTTACCAAGCTTGAAGAGGCTGGTTATATAAAAACCGTTAAGTCTTTTCTTAATAAACGTCCGAACACTGTTTATTCGCTAACGCGCTCCGGTCAGCTGGATTTTCTCGAATACATAGAAGAGATGGAATCGTTATTTGACATTGCTAAGAATGCTCTGTTATAGCTATTTTGAGCAATACCGATCCGATCAAAGAGAATTGGAGTATATATGAAATTATATTTTACTGCGTAAGAATATTACAAATGCAATATTCTCACACAGATACAAATGGTTAGATAATATGTAATCACACTTTTACATATTTGACTACAGAACGTGATTTTTCCATGTATCTATTTATTAACTCTATAACTCTCGTATATCAAGGATGCTACCATTACCATGTTTGTGGTGCTGTTTAATAATCTCAAATATTTTTCCTGCCGCATCTTCCGGCGAAATCAAAGCCCCTGTCTCATACAATTCTTTAAATTTAGCGACATGTTTGAATTCACTTTCTGGTGTATTCCGTATGACTTTCTGCATGGGGGTGTCCACTACACCGGGAGCCACAGCAAGCACCTTAATTTTATTTTGTTTTCCGCTATTTTCTTTTCCGGCAACCGTTGTAAACATATCCAGGCCGGCCTTTGCGCTACAGTAGCTACTCCATCCCTCGTATGGTTTTTGCGCGGCTCCTGAAGATATATTAATAATAATCAGATCGACAGAATATTCACCGAATTCCCGAATAAACAGTGAACTCAAAAGCATGGGAGCCACCAGATTCAGGTTTATACTATCACGTATCATACTGGAATCATTGTTTTCAACAGGGCCGACCGGCTGCACTGTTCCTGCATTATTTATTAACAGAATTTCATCAACTTTTTCAGAGTCCGAAGAGATAATTTGCAAGACCTGATCAAACGCTTCCTGAAGCAAACTGTAATCAGTCAAATCTGCAAGTATAAAACTGATTGTAAAGCCGGAATGCTCAGCTAACTTAAGCAACTCAGCATTGGTGTGCCGAGAAATACAGATCACATGTGTGTCCGTATGCAACAATATTCTAGCCAAAGCCTCTCCAACCCCACTCGATGTTCCTGTTATAACTGCATATTTCATTTATTTCTCCCTGATTATTATTTTTTCTACTATTGATTGGGGACGGTGACGTTTGACAGGTCAAAATCACACTGTTTTTGGGGACGATGACGTTTCCCAGTCAAGATTTCTCGATTCCAGGCGTTTTTTTGGGGACGGTGACGTTTGACAGACGTTTGACAAGTGACAAATCATTGCCAGCGATCACCAAAACGCCTTAATTACTGGATTTTTGTTGTTTCGTCTTAACAACCTTACAGCTGTTTTTCCAGAAAGGGCTCATACATCATTACAGCGTGATTTTGGGCAATCTCATAATCATCTATCTGCACTCCTGATACATCAAACTCCTTTCTAAAAATTCGGTTGTGACGAACATACCCTCCCCAAAGCTCGTGCGTAATAGAGTGTTCTTTCTGATAAACAGAATACGTTTTTAAGGCTGGTTTATCTGAGAAAAAAGAGCCGCAAAGACAACCAGCTTCGACCTTTAGACGCAACTGAAAACTGCAGTCTGTATTATTTTTAATCATCAGATCCCTGTAGGGATAAACACAGGTAGCCCCACTGCCAAAAGGTTGAGTTCGACCACTGTCTGGAAAAACATCATAGCTATGACGATATCGCTCAGTAACAGCCAACGGAGAGTGAAGGCTCATCCAATAGATCAGATTGGATAGCTGGCAAAGACCGCCACCCCTACCGGATGTTAAAGTACCATAAAAAAGTACCAAACCGGGAAGATACCCCTTTCGTGAGGATGGTTTTCCGATAAGTCGCCAGTACGAGAAAGTTTGCCTAGGTTGGATCAGTATCCCATCAAGCGAACGAACTGCAATCTTCAAATTATGTTCTTTGTTTTTTTCCAGACTCCGATCCAATCCATGCAGATCACGGTAAATAGGTGTTGAATGCGAAAACACTTCGCAAGCAAGATTAGCCAAATTTTTTTTTCGTGGAAAGCTCTTAAATTTAATAATCCAGCGCAGATAGCGTTTAAAAGTAAAATATCTTTTACCGATAAAGATTCGCAAATGAGATCTTTTTTTAGGGCGCATCATCTTTTTTTACCTCGCATCAGATAATCTGGGCGGACATTCATGGGATTACGCCAGTTATTAATTTTTTTAAATGAGGCCGGATCTCTCATTTTTAAACGCATGCAAAAGGTGTTGAATAGATCTTCACTAAGAACAGTATAGTGGCCCTGTAACAGGAACACTCCCCTTTGCTCGCTTACATCGAGATACTCCCTGTAAAGCTGCGGATCAACACCATAGGCAATGCGCATCACCCTGCTACTCTTATATTTATCACCTGGCGCCCAAGCCAGAGCATCCAATCCTGTTGTAAATGTAAATATTTCGGCAAGTGCCTTGTGCATAACAAAAAGATCATAATTACTGATATCATTATCAATACGTCTAATCAATTTTTTGGACATATCCTGATATTCATCATAAGACGGATCAAATTTTTGGTAATCAAAATTAGTTGCGATCAACAATGACCCAACATTAATTAGAATTAACAGGCCATAAACCAATTTTTTACTTCTTTGATAAATTCTAATAGGGAAAATTATCAGAGTAAGAGGTGTAAAGAGTTGAGCCCCCAGATAAAACCGGTAACCGATACCGGAAGGCTCGAAATTATAGAAGGGGAAGACACCAAGACCGACTATCAAAGCCGTACCAATGAGATATATGGGCACCCCTTCAGGTTTTTTTGTTAACCGATAGACATAGTACGCCAGAAACATCACTGACAAAATATAGTATATTAAAAGCTCCACACTCCATAATAAACCGGCGTTTTTTAAAGTGATAATCTCTAAAAAGCTATAAAAATTCAACGACAGTACCATATCAAAAGCACCAGAAAAGCGTTCAAGATCATCCAGATGAAGTGTTCCCGGGAAAAGAAAGGGGACCGATACAACAACAAGAACAAAAAATACAAATATTACAAGCAGAGATATAATAACAACACGATTCCTTTTTAACACAAGCAGCATACAATAAAAAAGAAGGGTAATCAAAGCTATTCCGCCACTGTATCGGTGAGTTACGAAAGTAAAAATAAAAAAACAGAACAGCATAGCAATATTTACTATATCGTGCCGATTAAACCATTTGTTAATAATAGCTTTGTATACCTGTGGCATATAGTGAAATGTTATTAATAGAAATGAAAACCCCAGCATATTTTTTGGAAACTGTGTAATAAAATAGAGAGATGAACTGCTAAAAGATGCGATAGAACAGATAGCAAGAGCAGGGAGAAGAGAATACTCTGACCTCTCTTTAATGTTTCCGTGCATGTTATCCTTAAAAATCTGCACCGACAACACAAAGATAGCTGTTACAAAAAAAGCTCTAATCAAAGATGAAGCTATTTTATAGGAAAGAATATAGTCATCAAATATATACTGTATAGCAATAATCAAAGGATAAATAAGAGAGTAATCCTCTGAATGCATCGCCCCCTCAACAAACCAGGATCTAACTTGAATAATATAATAATAACCATCCCAACCGTTAGCATAAGGGCTTTGGCTGAGGAGAATCATTGTTACAAAAAAAGTAAAAATAAAAATACATATTGCAATGACACGTTTCAAAGTCAGCTTCATTAACAAAAAATATTACAGCTCAAAAGGCTCAAAAAGACCTTTTCCGCTTTTGAGCGTATCACTGCTTACTGTAATATAATCATGAAATATTCTTATGGAATTGACATCACGCGCAATTGAATCCTCATCTTCAGACGACTTGCCACCGTATGGATCATAATCATCTTCCATCTCCATATGATTCTCAATACTATGAACACGTCCAAAAATCTTAACCCGGCCCTCTTTTTCGATCTGCCAGTTTCCGTCAGCATAGCGTGAACGGCTAACTCCTGTCTCCTCAGACACAAACCACAATACAAAACTGCCGTTGGACCGGAGAATCAGAGACTGATAAATATAGTTATCAGTCTCTGATACAGTCAGTAAAAATCGCCTGTCAATAAGCTTGGCATATAGCTCATCTGTCTCTTTTGCTTCAATGTTTTTTTTCTGCTGTTTTTCCAAACCGCCACTTGAAAGAACAAAAGGCCGTCCTTTAAATAGAAAACGCATTTCACTTATTACAAGATCTTTATACTTTGCTCCCGGATATATCGAGTCAATCTTAAGAGTGAAAGATTTACCCGTTAAAGCCTGCTTAAGATCTACCTTCTGAATATTATAATCCTGCAGAGTATATGAAGACTCTTCTCCATCAGTCAAACCGAATGTGAAATTTTCGACACGTTCATTGGCTTTATAGTGTTCATCTGAGCGCAGATATCCATTCCATATTTTAAGAGCATCAACTGTGACCTCATCATCAAAATTAAAAACGATATACTCCCCTATTCCATTGCGATCCGAATTACCGTCTGCCCAACCAAAATCTTTTCGCGAATCAAAAAGAAAATCCACACTGTACGACGCGACTGGTTCGAGAGAAGAGGATGCTTTAACAGAACCGGATTTGATTTCTGGCAAGGCCAGCTCCATTTTTTCACCTTGAGCATTAAAAAAGCTGATACTATTTATTGAAGCACTCCGGCCGCTCTCAAAACCCTTTCCATCGATAATTCGCAAATAAAAGGTACGCACCTGTTTGTTTATATCAGTGCTCTTTTGCGACCACTTGTAATCATTTGACTCCATACCATTAATATACAGTCTGTAATAAGCAAATGATTCGGCTACAACATCCACCTCGACACTTGTTATAAACACAGGTTCTTCAAATTGTACAAAAACACCTTCGTCAGGTCCGGTGCCAGGAGAAGTTACCCACAAACCTTTAGAGTTTTCATCAAAAAGCTGATACGGCCCGTTTTTGCTAAATGGCAGCTTAACAGAGGTTGCGTAAATGTTTTCTACAATAGCATCTACTGATTTAAGATCATTTTTTTTTGAACATGAAACAACTGAAACAATAACAAGAGATAAGAAAAAACCTTTTTTCACAATGCCTCCAAACCCTACAATATCCTTAACATTTTCCTATTTAACAGCCCATGGCCATACATAATACTTTTTGTTGCCCATGGCAGCTTTTTTTTCAAGTGTAATATCAAAATGCTGATAGTCTTTATTTTTCCAGTCACCCCCCCAGCGCCAGCCACGCTTTTTAAATTCAGCAACAATCCTGTCACTTGCACTCAATGTACCTGGAGCTGTAGGATCATAAACAGCGCCTTCGGGGTAAACGGCATCTTTTGTATAATAGGGGTTTTCGACTGGATTAATATCAATTGCACAGCCATAAGCATGCTTGGAGAGAGTTTTTGAAAATGGAACGACCCGGTAGTTAAAAGCAGAGGTATTGTCAGCTTTCATGGATTTAAAATCATCCCAGTTGTAATCAGAAACCGGCTTAACCTGTTTAACTGCAAATTTTGTATCATGAATTATCTTAAAAACAGCCCTTAAATCGTCAGCAAGTCTGAAATCGGCTACTATCTGCCCCTTATGAAGTTTACCGTCAAAGCCGTAATAATAGACTTCGATCAAGGCCTGATTGGAGAGTATCCACTCCGGGCAGTCTGAATTGACTCCTTTCAAGGCCTCTTTAAGAGTCATACTGGAATCAACTAACACCGGAGCCTGTGCAGCAACAAAAGAACCCAAAAAAAACATAAAAATAGAAATAATTTTTACAAACAGAGTAATCTTCATAACATTATTATCCTCTAATTAACAGAACACGTATTAAAAACCGTATTAAACTTACAAACGTACAGATAAAAACCAGATTACCTACAGATTGAGAGATATACTGGGCAAGCCGCATAAATCAGAGATACTCTTATATGAAAAAATATGTTATGTCAACCCTGAAATTGGGGACGGTGACGTTTCTATTGGGGACGGTGACGTTTCTGGGCAGAATTGTATTTAGGGACCGTGACGAAAAAAGTCTTGCCTTTATTATGAGCTATTTGTAAATGATGCCCCTGTCAAAACCCCGGTTATTGGATTTCACTCATAATACAATACCTGGATAAAAAAACGCTCTCTCCCCAAAAGTGGAAAGAGCCTAAAATTACGATGAAACTTAAGGTTCAACACATGGAAATATTGCACAAATCAAATATTGCTCAATTTACATCTGCACTTATTATTTTATGTCTACTGGCTGGGTGCAATGTAAAGACACTACTAATGGACAAAGTATCATCTGAACAGCCCTCATCCGCTCATAAATATGACAATTATTTTGTTCCAATAAATGATTTTGAGAGCGAACAAATGAAACTTTATACAGGCAGTTATTTGTTAAATCACTACGATTACAAACAAAAAAACGGCAGACCAGAACTGGCCTCTGTCGGTGATAAACAGGTCGTTACCGAACTTCGCACACATGTAATTGAGAATAGATATATTAAGGTGTCTCTACTGCCTCAGTTTGGTGGTAGAATAATCTCTATAGAGGATAAACTGAGCGGGCAGGAATTACTATATCAGGGAAAAGATCTACGCGTTCAAAGAAGCACAACCGGTAATTTTTATAATGACTGGTATATTGAACTTGGTGGAGTTACTCCCTCTTTAATGAGGGGTGAACATGGAATAAGCTGGTGCATGCCCTGGAAAACGGAACTTGTTCAGGCAGACAGGGATATCATCAGTATAAAGATGAGTTATTCTGTTCCTGGCTTGTCAGGTGCAGTATGTTCAGCGATTGTTTCTGTTAACAGCAAACACGCTCATATAAAAACAGATTACAGAATTAGTGCTTCAGCAGAGTCCGTTGTATCCTGGTATTACAGAACATCATATCGGTTTAGTTATTCTCCCAGCAATACTCTATTTATACCTGAAGTTTTTACCAAAAATAAAGACTGGTTTTCATCCATTAATAAGTCTGAAAAAGCAGGGGTGATTCGTGTTGCCGAGAACTATCCAGAACCTGGTGTTGCCGGATTGTCAGAAAACTTTACAAGCGGGTTATTTACGTTACCTCTTATATATGACTTGAATCCAGGAGAATCGTTAAGCTGGAGTGAATATCTCTATCCAGTTTCGGGATTCGAGAAAATAACTTCGGCCAATAAATATTTTGCATATTATCTAACAAAGGACAATAACCATCAGTTTTACTTTACCCGGCCGGGAATAGAGTATGAAATTCAGTTTATGCGACAGGGGAGACTGATGTTTGCGCGTGCGGTAACGCCTAAGGCGGGTGAGGTTTTCGAAGTCAGTGCAAGATCGCTTCCAGCACAGGCAGAAGGTATAGTTATTCTGCTTAAAGGTACGAGTAATCGGGGACGGTGACGTTTCCAGGCGATACGGTGAATTGGAGACGGAGTGAATTGGGGACGGTGATATTACCAGTATGAAGCGTCATTGAACAGTATTAGTATTTAGTATTTGGGGACGGGGGTGTTTCCGGATCTGGAACTTGAACCTGGATAATCAGGGACTGTGACGTTTTTTATAAAAATAAATCTTTTCCAAAGTTCGTTAGTAATTTTCTGAAGTTTTCTATTGACAATTATTTTCAATACCTTCTTTTTGTTAAAAATTTATTTTAAAATTCTGTAGCTATAAGAAGGTATTTATTTATGAAAAAACAGTATACTATAATTATCTTTCTAATGCTTCTAACTTTTGCAGGATGTTTTTCTGCTCAACTACGAGAAGGCACCAATGTAGATTATGTCACCAAACAAGAGGCTCCTTCTGATTGTAAAAAAATAGGAGAGGTTGAACTTGATCTTTCCAAATTGGAAGGAGCAGTCAGTGCAAGTGATGTAATTGTAAAATTAAGAAACAAGACTGGACAAATTGGCGGGGATTTTCTTGTAGTTGATGCGATAGAAGCACATAGAGACAATAGTGGCCGCTACTATTCAGGTTTCGGTCGTGCTTATAAATGCAAATAACTTATTAGTATTTATAACAACCTTTTATTTGTTAAATAAGGCTTGCCCGAAAAGGTGCGAGCCTTATTTATTCGCCATACTTACTGGTGTTACAGACTAGGAAAGATAATGATTAAAAAACAAGTGACACTTTGCTTTGCGTATTCCGGAATATTAAGACATGCCAGCAGCTCAAGAAAACAAAATCATTTCCTTGTAAAAATCATTTCCTTGTATATAAGAACAAAGTGTAATAATTTATTATTACAACTATCACCAATTATTACTTGGCATGTAGGACTCAACCAAATCTGAATCTGTATTATTAGAATTCGCCATGTTGAAGCATCGCTGATTGCAAAGTATACTATCACAGAGAAATCACACCACTAACACATTAGTCAATTAAAACCTAAATATTCAAATCCCAAACCATTTAGAACTTAACTCTGACCGCAGATTACTCCGTATTCTGCTCAAACCGGAACCGTTATAGTCGTTTCAACCATAGGCTTCTTTGGGCGACCAGGCTTGCCAGGATAAAATCCAATTGCAGTATCCACTTGCATTGCCTTTTCAGAATCAAACTCTGCTATATAATCTTTATACATTTTAAGTAGTTTTTGATCAGATAAATCGATAATGCTAATGATTGTAGTAACCAGATCAGATCTTGCTTTTGC
>JAQIBV010000028.1 GCA_027858855.1 Spirochaetota bacterium | reverse complement strand
TTATCTGGCAGTTCTATAATGAAAAAGTTTCTGATTTTGTTTTGTCTATTTGATTTATCTTTTCTTTCCGGGCTTTTGAAGAGAAGGAGGAGGATTGTCTTCTTCGATAGAGGGTTACTGGTGATTGGTTGAAGTTAGGGGAACTGGTGCATGGCCTACAAGAACGGTTCCTTTTAATTTTTTTAAATCCGGCTAATGACTGCAACACTTAACAGCTTACATCTCGCGTTGTACTACAAACAGTTTTCATTAATGTCATTCATCTTTTACAATTGTTATTCTACTCATATAATTTTCAAAGCAAGTTACCATTAATTTCAAGACCTGCAGGAACATTACCAAAGGTTATATAGAGTTATTAACCTTTAACAGCTAAAGAATATATTTTCTCTTTACTTGCTTCACTTTGTGATAATTCAGCCGTTATTTTTCCATCTGATAAAATTAATATTCTATCGCACATACCAATAATCTCATCAATATCCGAAGAAAGCAGAATAACTGACGCACCTTTGATAATGAGATTATTCATTGAATTATAAATATCAATTTTAGATGCTGTATCTATGCCTCGTGTTGGTTCATCCATAATATAAATTGCACTGCGTTTCATAAACCAACGGGCTAAAAGCACTTTTTGCTGGTTGCCTCCTGAAAAAAAATTGATACTATCTCCAGGAGTATTTGGTGTAATCCCTAGTTTTTTCACATAGCTTAAAGCTACCTCAGTAAGAATGTTATCATCCAGCATACTATTGTTTAGAAACCGCTTAAGGTTGGGCAGTGTCATGTTGCTGCCCATTGTAAGGGGATCAAAAATGCTGTTGTTATGGCGATCTTCAGGGATTAAAGAAATTCCTGCTAACAAAGCGTCAAAGGGATGAGTAAATCTGTGAATTTTCCCGTTTATAGAAATTGTTCCATAATCGGGCTGTTTGACTCCGAATAGACAATTCGCCAGATGTGTTCGATTAGAATTCACTAAGCCGGTGATACCAAGTATTTCCTGTTTATATACTTTAAAACTTACCTCTTTTAATCTTTTTTTACTGGAAAGATTTTTTACATTTAAAACACATTTTTTGTTTTTTTTAACTTTTATTTTGGGATACTGCTGAAACATCGGATTACCGGTAATCAGGTGAATGATATCTCGCTCATCCATATTTTCAATTTCACTGGTTGATATGATTTTACCACGTTCCATAATAGACAGTTTATTACCAACTTTTGTAACTTCATCCAGTCGATGACTGATATAAAATATTGCTTCTGCTTTTTCTCTTACAAGCGAAAGGATATCAAAAAAAAATGAGCGCTCTATGTCATTCATTCCGGCTGTTGGTTCATCAAGTATTATTATTTTTGCATCTGATAAAAAAGCCTTGGCTGCAAATAAAAGCTGTCTTTCTGCAAAATCATAGTATGCCATTGATTTTTCTGGTAATAAGGGGATTTTAAGATCTTTAAAAAGTTGACGACACTGCGAGATGTTTTCCATCTCGTTCCATAGTTTAAATTTTTTTTTGTTCCGGATTCTATATTCAAAATAGACATTTTCTGCCACTGATAAATTTTCAAAAACCGGCAGATCCTGGTGCTGATAATAAATTTCCCCATGAAGGGCTTTGTTTGCACCGGGGGGATTAATAATATTGTTTTTGAATAGAATATCTCCTGAGTCTGCTGAAAAATAACCTGCTATTATTTTCATTAAAAGGGATTTACCGGCTCCGTTTTCTCCCATAATAAAGTGAATATCTCCGCAATTCAGCTTCAGATTGATATTAGTTAACGAAAATTCACCTACAAATGATTTATTAAGATTCTGTATTTCAAGAATAACGTTTTCGCTCATATATTGCCTTCAAACGCATCTATAGAGGTATAGAGTATAATATTTTTATTATAAATAGATAGTTTGTAATTATCAGCCAAAAGGGGATTTGTGATGATACTTTGAACCATTGTTATCGGGCCTAGGCGTAAAAAAGCTTTGTTTCCGAAAATTGTATATTTGCATAACAGTGTAGTGAGATCTGAACATTCCAGAGCTGTTTCAATCAAGTCAGCCTTTTGTTGTGAAGAAACTGTAAGTTCGAGAATTTCACTTATGCCGTCGACTTCCAGAAAAAGACGGTTAACATGATGTTTTTGCATGTTTTTAACGGTTAATGCACTTGAAATAGTTTTATTGTCCTGATCAACTTCTCCTCCGAGACAAATTACTCTATTTGATCCTGTTGATGACGCGTTAATAGCAGCAACGAGATCGTTAGTGAGTATGGTCAGCCCTTTTCGTTCTGAAAGTCTTTTTGCAAGTAAGCGATTGATTTCACCGCTTGTAAGCATAATTACATCATTATCATTGACTAATGCCGATGCAGTCTCTAAAATTTCATCTATTAAGGCATCAGGTTTACTTACTGCATCAGAGTCAGTATATATGATATCGTCTGAGGGGTCATTAATAATCGCGCCCCCATGTGTTCGTATAAGAAAGCCGTCATTTTCAAGCTTTTCAAAATCGCGCCGAATAGTTACTTCAGAAACATTTAAAATTTCACTGATTTTAACAACTTCAGCTTTTTTGTTTTCAATCAAATACTGCTTTATTTCTCTTTTTCTTTCAGCTGCAAACATTTTAAACCCTGTTTATATGGAGTAATTTCTAATGTTCCTTAATTATACATTTATGTCAGCAAGAATAGATTATATTGTTATAAAAGTCATGCAAAAAATAAAGAAACAAAAAAACGAAACAAATCGCATAAAAGTATAAATTATTTGGATAACATAAGTAAGATTTTACTAAATAAGCAGATACGAACAAAATATCTTGACAAAAAACCGTCTGGCCGTATTATATGATCACAAACGAAATAATACGAAACAACATGAAACAACATGAAACACGATAATTGCTTATCCTGTTGTATTGTGTCGTTTTGGTATCCGTATTAGACGGAAATATAAAAAAGAGGTTTTCCTATGAAGGTTATTTCAAAGTTGTTCTCCGTATTGGTGTTTTTCTCATTAGTTCTTTTGCTTGCTTCCTGCATTAAAGACAGTGGTAAAAAAATTGTTGGTATTGCGATGCCTACTCAATCATCTCAACGATGGATTCAGGATGGCGGAAACATGAAAAAAATTCTTGAAGAGCGTGGTTATCAGGTTGATCTACAGTACGCTGAAGATAGTATTGATGCACAGGTAGCTCAAATTGAGAATATGATAACCAAAGGTGCGAATTGTCTTGTTATTGCTGCTATTGATGGAGAATCATTAACAAATGTTTTAAAAAAAGCGGCAGAGGCTAATGTAGCGATTATTGCTTATGACAGATTAATACGAAACAGCGAACATGTTAGTTATTATGCAACTTTTGACAACTTTCTTGTTGGTGTTCAACAGGGTGGCTACATTGTTGATAAACTAGGATTAGCTGATGGCAAAGGTCCTTTTAACATTGAGCTTTTTGCTGGTTCGCCTGACGACAATAATGCCTATTTTTTCTTTGATGGTGCAATGTCAAAACTGCAGCCGTATATTGACAGCAAACAGCTTGTTGTAAAAAGCGGGCAGACTGATTTTGATAAAGTAGCTATCCTTCGCTGGGATGGTGCAACTGCTCAGCAAAGAATGGATAATATCCTTACTGCACATTACACAGCAGAAACAGTTGCTGCTGTACTTTCACCGTATGATGGAATTTCTATTGGTATTCTTTCGTCATTAAAAAGTGTTGGTTATGGTTCAGGAAGTAAAAAGCTCCCTATTGTTACTGGACAGGATGCGGAACTCCCTTCAGTTAAATCAATGCTAGCCGGCGAGCAGACACAAACTGTATTTAAAGACACGCGAACTCTTGCTAAGCGTGCTGCTAATATGGTTGATTCAGTTTTGAAAGGTGAACAAGCTGAAGTAAATGACACCAAAACATACGACAATGGTAAAAAAATTGTTCCGTCGTATCTTGAAATTCCTGTATCAGTTGATATAACAAATTACAAGGAAGCGCTTATTGACACTGGATATTACACAGAAGATCAATTGAAATAAGCGAAATAATGAAAAGGAATCCCTTAAACGGGATTCCTTTATTTTAAGGACATTATAATGGCTACGATACATTTAGAAATGCGCAATATTACAAAGGCCTTTCCCGGCATGAAGGCACTTGATTCTGTAAATCTGACTGTTAATAATCAGGAAATACATGCTATTGTCGGTGAAAACGGAGCGGGCAAGTCCACACTTATGAAAGTGCTTAGTGGGGTCCATCCGCATGGAACCTTTGAAGGAGAAATTATTTTTAATGGAAACGTATGTAGTTTTGCAAATATAAAAGATAGTGAAAAACTTGGAATTGTTATAATTCATCAGGAACTTGCGCTAATACCGTTTTTATCAATTGCAGAGAATATTTTTTTAGGAAATGAACGTGCAGTAAATGGTGTTATAAACTGGAACAAAAGCATTGTCGAAGCGAATAAATTACTGGATAAAGTTGGGTTAAAGGATAATTCAACAACGCTAGTGGAAAATATTGGTGTTGGAAAACAACAATTGGTTGAAATAGCCAAGGCATTATCAAAAGAAGCTAAACTTCTTATTCTGGATGAACCTACTGCCGCCCTTAATGATGACGAAAGCAACAAGTTGCTCTCTTTACTTCTTGAACTGAAAAAGAAAGGAATCACCTCGATTCTTATTTCGCATAAATTAAATGAAATTGAAAAAATAGCAGATGCAATAACAATTATTCGTGATGGTCGGGTAATTGATAACCTGCATAAATCAACAGATATAATTGATGAAGAGCGGATTATTAAAAGTATGGTTGGAAGAGAAATTACCGATCTTTATCCAGCGCGATCACCACAACTTGGTGATGAGATATTTCGAGTAGAAAATTGGACTGTTTTTCACCCTGAACATGCAGATACTATTGCTATTGACAATATCAATTTTAATGTAAAAAAAGGCGAGGTGGTTGGATTCGCCGGTTTAATGGGTGCGGGCCGAACTGAAATTGCGATGAGTCTTTTTGGTAAATCCTGGGGAAAAAAACATAGCGGTAAAATTTACAAAGAAGGTAAGCAGATTCTTCTTAACTCGGTATCAGACGCTATCGAAAATAAAATTGCTTATGTTACAGAGGACAGAAAAAGTTATGGTCTTATTTTAATTAATAATATTATGAAAAATTTAACCCTTGCGAGTTTAAGATTTTTCAGCAGGATAAACATTATTAATAAAAATCAGGAAGTTTTGACTTCTGGGGAATATCTTACCAAATTGAATATTAAGTGTTCAGGTCTTAAGCAAAAAGTAGAAGATCTTTCAGGTGGAAATCAGCAAAAGGTAGTCCTTGGAAAGTGGATAATGGCTGATCCGGATATTTTGATTCTTGATGAACCAACAAGGGGAATTGATGTTGGTGCGAAATTTGAAATATATACTATCATTAATGATCTTGTAAAAAAAGGCAAATCGGTAATTATGATTTCTTCTGAAATGCCGGAACTTCTTGGTATGTGTGATAGAATATATATAATTGCAGAAGGTTGTATTGCCGGTGAATTAACAGCAAAAAAGGCCTCTCAGGAAAGTATTATGAAATGCATAATAACACATTCGCGTAAACGGGGTATATAACATGTTTATATTAAGAAACTATTTTAAGAATAATATGCGGCAATACGGAATGATTATTGCCCTGGTTTTTATTATGATCCTTTTCCAGATTCTTACAAGTGGAATTTTGCTTAAACCAATGAATATTACTAACTTAATTCTTCAAAACTCTTATGTACTGATTTTATCAGTTGGTATGTTGCTTGCCATAATTACCGGTAATATTGACCTGTCGGTCGGATCAGTTGTTGCATTTGTTGGTGCACTTGCTGCGGTAATGATGGTCACATTAAAAGTTCCTGTTCCAATTGCGGTGATGATTTCACTTTTAGTCGGTCTGGGGGCCGGTGCATTTCAGGGCCTTTTTATTGCCTATTTTAAGATACCGCCTTTTATTGTAACGTTAGCAGGTATGTTGCTTTTTCGCGGATTAACCATGGTTGTTTTAAAAGGGCAAACTCTTGCTCCTTTTCCAGAATCCTTTCAGTTAATTGCCGCAGGGTATTTTCCAGGACAGGATGTTAAAATTGCGGGTTTAAATGTGGTTGCGATAATAGTCGGCATTATACTTTCAGTTATATTTATTATATTTGAACTGAATAAACGTCGAAACATGGCAAAATTTGGTTTCGAACTTTTACCCATTAGTTTCGAAATTTCTAAATGGTTCATAACTGTATGTGCAATTAACGCACTAACAATTGGGCTTGCTGCTTATAACGGTATTCCTCTGGTTTTAGTTCTTCTTGTTGTAATAATTATTGTGTATACTTTTATTACTCAAAAAACTATCGCCGGTCGTCATATATACGCGCTTGGCGGAAACGTTAAAGCTGCAAGATTATCTGGTGTTAAAACAAAGAAAATTATGTTCTGGGTATATGCAAATGTTGGTCTTCTTGCCGCAGTTGCCGGACTTGTTGTTGCAGGTCGTTTAAATGCAGCAACGCCAAAAGCGGGTAATATGTTTGAACTGGATGCTATTGCAGCGTGCTTTATTGGCGGGGCTTCAGCATCTGGCGGAATAGGAACTGTTATTGGAGCAATTGTTGGTGGTTTGGTAATGGGTATTTTGAATAATGGTATGTCCATAATGGGCGTAAGTGTTGATTGGCAGCAGGTAATCAAGGGAATAGTTCTGTTAGGAGCTGTTTGCTTTGATGTTTATACAAAAAACAAAACAGGTAGCAAGTAGCTTTTTATATGTATAAAACTCTCCCCCAACCTCCGGGGAGAGTTTTATTTTTTTTCAGTATATTACTAAATATATGAGGTTTTTATGGTTGATGTTAAGAACATTGATGATCGAATGCTTAAAGATTTTTTGCTAATGGGAAAAGAGACCTTTCGGGTGGGCGTTTATGAACAATACCTGGAGGAAGCTAAATTTAGGGATATTGATTTAACGTTTATGAGTTATATGGATAGTGATAATAAAAAAACCAGAACAATACGGGATATGTTTAGTATGAAAAACCTATTTCCGTAATTATAACAGATAATATAGTTTGTGGTGACTTCTAATAATTAAACATTAGGTAAGTATGCATAAGTCTTTTAAGAGACTCTCCTAGCCTGGCTTCCCCATTTTTTGAGTGTGAGTAGATCTTTTATACAGGAAGACTTTATCTCTTGAAAGTCTTCCGGGGAATCTCAACTGGTCAACATAAACATTATGACCAATTGAGTCTGGATTCGCGGATTCTACCCCATTCTAAAGCGTCGGCAATTCCTTCGGTGATATTTTTAGTGCATTTCCATTTCAGTAGCGTTTCGGCCCGGTCACAATTAGCATAAGCTCCTGCTATGTCGCCCGGACGAGGTGGGGCTTCCTGGGTTGTTATTGTCTGACCGTAAGCTGTTTCAAATGCTTTAACCAGTTCTTTTACCGTTACACCGTTGCCTGTGCCAAGGTTTATTACAAGATAGTCATTCTGGCCAGATTGTAAAAATGCTGATTCAAATTTTTCTACAGCGGATACATGCGCGCGTGCAAGATCATAGACGTGAATGTAGTCACGTATTCCTGATCCGTCCCGTGTGGGCCAGTTAACTCCGGTAATTTTAAAGACTGGATCCTTGCCTAGTGCAACATCGACCATTTTTCCCATAACATGTGAGGGATTCTTGACATGAATTCCCGATCGCATTTTGGGGTCTGCACCAATAGGATTAAAATAACGAAGAGCTATTCCCTGCAGTTTATAGGCCTGGCAGAAATCCTGCAGTACCATCTCCATCATATATTTTGTTCGCGCGTAGGGACTACCGGGTGCAAGAGGTGATTCTTCTGTTACTTTAAAATTTGCAGTTTTATCATAAATTGAAGCGGATGAGCTGAATACAACACGATGACATCCCTCCTGCGAAAGGAATCTGAATAACTCCAGCGATTTTGCGACATTTTCATGATAATAATCGTAGGGTTTTTCTGTTGATTCCGGAACGATAATCAATGCTGCACAGTGAATTACACAGAATATATCTGGGTGATCACTAAAAATATTGTTTAACAGATTATTATCTGCAATATCACCTTTGTAAAAAATACGATTAGCAGTAAATTCCGGTCGACCGGTTATAAGGTTGTCAAGAATAACCGGGCAATGGCCACTATCTTCAAGTGCGCTGCAAATTGTACTGCCGATATATCCGGCGCCGCCAGTAACTAAAACTTTCATAATTTCTCCTTTTGATTTTTAGTAATTTCAATTGCACCCATTGGCCGGATATAAAGTTCCGTTATACATCCGACTCCAAAGATCTGTTCCATAAATGCAGTATATAAACTTTTCTGTGACACAGGAACGTATGCCTGAATTGTTCCTGCAAAACCGCCACCCTGAATTCGGAATGCCCCCTGACCGTTCAGATAATCATCTGTCAATGCTAACGCAAGACTGACTTTTTGTTCATGAGGGTTTTGAGTCGCATAGATATTTTGAAGATATTGAAATGATGAACGACCTGATTCATTCACATATTTCAAATAATCATTAAAAGAGCCTTTCTGACAGGCGTGTAACATTTTATCTACCCGGTTGTTTTCATTAAAAAAATGAAGAGTACGCAGTACAGCTCGGTCTCCACATTGCTCGCGAATTTGATTAATATTTTGAATAATATCTTCTTTGTTAATATCACGGCAGCTTTCTTTTGAAAAAAATGAGGCTACCATTTTCATTTCACGGGGAATTGAGGCGTAATCTTCTGTCAGATCTGCATGATTGCCACCGGTATCAATAACAAGAAGTGAGTATCCATAATCCTGAAATGAGATATAAATTGGATCAATAACCGGATTTTCCACATTTTCAAAGTCTATGCTGATCATTTGGCCATATGCACAGGCTGTTTGATCCATTAGTCCACATGGTTTACCAAAATAGTTGTTTTCTGCGTTCTGACCGATCTTTGCTATTGCAACTGCAGATAGGCTGCCATTGCAATACAGGTGATTAAATATTGTACCTATCAGAACTTCAAACGCGGCTGAAGAACTCAAGCCTGATCCGCCCAAAACCCGACTGTGTATAACCGCCTGAAATCCCCCAATCATTCCGCTTTTTTGTAAAATACCATGCGCAACACCCCTGATAAGGGCGGTGGTGGTTTCTTTTTCATCTGCTATAGGTTCAAGTGAGGATACATTAATAGTAAATATTTTATCGTAGCCTTCTGAATAAATTTCGACCAGAGTGCTGCTGTTTGGTGATACAACGGCGATTGCATCATGTTGAATACTAGCGGCAAGTACCTTGCCGTGGTTATGATCAGTATGGTTGCCACCCAGTTCAGTTCTGCCGGGGGCACTAAAAAGCTGAACATCCTGTTCGCCAAAGAGTTTAGTAAACGTTGTAATCAGTTTTGTAAAGCGGCTTTGAATTTCAGTCATTGGTTCATTTTTGTATAATTCTTTAAAAAGGGTATCCAGTGACCCGTTTTTGATATATGTAATTTGTTCATTAGTCTTCAATGTCTTCCTCCAGATAATGAATTTCGCTCTGTTGTTGTAAAAGTGATGCGGCAGATTCTGCTGTAATATCACGCTGCGGCATCGCCATAAGTTCATAGCCAACCATAAATTTTTTAACTTCAGCAGAACGTAATAGTGGTGGCATATAGTGAAGGTGAAAATGCCATTCAGGATGTTCTTTTTTATCAGTTGGTTTTTGATGGATCCCCATAGAGTAGGGGAAATCAGTTTTAAAAAGATTGTCATACCGAATTCCCAGCCGTTTCATGGCATCAGCAAGATCATCTTTTTCCTGATTTGTCATCTGGTCAATAGACGGTATAGGTCTGTGAGGAATTATCATTGTTTCAAAGGGCCATACGGCCCAAAATGGTACAAGAACGGTAAAACTGCTGTTGCTAAAAATTACTCTTGATTGTTTTGCAGTTTCGAGCATATTATAATCTTCAAGTATGGTGCGTTTATGTTTATTATAGTACTCACTCATTTTGGCTGATTCTTTTGCGGGTAGATCGGGAACAAACTCTTCAGACCAGATTTGACCATGCGGATGGGGATTTGAACATCCCATTGCTGATCCGTGATTTTCAAAAATCTGAACATAGTTAATATAATCCAGTTCACCAAGTAAAACATATTCTTTACACCACAGATCAATAACGTTTCGAATTGATGATATACTCATGCGTGGCAGTGTCAGATCATGTCGTGGACTAAAACAGATAACTTTACACAAACCCCGTTCATTGTGAGCTTGCAGCAGTGAAGATTCATTAATATTGCCTGGTTCTGTTTCGGGTATAATTGCGGCAAAATCATTAACAAAAGAGTAGCTGTTGCTATATTCCGGGTTTATGTTGCCGCAGGCGCGTTTGTTGCCAGGACAGAGGTAGCAGTCTGGATCATGCATTGGGAGCGTATTTGTTGGTGGAGACTCCTGGGCCCCCTGCCATGGGCGTTGTGTACGGTGAGGGGATACTTTTACCCATTCACCCGTTAGAATGTTGTATCGCCTGTGTACGTGCTTGAATAATTCCATTGTAACTCCTTTTTAATCAGGAATAAACTTTATGTCAGAGGATTCCCGTTGTATATACCTGGATTTAATAATAATTTCAGTTACATCATTTTTATTTTGTAAAATATTAATCAGCATTGTCATAGCATTGATTCCAATTTCATAACAGGGAAGAGCGATTGTTGAAAGTGAGGGTTTAACGTCTAAACAAAGATGAATATCGTCTACTCCGACAATTGAAAAATCGGTTGGTAAAGAAAATCCAAGGTTTTGTGCTTCAAAAAGAACTCCCAGCGCAGTGAGGTCGTTAACCGCAAAAATTGATGTTGGTTTTTCATTTTTAGCTATAATTTGTTTAAACGCATCCCGACCACCATCGATATGCATATTACCGTTTATAATGTCTACTTTATCATGAGTTATTCCGGCTGAATTAAGTTCAGAAAGGAAAATTTCCTTTCGCATTCGGCTGGTCCAAAGATTATCTGTACTGGTTATATGTGCAAAACGGGTGTGACCTGCCGAAACAAGAGATTGTACCATCTCTTTAATGCCGGTTTGAAAATCGATTATTATTGAAGCACTATTGTCAGATGCCGGATAAGGGTGATCGACAATAACTGCCGGGAGTTTACTCTGTTGCAGAGCAAAGAGGGTTTCCTCAGATAGTGAACTTGCCATTATAATAATACCATCGACCTGATGGTCAATCATGGTGTTGATATAGTCTTGTGTTCGAGCTAAGTCGTATCTTGCATTAAACAGTAAAATGATATAATTGTTTTGATAGGCACACTCCTCAACACCATGAATAACCTGATGATAAAAAGGGTTTGATATGTCTGAAAGTATAAGTCCTATTGTATGAGTTTGGTTAAGAGCAAGACTCCTGGCCAGTTTGTTTGGACGATAGTTGTATTTCTCTATTACGTCGAGAACGCGTTGACGTGTCTTCTCTTCAACATAACGGGTATTATTAATAACATGAGATACTGTTGATTTGGAAACTCCTGCGTTTGTTGCAATAACGGCTATTGTTGTTTTTTTCAAATTGGTTACCCCTTTTATATATAAGGAACTTCGAAAGGCGACGATTTTACCAAAGAAAGTGTTTTTATCTTGAATAAGTGTCTCAAGATAGGTTTTGAAGTCTCTTGTGATTGATCATCGAACCGGTTGCGCAACCGGTTCGATGATCAATCATACCATGATTTTGTCAATGAACTTATTTGTAGTATATAAATCATGGTATTTTATGTAGAGAACTGCATAAAGGCAAAGAAGCGTTCATAAAACCTGGTTATTTATGACATGATGATAAAGGTTGTATAGAATAAGAGTCATCCGATCCGGTGGCTCTTCTCCTATACAATTATGCAACCTGCTTTGATAATGTGTTATTACAGACAACTGCTCCAGCCACAGGAGGGACAGACAACACACCCGTCCCTGTAAACCAGATTATCTTTGCATTCCGGACACTCCTGAAAGCCCGTTATGACCTCTTCGCCGTCTTTCAGATAGTTTTTGAGTATGCGAGCCAGGACTCGTTCAAAGTCTATGAAGCTGGTGTCGCGTGTCAGCTGGTTAATAACAAACTGAAGCGGAGTACCGTGACGAAGTGCCATGGAGATGAACCGCGCGAGTGATGAGTCCGGTGAGTCATATTTATTGGTAAAATCATTAAAAAGCAACATCTGGTTATCAGTTTCGCACAGCAGGTCGTAGCTTCCTCCTGATTGCTTGCGAACGATACCTTTTGTGCCATCTATAATATTGATGTTATCATTGTTGTCATCAATACAAAATACTTCGTATAACGAACCATTAAGGAATCCGGCGATTATTACGTAGATGCTTTCGGCTTGTGTTATTCGGTGAACAATACAGGGGAGATCCTTTGGACGTTTGGGAGCGAATCGTCGATGAACTTTTTCTTTTTGGGCTCTGTCATCGCTTTCCAGAATTCCCTTCATGCTGCCCTCGGGGTTAAAAGTTGTAAATCCTTTAAGCCCCTTTCTATAAGCATATAAAAACAGATTTTTATAATCTTCAAATTTTGTGTCATGGGGAAGGTTAAGTGTTTTCGAAATGCTGTGGTCTATATATTTTTGTACAGCTGCCTGCAGGTCAATTGAAGCGTATGCGTCTATTGAAGAGGAGGTGACGAAGTAATCGGGAATCTTGCTGTCTTTCCCGAACATTTCTGTATACAAAAGCCAGGCATAGTCGCTGACAGTTTGTGATTCAGCCTCTTCTCCATTGCCGCTTCTGATTTTGCGGTTATAATGCAAAGAAAAAATCGGTTCAATGCCCGACGAGCAGTTTTGACCAACTGAAAGTGAAATTGTGCCGGTGGGTGCAACTGTGTTCAACTGAATGTTCCGCATTCCCTGTTTTGCAATCTTTTCCCGTATATGCGGAGGTAATTCCTTAACGAAATTTGCATTTAGGTATTTCTCCGCATCAAAGCCGGGAAACGAACCTCGTGACTTTGTCAGATCGCTTGAAGCTGAATACGATTCGTCCCGTAATCTTTTAGCAATTTTTGTTGCGTATTCTATGGAAGAGGCAGAGCCGTAGGGTATTCGAAGCATTGCAAGAGCATCTCCTAGCCCGGTGAATCCTAAGCCGATGCGTCTCCACTTTTTAGATACATGTTCAATTCGTTCAAGAGGGTAGTCTGTTCTTTCAAGAACATTATCTAAAAAGCGTACTCCAAGTGCGACATATTTAGAAAAGTCCTCAAAGTCAAAGCTGGCTTTTTCAGTAAAGGGGTCCGTAACAAAGCGTGCGAGGTTCAGTGCGCCTAAGCAGCATAGTGAGTAGGAGGGCATTACAATTTCACCGCAGGGATTTACTCTATCCAGTTTGAAAGCCCAGTAGCCGTTGTTGTAGCGTTCTATTGTGTCACTATTAAAAATCCCAGGCTCGTTGTGTGTAAAAGCGTTCTTTGCCAAAAGCTCGTACAAATAACGCGCATTTACTGTTTTGTAAATTTCTCCGTTAAAAACAAGATTCCATTGCTGGTCATTTTCGACTGCCTGAATAAAGGCGTCACTGATTTTTACAGAGATGTTAAACTGGGTAAGCTCTTTGTTGTGTTCGCCCTGTTTAGCGTGAATGAATTCCTCTATGTCGGGATGACTGATGTCAAGAAGGGCAATGTGAGCGGAGCGTCGTTGACCACCGGTCATGATGGTTTTTGCTGACTGGTCAAATATACGGAGAAATGATACCGGCCCTGATGCCTCACCTCCCCCGGAAAGCGGGCTTTTTTTGGGTCTGAGTTTCGAGATGTCGAAACCAACACCCCCGCCCATCTTGCTTATCAGGGCGTCCTCTTTGAGTGAGTCAAACACACCTTCCATTGAATCTTCGACATCGATGGTGAAACAGTTATTATAGTTTTTCATGGGGCTTTCCGGGCGTGCGTTAGCAAGAATTCGTCCTGCGGGAATAAATTTCCCCGAAACAAGAGCCTCGTAAAAAAGCTCTTCTGATTCTGAAGAACTTTCCTTTTCGGCAAGTGCGATCTCTTGTGCGACTTTACGGAACAGCTCTTCAGGGGTTTGTTCACCATGAATCATATATTTCTTTTCAAAAATCTCTTTCGAGATAGGCTGGTACCATTCCATTTATAAAATTCCTGTTTTTATAGTTTTAGATAATTTTCGTTCGTTGGTTGATACAATTACTCACTGTGCCTGGTAACGGTCAAGAACTAAATGATATTGATAATGATTATCGTTTAGTTTGTTGTAATCGAGTCGGGAAAATCACTGTTTCAGGGTTGACGAATTTTCGTAATGTCTGTTGGCTAGGGTTCTTCTCGGAGGAGATTATGTCTGAAAAAATGAAGTTTTCACAACTGTCTATTCCGCCTGAAATGGTCAGTAATTTTGATACGCTTAAATATCATTTCATGACGCCAGTTCAGCAGGAAGTTATTCCCCATGCTCTTGAGGGGCGCGATCTTCTGGTGCAGGCAAAGACTGGAAGTGGTAAGACCGCAGCCTTTGGAACAGGAATACTGTGTAACCTTGATGAAAAACTGTGGCGGGTTCAGGCTCTAATTCTTTGTCCCACGCGTGAGCTTGCCGATCAGGTCACAAAAGAGATGCGGAAGATTGCCCGCTACAAGGACAACATTAAGATTCTGTCTCTGTGCGGCGGGTTGCCTATCTATTTACAGGAGCTCTCCCTATCGCATCAGGCGCATATAGTTGTTGGCACACCGGGAAGAGTTGAAAAGCTTCTGCGAAACGGGAGCCTCAGTTTAAGGGAGCTTACCATGTTTGTTCTTGATGAGGCTGATAGGATGCTGGATGCCGGTTTCATAGATAGCATAACTTCAATTTTGGTTCAGGCTCCAGAAAATTGTCAGAAAATGATGTTTTCGGCTACTTTTCCAGACTCGGTAAAAGATTTAGCACATACGTATCTGAAAAAGGCTAAAGAGGTTTCCGTCGATCTGCTGCATAATGAGGGAGAAATAGTTCACAAGTTTTATAGTGTAAAAAAAGAGAAGAAGCTTGCTGCACTTTCATCTCTGTTGAAAAGTCTTAACCCCGAAAGGGCGATTGTTTTTTGTAATACTAAAGTTCAGTGTGATGCTGTTGCAGATTTTTTGTCGGAAAACAGCTTTTCTGTTTTTGCGATTCACGGAGATGTTGAACAGCGTGAAAGAACCGAAGTGATGATTCGCCTGGCAAACCATAGCATGTCGATTCTGGTTGCTACCGATGTTGCCGCGCGGGGCATTGATATAAAGGATCTTGAAGTAGTAATCAATTTTGATATGCCCTTTGAATCAGAGGTGTATGTTCACCGCAGCGGTCGAACTGCCCGTGCCGGAAAGAGTGGCGCTGTGTACTCATTTTTAACACAAAACGAGTCATTCAGGATAGAAAAACTTAATACTCTTATGTCAGAATCGTTTGTTACCGAAGATTTCGAAATCAGCGATGGTGACAATGAGGATAAAAAACCTGTAACAGCTTCCATGGTGACCATTTCAATCAATGGCGGACGTAAGAGCAAAGTTAGTCCCGGACATATCCTTGGTGCGTTAACGGGTGAAAATGGACTACAGGCCACTGATGTGGGTAAGATCGATTGTCTCGATCTGTATTCTTATATCGCTATAAGAAAGGAAGTCGCGATCAGGGCTGAAAAAATTTTACGTAATAATCCGATAAAGGGGAAAAGATTTACTGTGAGGGTTCACGTTTAAACTAATCTAAACGCTAATTGATTTCAATTATCTTTATTTGTCGATTTGAAAACCAAATCGACAAGTAGAATGCAGATCCATATATTTTTTCTTTGCAGATATAGAGACAGCCGATTACCCCGGCCTGCTTTTCCTTCAGACCGGGGCTGTTTTGTTTATCTGTTTGTTTGTAATGTTTTAATATCTGTTCGTAATGATTCGGAATTCAGACTGCGTGTTGAATCGAGCTGAATAAAGTTAATTGTGTATTCAAGTTCAGATTTGTCTTTTCCGGTTATGCCTGTAATTGTAATTGTCCAGCTGTCACCGGCAGAGGGCTGGGAAGCCGGTTGAAAAACCAGGGCCGCAGGGGGCATGGAGTATTTGTTGTAAGCCTCATTTACAGTAATAGTATTACCAATTGTACTGCCGCTGTCAGATTTGATTGAGACAGTACAACCTGTGAAGCTCGCACCTACCCAGTAGAGCGAGAAGTCCACCATTCTGTCAAAACTATCTATTGTAAACTCAATGGGGAAGGCGCCGGCAGCCGGATACAATACAGGATGATCATAATCAGCCGTTACATCATCATAATAGTCAAAGACCCACTGAACAAGCACATCAGATTTACCATAGGTTGGTTCATTGCTGTTGTAGATATATCCGTATCCGGCTCCCTTTTGCCCAGGTAACAAAAACCATTTTCTGTGTCCGGTTGAATCGACACCGACATCCATAACAAGGTTATCAAGCAGGTTAGTATAGTCATAGGAGTCGCTTGACCAGGAAATGGCAAGGTTGCTGTTTTGGGCAGCCTCGTCGGCATCATCGGTAACGTATTCAAAGACATCATCTTTAGGAGTATGAGATATTGTGTTTTCAATTGCCATGCTCAGTGCCGCGTCCTGGCACTTGGCGTTTGTTGCATCATCGGGCAGACTTACGGGTGGCAGCTGGTGCAGCGAACGAAAAAAATTTGTGCGTCTAACGAAATCTTCGATCGCAGAGTCTGTTAGTGATCCCTTTGTTTCGGTTTCAATATTTGCCCCGGTAACTGCAGTTGTGGCATTCTCTGTGCTTGCATAGTTTTCAGAATAGTGGCTTTTAAGCTGATCCTCGGTAAAACCTGTAAGTGGGTCATAATCTTCAATTTCGTAGTAGCCAAGTGTCGACAGTGTCTTTTCTTTGCTATCATCATCACCAGCGTCTTCTGAAACTTCACACGAAAAGACTGTGAGCATAATTAGAACTGGTAAAAAAAGTGTTGAGAATTTTTTCATAATGATCTCCTTTTTTCTGGTTGGTGTCACTGCAATCTGATACATTGAACGACTGCTTAAATGTAATATAACTTGGCAGATTAAGAAACTAAACCGACATAAAATATAAAAAAAATTTAGTTTTAACCGAAGCTTTCTTACGATATCTATTAATTCTTAGTGGGGCTGTTAAAAAGAGCTATGCTTTTTAAAATATTTTTAAGATTTGTTGAGTTCTCTCTTTTCCGTGGGGGGATTATCCATTCCTGAAGATATCTGCTCTCGGGAGCTGTGCCGGGATTGTCAATTTTTTTTCCGGTTAAAAGGATAGCGACTCCGTCAATGGTTCGGTAAATCGGTTGCAAAAGAAACCGCCCCCTTCCGGCATAGTATCCTAGAAGATCACCACTTTTTCCTGGGAAACTGCCTTCATACAGTTCAAGGTCAAGCACAGTATAACAGTCATCACCCAAACGGAGCTTGAGTCGAACACCAATGTCCTGTCCGCAAAAAGCTCTCAGTTTTCTATTCAATATCTGGTTGCTATCATGCTCCCACTCTATATAGGAATTTGCCATGGCCATTTTGAATGTAGCCATGGATCCACTGCCCTCAAGTTGTTGTCGCGGGATGTCCTTGTCTTTTGATATGGCATGCACGGTTTCATGTATTAGTTCAATACCCGCCTGTGTGAGGTCGTGAAGTACAGAGACGGGAGTAGCATATTCATTAATCTCGATTTTGGGAGTTGTGAAAAGAATATCTCCGGTGTCGAATCCCTCATTTATTTTATGAACGGTTCCCCAAATGCTATTCCATCCTTCAAGAATTGCAAATGTATCGGGTTCCATTCCTCTTAGATATGGAAGAGGGCCCGGGTGATAGTTGATAAAGCCCAGTCTGGGGATATTGAATATCTCCGGTGGAACCCATCGTCCTAAAAAGACAACTCCAAGGTCCGGTTTAAGATTGCGTATCTGTTCTTGAAGGTCTTCATATTGTGCCGCGTAGCTGCTACTCGAAATGTTTTTTTTAACTTCTGCGATCTTATCACACATGAATTGCGGATATATAATTTGTTGTTTATAGGTGACTTCGGGGTATATGGCCATAGGGTCATTATTTTCAATAATGATGCCTGTAACATGGTGTTTATATGCATCAAGACGCTCAATTAATTGCAGGCCGTAATCTACCCTGCCGCGCGGGCGATCTAGTCCCGCATAAACTATGATACGTAAAGCATTGTTCCCGTTAGTTCCGTTAACCAGGTTATCATACAGTTTTCCAATATCAATTTTTGTGCCTCGGAAATTCTTCCAGTTAAATAGTTCGATCATAAAAAATTCCGTTACTAATTTAATCTTAAATTTTTGGCTTACTTTTGATTCAGTTTGATGCCAAGTGCGAGTCTGTCTGGATATTTTTCAAATTGACGGCATAACTTTAAATAGAAGGTGAAGGCAAGATCGCTTCTGTTTTTACGGTAGAGCCGTTTAAAAAGTTTATGAGCATCATCCAGCTTACACTCTGCTAATAGCGAAATAGCCTCTTCAAATTCTTTCTTGGTTTCAATTTTAATGATTTTTTCCTTTTCAGGTAGCGCATCAAGTACTTCATAAATGCCTATGTCCTCGGTTGTGCCTTTTACCTGCAACTCACCCAGAAAGCGCAGGGTGTAACGGTTACGATTGACCAGCTGTTTTTTTGTGCTCTGGCTGATGATAATGGAAGCTCCAAACTTTTTGGTCAAACCTTCAAGACGAGAAGCCAGATTAACGTTACTCGAAATTACAGTAGAGTCGATGCGCATCTCTTCTCCCAGTATTCCCAGCATTAGCATGCCGGTGTGAATCCCGATTCCAGATGCGATAGGGTTAAGTTCCTCTAGTTTGCGCTGTTTGTTAAATTCATCAATTTTACGTGACATGCTTATGGCGGCATCAATAGCGGTATCAGCAGAATTTGGAAAAAGTGCCATGACTGCATCTCCGATATACTTGTCAATGAAGCCTTCGTTTTCACGAATAACGGGGCCGATTGAACTTAGGTAATTATTAAGAAAGTTGAAGTTCTCTTTGGGTGACATTTTCTCGGATAGGGTGGTAAAAGATCTGATATCACTGAAAAGAATTGTCATGCTCTTTTGGATCTGGTCACCTAACGCGATATCGACTATACTCTCTTTAGAAAGAAATGTAAGAAATTGTTCTGGCACAAAACGATGGTATGCCTGATTAAGGGTGATAATTTCGGATACTTTTGTTCTGATCGACAGAGCCATGGCGTTAAACGCATTTGTCAGGTCAGTTACCTCATCGTTACCGCGTGGTTTTATTTCAACATCCAGAGAGCCTTTGGAAATTTGCATGGCTCCGTTGTTCAGTTTGCGTATGGATATCAGCATCAGATACGAGAAGGCGGAAAACATTACAATAAAAATGAAGCTGATGATGCCCACGTTAATCATGAATTTTCGGAAAAGGCGCTCATTCTCTTGTGTAAAGTTTACATAGTCTTTTCCAATTTCAAGCAGAGCGACGATATTGCCATCTTTGTCGTAAACAGGTCCGATGGCATCCATCCATAAACCCCAGGCATCCGCTGCAGTTTCAGTGACTATTTCTCCACGCTGAGCCTGGGTATACGGGCCTTCAGGAACATTAAGATATGGAAAGGGGTGAATTGTTGTTACCTCGTCGTTGAGCCACATAAATGAGAATATTTGTCCATTGACTACTCTGTGTAATGCAAAGTAGTAGCTGCTGTTCCATGAGTCTTTGTTTTCATTGAGTGCAGTATGCATGGTTTTGCGGACACTCTGATATTCATTGCTCATAAAATCGGTCTGGGTTTTAATGGTTTTGATCTGTTCGGCGTCAAGCATCAGGGGAATTACCTGTACCATCATTGAGAGTTTGTCGAGTAGTTCTTCCTGAAAACGTGAGACCATGTTGAAATAGACCAGCTGAGCTGTAACAATAAGAGCAGCAACCACCAATGGGACGAAGATGCCGACATGTTTCAGTATTAGTGAGATTTTGCGGTTCAAGGTGTGTATGTAAAAGAGACGCAGCATTATTATCAGAAACATTCCGGTTATGGCAAAGAAAAGAATCAGAAGCAGGTGACAGATCTGACTGGTCAGAGGTTTGGTAAGCGAGTTTGCATAAAATTCAATTTTACCAGATCGGCTGATACCAACGACATATCTGTCCTGGCAGGCATAGAGCAGGTCGTTTTCTCCCAGTGAGAAGTTGTAGTAGGAGTAGTAGTCTCCAGGTTTTCCGTTTTTTGTAAGAATATCCTGTGAAAGAATTGTCTTGCGGTTTTTATAGTCGGGAGCATCAAGACGGTAAATCTCACCGGCAAGAATATTGGAAAAGATCAGATCATTTTGTGAATTGAATGCAACACGCCAGGGTACACTGGGAAAGTTGTTTTGAATATGCAGATTCCCGTCAAAAACTACTGTGTCTTCATCAGAGGGGGTGTGCATGTATATGCGCCCCTGTTTAGTGATATAGGCCGTTTTCCCTTTTCTCTGAGTTATGCTTGCTATCTGGACATTGGCATCACGATACGGCAGGAGCAGTTTGAAATCGATAGTTTCAGAGGTTGTGCTGTAGTTGTAGATGTGAACTCCGTCAAAGGCGGTGTCAAACCATGTGATCTTATTGTTTCCGTTATTATGAATTGATGAGAGCTGTCCACGCTGAACCAGTTGAGGAATACGCTGGTTCTTGTTATAAATTCGAGAAAAAATAACAGATTCAAAAGAGCCGTTGGGGTGAAAGCGCAGCACCTCCTCTCGAACAGTGTAAAATCCATCTTCATCGGGCACACGGTTAATAACATAAATCATACCGTTGCTATCAAGGCAGAGTTCAATGGCGTTATAAAAGTTGCCATCTGAACGCTTTCCACCATTTATGGAAATAAGGAGATCTTTGTCCGGGCTGCTTTTGATTATTCTGCGCAAAGACTGATCAATGATGAATACATTGCCATCATTATCGGCTGTAGCATAAGATGGATACTTAATTGGCATGGAGCGGTTAAGCGGGTTGATAAAAAGTTCTTTTCGAAGCAGCGATATTCCTGTAACCAGTATCAGCAGGAGAAGAGATGTCGCAATAGTATAAAGATTTTTTTTACTCAACTTTTTCTCCATGACTGATTACATTTTTTTTGTTGGAGCTGAGAGGAATAAAAAGTATGGTAAAAATGAAGATCGCTGCTGCCAATAACCCTATACCTTTTTCCGGACCAACAAGCAGAATAAATCCGAAAAGCACAGGGGCGGCGATTTCGGCAATTTTTGCTGCTACTTCAAGATAGGCCGCTGCGTTATCTTCACCAACATGGGCAACCTGTTCAAGATTCATAAAATAGTCATTTTGAGCCGTTACGCAGAACCCTTCAACAATACCCATTACTACCAGTGTTGCGATGGCCCCTGCTATAGAGCCGGTAACTGCGAAAATCAGTAAGGCGCCTGCCCAACCCAAAGAACCAATAATCAGAGCCTTTTTATCGCTGGTCTTCCGTTTTAAAACCCCGCTCAGCAGAGGTCCAAGATAGATTACAAAAAGACCGTTAACAATAAAGAGTCTTCCGATGTCTGATATCGAAAAGCCCTGCTGGTGTGCAAAAAGCGGGAAGTAGTAGACCAGAAACATTCCTGCGGTATAGGTTGGTAGAATTGATAACAGAAAATAGATAAGAACTTTGCGGCTGCAAAGAAAGCTAAATACCTGACTCAGTGAAGGTCTAACTCTGTGTGAGGTCAGTAGAGTAGTGTTAATTCTGCGAATAACCATAATAATAATAAAACTTGCGAAAAGAGTCAATGCCGCAGCAGAAAAGAAGACTCGTGCGAAATCGAATTGGTCAGCAAGAAACGAACCAAAAATCACACCTACATTTACTCCTGCAATCATACCTACATAAAAATGTGAATATGACATTGATCTTTTTTGAGGGTTAGGCTCGGTATTTACCAGGCTGCGAAAAGATATAAAGGAGAGTCCAGACCCAAGTCCGGTAATGGCCCGGGCTATCATAAAAACATACATATTGGTGGATAGTCCCGATAAAAGTAATCCCATAGCGATTATAAAAAGACCTATGCCTTGAACAGATCGCCAGTGGCCTCTTTGAGTAAACTGACCTCCGATAATAAGCGCGATTGCGAAAAAGAGCATTTCCAGAGAGATGGGAAGTGCGGTGATTACATCTTCGGGAATCCCGTAAAGAGGAACCTGCAGGTTTTTCATCATCACCGGCACAAAGGCTATGGACATCGAGATTGCAGTGGTTACCATGAAATTGAGGGGTCTTGCATAGAATGCAGGTGAATAGAAGTTGTTTCTTGAGCTGTTCACATCGCGGCTCATGCGGTTGATTTGTCCCAGAAAGGCCAGTTCAATCAGCAGTAGTGTGAAAATAACGACAAGAGTCATTACTTCCAGTATAATTTGCCTGTACAGTTTTCGGTTTTCCTGTGTGAAACTGAAAAGGTCTGTTCCAATTTCGATGAGAGCGACCAGTTCTCCGCCTGAATCGTAAACCGGGCCCACGGCATAGATCCAGGTACCCAGATTGTCGGAGTCGGTTTCGGCAATAATTTCACCTTTGTAGGCGAGGTCATAGGCCCCGTCTTCGTACCCGAAATAGGGAAAAGGGTGATATGCCGAGATACCGTCATTCAGAAACATGAAGCCGTACAACTCTTCGTCAATTACACGATACAGTGCAAAGTAGTAACGGTCGTTCCACGCGTTTTGGTTGTTGTTCAGAGCCTTGTGCATGTCGCTACGAATTGTGCGGTAACTGTCTCCCATATAGTCACTCTGGTTTTTGATGTCGTGAAAAAGGTCGGCGTCGAGTGTGTGTGGAATAAGCTGAGCCATTTGCGAGCTTCTCTCTAACACTGTGTCGGTATAGCGTTTGGAGAAGTTTTGCAAGATAATTGTTATTATGAGAATGGAGGTGATTGCGATAATAAGAATAACTGTTATTCCCCGTGATAAAACCGGAGGCAGATTGGATTTAAATAGATAGACATAGGTGTAATAGAGAACCCATACCGAACAGATGAGAAATATCAGAAGTGAAATAAAGAGACAGGATTTGATAGCAATATGTTTGTTTGAGTATGAAATATTGGCAAACTGATCGATGATCTTTCCTTTGCTGAAAAGCAACACGTGCTCTTCGGTATAGGTGGTGATCGTTCTGTTCTTATTAAAATCCAAGGTGTAAAAGGTGTAACTGCTTTGCTCGGGGTTTGTTTCATCAAAACTACTGTTGTCCAGTACGGTTGAGAGAGTATTGCCCTCAAGTTTACTTATACATCGCCGTGCGATGTCTGAAAAGAAGAGAGTCTCTCCATCGTTGGACGCCAACATGTATGGAACACTGAGGGCTTCATGGTCAACCGCATTGTAACGGGTGTATTCGGTATCTGTTATAAGATCAATATCCTTGATCTCTCCCCGTTTTGTAATCATGATCCATCTGTTACTGTTGATGTAGATTACATCAGAAAGGGTGATGTTGGCCTCTTTCAGCTGATAGGTTTCAATAATTTGATGAGTATCTGTATCAAGTTCAGTACTGTGCAGCTCTATACCCGATTCTGTTATATCAAACCAGAGCAGCCTGTCGTTGCTAATTTTCAGGGATGTAATCTGACCACGCTGAACACGGGTTGATATGGTTTTAGTATACTCTTTTTTGTATATAGTTTTAAGGTAACGCCCCTGGCTGTCGTATTTGAGAATCTCTTCGCGTTGTACGTGGAACCCCGTTTGACTATAAACCAAATTGAGCAGATAGAGGTTCTCTTTTTCATCGACAGCAATTTCCGCAGCATAAAAAAATTCTTTGGGTTTGCGGCTGCCCCCGTTAAGCATGTAGCCCAGCCGTTTATGGTTATCACGTTTGATCACACGGCGCAAAGATGTATCTATAATATAAGTGTTTCCATTTTTCGAGGTGATTGCATGAGAGGGGTTGTTAAGCGTAACAGAAAAGTCAGTGAAGCCATGTTCAAAATACCAGCGATTAATGTAAAGAAAGCTTCCCAGGGCAAGAAGCAATAATAAAGATGCAAAAAAAAGGTTTTTTCTGGTCATTGGTAACCTCTAATAATTAACTTTTAAACAAGGCTGCATGTGCGAGCAGCAAGAGTCATCTTGCGACCAGCAAAGGAACTTGTTAAATATTTCTGCGTTTTTCCGAGCTTTGCGAGAATAATTTTCAATAAGCTAAAATATTTGCGCTATCTTCAATGCGAAATTTCCCTTAATAAATACGATGTTTTAATTGCATAACCTTTGCAAATACTGTAATATCCGAGGTTTCCTGATCAGTTAAATATCGGATAAAGTTGATAAATAGTCAAGAAAAAAGCTTGTGCGGGTTTAAGCTGTATTCTACTACATGGCCGTTTGCTAATAAATTTATATTATCTGAATCTGCATTACTTTTTTTGCTGATTTTATTCCAAAACAGTACAAGGGCTAACAGAATTGCACCCGAAACAATAAATGGGTACACGGGCTGATACAGCATAAATGATTCAATGAAATCTTCATATGCTGACTCTGAATGACGAACAATAAAAAAGCGCATAATCTGAGGTTGCACGATAAAACATAATAAAGCCAGCTGATAAATTCAATGGAAATGTTTGTTGTTTTGTAACTACTCAACTATTGTTGAATTATTGAACATTATAGCTAATGGTGAGCAGTTATTTCACCCGCCGCCTTCGGCGGCGAGTGAAATATATTAACATTTTCATTATATGTGTTCACATAATCAAATACAGCTGAGTAGTTACGTTGTTTTTACATCTACATTGTGTTTTGGTTAGTTGACCGTTTGCAATTGCCTGTTCTGTTATTTATATTGAAAAAACCATGGCTTCCTGTATCTTATAATCAGGGAATTTCTATTCCTAAGTAAAAAGCAAAGGAGATATTTATGGATAAAAAAGAATTAAAAAAAAAAGCAAAAAAGAGTATTGATGACATTTTTAGGAAAATTGATGAATTAGAGAGCAAAAGGGACAGTGTAAGGGATGATGTTAAGGCTAAATACAATAAACTCATTGCCGAATTGAAAGAAAAAAAAGAGCAATTGCAAATCAAATATGACAATCTGGCTGCTGCAACCGATGCAAAGTGGGAGGAGGCGCATCAGGCTTTCTCTTCAACGACAGATTCATTTAAAGAGGGTTTTTCGAAAATAACCGAACTGTTTAAGTAAACAACGGATTTGTTTAAAAATGGATACTACTGATAATTCAGAGTTCAAAGATGAAGAGCATGATGAGCTTTTAGTGGGCAGGGGCAGACAAAATGGATCACAATGGTAAAAAAATACTTCTTGTAGAGGATGAAGCCCTGATTGCCATGCAAGAGAAGGAGCAATTGGAAGGTTGTGGCTACTCGGTTCATCATGTCTTTAATGGTGAAGATGCCGTACGTGTTGCGCTAGACCCGGATTCGAATTTTGATCTGGTTCTTATGGATATCGACCTTGGGTCGGGTCTTGACGGTACACATGCTGCGGAACAGATTTTACAGCAAAGAGAGATTCCACTTGTCTTTGTATCCTCTCATGCTGAACCGGAAATTGTGAAAAAGACCGAAAAAATTACTTCGTACGGATATGTGGTTAAAAATACCGGAATTACAGTTCTTGATATTTCGATCAAAATGGCTCTGCGGCTGTTTGATGCGAAAAAACAGATTGTTCAAAGTGAGGAGAAACATCGTCAACTCTTCGAAACCATGTCGCCTGGTGTTGTTTATCACTCTGCTGATGGTATCATTATCTCTGCGAATCCGGCAGCAGAGAAGATTCTTGGATTAACCGTAGATCAAATGAACGGGAAAACAACAATGGATCCCCGTTGGAAGATGATTACTGAAAATGGTGAAACAGTTTCCGGTTTGGAACACCCGGCAATTATTGCTCTTAGAACCGGAGAGAAGGTTGGTCCGGTAGACCGTGCCGTGTTCATTCCGGAAGAAAACAGATATGTCTGGCTTTCGATTACGGCAATACCTCTTTTTAAACCTGCAGATTCCAAACCCTGCCAGGTGTATTCTACCTTTGACGATATTACCAAGCGCAAGCAGGCCGAATTAAAAATGAGCGAATATGAGTGGATTGTCGAAAAAACAGATTTACCCCGAATTAGCAGCCCAGCCCAGCCTTATGGAGATGTAACGGAATACAATACCAGCAGGGTAATCCTTG
Organism: Spirochaetota bacterium; assembly: GCA_027858855.1. GTDB lineage: Bacteria > Spirochaetota > UBA4802 > UBA4802 > JAFGJZ01 > JAFGRW01. The sequence continues at coordinate 3,921 of JAQIBV010000028.1, read as the reverse complement.
ACGGAGTTGGCAAGGCAAATCTGGCCGAAATGGCGGATGATGTAATGTCACTGCTTGGCACATCTATTGCCGTGTATGAAGCAAACGGTGATTATGCATACGGTAAATTTGCGTCCGGATGGTGCCGCTTTATGGATTCGGCCTCGTTTAAGTTATGCGCTGCGGATAATACCAGAGAGGCGCTTGACTGTGGAAAGTGGCTGTGTCACGAAAATTGCTGGAACGATTCGGCAGTTCTTGCAATTAAATCCGGGCAACCCTCCGATATCAGTTGCGTCGGTGGTATTAACCTTTATGCTGTTCCCGTCTTTGTGCATAATAATGTTCTTGGAGTTGTATCCATTGGTTATGGTAACCCCCCTAAAGATGATGATACCTTAAAAAGCTTGTCAGAAAAATACAGTGTAGATTTTGAAGAGCTTAAGAAGAGAGCCAATAGTTATAAGGTACGACCTGATTTTATAATAGAGCTGGGGAAAAAAAGATGCGCTTTTATGGCTCGTTTAATTGGTGAAATAATTGAACGTAAATGGGCGGAAAAAGATCTTCAGGCCAGCGAACTGAAATTCCGTTCTCTTGTAGAGCAGGCAGCCGAAATGCTCTACCTGCATGATTTACAGGGAAACTTCATTGATGTGAACCGTGAGGCTATAATAAATACTGGTTTCAGCCGGGAAGAGCTGTTGCGGATGAATGTTTTTGACATCGACCCCGACTCTCAAATCCGTGATGATTTGAAAAAGTATTGGCAAAAAATCGAAGTTGGAGACCCCCCGGTAACATTCGAAGTCAGACAAAAACGAAGGGATGGCTCAATTTATCCGGTGGAATTTACCTTGTCCAAGGTAAATTTTTCAGATAATTACTACATGCTGGCTTTAGCTCGTGACATTACCGAGCGAAAGAAAACCGAAGATGAGATCCGGCGACAACTGTCTGAAAAAGAGACACTGCTTAAAGAGGTTCATCATCGTATAAAAAACAGCATTGCCCAGGTTGAAGGTTTGCTGGCAATGCAGGCCGGTTCAACAGATGATATAGCAGTAAAAACTGCTTTGCAAGAGGCCATATCAAGAGTGAAAAGCATTCGTGTGCTTTATGAAAAACTGTTGATCGGAAAAGGATACAGGGATGTTTCAATAAAAAATTATATTGAAAGCCTTATTGATTCACTGGCTGCGGTTTTTTCCGATACAAAAAAAGTGAAGATTGAAAAAAGAATAAAAGATTTTGAGTTAAATACGAAGCTGGCAGTACCGGTAGGAATTATTATAAATGAACTATTGACTAACGTTTTTAAATACGCCTTTTCTGAAAGTGAAGACAACCGTGTTTTAGTTGAAATTGACAGGGTTGAAAACATGGTTACGCTTGTTATTCAGGATAACGGTGCTGGTCTTGATGAAACAAAAAGGCTTAATGAGTCGCCGGGGTTTGGACTTACCATCGTGAAAATGCTTGCAGAGCAGCTTAAAGCTACGTATTCAATTGAAAACCACGGTGGTACAAAGTGTGTGCTGGAGTTTGAAGTCTGATTGCCTTGCCATTTGCAGGTTTGCGTATCAGTTCCATACCGGCAATGATTAGTTTATAATTGTGGATTTGGGGCACTACTAATTAGAATTTAGCAAATAAATTCGCCGGAATGTGGAAAGAGTCCGCTGAGGCAACCCCGGTAAAGGTCTTGCAGAAGACAAGATATTATGATTGCATGCCATATAGCGCATAAACCCCTCATTTGGTTTCATATACGCCATCTGGCGGGTAAGAATTAGTTATATTCAACTTTTTGACAAAAGCATATTTATAGGAGAGCATATGAAATATAAGAGCTTTGGTAGAACAGGGGTTCAAGTCTCCCCTTTATGTTTAGGATGTATGAATTTTGGTTCTAGTACAAATGAAAAAGCGGCTCAGGCAATAGTAGATAGCTCTATAGATGCAGGAATTAATTTTATTGATACGGCAAATGCATATAATGGAGGTAAAAGCGAAGAGCTTCTTGGTGTATCACTAAAAAATAATAAGAAAAGAGACAGGATTGTCCTTGCAACAAAGGTTCACCACCCAATGGATCCAAATGATCCTAATTCAGCGAATATTCATAGAAGGCATATCATCGAACAGTGTAATGCCTCACTTAAGAGACTAAAAACGGATTATATAGATTTATACCAACTTCACCGGCCTGATCCCGGTATCCCAATTGATGAGTCTTTACGAGCCCTTGATGACTTAATACGAGCAGGGAAAATTCGTTATATTGGAACAAGTTCTTTCCCTTCCTGGCAAATTATAGAATCTCTTTGGGTCTCAAAGGAGTATCATTTAAATAGATTTATTAGTGAACAGCCTCCTTATAATTTACTGGATCGTCGTATAGAAAGAGAATTGGCATCTATGGCTATGAGTTATCATATTGCTTTAATAACATGGTCTCCTTCAGCCAGAGGTTTTTTGACCGGTAAATATAGCAAGAATAAATCTATGCCAAATGATAGCAGATTTAACACCGAAAAAAAATATGGTGGTTTTTTCCCTGAATGGATTCAAGACCACCTCTCTGATGCATCTTTTAGAATTCTCGATGTTGTTCAAGAGATTGCAAAAGAAAAAAAATGTGATCCAATACATATCTCTATTGCCTGGTGCCTATCCCGTCCTTTTATTACTAGCACTTTGATGGGACCAAGAACAACAGATCAATTGTCAGATTACTTAAAAGCATTGACCATAACAATTACCGATGAAGATGAAAAAAGAATTAATGAAGTATCAAAACCAGGAGAGCATGTTGTATCATATTACGGTGCTCCCTTAGCCGATTTTTCACCAAAAAAATATCACTGGTAACATATTTATCACCGGTTGTCAAAAAGCTAAATATAACAGCGAATACCTGGTTCAGCTTCGCTTCACCCAAATTGGCCTTCGGCCAACTTCAGGTATTCCTGGAACGTTATCGGTAAGATTTTTTGAAAACAAACTAAGGAGAAAAAAGAATGAGTTTACAAACACAATTCAATAAATTCAACGAAACTATATCGTTGTCTTGGCAAGATGACAAGATTAAAAACATTCGCGAAAAGAATTATTCGATTCTTGAGGAAATAAAGAAAAAATTTAAAGAAGAAGGATATCCTGTAGTAGACTCTTTCAAACAAGGGTCATACATAACAAACACAACTATTGAACCCTTAGATAAAGAATACGATATCGATGTTGGAATAGTGATTGATTACGAAAAAGCACCAGAAAATCCAATTGACACTAAAAAAACATTAAGAGATGTGTTGCTTGCACGAAATTTTAAAGAACCCAAAATAAAAAAGCCGTGTGTGACTGCACAGTATTTTAAAGCAGGTGAGAAAAGTTTTCACCTTGATTATCCAATCTACAAAAGAAACAAGTTCAATACTTATTATCTTGCTGTTGGCAAAGAGCATTCAAGCTGCGATGACCGGAAATGGGAAGGATCCGACCCTAAAGGTCTGATTGAATGGCTAAATGATAATAATTCTTTTAACAGTAATGAAGCTTATCAACAATACAAAAGATTGATTCGTTATATGAAGAGATGGCGTGATTACTGTATTACAGGAACAGAAAGAAAAAAGATTTATTCTATTGGCTTTGCTATAATGATCAAAGAATCTTTTACAATGAGCATTTCAAATGATGGCGATATCAATGATGTTACAGCACTTCTAAATACTGTCAAAAGTATAAAAAAAAGGTATTTCACATGTGTCGATTACATAAATAATAAATATAATGTGAAAGTTAACATTCCAGTAAAACCATATCGTGATGTTTTTGATAAACATGGCTCAACAGTTGGAACTCTATTTTATAGCAAATTAGATAAATTGGATATTAAACCCTAAATCCAAGGCAAAAATAAACCCGCGAAGCCTAAGG
>JAQIBV010000011.1 GCA_027858855.1 Spirochaetota bacterium | reverse complement strand
GTTGAGGAAGTCATGAGTAAAAACAGTACGGTAATTATTGAAATACTAACTGCAAATAAAAAGCCCCCTTTGGGGGTTGGGGGCATATAGATTAAGATTTGTGGGTAGAAGTCAGCCTTCAAGGAGGGTGGAAAATCACGATAAAACTTGAAAAAACCAGCAACCATGTTATACTGGAAATGCAAGATACTGGGCACGATTTTCCCGAATATATTCATCTTAATAAAGACAATAGTTTCGGGATGACAATTGTCAGAATGCTTTGCAAACAACCTGGTGGTAGAACCTGGTGGTAGCTTTTACATCGACAAAGAAAACAGAGCACGCAGCGTTCAAGCAGCGTTTAAGCAGCATTATAGATATTAATATGTAAAATCAGACTTCATCATTCCAAAACACGATGAAGTGCTTTATTACAGCAGGAAGGTATATTCCATGTCCACAATCATGAATATTATGATGCTTATGATGTATATGATTCCCAAAAAAATCAGAGACCGAATGAAACCTCCCATGATGCCCCGGGCCCGATATAAAGCCGGAAAAGATCACCCAGCTATAAAGATGAATCTGACAAATCTTATGATATGCGCTAAAAACTGCGGCACCTGTCCGAGTTATTCAGGCGTCATAGGCGAAGCCCTTTACTGCGCATCTGGAGCCAGCAAAAAGGCAATTGAAGAGAACGGATGCAACTGTGTCAGCTGTCCCCTTTATGATAAATGCAGCGCATACAACACCGCCTATTTTTGTATACACGGAAGCTGTTCTTCGGGTTCGGACAAGACAAGACTTTCAGAAATTACCGATCTTACCAGGTCTTATCTTTTACGCTTTACACTTCAGGACAATGAACCAAACGATACAACACAGGAAGATGCTGAAATTGAAGAGATATTAAATAATGAAGAAACCATTAACATAGCCTTAAACTTTACCGGCGAAAAAAAAGTCGACACTAAATCCGACACACCTATTTTGCAGGCATCGCTATCAGCAGGCATACCGCATACTCATATCTGTGGCGGACGTGCACGCTGTTCGACCTGCCGTGTAATAGTTACCGAAGGAGCTGAAAACTGTCGCCCGCGAAATAAGCGCGAATCACGACTGGCAAAAACCAAAGGTTTTTCACCAGAAGTAAGGCTTGCCTGTCAAACTACTGCTGTAGGTGATCTTGCACTGCGGCGTCTTGTTCTGGACGACAATGATATTTCTGAAGCGATTAATCAGGGACGCAGGGTACTTAACGAGGCCGGTAGAGAATGTTATGCGACAATAATGTTCTCTGATATCCGTTCTTTTACATCTTTTTCCGAAAAAGCACTACCCTATGATGTTATACATATACTTAACAGATACTTTGAAGAAATTGGTTCGGTTATCGACTCAAACGGAGGATACATCGACAAATACATGGGAGACGGGATAATGGCCATCTTCGGTCTTGATCATGATAACCGTGATCACCACGAAATGCTTGCAGCCAAATCTGCAGTTGAGATGATTATTGCTGTTAATGATTTTAATACATACCTTAAAAATCATTTTGCCCATACTTTTAAAATTGGCATTGGGCTTCATACCGGTAATGTAATTATAGGAAACCTTGGATTCAGCAGAAAAAAGGAGTACACCGCTTTGGGCGATACAGTTAATACAGCATCGCGAATAGAGTCTCTTAACAAAAGAACCGGCACTTCAATTCTTGTATCAGATACCACATACAAAAAGATTAAAAATGATTTCTTATGGAAAAAGACATTTAAAACAAAGGTCAAAGGCAAAACGGAACCGATCACTGTTCATGAACTCATTGATCTAAAATAACTGGTGCCTTTACAACACCATTAGACCTGTGAAGAGACCCGGACGAACATTCCGATTAATGAAGAGATCAGTTCCCTACTGCAAATACTTATTTATGCAAGCTCAGCACAGAAGATAGCAGCAACCATCCCCCCATAAGATTAATCTCGACAAAATTCAGGAACATTTTCTTTAAAAAAGTTTTGTACCTCTTTTTTTAAATGCTTCTTATACTTACCAACATTAACACTTGAAACATCAGGATCAAATTCTGAAAGCTCTTCAGAATAACTATTTCTATCCAACCCCAAAAAATTATCTATTATACTCTTTTGAGCCGCAGTATCCATTACAAAGTCTTCAAAGCTAATCTGCAAAAAAGCATGATTTGAACTCTTTTCCAGTTTAGGTATCCATTCCTGAACCGAAGCCCTACGATTCTTATATATCTTAATGAATTCTTCTTTCGTCCACTTATGTCTTCCCGGAACACCCATGACATTATTCGCATCAACAAACTGATCTCTTGGATCGCGATATACGATTATAAACCTGGAGGGAGGCAACAAGACGGCCAGGGGCAATCGCCAGGCTGTTACCATCTGATCTATCAATACTATTTTGGCATTATTACAATAAAGAATCGAATTGAACGCCCGATGCAAACCATGTCTAACTATATTCAGAAATTCTTTTTCTGTCTGAAAATTTTTTTCTGAAAAATCAAGAAGTGATTCCCATAAAGATAACAACTCATAAATATACGATGCCGCCTGAGGGCTATTAAGAACTCTCCTGCTATCTCTATTCACGCATAAATTTTTATTATAATGGTTTACTCCGGTTTTCACATAAAAGGAGCCGGTTATATGTAAATAGAGATCAACTATTTCTATAATGGAAATTCTTTTGCTGGATTTGAGTTTAGCGAAGAGATCCCCAAGACCTCCCGGAAACTTAATAATCCTCACTTCACAATCAGGTGCCCATTTAATACTGTCTTTATACCCTTTCAGATAATCCAGCACAGCTCCTGAACCGGAATAAAAATATCCTGAAATCTGAATAACCGGCCCTATCAACAATCCCGACACCTTCGATTCGTAATCATCATCTAAATCAGTTGCGACCATCTGTTTTCTTTTTATGCAGATTTTTTTTACCAAATGACAGGCCTCTTCATGCCGGTTACCAGCCTGTAACAACCCGGCTAACTTATCAGCAGTAGTTATGTCATCTGGATACCTGATATGCACATTCGACACCAGGTTGAGCAACTCCTTATAAGAGACATTTCTGCTGACCCGTTTGTACTTCTTTATTAATTTTTCAGCAGAAAAACGTTTGTTTGCATGGAATAAATAGATATGACGACAGGTCTGAAACTGTAAAAAAGAAAAAGATAACAGCTTCTTTAACACTCTCTCCACTTTGATGATAAAATTCGAATTTATATCCAATCCATAATACTTCATATTTCAATCTTCACCAAAACCGGGGTTTATTATTAAAAGTAATAAATCTGATTTCTTATCAATATTTTGTCAAGAATATAAAAATTGATGTTTACAGGATTTTATTTTTCGTGAAGAAAAGATGTACCCGTTGCCTGCGGAAATACCACAAAATTATATTTCAAACTGAACAAGACTCTTTGTACCATTTTCATTAGCAATGCTATAAGTACCTTCTAACTGCTCAACCAGCATTTTTACAATAGTCAGGCCAAACCCGGATGAGATGTTTTCCATAATTTTTTCATCAATTCCAATACCGTTATCCTGAATAATAATAGTTACCATGCTTTCATTTTTTTCAATTGAGACAAATACTGTGCCTTTGTCACGATTTTTAAACGCATATTTAAAAGCATTGGTCAGAAGCTCATTGATAATTATTCCGATAGTGATCGCTTTTTTTGAATTGATGTTAAAGTCTAAAATCTGTGTATCAATGGTTATGTTGTCTTTGTCTACAAACACATCATTAAGAGATCTTATAAGATCCTCAATATAGTTCTTCATCGAAATTTCACGGAGGTCTTTAGATACCAACAGCTTTTCGTAAAGAATACTCATACTTTGAACACGAGATTCGGCGTCCTGTAATGCTTCTTTTACTTCAGGATTATTAGTCGAGTTAACCTGTAGAGATAAAAGATTAGCAACATTAGCGATATTATTTTTAACACGATGATGAACTTCCCGAAGGAGGGTCTCTTTTTCTGTAAGTTGTTTTTGTATCTCTTTTTCAGCCTGTTTGTATTTGGTGATATCGGTTGTAACGGTAACGAACATGTTCTTTGCCGAACCTGCAACATGGATCTCAAAGTGTTTGTTCATCGGCTGATAGGAGGTAACCAGAGAAAAGGGCTCACCCGTCATTGCGACACGGGCATATTTATCGAGATATGGCGCACTATCCGAACCATATACATCGGTAGCAAGCCGTCCCACTGCGTCCTCACGTTTTATGCCGAGGATTCGGGTAAAAGCCGAATTACAGTCAATAATTCTGTAGTTTGACGGATTACCATCATCATCATATACCAATTCGTGAAGCACAACTATTTCCGTCATTGATGCAAAAATGGAGCGATACTTTTCTTCGCTGTCCCCTAGTGCCTTCTCTGCCCGTTGAAGCGACTGATTGGTCGAGAGAAGCTCCTCGTTTGTAGCCTCCATCTCTTCCATGGCCATCGTAAGTTCTTCATTTATCGCTTCAAATTCTTCATTACTTGCTTTAAGCGCCATTTCCATCTGCTTACGCTCTACAAGATTTCCAATATGTGTTGCCGTAAACCGAATCCGTTTTTTAGCATAATCTATAATATATTGGGGTCGAGCCTGATACTCATCCCGTTTTTTTCGTAATTCCTCGACAGGAATATGATACTGGTCAGATAGTTTCTGTAGTTTTATATCGTCTTCAGGTGGATTACCGTAACCAAAATTAATGGCACCAATTATTTCACCATTAGCATGAACAGGAACGGCATAAAGACGCAGACCGCCGGAACATTCTACATCAACAGGCTGTCCACTTTTAATGGATTTCAGTGATGCATCATGCCAACAAGACTCGTGGCATAGCCATTTACCACAACCTAGTGCTTCTTTGTTGTTATCCGTATTGCAAAGTTTACGGGATCCGGTATCCATCATTTGACACCAGCCCGAAGAAAAAAGCCCTAAAGCATAATCTCCATTTTTTTCATAAACTGCTGATGATGTTTCCAGCAGATCAAGATATTCCGAAGAAATATGCATTAACAGATCTTTGCCGAGTGAAGAAAAAATCAAACCATTTTTGTTCAACTCGGTTAAATCGCCATATTCCGGTGTATATCTTTTTTTATTCTCCTCTTTTTTTGATAACATCCACTGAATATTTTTTAAACTTTTTTTGTTTTTTTCTCTCTCGGTGATATTCTCATGCGCGATAACCACGAGCCGGGAACCTTCACTAATGAATGGTGTGACCCGCCCGACAAACCAGCGCTGCTCATCCGCTGAATGGCATGGGTACTCCATTTCGAAAAACTGGCTCTTGCCAGAGAGTACATCCCGGACGCCCCTGGCAAAAACGTCGGCATCATCAGACTCATCTCCCTGCACAGCATCGCAGACCGCAAGATAGTTGACTCCTTCAGAAACGGCTACCGGCAGGGTACCGTTGCTCTCGGCAAAGTCTCGGTATGCCCTGTTCGTAATGACGATTTCACCGGCATCATCGACTATCGCGATATGGGACGAGAGTCCGTCAAGTGCAGATTTAAAAAATTGCTCCGATTTATATAGAGCACTCTCCGACTGTTTGCGATCAGTTTCATCTTTTAATATACAATGTGTTTGTTTAAAGCTCCCGTCTACATTGTGCCCGATACGACCATCAAAGACAATATATACTTTATTACCGTTTTTATGGAGCATATAAAATTCACTGTGTATATGTCCCCGTGCTATAAATAGCGGGAAACGCTCCCGGAAAACATGCGCATATTCTGGTGCCAGAAAATCACCGAACCATTTCCCAATGACCTCTTCGTAGTTGTATCCAAGGGTTTCGAGCCAGGCCGGGTTTACTGCCAAAAATCGGCCATCACTGTCGAGTGACTGATAGCCGAGAGGGGCCCTTTCAAACAGCTCATGGAACCGCTTTTCACTTTCCTGCAATGCAAGTTCTTTTAACTTATGCTCGTTTTTTTCATAAAACAGCTTCAAAGCCATTTTAATAGAGGCGTCAAGAACAACAATACCGGAATTTTTGACAACATAGCCATACGAAGTAATCTTTTCTGTCTTCTCGACTACCTCCGATTCTGTATGGGAAGATAAAAAAACAACCGGAATATCCTTATAATCCAGAATCTGCTGTGCTACCTGTGTGCCGTCAACATCTGAACCAAGATCAATATCCATAAGGATTAAATCAACAGAAAACATATCGGGTACCTCTAATAATTAACTTTTCAACAAGGAACTTGCGAAAAATTCCTTTAGAATAGGCACTTAAACGATGTTCCTTTCTAGAACATGGTAATTTTTCGAAGTTCCCTATCATCAAGAATGGTCTTTACCGCTTGTTCACCAGTGGTTACATGATGCACAATGTAGCCATATTTCTCAAGCTCCATTATTTCTGCCATTGCAATAAGGACTTCATCTTCTACAAGAAGAATGCTCTTTTTATCGCTACCATCCATTTATACTCCTCCTGTAAAAAGAGCTGATATAATCCCTATAGCTTTAGGAAACTCAATTAATAGAGATTACCTCTAATAATTGAGGCTTTCATTATATACTGACCTGGTGTTCACACCTATATTGTTTTTTGCAGTCGTCTATAAGCAGTCAACAGAGATCAGGAGACTGTTATAGCCCACAGTTTACCAGTATAAATATAATAAAGCATCTGTATATATCAAGTTTACTTTTTTGTGATTCAGGCTGAAAGGATGTTCGAGTAACAAGGGAGGATCGGGGAACCAGGAGTCTTTAATCCAGTAATCGTGACCGTTCCCTACGGGTACGGTCACGATTACTACAGAGCTATTTGATAAAAATCTGAACTTCGGTTTTGTACTTGTCCGGGTTTCCCATAAAAAAGATCCCCGGCCCTTTCAGGTAAATTTCTCTTGTTGGCAGGCACGCCTCATACCCTTTTTCCTTGATGTAATCGTAGATACGTTTGTATGTTGTACCGATCTCTTCATAACGTCCGGCATGAATCAGGGTCACTGCCCGTCCGCCTTCAATTCTGTGCACATTAATATCTGTGTTAGATAAGGTTTTTGAGGCGCAACCCTCACGAACCTGACAACCGCCTTCAATATCGGCATCGTTTTCCCTGTATTCGGCATTATAATAGAGGCTCATCGGTTTTCCGCTGACAAAACGGCCACAGTTTTTCCAGACTGCCGAAAACGCCTTACCGACCTGGTCATATCTGCCGGTAAAACGGTAACCGGCAAAAAGTATATCGTCTATTTTCTTTTCCCTGATGACAAGCGAATATGACTCTTTCATCTGATTTCTCCTTATAGTGGTAATAGCCGTCTCAATATCCTCTTCAAGACGGTGGTATTTTACCGCAAGGTTCTTAACCTCCCGGTTTCGACTCTGCAGATATTCAAGAAGATCAGTATCCTCACTGGAAGACACCAGTATCTCTCGTATATCCGCAATGGAGAATTCAAGGCGTCGCAGCTCACTTATAAAGAACGCGCGTTCTACCGATTCGGAACGGTAATATCGGTAGCCACTCTCATCGTCTATGTAGTCAGGAAGCAGAATACCCCATTGATGATAGTGACGAAGCGTCTTTGACGGCAGGCTTGTTATGCGCGAAAATTCTCCGATGGTGTACATCTGTCACTCTCCCTGATTTTTGATAAATTCTTCAAACGCGGGATCCTGAAGTTTTTCAACAAGATCCATCCTGTTTGTAACAAATGATTGCTGAAATGGATAGATAAGTATGAAAAGCAGAACTCCTCCGGCAAGCCCGGCAAGACCCGCACGAATACTCTCACGATCGAACCAGAGAGTAACACCGGTAAAGATGACAGCCGCAGTCATAAGCAGATGACTTGCCTGCGAAAAGAGAGCGGTACCGCTCCAGCCAAAGATAAAAAGCCCGCCAAAACCATAAAAAAGCATCAGGGGCACGGCTGCTGTCATAAGCCATATTTTACGTAATGTGAACCCGGCAATAAAGATCATGGTGGACGGAGCACAAATATTAAAAAAGAACCACTCCACAAAAGAGAAACCGGCCATGCCGAAGAAATAAATCATTCCGTTAATAACAGTCAATACATTAAGAACGGTAAGAAAACAACCGATTAAAAAAAGTTTTTTGGAATACATACCAACCTCCTCGGGGACTAAGCCCCGGCAACAAAATATTCAGCATGCGCATGCTAAAACAAAGGTCGGGCTTCCCGCAGGGGTAAAGTCAAAGGTTTTTTTGCTGATAGCCTGGCTATTGTGCCACACCAATTCATCTATAGGTGTGTGAGGTGGGATTTTTAATAAAATATGTTCCGGTTAAAAAACGCGGCTTGTATACTCTCAGTTGAAATAGCGATTGACATAACTGTATATCACGTGCAATCTATAAAATAGACTATAAATGCCATAGGCAATCTGTAAAAATTAAACTTTGAAATAAGGAACTTGCCCTTGTAGGTTGTTCTTATCAGAACAATAAGTTTTTAGCGCAAAATAAAAACCCCACGGGTAACACGAAAAATTTTTATAAGCAAAAATATTTGCGCTAAAGAAGCAAT
>JAQIBV010000009.1 GCA_027858855.1 Spirochaetota bacterium | reverse complement strand
GTTGAGGAAGTCATGAGTAAAAACAGTACGGTAATTATTGAAATACTAACTGCAAATAAAAAGCCCCCTTTGGGGGTTGGGGGCATATAGATTAAGATTTGTGGGTAGAAGTCAGCCTTGAGGAGAAGGGGGGCGAAAGCCTGGGATGAAGTCAAAACTTCAAGGTATAGCAAGTTTTGTTTTCATAACAAAGTGTAATTTTTCAACAGTAAGATCGTTCTATTCATCGATTTATTATTTCAAAATTAGTAAAATAAACGAACAACCTGAATTCAGGCAATGCGATATAATATATAATTAATATATTTCAAGGGAGAAATACGTGAAGAAAAAAGCTATAATTATAATATTAACTGGATTGTTAGCCACCTGCTCTGATTCTTCACAAAAAAATGGGGTGCAAACGGGGGATAATCCGTTAATAATACCCGATACAGCTGGTGAGGAGTATCAACCTGGAGCTGAATATAAACTGATCTGGTCGGACGAGTTTGACGGAACTGAAATTGATACATCGGTCTGGAGTTACGAGACAACTGCTACAGGGTGGAGTCAGTCCTGGAATCAGGAGTGGCAGCTGTACACGAACAATGGAACTGGTGGAAAAAATGCATACATCAAGGACGGTGTTCTTGTAATACAGGCTAATATGACAAGTAGTACACATCAACAGAGTGCCTATACATCTGCCCGTATGGTTACTGCCAACAATCGCAGTTTTAAGTATGTAAAGGTTGCAGCACGTATGGCGTTGCCTTATGGTTCAGGAATCTGGCCTGCGTTCTGGATGCTGGGTGAAAGTCGTCAATGGCCGGCATCTGGTGAAATTGATGTCATGGAGATGATAGGTGGAAGCGGCCATGATAACCAGGTTCACGCTACGTTGCACTGGGATGACGGCGGACACAAGTACAAGGGAAGTAAAACTGAAATCGAAAATCCAGCACAGTTTCATATCTATGAACTTGAATGGGACAGTGAAAAAATACGTATTGGAGTTGATGGAAACTTCTATTTTTCAATGGATATAACTGATGATAGTCTTAGCGAATTTCATCAGCCTTTTTATCTTTTGCTTAATCTAGCCGTTGGAGGTGAATGGGGTGGCTATCCAGACAACAGTACGATTTTCCCCCAGTATTTTATGATAGACTGGATTCGTGTTTACGAAAAATAAACAGATCATGGCATAGTTTCGGGCAGCACAACTAATGACTATGGTTCGTATGTACATATTTTTATTTTGTCTGATTAATTAGCACTATCTTTAATATTAAAAGAGCTGTCGTCTAACGACAGCTCTTTTTAAAAAAATGATTCTGCATAGTTTATAAGCTCTTCTCTGCTTTCATTTGGCAGGTCAAGTTTTTCAGTCATAAAGCGTGCCTTCTGCAATAGGGCGCTGATGTTCTCTGCGACATAATTTTCGAAGGTTCCATACTTCTCTTTGTCTACAGCACATCTGCTAAAAAACTCTTTTAACAGGTTGTCGTTCGGGTTGGCATTATGGAAGGTGCTTCCTGCTGTTTTTTTTGTTTTACGGCAAATATTATCGGTTGTGGGCTTTGCCGTTGAAAGATAATCCTGTTCAATACTATTGCAGTCGTTATAATCATCCTGCAGCTGATATGCGCAACCCCAAAGAGACCCCAGGTCTTTTAATAGTTCTATTTCGTCGCTATCATCTTTGTTCATCAGATATCCACCGACCATGGGTGAAGAGAATGTGTACATGCCGGTTTTTTGCCAATAGAGTTTGAAAAGTTCATCTAAACTGTCAAAGTTTTTACCACTTAAAAGCGGTTCTTTAAGTACACCAAGTGCTGTAACAATCGAGGTTTCGATCATCAGCTTTTGCATGGAAACTGTTTTATCGGGAGGTATTGCGGCTGTTGTTAATGCTTTAAAGGCCAGGCTATAGAGTATGTCACCTAGCAGTATTCGTTTTGAGGCGGAGACAGATTGCAATGGGTAATTGTAACAGCCGAGGCTGGGGCAGTCGCCACGCAGTGTGTCTCCGTCAATGATGTCGTCGTGAGCGAGCGCAAACAGATGGAAAAGCTCAAGCGAACAGGCGCATTGAAGCAGGGCGGGGCTGTAACTGGCACCATAGAGTTCGGCTGTTAATATAAAGAGTTGTGGTCGTATATATTTGCCCTCTCTCCTGATATATCTGGATATTTCGATCATGGCATCTTCGTCATAATTTTTATAATCGATAACAAGGTCATCGGCAAATTTTTTTAAAAATATGCGTATTTCTTCGACGCGGCTTTCATTTAAGTGTTTCAATAAGCCTCCGTATCAGTGCCGGTAGGGTCAATCCCGCAATACAGCTGATTGCAAATATGGTGTGAACCTTTATTGTGTTCATCAAAGCTTTATCATAATTTGCAGTCGCAGTTTTGTCAAAGACAGTTTTGAAAACTTTTGCAGCAAAAAAAACTGATGTCAGTGAAAGTAGTACAAATATTGGAAAGATATCAAGTGCTGTTGCCACAATAATAATTACGTAAGGTAAAAAAAGAATAAGCATCGCGACCCGTTTTGCGGTTTGCTCTTTCATCAACATGGGAAGTGTTATAATACCGGCCTTTATATCATCTCGTATATCTCGCATATTGTTTAAAAAAAGAACCAGAGCCGCAAAAAAGCCGGTAGCCGATGTTAACAGAATCAGTTCTGCAGATATTATGCTAGTGACAGCGTAAAAAGAGGCGGCACCTAACAGCGGCCCAAAAGTTATAAATACGGTCACTTCACCCATAGCAATATATTTAAGGCTAAATTTTTTACCGGTATAAAGGAGTGAAAGGAGGGCGCCCGCGATTCCCATAATAAGCAGGGGCAGGCCGCTTAAAAAAAACAAAATAAGACCGCAAATTGTCCCAAAAGCAAAAAGTGCGACAGCATAGTGCAATAAAAATTGTGGCGTTTTTTTGTTTACGACCAGCTGCCGTTCATTTTTATCCACTCCCTTTTTATAGTCAAAATAGTCGTTAAGCATGTTTACAGCACCGTGATAAAGCAGAACCGCAATACAAAGCAGAATAAGTGAGAGAGTGTCTATTTTGTACCCCTCGCTGTATGCCCATGCCGGACCGATAAGCGCAGAGCTTATCGAAAGCGGAAAAGAGTAGGCGCGCAGAGAGGTAAGGTAGATCGATTGTTTTTTTATCATGTTGTCGGTTAATATCCTGTTTGTATTGGTTTAGCTTTTTATCTTTTAGGTCTGAGTGCTTGTTTGTCAACTTTTAACTAAAAGTGGCTTAAAAGCTGGATTGTTAGCCACCCGGTAGGCGAATTTCAGGAAAAAGTGGATTGTTAGCCAGCTTGAAGTTGAATTTTTACTGTAATGCTGGCTTATTAGCCACATCAATAAACGGGGACGGAGGTTGAAATAGTAGTTCAATGTGACATAATGCATGTTGTTGCTGAATTGTAAGTGAAAACAGGATTGTTAGCCACCCTGAAGCTGAATTTTAGCGAAAAGTGGATTGTTAGCCACCTGCAAAAAAAAACAGAAAAAAAATAATTTGAGTAAAATTCCCTTGAAAATGAGACTCTCATAGAAAGATGGTTATCATATGTACCACGTGTAACATAGATTTGAATTTGTTTTTACGTGGTAGTAAATCTATAATTCACATTTATAAGAGACTGAGGCTTTGTCAGTTCTGTTAAAATCACCCATAATTTAGTCGGAGAAAATTATGTTTAAGATACTTAAAACTTTTGCTGTCTATTCACGTCCCTACCGAAAGGTATTTGTACTGGCTAATACATGCATGGTCATAATGGATTTTACCTCGTATCTGGTTCCGGTTCTGATAAAATATGCCACCGATACCGTTTTTGACCGTGTAACAGAGACCGGAGATATTAAAATCCTCTATATTGTCGGATCGGCCATAATAATCTCAGGTATTGTGCGCGGGCTTCTTTCTCATTTTATGATACGCTCATACTGGTTTGTGAGCGAGTCAGTGGTTAAAGATATACGTAACAGCCTCTACGAAAAGCTGCAGCATCTTGGAGCTTCATTTTATGCTAAGGCCCGAACCGGAGATCTGATGTCGCGTCTTACGACAGACATTCAGCTTATCCGTAACTTTTATGCTTTTGGTGTAGAACACCGTTTGCGAATAGTATTAATCTCCGTTACTATATTGATAATAATGCTTTATCAAAACTGGCGACTTGCGCTTGTTGTATATATTTTTCTGCCAATTGTGTATCTTGTTATTGTCTATTTCAGCAATAAACTACAAAAAGCCGTTATGCGAAAACATGAGAGCGCCGGAGAGCTAAACTCGACACTACAGGAAAACCTGACCGGTATACGTATTGTAAAAGCTTTTGCCGTGGAGAGTGAACAGAAGAAGATTTTTGAAAAAAGTAACCGCACTCTTTTTGATGCGGATCTTGCAGTAACAACCCTTCAGGCGCATCTTAACCCGCTACTTCAACTGACCGGTGGCGTGGGAACTCTGGTAATTCTTATTTATGGGGGGTATCAGGTTATTCACGGCAGTATGACACTTGGAACTCTTATTGGATTTATGACCTATATAATGATAATTCGATTTCCGCTCTTTATTCTGGCCTTTAATACTTCGCTTGTAAGTCTGGCCGAAGGAGCGTCCAAACGGATAAACGAGATTTTAGTGCTTAAGGATCAACGTGAAAGTGACAAGGGTACTGTTGCCGATACGATAAAAGGAAAGCTCGAATTTAAAAATGTCACCTTTGGTTATGATGATGATCAGCCGGTTTTACGGGATCTCTCTTTCTCGATAAACTCCGGAGAGAAGGTAGCCCTTTTTGGATTAAACGGTTCGGGTAAGAGTTCGCTGATTTCATTGATACCACGGTTTTACTGTCCCAGTAATGGTCAGATACTTTTGGATAGTATACCCCTTCCGCAGTGGAGTCTTGAAGCGCTGCGTCTTCAGATCGGTACCGTACTACAAGAGACATTTCTATTTTCAATGACAATAGGCGAAAATATTGCTTTCGGGCGCCCCGATGCATCTTTGCAAGAGATAAAAAAGGCTGCATCACGTGCACAGATCGATCAGTTTATTGAGTTACTTCCTGATGGATATGGCACCTATGTGGGTGAGTCGGGATCCGGTTTGTCGGGTGGACAGCGCCAGCGTATTGCGATCGCGCGAGCACTGCTTCAGAACCCTCGAATTCTGATATTGGATGACTGTACATCCAGTCTTGATCCCCAGACTGAACGCAACATACAAAATGAGCTAAGAAGTCTTATGGAAGGGCGCACAACGTTAATTATTGCACAGCGGATTTCAACACTCCGGCTTGCAGACCGTATTATTGTTCTTGATCGCGGCATGATACAGGATTTCGATTCGCACGATAATCTTTTAAAAAAGAATGAGCTCTACAAGGCAACCTATGAGACACAGATGGTCTGTAGTGAATCAATTATTGAAGACAGTTTAAGTATGAGGTCATAGTATGAGTAACAATATAAAACAGGCCGCAAAAAATAGCGACAAATCGGCTCTTAAACTTTTATCACGTTTGTTTCCCTATATAAAGACGAATTCGGGCGGAATTGCTGTTATGTATTTTTTCTCGCTGGCAAATGTGGCTGCCACTATCGCTTTGCCATTTTTGATTCAAAAGGGTATAGACTATGGAATTGCTCCTAAAAATATAGATTATCTGATAAAAATTTCTGTAATAACAGCTGTTGTGCTTACTCTTCAGTTTTTCTCCTTTCGCTATCAGGGTAAATTGATGATGAAAATCGGTAACGTTATACTCTATTCAATTAGGCGTGATCTATTTAATCATATACAGAGATTATCTTTCAGGTTCTTTGATAAAAACAAAACCGGTAATATAATGACACGTCTGACTGTCGACGTTCAGGTTCTTGAAGAGTTATTAATGACAGGTCTTGATACCGTTCTTGTGGATGTTATTATGATAGTCGGTATCATTGGAGCCATGTTGCTACTTGATCTTAAGCTGAGTCTGGTTCTGCTGTTTGTTCTGCCGCTGCTTGTAATGATAGTTTTTGGGCTGCAGTCTAAAATAGTGCGTGCTGCCCGTGGTATTCAGGGAAGGCTCTCTTCGGTTAATGCTTTTTTAAACGAGTCACTTTCCGGTGTTATGGTTACTCGTTCGTTTGCACGCGAAGAACGTAATATACAGCTTTTCGAAAATTATAACCGAAGCTATTATCAGAATACACGCAGGTTTTATCCGCTGCACGCCTATTTCTGGCAAAGCGTAATTATGTTAAATACTGCAAGCACAGGTCTTGTAATAATTGGCGGAGGTCTCTTGATTAAAAATGGTCAGGTAACCCTCGGTGTTGTTGCGGCTTTTTTAACCTATGTGACTCAGCTTTTTCAGCCGATGCAGAAGATCAGTAACATGCTTAACCAGCTTAGCCGGGCATACGCGTCATGCGAGCGTATTTTTGCAGTTCTTGACGAAAAGCCCGATATAGTCGAGGTGGATGATGCTCTGAAAGATTTTAAACTAACAGGTGACGTCTCTTTTAGAGATGTCAAATTTCACTATAATCCTGAAGAACCGATTTTAAAAGGAATCAGTTTTGACGCAAAGGCAGGTGAAACGGTTGCCATCGTAGGCCACACCGGATCAGGTAAATCAACTATTGTACATCTTATCAGCCGTTTTTATGATGTTACCGATGGAGCTGTCTTGATCGGCTCTCGAGATATCCGCAACTACGGTATTGCCGAGTACCGGCGTCAAACTGCGGTTGTTATGCAGGAACCTCAGATTTTTTCGGGTTCAGTATATGATAATATTTCGTTTTCTGTACCCGGTGCTACGCATGATGAAGTTATATCGGTCTGTAAAGTTCTTGGTATACATGATATGATAACCGGTTTTCCGCAGGGATATGATACACCGATGGGCGAGCGGGGCGCTAATATTTCGATTGGGCAAAAGCAGCTGCTTGCATTTGCACGGGCTATGCTTCGAAATCCGCGCATACTGATTCTTGATGAGGCAAGCGCCTATCTGGACACGCGAACTGAGACGATGGTGCAGGCAGCACTGAGTAAGATTATGGAGGGGCGTACTACCTTCGTTATCGCGCACAGGCTTTCAACTATTCGTAATGCCGATACAATATATGTTCTGGATCAGGGAAATATTGCCGAGTCAGGAACACATGCACAACTTGTGAACAGAAACGGAATTTATATGAGCTTTTTAAAACAGAATTTGCCTGGGTTTGATAGTGACAGTGATTGATCGATGTAATCGCATATAAATAATTTCAGAAAAACCCCCTTATATCTTGACGTATAGAGCTCAAATAGATATCTCTTACCTAATGCTTTGATGCAAAGACTTTAATAACGGGGTGTTTATGAGAGTAGTTACATTTAAATATGGTGAAACCGTTATCAGACAGGATGATCATGAGACTCGGATGTATGTGATTCTTGAGGGAGAGGTCGAGATTAGACTTCGAAGCGGTGAAGACGAGATTGTGGTGAGTCACCTGCGCAGGCATGATTTCTTTGGTGAAATGTCACTTTTTAGAAACCTTCCACGGTCAGCTGATGTTATAGCACGAACCGATGTAAGGCTTGCCTATATTGAAAGTCTTCAGCAATTGCAGAAGTTTCTGGTGGATAATCCTACGTTTGCATTTAAAATGGTAAAAATACTAGCCGAACGTCTGGGGCGCACGGATGAATTACTGATAGGTAAAGTTTCTGAGGTGAACCGTCTGAAGCTTACTACGGTTATTAATGAAGAGGATATGTTCGAAGATATTTAACTACCGTTCATACTCCTTTCAAAATCAAACTTCCAGTATCGTTCCTCTTTAACAAAAAACAGAGCAATACCGTTTCCCATTGTGTAGCGGGCCTCCTGTTCATTAGATCGGATTTTTGCTATATCCCGTTCTAAAGCAAGTGCTATACTCTCTTTTTGATGTGTTTCGTTCAGTAAAAAATAGAGCTCTATATAGGCCGGTACTGTTTTCAAATTTAGTCTTTCAGGTGTAATGTTAAGCTTTTTGGCTGTTCTGTTTTTTGCCTCGGGTGAAAGGTTATTCAACGGTTTGATGAGCTTAAGAATAAAGGGTTTGCTGTTTTCTGATAATATAGATTCGAAACCCTCCACATCCCGGTTCTGAAAAGCGGATTGTAACTCAAGAAAGGCCGACTCGTGTGATAGAGCCCCTTGCGGCGTGCATGAAAAAAACAGTAATAAAAATGTCATTAGCAGTATTAAAGTTCGCATGATACTCCCTTATCATAATTGATTAGCATGTTGTCAATAAGGCGGGTAGTGCCGAACCAGGCGGCTACGGCAATGGCGCTATCTTCAGTTAATTCAGTTACAGGCTCAAGTGCTTTAACTGAAACTGCAGTTACATAGTCTATTGTGTCGGGTCGCCCTTTTTGTTCGATTTCGGCAAGAATTGTGTCACATATCTTATTCAGATTTTTCTCTCCATGCATGATTGTTTCTTGCGCATCTTTTAACGCTCTGAAAATAGAAAGAGCCCTTGTTCGTTCATCATCAGAAAGATGTACGTTTCGCGAACTGAGAGCAAGGCCGTCGTCTTCACGTATTGTAGGAGCTATTACGATTTTAATTGGAAAGTTAAGGTCCAGAACCATCTTGGATACTGAAAGTGCCTGTTGCAGATCTTTTCGTCCGAAGTAGGCTGTATCCGGAGCAACTATGTTAAAGAGCTTCGCAACAACAGTAAAGACACCCTTAAAGTGGCCGGGACGATGTTTTCCACATAGTTGGTCGGTAAGGTCGTGAACGTTTATATATGTTTTTTGTGCATGGTACATAGTCTCTTTATCGGGGATAAAGACAAAGCCGGCCCCACAGGCATCACTTTTTTCAAGGTCAATGGAGAGTGTTTCTGGGTAGCTTTCAAAATCACTGTTGTTGTCAAATTGAATAGGGTTAACGAATATGCTTACAACAGTTGTGTCACACTCTAAGACAGATCGTTGTATAAGGGATAGGTGTCCTCGGTGCAGGGCCCCCATTGTTGGAACAAAGCCGACCTGGCTGCCGGCTGCTTTTTCTGCATTTATCCAGTCACGAAGAACCGAAATTGATGAGGTTATCTTCATAGAGTTGCCTTCTCGTCTCTCTTTTGCGCGCCGATAACGAGCATATCACCAGTATTGCATCTTTTCGCAATATAGTCTGCGAGTAATCGTACACGGCTTCCTGGCTTACCGAAACCACTACCATATGAGAAGCTGGTAGTGACAGTGAATCCGTTATCTTCAAGAAGAGTCGTAAGCCCCTTCAATGTGAAATAGTGAATATGTTCGGGGACATTGTAGTAACGCCATCTTTTTCCAGCAACTTTTTTAAACAGAGAGTCGCATCTACAGGTAGATATATAAACAATTCCATTGTTATCAAGATCCTCATGGATCTTTTGAATAAAAAGGTCAGGGCGGGGTAGATGTTCTATTGTAGCCCACATGGTGACCAGATTAAATTTATTGGTGTATTTATGCTCAAGATAGTCGCCATGTACAACATTTAGTTGCAATCTGTTAGATGCAAAGTCTGTACAAATTTCAGAAACGTCAATTCCGTATGCACTCCACCCCAGAGTTTTCATATAATTTACAAAATAGCCGGCCGCACAACCAATATCGAGCGATTGGAGCTCATTTTCTCGCAACGAACTGTCATTAAAAAAACCAAGATCGTTCAGGTTCATAGTGAAAACCCGTTCAATTTCGGTTTTTATCTCGTTTGAAAAATAGTTGTCATAGCCACGATCAGTTCGTGTAGTAAAATAGCTCTTTTCATAATAAGCCTTAAGTCTATTCTCATCAGGAAGAGGAGATATGTATTCGGATCCGCATTTTGTACAGCGATGCAATGAGAATGGTTCGTCAAAACGGGAATTTTTTGTGAACAGATAATGGTTCTGGTTACTGTTACAGGCTAAGCATTGATAAGAGTTCATCCTCTACTCCAAAAGAGCTGCTAATTTAGTAAAATAATTTGATTTTTATGTCATATGCGATATAATAGATTCATTGAAACTTTTTTACTGACAAACTGTAAAGAAAAAAATGTTTCAAAGTATTTGTGTTCGATCCTCCGATAATTAAAATAAACATTCGGGAGCTTGTATAATCTATCGCTCCTTTACCTAGTTCTTTAAGAGAGAAGATTAATGTCACATTATAATTATTCCAAACGGGCTCTGTTTTTTTCAAACGATAAAAGGGTCGAACTTCAATTAAGAAAAGCATTACAGGCCATAGATGTAGACCTGGTCAAAGATATTCCGAACCTCTCCTCGCTTGCAACAATTAAGACTGTTATTAAAAGCGTAAAGGGTGCCGGCTTTATGAGGGCTGAGCTTTTTAACTTTATCCAGAAACACGGTTATCCCTACCTTGTTATAATGGACTTACGTCTTGATCTTGGACTGGATAATCGAGATGATCCTGGTAAACTAAAACTGCTGAAGACCTTTCTTATCTCGTACATAATATTCAGCATGGGGCGTGGCTTTGATAAACTTCACCTTAACCTGGTTCTTGTTTACAGCAGTGACGATGAAGCTACCGTTGAGGGACTTTCTGAGGATCCGTCAAGGTTACTTTCTCTGCTACATACTAAAAATGAAGAGGTAAACGCTCTTATTTCACGAATGAAAAGTACACCGGAACTGTTTAATAAAATATTCTCTATTAGTTTCGTTCCAAGACAGGGAATCGAAACCAGCCTTGAAGATACAATTGTTGCGCTTAAGTCGACAATTGCCGCACGTAATAATTTGACAGATGAAAGAGTTAAAAAAAGTCTTGGAGCCGTAGAGAATAGTGAAAAAAGTGCTGCCGAGGTCTATTTCGTGAACGGTAAGCATTGGTTTGCAAATGGTCATGTTTGTGAGACTCCTCCAGAGCGCTACGCGCAGGCTGAAAGTGGTAATCTTTTCATTGAGGGGTACTGGACCGCCCACACAGCAAAAGAGGTTTCGCAAAGGATAGTCCGATCGGTTAGTGCTGCGGCTAAAGAACCGGATACTTCAGACAATCAACAGTTGACAATTCACTTGCAGGAAAAGTGCATAATTGATGGCACCATTGCTTCGATTCTGGCAGGACTCATTTTACAGCATCTAAGCCGTAATTTTTCTCACGTTTCTGTGCGTGTTTCACGCTACAATGAGCCTATTTTAAAAAAATCGCAGGGGTTTTCGATGATCAAAGAGTACCTCGTTTACGAGGAGTAGAGGTTGTATGCATAAAATATATTGATTTATCAGGTATGATTATTTAAAATCTGTCATAATAGGTGGGGCAGCGGTTAGATATCCATATAAGCTTTTTTAAATCTACCCGTAAATATTTTAACCACTCATGTTGGGCAAAAAATAATATAATAATACTGAAATAGACTGTATAAAGGTTGATTAAAGATCGGTAGTTATGCTAAAAAATCCGTATTTAAAAGCTGTCTAATATCGCTAATATGATAGTCGGCCTTGGCCTTTAAGTCAGCTATACGTTCAGGCCACAGATCTTTTATAAACTCACTGGTAAAGATCGTACGCATACCGCATTTTTTTGCACCTGTATGTTCATTGTTTCCACCGTCACCCACAAAGATACATTCATCTGCTGTTTTGCCAAGCCCTTCAATACATAGTTTGTAGATAGAAGGTTCGGGTTTCACATAACCACAGTGACATGAAAAAACAGTAAAATCAAAACAGCTGCTAAAAAGACTCTTATCCCAGGCTGCAACTTCCATGACATCGGCATTGCTGACAAGCCCGATCTTGTATCCTCTTTGTCGCAGGGATTTTAGTGTCTCAATAACATGAAAGGCCGGATTAATCAGTGATTTTTCAAAACGGGAATATCGTGATGCGGCAGCCTTCCGTATAATCTCATCTGGTATACCCGGATTAATCTTATCACTTACATCACGTATAATTTTAACAGGATCAGTAATCTGCCCTTTTAGTCTGGCATTTGATCTGTTAAAAAGGGCATTGCGCCACTCCTGTGGATCGACACCAAGTATGCCAGCCGTGTCATCACCGGGGCCATGTGTGTGCCGTATCGAAGAAAGTGTATGAAAGAGGTCGAATACCAGAGCTGTACAGGGTTTGTCTGTCATGATGATAGCCTTTATTGTTTAATATTATATCATAGGTAAAGAGCGATGATGGGATGGTCAAGTCGGAAATGACCTCGTCCCCATTTTCCATTTTCCCATGTTTTTCGCAGCAAAAATTGAAGGAATAGGCGAAGGTGTCACTATAAGGTAAAGTCGAAACAGCCAAACTCATGTTTAAAACAATTTTTTAGTTTCCATAATTTCAAAATATTCCTGAATAATCTTTTCACAAAAAAAAGGTCACCGTAATGGTGACCCTCGTGATAATCTCTAAATGAAAACGGCTAATTACTCAACAACAGATACTTTTAGAAGAGTACAATCATTGAAAATGTTAAAGAAAACCTTGGTTCCTGTAACTTCAGTATCAAGATCATCAACTGTAGTCGTTGTGTCGATTTCTATGGTATCACCATCGTCAAAAGTGCCTGATGGAGTTACTTCATCAAAAACTGTTACTGAGCCCCAGTCATCGTCACCATCTGATGTGCCGATTCCTCCAAGACCCCAGCCACTACGACTTGCACCAGAATCATTTCTGATCGTTAGCCTGATAAGCGCTGTATCAGCATAACTGTCAAATGCAGTAAGAAGGAGGTCGCGGTTACCTTCGAATCCTTCACTTACAACAGTAACAGTTTCTGTGTCATCACCAGTATCGTCATCTGTGTCATCACCAGCGTCAATGGCAACGGGATCTTTTCCTTCTTTTTCCGCGTCGCTATCATCGTCGCTATCAGAACATGACGCAAACGAAACAATAAGCATGGCAGCCAGTAAAAGGGTCAAGACTGTTTTGATTTTTTTTTTCATAATGAAACTCCTTTTAAAATATTTGGTATCTGCAATCAGTTGTAATCATAATACAAAATAATATGCATTAATAAATAGCATGTTGCATTTACTCTTTTTTTGTTCAATAATTTTTAAAGCGATTATAACAAGATATACGAAAAGCAGTTTAAAAAGGTTATCATTTTCTAGTTTATTGTTTGCATAATTTGAAAACTCGGTGCTAACTAAAATGTTGCAAAAAAAATTGAACCTTTTTTCTAATTCTGTGTTTTTTGTTACTCATGGATTATAGAGGGCAGATTATAATAATTCAGATTAGAAATGATGAAATTCGATTTCATATCGTCTTAACAAGGCTTTCATAAGTGCCATATGTTTAGCTTTACCGAAATAATAATTTACCTGTTTTCTATATCAGGAGAGAACGAGCAAGTGGTCTCAATAATTATTTTTGCTTGCAACAAAAGCATGGACTGACGACTATTGATGTAATTTTACTTTAGAAATTAACCGTAAGGGTAGCAGATATGATTCAGATAGATGGAGTATACCAAAAGGTCGTTAAACAGAGTAATCGGCGAAAAATATTCAACTATATTCGAAAAAAACGAATAGTAACTAAGCTTGACATAGCCCGTGATCTTGATTTGAGTATTACTACTGTTTCAAGTAATATAACATGGTTAATTAAAAAGGGTTTTGTTACTGACAACAATCATGACAGCAGTACCGGCGGAAGAAAGGCTCGTCTAATTGAGTTTAATCCGGGAGCCTGTTATTCCATAGGTGTAGAGTTTAAGGAACTTCATGCCAGGATAGTGCAGGTTGATCTTGACTATAACCTTATTAATGAATTGTCTGTTGATAGATTAGATCCTGACCATATACCTGAACAGACTATTGAATTAATTGAGAAATTCATAAATGAAAACGGTTTGGAAAAGAGGATTGCGGGAATTGGTATCAGTGTTCCCGGAATTGTGGATCGTGATCACCGTCTACTTGTCAATGCTCCGAATATGGAGGTTCAGAATATTGATTTTTCATCAGTTATGGAGCGCTTCAACCCTCTACCCGTTTATATTGAAAATGAGGCAAACTGCGCCGCTTTTGCAGAATTCAAGGAGAGCGACAGCAAAGGAACTCTCTGTTATGTTTCAATAACGGAGGGTATTGGTGGAGCCCTGATTATAAATAACCGTTTAATCAATGGTACATCCAATTGTGCTGGAGAGTTCGGTCATATGGTGATAGAGCGGGATGGGCGCGAATGTCATTGCGGAAATAGGGGCTGTTGGGAACAGTACGCCTCTGAGCATGCATTTATGCGCCTTCTTAAAGATAAGTCGCTTTCCTTAAGTATCGATGAGGCTTTTGACATTTATGGTAAAGATAGTGTTGTCAGTGATCTTATTGATGAATATGCCCGACAGATAGCAGTTGGACTCTATAATATTTTTATGGCCTTCGATCCGGGAGTAATTATTGTAGGAGGTTTTATTGCTCGTTATGAGAAGATACTTCAACCACTAATATCGCGCTGGATTTCGGAGCATACCCGTTTTCTTGTTGATCGTGAAGTGCCGGTTGTCTACTCATCCTTCGGTCGTGATGCCGGTGTTATCGGAGCTGGTGTCTTTCCGTTTATGGATATCCTTTAGTTTACCGATAGTTACAATAATGGCGCAGACTTTTTACTTGAAAGAGTTTTATCAGGTAAAAACTGAATTTAAATAATCTTCTATTACTAAATTGGAAAAATAATGAAAAACATGATTAAGATTAGCATTTTTATAACATTTGTACTGTTGTGTACGGCGCTGGTTGTGCTTTTTTCCGCAGCTTCGACATCTCCTTCTGACGGGCTTCCAGAAGGAGGACTAATTTCTCCGGCCTCAGCCGTTACGGAAGCTGAATCGGATGATTTCTCGAACAGCGAACTTCTAGATGTACCTGTAAACGAGCTGACAGAACTTTCTACAGTTCAACTTGAAGCTAGTATCACACCTCCGGATGTTATTGATGAGAAAAATTTACGGATAGAGACTACGCCGGAGCTGGTTAAGCGGGGCATTTTACCGCGTACAGAAGAGCCAATACTGCTTTCTGCTGATTTTTTTACACAGAATACGATTGTTGCCTACTATGGACATCCACGCTCCAAGATGATGGGAATTCTTGGCCGTTATCCTATTGATGTTCTGGCTGATAGATTGACTAAGACTGCCGCAAAATATGACAATGCTAACGGATCTAAGGGTGTGGTTACAGCTTTTTATCTGATTTATGGAGTTTGTCACCCTAAGGGTGAAGTCGGCCACATGAATGATGAACTGGTTAAAAAATATGTTCAATTTGCTCAAAAGCATGGAATGCTTGTTTTTTTGGATCATCAGATCGGAAAATATCCGGTTGAGTATGCCATGAAGAAGTTACTTCCTTTTCTGAAGTACCCGAATGTTCATCTTGCTATTGACCCTGAGTGGCGTACACTTAAACCTATGAAAGAGATTGGCCGTGTTTATGCCCATGAGCTAAATGATGCACAAAAAATGATGCGGGACTACATGCTTGATAACGGCATTAAGGGGCATCGTATGCTGGTGGTACATCAGTTTAAACCGGTAATGATTCAGAATATTCCTGAAGTTAAGGCTTCATATGATCCTGTTGTACTTGTGCATAATGCAGATGGTTTCGGATCTCCTGGAGCGAAGCGCAGTGCGTATCAGATTAATGCACGTGCAAAAAATATACCTTTTAAAGGATTCAAACTCTTCTATTATTCAGGGTACAAAGGCGCTGGTTATGATAAACCACTAATGACTCCCGAACAGGTTTTGAATTTAAAGCCTGAACCCTTCGTGATTATGTATCAGTAATTGTGAATGAGAAAAAAAGGTCTGTTCCTGCTCTTCTGGCTCCGGGGGGTGACTTTACAGCCGTTAAGGCAGCCGTTATCGCGGGTGCGGATGAGATCTATTGCGGTGTTGATCGTTTTAACGCGCGACGCCGTGCAACTAACATAAACATCCCTGAACTTCGGGAACTCGCGCAGCTAACTGCACAGAATGGTACAGCACTCTTTTTAACAGTGAATACTCTCTGTGTTGAAAACGAGATCGCAGAGGTAAGCACGCTTGTTGAAGAGGCTTTGATGGCCGGGGTCAAGGCTCTGATTGTTCAGGACTATGGTTTGCTACATCTGATTCGTACCCGCTTCCCTGAAGTTGTAATCCACGCTTCGACCCAGATGACAACCCTTACAAGCGGACAAATAGAGTATCTGGCCGGTTGCGGAGTATCCAGGGTTAACCTTTCGCGAGAGCTATCTCTTGATAATATTCAAAAACTGACAAAATTTGCCCATGAACTTGGAGTTGAAACCGAGGTTTTTGTTCACGGAGCCTATTGTGTCTCCTATTCGGGACAGTGCTATATGAGTTCATTTATGGGAGGTCAGTCCGGAAATAGGGGAATCTGTTTCCAGCCTTGTCGTCGTCCCTACATTGTTGGCAAAAGCAGTTCAGAGACTTACCCTCTCAGTTTAAAAGACAACAGTGCCTTTGCATATGCTGGCGAGCTGGCCTCAGCCGGAGTTGACTCACTCAAGATTGAAGGTCGCATTAAAGGATATGGTTATGTTTACAATACTGTTTCTGCATGGCGTGACCAGCTTGATCGTATTTCTAAAAAAGAGCGTCTGTTTGATGATGATCCTCGTCTTCACACCGTTTTCAACCGTAGTTTCAGTGCCGGATATCTAAAAGATCGGGTTTCTGCCGAAATGTTTACCAGCCGGCAGACTGACCACTCACTTGAATTGCTTGCTGAGGTGGTAAGCTATCATGCGGACAGAAAGAGTCTTACTCTAAAAATGAATAAAACGGGTACGTCAATCAATACCGGGGATCGGGTTGTACTTTATACAGAGCGCAATCTGTTTATCTGCTCTGGGATTATTGGTGAATTATTCGTTAAAGATAAATATCAATTTACAATTGAACATGAGCTTAAGGGTAAAATTGAACGTGGCCAACTTGTGTTTCGTTCGGGGCGCGAAGATTTACTTGATGAGCTTACAGCACAGATTGAATCACTCAATTATCGCCCCATAGAGTTAAGCGTTGAAGTCTCGGGAAGTGAGGGGGCTCCGCTGCAGGCACGGTGGAGTACCGGTGAGGATAGTTTTGTTTGTGAAACAGATATTACTTTAGCTTGTTCTCGAAATATTCCGTTAACCAAGGAGACCATATTAACTCAACTCTCGAAATTTTCTTGCAGCGGTTTTGTTCTTACTGAACTTGATACGTCTAATCTGGATAATGGACTATTTATACCATTGGCACAGATTAATCTTCTGCGTCGTCTTGCAGTTGTTTATTTTCAAAATAGAGCTTCCAGAATTTTAAAAACAGATACTCCTCTCTATAATTCGGAAAAAAAGATTCGGCCTCGTGATGAAAAGATGACTGTTCTGATTAATAACTATGATGATTTACAACTTATTAATAGTGCTAACTATGACTTATCCGAAATCTTTTTTGAAGTGACTGATCCAAGAACTTTTGAATACCGGGAGGGGGTAATCCCCTGGTTTCAACCAATTATTCAAGAAGAGGATATGGCAGACTGCGTTACACTATTAAAGTCACTACCGAAAGAGCAACTGGTAGTGCTTAATGGCTGTACCTTAATTACCTGTATCAACTCCTTGGATATAAACTGGATTGCTGGCCCCCACTTTAACAGTGTCAATAGTCTGGCTGGTGAGCTGTTTGGAAATGATAAGGCTTTCGCCGGCTCTTTTGCTTCAACGGAGCTTAATCGGGAACAGATTGCAGCCCTTGCAAAACAAGCCTGCTTTCCTCTCTGGATGATTGTTTTTGGTCCGATTCTGTTAATGCAAAGCAGACAATGTTTACGACAAACCGGTGTGAAGTGCAAAAAAGAGATGGTAGATGAGTCGTGTATTGGTGAGTGCAATCGTTCGACGGTGATGCGCAATCGGCAGGGCGATGCTTTTTATCTGGTGAAAAGACCCTATGTCTCGACGGAAATTTATAATAGTGCTTTTTTCGCAGCCCCCGAGGCACTGAAAGATTTTAAAACAGAACCTCTGGGGTTTTGTTTTGATCTTCGTTCTATTCCATACCTCGAGCTTACTTCAGAACAGAAGGTAGCTGTTCTGGAATCATTCTTCGGTTCCGGTAATCTTTCTCAACTCTCTTCATCATTGAAGTTTACCTCCGGAAATTACAGGCGTGGATTGTCTTAACATACGTTCCTGAATGCGTAGTGAATCGATTCATTTCCTAAAAGCCCCTTGATGGAGTGGATCAACTCTTCGGTCGGTTCGATGCTGAAACAGTGGTGTGTGCGTATTATTGTACGTATGCCGTTTTCCAGTTCAATATTGAAGAAGAGGGGGCAGGCTCCATGGTTTTGCTGGGCAAGCTCGCGTATCTTTTCCATGAGCGTCTCATCAAAACCTACCGAATTAATATTCAGATGTAACGCCGAAATTGACCGGTTACGAACCTCTACTAAAGTATGAATTTCATTGACTATCATTTTTTTGCTCTTGCGTTCTGAGGTGTCGTCCTCTTCTACCTGAATCTCTCCAGTTAACATTACTGGCTCTTTTATGAATACCAGGTTCTCATATTTTTGGAAAGTTCGGGGAAAGATCAGTACTTCTATAGAACTTTCCATATCTTCGAGCATGGCAAAAGCCATAGCTTTACCTTTTTTCGTAGTGTGAGCGCGCTGATTTTCAAGAATGCCTACAATGGAATAGTTAGTTGTGCCGTTTTCAAGTGCGTCATCAATATTAATGATTGAACATGATGAATATTCACGAAGCTCTTTTTCATAACGAGCAAGTGGGTGTCCGGTAATGTAAAGTCCAAGTACATCCTTTTCAAATGTCAGTAAGGTATGGTCCTGCCAGTCTGGAATATTCGGTAGGTTGATCATCTTGTCGGTTTCATCGGTCTCATCGGTACCACCGAACAGGTTTCCTTGTCCACTTTTTTTATCTTTTTGCAGAAAACGGGCCGTTTCAAGAAGGATGTCCATACCGGCAAAAAGCTGTGCCCTGTTTGAATGCAGTGATGTGAGTGAAGAGGATTTTATCAGTGCTTCAAGAACGCCCTTATTAATAACCGAAAGATCCAGATTTTCGATCAGTTGCTGTATTGATGAGAACATTCCCTCTTTTTTACGAGTTAAAAGAATTTCTTCTATTGCTCTTTCTCCTAATCCCTTTATTGCACAGAATCCGTACCTTATCATTTTATCTTCAATGGTAAAGCCATATTCACTTTTATTTATGTCAGGAGGAAGAATTGAAATGCCAGCTGCACGACAGTCGGCTATATATTTTGTTATATCTTCCTGGTTGTCTTTTGATGCAGTCAGAAGTGCGCACATATATTCAGCACGAAAGTGAGCCTTGAGGTATGCCGTTTGATATGTAACAAGTCCGTAGGCAGCTGCATGTGACTTATTGAATCCGTATTCGGCAAATTTAGCCATTGCATCGTAAACTGTTTCTGCAATTTGAGGATCAATTTTTTGTTCTTTTGCACCTTCAAGAAATTTGCCACGTAACTTCTCGACAATATCCAGAACTTTTTTCCCCATGGCCTTGCGCAGCTTATCTGCTTCACTTAGAGAAAATCCTCCCATTACCTGAGAAATTTTCATTACCTGTTCCTGGTAGATAATTACTCCAAGTGTGTCGTGTAAGACCGGTTCAAGACATTCATGCGGATACTCGATCAGTTTTGGATCCCGTTTTCGTTTAATAAACTGATCGGCCATACCTGAATTGAGAGGTCCGGGACGGTAAAGAGCACCGATGGCGATAATGTCATCAAAAACAGTCGGGCCAAGTTTACGTAAAAGATTCTGCATTCCGGAGCTTTCAAGCTGAAAGATTCCGTTTGTATCTGCATTTTGCAGAAGCGTATAGACGGCCGGTACATCGAGCGGAATAGTTTCGATGTCGAGTTCTATTCCGTGGTGCTCCTTGATTAGACGTAAGGCATGGTGAATAATTGTCAGGTTTTTAAGACCAAGAAAGTCCATCTTAACAAGACCCGCAGCCTCTGAGTCCCCTTTTTCGAACTGTGCACAAATACTACCATCTTTTGAATCTTTGTAGAGCGGAACGTAGTGAGTCATCTCTTCTTTAGAAATAACGACACCGGCTGCGTGTTTTCCAAATGATCGAATGAGCCCTTCCAGCTTAACCGCTGTATCGATAACTTTTCGGGATGTTTCACTCGACTCGTAGAACTCTTTAAGTTCTGATGATGCTTTTACGGAATCCATAATAGTTTTTTCATTTATGAATTTTGTAATTCGATTTGCTTCAGTGAACGGTACTCCAAGTGCCCGTGCAACATCTTTAACAGCGGCCTTAGGTTTTAATGTGTTAAAAGCCATAATCTGTGAGACATGGTCATCTCCATATTTATTGCGCACATATTGAATAATCTCTTCACGACGTTCGCCACAGAAGTCGATATCCATATCAGGCATTTCATTTCGATCTGGGTTCAGAAATCGTTCAAAAAGCAGTGTGTATGCCAAAGGATTGAGTTGAGTAATACCCATACAATAAGAGACAATTGATCCGGCTGCAGATCCGCGTCCTGGACCAACGGGTATGCCCTCTTTTCGAGCATGATTAATAAAGTCCCAAACAATAAGAAAATATCCGGAAAACCCCATGCTTGTAATTACTTCGAGTTCATATTCAATTTGCTCTTTTACCTTATCAGAAAGCACGTCTCCATAACGTTCATTTGCACCAGTATAAACAAGCTCGCGCATATATGTGTCCAGGGTGTGACCGGAGGGTACGGTGAAGGTTGGCAGTACTGGTTGATTCAAAGTCAACTCGACGTTACACATCTCGGCAATTTTTTGAGTATTGAAAATGGCGTCAGGGTAGTCAGAAAAGATACGTTCCATCTCTTCCGGCTTCTTAAAGTAAAATTCATTTGTACCAAAACGCATCCGGTTTTCGTCTTCCATTGTTTTGCCAGTCTGTATGCAGAGAAGCACCTCATGTGCGTAGCTGTCGTCTTTGTCTGTGTAATGACAGTCATTCGTTGCAATAACCGGAATGGATAACTCTCGGGCGATATTTATTATTCCTTCGTTTACAATTTTCTGCTCAGGTAAACCGTGATCCTGCAGTTCAAGATAGAAATGATCTTCACCGAAGAGATCTTTGTATAACTGTGCTGAAGCGCTGGCAGCTTCATAGTCTTTATTCAGAATCTTCTGTGCAACTTCTCCTGCAAGACATGCCGATGAACAGATGAGGCCTTCACAGTGCTGCTGTAATACATCAAAGTCGATACGTGGTTTATAATAAAATCCGTCCAGATATCCGATTGATGATAATTTTAATAGATTTTGGTATCCGATATTATTTTTGGCGTAAAGCATTAGGTGGTAGTTCGTAGATTCGCCTTTGCTGTATTTTCGGTTTAATCGAGAATCAGGAGCAATATAGAATTCCTGTGCGATTATCGGTTTTATTCCTTTGCTGGTTGCCTGTCTGTAGAAATCGATAGCACCACACATATTTCCGTGATCTGAAATAGCAACAGCAGTCATTCCGTAGTCGATAGTGCGCTGGATCAATTTATTTATGGTTATTGCTCCGTCTAGAGCTGAATAGTCTGTGTGGTTGTGTAAATGTACAAAACTCATTGTCTTCTCCGAGAGGGGGGTGTTGTTAGCCTGGGTTTTTTT
The DNA here is from genome assembly GCA_027858855.1 of Spirochaetota bacterium. GTDB lineage: Bacteria > Spirochaetota > UBA4802 > UBA4802 > JAFGJZ01 > JAFGRW01. The sequence goes on along the minus strand of JAQIBV010000009.1, from coordinate 116,795 downwards.
CTGTTTCAGTCAATGTTTTTTTGCTAAATAGTGAGGATTAGGTTTCTATTTGTTACAGTTTGGTAGATAGTTATCGAATTTTCATCTAAGGATTTATCCCAAAGGAAATTTAATATCATTTTTCCATCTGTATAACCATAAAAAACAGAAAAAAACTCAGTAAAAACGCCATTATCATCATTAATTTCTTTATTGGCAAGCTCTTCAATGATAGCTTCGGCATAATTATCCAATGCTAAAGCCACTAAAAGCGATAAAGTGTATTTGTTTAAGCATGCAATATTCTCATATTTTTCCTTTTTTACCGGATGTAGGTATAAATGAACGGTTTCCCACTTCGGGGCACGTTTTTGGTATTGCCGATTAGAGAATCTGTATCTGTTTTTTTTCAATTTAGGTATGTATTTGTTCAAACATAGTATGATAAATTTACTTTTTGAGATATTTGCCTGCTCGCAGAAGAATAATAGCTTTTTGTATCGGTTATACTCCATTGTTATTGTTGTTTCGTTCATATTTGCCCCTCTTTTCTTATAGTTTTCTCTAACTACAACGTTGAAATTGGTGCAAATTGATGAAAAAAATGTTGTTTTTAAGGTGATTAAGCCTCATCTCTGTATCAACCCGATAACTATCGGGTTGATACAGAGATGAGGCTGTTAATTGAAAAATAATTGAAAATAACAGCTAACAAATATGCAGTGGATACAAGAAGTGAACAAAACCTATAGGGTTCCGTGAGGGGGCATGCTCTTTCTCACCGACATATAACCATGGAGGAAACAAAATGTCTAACCGACAAAATTCATTGGTCTATTATGGGCACGAGACACTCAGAATAAAAGCAGATCCGATAACCGAATTTGTTCCTGAACTTGTTTCACTTTCAGAACATATGTTCAAGGTTATGAAAAAAAATAGTGGTATAGGCCTAGCTGCACCACAGATAGCTCTTGCTAAGCAGCTTGTTACGATTGATCTTACATCTTATGATAGAGAAAAAATTGTTATTCTCAACCCTCGCATCGTATGGACATCTGCGAATAACGGTCCCTATGATGAGGGTTGTCTTTCCATACCTGGAATTTTTGAAACTGTAATGCGCCCTGTAGAGGTTGTTGTTAATGCCTATGATTTAAAGGGTGAACAGATTGAGATTAAGGCTGACGATATTCTTGCGCGTGTTTTGCAACATGAAATTGATCATCTTAACGGGATTCTTTTTGTCGATCACCTCGAAGAATACATTCGTAAAGAGTACACAAAAGAGTTAAAGAAGATCAAGAAAATGAATAAGCAGGCTCTTTTCTAATAACCAGCATGCTATCTTTGAAAATTATTTGTTTTAATATTAATCGGGAGTAAATATGAATATCGGTTTTTTTGGAACACCATCTGTAGCGCAGAATCTTCTGTTGCACCTCTGTGCAAATCATAATGTTTTGTTTGTTGTTACAAACTGTGACAAGCCTGCTGGCCGTAATAAAAAAATATGTAAGCCGCCTGTCAAGTTGTGTGCCGAAAGCAACAATCTGGACATATTACAACCGGTTAATCTAAAGGATGATAACCTGATATCTATTCTCCAACAATATAATGCCGATATCTTTATAGTTTTTGCATATGGTCAACTTATTCCCCGGTCTATATTTGATATGCCCCGCTATGGAACAATAAACCTGCATCCATCAAAATTACCGATGTATAGAGGTGCTGCACCCGTCGAGTGGGCCTTGATAGATGGTCTTGACACAACAGCGGTTACAATACAAAAAATAACCGAAAAACTTGATGCTGGTGATATACTTGCACAAAAAGAGGTTCCGATTACACCTGAAATGAATGCTACAGATTTATATGATAGATTGATTCCGGTAGGAATTGAACTTATTGACTCCGTACTGCAAGACTTGAATAATAATACAAGTCATCCTGTAAAACAGGATGACTCACTGGCAACATATTGTACAAAAATTTCACGCGATACGGCACATATCGACTGGAACAAGCCTGCTGAAGAAATTCATAATCAGGTGCGTGCAATGAATCCTCGTCCTGGTGCTTGGACACAGTTTCGGAATAGTGAGCTTAAAATATGGCAGACTCGAATTCCAGAAGATGATGATTTGCCATCGCTTAAGCCAGGAGAAATTTTTCGTTTAGGCAAGCGTCGTCTGTTAATCGGATGTACAGAAATGACAATAGAGATTCTGCGGCTTCAATTGATAGGGAAAAAAGAGGTCGATGTAGCCGCATTTATAAATGGTGCACGACTGGAGCTTTTAGATAGTTTTACTTAATAGTTTCGAGAGAATATGTTTCTTACAAACGTTCTAAGATTAATTTTGCCTTCGTATCATAAGTAGGATGATACCCCCTGAAAATACCAAACCTGTTATAACAATAATAACCGAAAAAAGTGTTTTCCCGGTTTGAATATTTTCTACATAACCGCTGTTCTCGATTCTTTCCATCAAGGTTGCCGTTGAAATTTGTTCTTCTTTTATAGTTTCCTTATAGTGTCTCATATCATATACAGGGGGTTTTGCTGTTTTGTTACCGTATAGCAATTTATAAGGTGGGTGTCCGCTTGCCCTAAAGATGATTTTGTCTACCAGATAACGGGCAGTAATTTTTGTGATTGAAAGAGGTGCATCATCCTGATTGTCAATCACAAGCTTCAGTTGTTCCTCCCGGGTTATATCGTTTAAGGAAATGCTTTTATTTTCAATTATATCATCTTCGAATGATAGTGAATAAATATAGCCCCGACCAATCTGAGAACGGGACGTATTAATAGTATACCAGCGTTTATATGGAGTATTTGAATCAATTGTTAAAGAATCAATTTTTAACCGGTCGGGATTTGCTATCATAATTATGGATTTTTTCTTATCTGTTCTGATTGAAAAATCCAGATCTACATAATGTTGAAACGGTTTAATAGATGTTTTGATTATGTCAAAATCACACTGTAATTCCAGAGATAAGAAAGGTGCATTCTTTTTATTAAAAAGTAAGCGGTAATAATCATAAGAATGATGTCTCTCTGTTTCAATTGTTTTCTTTTGAATATTGTCCAGAGAGTATATTGAGTCTTTGGTGATATAGCTCCATGTCGATTTTGACATTCTTCCCCAAATTTCAACCTGTAATGAAAAGTCATCTCCATCTGTATTAAGATGAAATCGATTTACTTTAATTGAATTTTCATTCGAAATAATCTGAAAGTCATAGTAAAAGTTTGTGGCCTCTCCTTTTTTTAAAGTATTACTATCAATCAATTTTGTTTCATGAATAAAGGTTTCTCGGGTTGAATTTTTTTCGGTGCTGTTAATGATATATGGGCAAAAAGATCCTTCACTGTCAATTATTCGTATGTCCGATAAATCATTATTTGTTGATTGGTAATGCTCCTCAGTGAGAGTAATTTCTGTATATTTTCCTGCGCTACTTGCCCCACTTAATTCCTGCGAGTAGAGACAATTGTTCTCTTCATTTTGAGCAGATATAAGAAAAGGTATGAAGATTATAACAAAGGCTATTTTTTTCATGACTTTTCTACCGCCTGTTTAAGTTTCTGATAAATGAAAGATATGCTAATTAAAATTAAGCCATAGCTGAAGTAGGCTATAATTTTGTAACCGGTTTCAAGTCCTGAAAGATCAATAATAAAAAATTTAGCAAGTGATACAATAACCAGACCTAAACCCATTATTCGAATAAAACGGTAGTTTCTGATAAATCCATAAGTCACGGCTCCAAGCGAAAATAATAGTACGATAATAGAAAGAGTCAAAGAGTGAAATGAAAGATCAAACTGAACAATTAAAATTGATATAATTGCTGAAAGAATCCATAGCGCAACTGCCGGAGGGTATATTTCCAGTGATCCAAGTTTTGATTTAAGAATTTTGAGTATCAGATACCGTACAAGTAAAATAAACAGAATATTGTAAATAATTAAAAGTCCGAATGTAAATGAATGAAGAGCAGCGGTTGTATTTGCACCTGGTAAAACTGGCGTTGACACATTCAAGGCTAACAGAATTAAGCATGAGAAAATCCAACACAAAGAGGGGAAAACGGAATATATTCTTTCTCTAAACAGAGGAACACTTGTGATAAATAATCCATATGCAAGATGTGCTAGTGAAAGTGAGAATAGAACATAAAAGTCAATAAGAGATTCAGGTAAAAGATGTGAAAAATAATTTTTAATATGAAGAGGAATGAGTGTCAGAATCATTACCCATACCGTAAATAGGGTAAAAAAAGTAAACCCGGTAAATACAGTTCTATATTCTGGAAACTCTTCAGGTTTACTGTATGTTCGATAATAGGTTAATAGTAACAACGAGGCAATTGAGACAGTAATGAATTTAAAAGTGAAATTCGTTACTGTCTCTCCGTTAATATAGGGTAATAGATCAAAGCTATAAAAAATAAAAATAGAGAGCCCTGTAATAATCCATCCCATCTTCTCCACATGGGAAATACGGTATCTATTACCGGCAACAACAAGAAATAGAGCTTCTACTATCCATCCGAACAGAGCCCACTCCATTCCGAACTGAAACGGAATGGCCAGAGCTGAAAAGGTAAGGGCGCCTCCAAACATGATAATGGTGGCTATACTTATCTGTGAAAAGAATAAATATAAGGAGAGTCCCTGAATTATAAAAAGAAGTGCAAAAATTAGAGCTAGCAATCCATCGTATTCGGTATATCCGTTGAAATTAAAGTGAAGAAATACAGATAAAGAAATTATCGATGAGTTCGAGAACAACAGGATTAAATCAAAGATTGATGGATCAGTCTTATGCCTCAGCGGTTTAAGCAATACAGCCGCTTGATATATAGCAAAAATTAAAAATAGATATAAAACCGATATTTGAAAATTTGCCATACTTGAAACAAGATAGAGTGCGCAGGGAATATTCATAACAAAACTAATGACCGTGATGGCCTGCCACGATTTCATATACGAGAGTGCTATCAATATTCCATTTAATAGGAGCAGATAGAGCATTGCGGTGTGAAGAGAGGGCTCCGACAAATCGAAATTGAAGGAGTAAGAAAAAAATGGTAAAAAGCCACCAACGAGTGTGATAATAGCGATTATTTGAGAATTATATCTGATTGTTAATAGAATTGATGCGAAGGCAATAATTACGGACAAACCGATTGCCGGAACAACAGTAATTATGGACAGTACAAAATGTGAATAGAAGAGTGCACCGTACAGAGCAGCAATCCCGCCCCCTGTTAAGCCTGCTGAAAATGTAGGCATTCTTTTCCTGAATGTTAATTCACCTCCTAAAGAAAGTAAAAGGCCTATAACAAAGAAAAGCGAGCCTTTTAGATAGTCATTAAAAAAGTGAGTATAGCTGTATTGAGTGGTTGCTCCTATTCCCAGAAGTATAAGAATAATGCCAGCACGGTTGATAAAATTCAAGCCTATTTTCATTTCTATTCTGTTCTGTCTGACACGTTTTTCAATGGTTTTATCGTCAAGCCCGGAATCAATTAGTTCGTTATATTCCTGATCTGAGGCATTGCGTATCTGAGCCAGTTTTTCGGCCTCTTTTTGGCGTATCTCGGCTGTTATCTCTTCAATTTTACCAATAGTAGCCGTGATTTCCTTATTAATAATTTCATTTTCATTTATATATTTATCAGGCACTCTTTTTTTATAATTTTCAATCTCTTTTTTGTATCGTTTTTCAATAACAGACAGGCGGTTCTGGTTGGAATTTTCACTATTTATAAAAAGTGTACCCATTTTTTTTCGGGATAGTTTTATTATTGATAATCGCTCATCGATAATCTGTTCAGTTAAGGCCTCTTTCAGTTTGTAATTTTTTTGCTGAACCTGAGAAATTTCAGCCTGTGATTTTTTTATCGACTCCCGAAGTTTATCGTTTTCTGTTTTTAATTGGTTGTTTTCATGAATCAGGTCAAGACTCTCTATTTCGGCCAATAGTTTAGTTAACGCAACATGTGATTTCTGATGGTCTAATCTCTGTTGTTTTAGTTTTAAAAGTATATTCATGGCTCTCTCTATTTAATATTTCTGATATTCTTTTAATATGGGTCTCTATCTGTCCTGAATGCTACTATTTTACCACAGCTACTATTTTATTAGTTAAAAATCAACTATTATAAGTAAAGCTATCGCTAACATTGTAAGCCGCTACTAACTATTTTGTTGGGCAATAGTTTTATGGCTCTGAACGACTCTGTATCTCTGTTTGTTTTCAGTGAATATTCAGTAAATTTATGCTGAATTCTATTTAGAGTCTTCTCTTTATCAGTCTTGCCGGTGGAAGAGGCTGTGTTTATCCCAGATTCATGTAGTCGTCTTTTTTTGATTACTCGAATGTTAATTATTGTGAAAATAATCACAAATCAACAATTATTTCTTGCCAAATTATTGGCACGTTGAATACCTTGACCAGAGATTTTTTACCCAGAATTGGGAATATTTTAATTACAAATGGTTTTAAACTCATTATCAATAGAATCATTATGTTATTGCTTAAGAGCCATTTTTCAATTCTTTTAGAAGGGGCTTGTAAAAAACGTTTATTTACTTAAGCGCTTTTATAAAACACCTGCAAAATGAGAGTTTTTACAAAAAAGCTTCTCTTAACTTAATGTTTTAAAAAAGCACCCTGAAAATAATCAATAATTACCTTAGGCTATCAGTAATAATTTCAATTTAACAATTTATTCTTAGGAGGATTTTATGTTCGAGAAAGAAGTTGCCGGTATAGAGCTTTCCGCTGAACTCAATCAGTTTATCAGTGAATGGAAAGAAAAACCGGGCAATCTTATTATGATTCTTCACCGTGTTCAGGAGGAGTATGGATATATTCCCCGCGAGGTTGCTCTCGAATTGTCACGGATTCTTGATGTGCCACTTGCAAAAATTTATGGCGTGGTCACATTTTATCATTTTTTCAAACTTACCAAGCCGGGAAAACATATTATTCAGGTATGTATGGGAACAGCATGCTATCTTAAAGGCGGGGCCGACCTTATCCGTGATCTTGAACGTCTGCTTGGTCTGCCGGTTAACGGAACAACTGATGACGGTGAATTCTCGCTTGAGGCTGTTCGGTGTATTGGATGTTGCGGTCTTGCGCCGGTGATGACGGTAGATGGTGAAGTTTTCGGAAAAATTAAATCTGATCAATTGCCTGGCGTTATCGCAAAATATAAAGGCAATTAAGGGTAATTAGTGTGCAGTATTCAGTATGTGACTATCTTCTTGATCTAATTCAAAATTCGGTAGAGTCGGGGGCTTCAGTTATTACTCTTGATCTGCTTGAATCGGATGATCAGCTTGAAGTTTGCATTGGTGATGACGGATGCGGAATGGACAATACAACATTAGGCCGTGTTAAAGATCCTTTTTTTACAAATGGAGAAAAGCATTCTGCCCGTTCAGTCGGTCTTGGAATACCCTTTATAATTCAGGCTGTCGAGGCCACTGGTGGTTCGTTTGATATCAAGTCCGAGAAAGGGACAGGAACATCGCTCTATTTTTCGTTTTTTAAGGGGCACATTGATATGCCGCCAGTAGGTGACTTGCCCGGTGTTTTCCGTTCTCTGATGTTGTTCGATTCAGATTATGATCTGCTGGTTCACAGAAAAAATATTGGTAAATCATATCGGGTTTCACGTTCTGAATTACACGAAGCCCTTGGAGATTTTACAGATTCTCAATCATTAGTATTATTAAAAGATTTCTTCTCTTCGCAAGAAGAGGATATATCCTGATTATATGGAGGAAAAAATGGCAAAGCTAACTCTTGAAGAGCTAAGAAAGCTCAGAGATAATAAGAAACATGAAATTCAAAAGCGTGAAACTGATAATAAAGAAATTGATGTTATTGTTGGAATGGGTACCTGTGGTATCGCGGCCGGAGCCAAAGATGCTCTCGACGCTTTTATTGCAGAGATTGACAAACATAACCTGACAAATGTTAGAATTAAGCAGACAGGCTGTATGGGATTTTGCACATACGAACCGACCGTTGAGGTCAAGGTTCCTGACATGCCGGACACAATTTATAACAATGTCAGTGTCGATGTTGCGAAGCTTATAGTTGGAAATCATTTAGTTAGAAAGCAGCTTGTTTCTGAGCACGTATTTGACAGACCATCTGTTGATATTATAGAAAATAAGTAGTCCGGGGGATACAAATGGCATACAGAAGTTATATTCTTGTTTGCGGCGGAACCGGATGTGAATCCAGTCATGCCGACAAGATTTATCAGAATTTAAAAAATGAAATTGAAGCAAATAAGTTGTCCGAACAGGTTCAGGTTATTAAAACTGGCTGTTTTGGATTTTGTGAACAGGGACCAATCGTTAAGATTCTTCCAGAAAACACATTCTATGTTCAGGTTAAGCCGGAAGATGCAAAAGAGCTTGTTGATGAGCATATTATTAAGGGACGTCCTGTAGAGCGTCTCATTTACAGTGCTAGTGATGACAAGAATCGTAAGTCAGTAATTGCTGAAGAGAAAGATATCAGTTTTTATCAAAAACAGTATCGAATTGTTCTTCGTAACTGTGGTATGATCGATCCTGAAGTCATTGAAGAGTACATAGCACGAGACGGTTATGCAGCTCTTGAAAAGGTTCTCTTCGATATGAAGCCTGAACAAGTGATTGATGAATTAAAAAAGGCTGGTATACGAGGGCGCGGTGGAGCTGGTTTCCCAACTTGGATGAAGTGGAACTTTACCAAGGGCGCTACTAATTCCGAAACCAAGTATGTTGTCTGTAATGCGGATGAGGGCGATCCGGGAGCCTATATGGACCGTTCAACTCTCGAAGGAGATCCACATTCAGTACTCGAAGCAATGACTATTGCCGGTTATACGGTTGGAGCACAAAAAGGTTTTATCTATATACGGGCCGAGTATCCGCTTGCTATCAGCCGTCTTAAGATTGCAATTCAGCAGGCTAAGGATATGGGGCTTTTAGGTGATAATATTCTGGGAACTGATTTCAGCTTTGATATCGAGATCAGACTTGGTGCTGGAGCATTTGTCTGTGGTGAAGAGACAGCTCTTCTTGCTTCAATTGAAGGAAAACGAGGAATGCCTATCCCTCGGCCACCATTTCCGGCAACTCATGGTCTTTGGAAAAAGCCTACCGTCATCAATAATGTGGAGACCTATGCTAATATACCAATGATTATTCTTAAGGGTGGTGACTGGTTTGCATCAATCGGAACAGAAACTTCCAAAGGAACCAAAGTATTTGCTCTAACCGGAAAAATCAAAAACTCTGGTCTGATTGAGGTACCGATGGGTATTACTCTTCGCGAGATTATCTACGATATCGGTGGCGGAATCCCGAACGGACGTAAGTTTAAGGCCGCTCAATCCGGTGGACCATCAGGTGGTGTTATTACCGAGGAATTCTTGGACACTCCGATCGACTATGAGAACCTCGCTAAACTGGGTTCGATTATGGGTTCTGGTGGATTGATTGTAATGGATGAAGATGACTGTATGCTCGACATTGCAAAGTTCTATCTTGATTTTACAGTTGATGAGTCGTGTGGAAAGTGTGCTCCCTGCCGTATCGGTGGAAAACAGTTGTACGGATTACTCGATAAAATTTCTCAGGGTAATGGAGAGCTTGACGACATCAATAAAATGGAAGATATCTCTCTCGCAATGCAGCGGGCATCTCTCTGCGGTCTGGGGCAAACAGCTCCGAATCCAGTTGCGTCGACCCTTCGATATTTCAAAGATGAGTATCTTGAGCACATTACTGACAAAAAATGTTCTGCCGGTGTATGTAAGGATCTTTTACAGTTTAATATTCTAAAAGATAAATGTGTCGGTTGTACGGTATGTGCAAGAAAGTGTCCGGTAAATGCTATATCAGGTGAACGTAAACAGCCTCATGAAATTGATCAGAACGCGTGTATTAAGTGTGGAGAGTGCTATGAAGCATGTAAATTCCAGGCGATAACCCGCGGATAAGGAGGAGCAAGAATAAATGGAAACAGTTACTATAAAATTTAACGGCAAGCCCTATGAAGTTGAGAAGGGTCTTACGATTCTTAAGGCGGCCGAAACAGCAAAAATTAAAATTCCCAAACTATGTGATCATCCTGATCTAGAACCATGGGCTGCATGTGGCTTATGTATAGTAAAACTTGAGAATTCCCCGAAGATGTTTCGTGCCTGTGCGATGGAAGTGCAGGATGGAATGAGTGTTATTACACATGACTCTGAAATAGTGAAGGTCAGAAAAACTGTACTCGAGCTAATTTTATCTCGTCATCCTAATGACTGTTTAAAATGCGCACGTAACGGTAATTGTGAGCTTCAGAAACTGGCTGCAGATTTTGGAATACGCGAGGTTCCTTATCAGCAGCAATTGCGTGATCTGCCATGTGATACTTCAACACCGTCTATTGTGCTTGATCCCGAGAAGTGTATCCTGTGTGGCCGTTGTGCTCAGGTGTGCCAGCAGATGCAGAATGTCTGGGCTCTGGAATTTCTTGGTCGTGGTTTTGAAACACGTATTGCTCCTGCAGCTGATGTTCAATTGGCAGATAGTCCCTGTGTAAAATGTGGTCAGTGTTCAGCACATTGTCCGGTTGGAGCAATTTACGAGAAAGACCAGGTAACTGAGGTCTGGGAAAAACTATGTTGTGAGTGTGTTACGGATAACGAAGTATACCCGGTTGTTCAGATTGCACCGGCAGTACGAGTCGCAATCGGAGAGGCCTTTGGTTATGAACCAGGTGAAATATCAACCGGTAAATTGTACGCGGCACTTCGACGTCTTGGATTCAAGGCTGTATTTGATACTAACTTTTCGGCCGATCTTACCATACTTGAAGAGGGTACCGAATTTGTTAAGCGTTTTACTACAAATAAACAGATACCACTAATTACTTCATGCTGTCCTGCATGGATCGATTATCTTGAAAAATACGATCACGACATGATAGAACATTTCTCGACCGCTAAATCTCCACAAGAGATGATGGGTGCGATGATTAAGACCTATTATGCCGAGCAGCAGAATATAGATCCGTCAAAGATTTACTCGGTCTCTATTATGCCATGTACAGCCAAGAAGTTCGAGTGTAACCGTAATGAAGATATGTTTTCGAGTGGTTATCAGGATGTTGATGTTGTATTAACAACTCGTGAGCTTGCTCGAATGATTAAACAGACCGGTATTGATTTTGAGAATCTTGAAGATGAGGGAGCCGATGAAATTCTGGCTGAATACACCGGTGCAGGTACAATCTTCGGCGCTACCGGCGGTGTAATGGAAGCAGCTCTTCGTTCTGCATATTTTCTTATAACCAAAGAGGAGTTACCTGATGTTAATCTGGTTCCTGTTCGTGGTCTTGATGGCGTAAAAGAGGCTACAATTGACGTTAAGGGAACACCTGTTAATGTTGCTGTTGCTCATGGCTTGGTTAACGTAGAGTATGTTCTGGATAAAATCCGTGTGGCTTTAGCCAAGGGTGAGAAATCACCATACGATTTTGTCGAGGTTATGGCCTGTCGTGGTGGATGTGTCGGAGGTGGCGGTCAGCCATATGGCGCAACCGACGAAATTCGTGCGAAACGGTCTGCAGGTATGTATAAGGATGATGAGCAGTCTGATAAACGATGTTCTCATCAAAACCCGATGATTACCAAGATTTACAAAGATTTTCTCGAAGAACCGGGTAGTCACAAGGCGCATAAATTGTTGCACACTTCGTATACACCTCGAAAATTGTATAACAAATAAGAGGGAACATCTAAAAATATTATGGATGTTCCCTGTGCTCACTCGTAAGCTAAGCGCGCGAGTGAGTATAAAGCGGTCTTAGTGGGTGCGAATGCAAAATGTAACCTGTGTTTATTATGTTGAAAAAATACAATAAACACAGGTTTTTTTGAACTTAGCATTATCGATTTCTAAAAAAGGTTGATTAAAGTAACCTCAAATACTTATACTTTTCTATAAGGATGCTTGACTTCTCGCACAGGATATAAAAAATTACTTTAAATGTGGGTCTATGACTGTATAGGCTTTTAAAATAAGATGATTTTTCTGTCGTTCACTTATGTTTCGCAATCAACTCTTTAATTGATAGGTTACTATGAAAAAAATATTACTTTATGTTATTTTTGTTATCTTATTCTCATGTGAAAATGCGCAAATTAGAAATCCTAGAGTTACGAATAAAAAAATTGATTATGAGTCTTGGCTTAAATCACATGCCGGTAATACTGGTATGAATATAGCTGGCAAATGGGAAAACCCTGATTGGGGTGATACTTATTTGCAGCAGGATGGAAATTTTGTAAAAGGTAAATTTGGTAATTATATAGCTCATGGCCGTATAAACGGAAAAACAGTCTATTTTGCTTTTATCTCAGAAGGTATACCATATTATTTCGCGAAACTTACTCTTGGACAGGATACCAAACAGGTAGTATTAATCGGTCAGTATTCTCGATCTTTGGATTTAAAGGTTGGTTGGCCGATAATGATGTCAAAATAGGTCAATTGCAATAAATAATTGGATTTAGTCGTTTCGGGAGTTTGATTGGTAAAAAAAATTATTATTATCGGTGGTGGAATCTCTGGTTTAGCTGCCGGATGTTATGCGCAAATGAATGGATATGATTCCGTAATATTTGAATCTCATTCTATTTCCGGAGGTTTATGCACAACATGGAAAAGAGCGGGATACTCTTTTGACGGTTGTCTTCATTGGCTGGTAGGCACACGAAAAGGACACCTTATTAATGATTTATGGTCAGAGCTGGGAGTTGCAGATCGCTTTGATGTTATAGATAATGATGAGTATATTCGCATTCATAATGAAAATGCAATATCATTAGTTGTAAATAATGATATGCAAAAATTCAAGAAATCACTGTTACTTTTTTCTCCTGAAGATTCAGATCTTATTCACGAATTAATAGAAGATATCTGTTTTATTTCGCGTTTTCAACCTGCTCTTGAGCAGAACTCTCTTCATTTTAACAAACAGAAAGCGCTGGATAAAATATCGTATGTCAAGCCCTATGCCTATATTTTTCGCCGGTACATGAAACTTACTCTTGAAGAGTATCTGATGCGTTTCAAATCGGAGGAATTGAGAAAGGCCTTTTTGCGGATATTTTCCATTTCCAATTTATCAATGCTCTCTATTGTAATGACTTTGGGATATTTTCATGACAAGAATGCAGGTCTGCTACGTGGAGGATCCGATTCCTTGTCAAAAAGTCTTGAAAAAAAATACCTGTCCTTGAACGGAGCTATTAAAAAAAATTCGTATGTAAAAAAAATTATCGTTAGTGATTCGAGCGCTTCCGGTGTTATTCTGGATAACGACCAGTCCCATTATTCAGATCTTGTTATTTCTGCTGCAGACGGGTATAAGACTATTTTTGAACTCTTGGAAGGTAAATTTGTAAATACCGAAATCACCAATTTTTATAATACAATGCCACTTTTCCCTTCTTTGATTTTAGTTTCATTTGGCATCAAAATGGATATGTCCGGTTATCCTCATTACGAAAATCATGTTCTTACTAAACCGGTTTTCATTGGTGGTAGTAATCAGGAATATCTTGCTGTAAGGCATTTTTCATATGACGACAGTCTTTGTCCAAAAGGTCGCTCGGTTATACAGGTTCGTTTTTATTCTGATTTCGAATATTGGAAAAATTTTTGCAGGGGAACCGATAAATATGAAAATGAAAAACTAAATATAGAGAAATATGTTTTAAGTGAATTAGAACGGCTATATCCCGGAATAACAGAATCCGTTGAAACTACCGACATTTCAACCCCCTTGACAATCAGTCGTTATACTCATAACCGAAATGGCTCTTTTGAAGGTTGGTTGTGTACTCCTCAAGCTGCAAAAATATCCTATGGTAAGGGGCTAAACGCTGAGTTGCCGGGTTTACAGAATTTTTACATGTGCGGTCATTGGGTAAAACCAGGCGGAGGAGTGCCTTTTGCTGCATTGTCGGCACGTGAAGTCATTCAGAAGTTATGCACCCTTGAAAACAGAACATTTACTCATTCCGTTTGAAGAAATCTTCAAAATGAAACCAGCTGAATGGATAGTGCCTGGCAAATTTTTCAAGTTCCTCAGAATAGAGCTGCACCGCTGAATGCAATACCTCAGTCCGGTTTTCCCTTTTATCAGACGAAAGCATAAGTGGTTTAACCCCCCTTAAATAATAGTGATCTCTTTTTTTACCTGTAATAAAAAAAATATAGACTGGTTTTTTTGATAACATAGAGAGCATAAATGGAAATTCAGGAACATGAATTGTTTCATTCATAAATTGAGCTTCAATGAATCGTTGTGAACTGTGCCAGATTCTATCTCCGGTTACAGCCACAAAACCACCTTCTTTTAAAAAGTTTACAGGTTCAATGATATTTGCAGGAGATTGATTCCCAGGCTCAGTCGTAATAATTTTAATATTACTGTTTTTGAACTTTTTTTTGTAGTATTTCTCCATCTCTTCGCTGTTTCTTGTTCCGATAAGAAGCATAAGATTTGTACTTTCTCTGTAAAAAAGATAGCTGGCAGCATCCCAGTTGCCAATATGTGACATTAAAAGAATACCACCGGTCTTTTCTGATATTGCTTTTTCAAGATACTCCCAACCATCGGATTCCCAGGTCGTTTTGGAATAGTCCCTGTTAATAAATCTTTCACAGAAAAGATAAGAGAACTTTAGAAATTGTAAAAAAGCACATCTGTAATAAAACAATGCACCTTTGTCTGGAAATACCTTTTTAAAAAAAGCTACACTATTTTTTACGCCCTGTTTATTAAAGATGAAATAACCCACCGCGACAAAAAAAGCAATTAAATAAATAATGAAATATAAATGTAAAAAAGCTATAAGATTTCCCAAAATGTAAAGTAATTTCCAAAACATTGTATTCTTCCTATACCTGGTTGGTAAGCAGTTTTATAATATCAGTTATTAATATTTTGCCCATTTTGTTTTTGGGAATATTTTTTTGTATCAGTAGCTTTTGAGGTTGTTGGTGCGGCTCCAGTTTTTGATGTAAAAAAGATTGTAATGTCTCAAATCCAAGATCCCCTGACACTATACAGCCAATTTGATAATCTTTTCCCTGATATGCAGGTATGGGAGCGACCTTGCAGTCGTGAACCAAAGGATGTGTTTTTATAATAGATTCAATTTCAGAGAGGTTTATACGCTTTCCGGCTTTTTTTATTATATTGTCATTACGTCCAAGAAATCTGAATCCGTTTTGAGAGGTCATTTCAATAAGGTCATTTGTTATATAAAAGTCATCTTCCGTTTTTTCAAGGCTTTCATGCAAAAAATCTGATTTAACATATAAAACCTTATCAATTGCTTTTATCAGCACGTTTCTAAACGGATTCCATTCATCTGAATTATCAGCAGCACATTTATATGATATTCCTCCTGTTTCGGTGGAACCAAAAATCTCATGAATTTTTAACTTTGATTTGTTATACAGCGTATTTGATACCGAATCGGGAAGCGGTGCGGATGATGAAAAAGCAACGGAAATTTTTGTCGTATCTATTTGCTTATCCTGAATCATTCGATAGTGAACAGGTATACTTATAAAAACAGAGTCGCTGTTATTTTGCAGTGCGCCTATTATCTCTTCAGGGAATACCGGAGTTTTGTCGGAGGGTACACATCCGCAGATCAGCGGGAGAACTATTGAAAATAAAAATCCGTAGATATGATATGGCGGAACAGTGGAAATGAATGTATTTTTCTCAGAAAGCGAGTGCGTTCTTGCATGAAAAAGAGCCTCTGAAAAAATGTTCATAAAGCTTTTGGAATTTCCTTTCGGTTTTCCGCTGGTTCCGCTTGTGTAGAGTTTTAAAAAAAAGGAATTGTAGGGCGCAAATGTTATGTCTTCTCGACTTGTTTCATTTTCGTCGGGAGTAAAGCTCCGATTTCCTGTTATCAGGTTTTCCTTTGGCGAGACAAGGTATGCCGATATGTCAGTTTCTTTACCTATTTCGCTTAATGCATGATCTGATATAGCATGAGGAAACAGCAATTTTGGTCCGTTTAAGCAGGATGATAAAACCGCTGCGGTTATATAACTCCTTTCGGATGTACAAATGCAGAGTGTATCAGCAGATGAATAGTTGTCGAGGATCGAATATGCCATATAACTGATCTCTTGCTTATCGATCGAATCGGATGATACATAGTCCAGGATTGTTTTTTTTAGATGATCTGGGAAATGGGGCTGTTTATTGTTCATTTACGCCTCGCGAAGAATATTTATCCGATTCATATAGTATGTAATGTTTGTACAGTAATTTATAAATCAGCCAATTTACAAAAATCGGACCGTGACGTTTTCCTGCAAGATACATACCGGTTATAAAAACAAGATGAGAAAAGCCATAAATAACCGGGGCGACCAAAGAAATTACCGGTCTTTTTAGATATATTGAAAGGCTAATTATTGATGCAATTACCGGCCAACAGATAACATAGCTCAGTACAATAAGAAATAATCCAAGAATTATTGATGCTGATGGTTTTTCTTTAAATGCAGAAAGGTCATGATCGCATAAAAAAATTTTTTGCACATACTGCAGACGGAAAATTCTGGTAAAAATGAACTTAACCATTATACATTTAAACGACAAATCAGCAGGGTATGATAATTACCAACATTAAGATGCTTTTCCTCAACGGTTAATCCTGCTTTCTCAAGGATATCAATGAAATCAGTAGAATTATACATTCGGCTGTTACCGTTGGCCATAGCTGTAAAATAGAGCGATGTAGCATTAATACAATAGGTCGCAACGTTATTTGGCTGGAGATCACAAAATGTTTCAAGTATACAAACTCGGGTTTCATTAGTCATTGCTTTTGCACATTTTTGGACTATTTTGAAAATCTGCTCCTCCGAAAAACAGTCAAGAAACTGGCTCATCCAGATTACGTCAAACCCCTCCGGCAGAGTGCTGCCTTCATCAAGAATATTCAGGGGATTTCCGGAAATCCGGTTGCTATACCCTTTTTCCTGAATATTGGCAATGGCTTTATTCAGTTGTCCCGGTAAATCAATTATGGTCACTTCGACGTTTGGAGAGTATTCCATGCATTGCAATGACCATTTTCCGGTATTTCCTCCAATATCCATAATCCTTCTTGGAGAGTACCGGAAAACCAGGGGAAGCGCTTTTGGAAATGCTTCATTGGAATAAAAGTGGTCAAATGAAAACCAGCTTTTCTGAACTTTTTCCGGCAGCTGTGACAATGCTTCATAAATGGTGCTCCAGTCCCCAAAAACGTTCAGTCCGGCTGGCCGTTTTTCCATTATTGCCTTATCAAGTGAGAAGAAACCCTGATAACATACATCCTGGACAAAATCCATGTTAACGCGTGTCATGGAATCCTTTAAAATAAAGTAACCAACTTTTGTGATATAATAGCGCTTTTCCTTACAGGTAACCAGGTTAAACGATACAGCAAAATCCAATAGAACCTTTATTCCATACAGAGGTACATCTGTTATATTTTTTATGTTTTCGACTGTTAATCCCTCTTTCCTTTTTTCAAAAAGAGCGGTTAAAATGGCTGTGTCACGTAAAACCAGGGCAGTTTGAAACATTAATGGCGCAAATGCAATTTTTTGAGCTTCAAATATTTCATTATAGCCATTTGGGTTATTTGTAATAGACATAATTGTCTCCATATTCTTCTTATCGTTTTAACAGAACATCAAAGATAACGGCTTTTAGGCAAGCATTTTTTATTATAGGAACTTCGCGAATTTATCACGATAGATAAAATTTTCTATAACATTATTCCTCATTTATTTAATAATATTAGAATTATGAAAATTTTAAAAAATTTCTTTACTTAAAACGGATTAATAAATCCCTTTAACAAAAGGAGAAATTACAAGATATGAAAAAAATGATTGTTATTGGTGAAGACCATGTATCCCTGAAAGATATACTAGATATTTCCGTCAATTTCACAAAGGTGCAAATCAGCACGCAATCTCAATTCCTTGAAAAACTGAAAAAATCGCAGGCTTTTCTTGATAAAAATCTTGAGCAAAATGTACCTGTTTACGGTGTTACCACCGGATACGGTAAATGTTGTCACAAACGTGTTGTTAAAGAGGTTGCTATTAAAAATGGTGATAATCTGATTCGTTTTCACGGTTGTGGCACGGGGGATTTTCTTGATATTCCTGATGTCAGGGCTTCGATGGTTTGTAGACTCATTTGTATTTCCAGGGGTTATTCAGCGGTTTCCCTTGAATTACTAGAACAGTTGGCCGCTTTTATTAATAATAATATTATCCCGCTTATCCCATGCGAGGGTTCTGTCGGAGCTTCGGGCGATCTGACTCCTCTTTCGTATATAGCTGCCACATTAAAGGGAGAACGTGATGTGCTGTACCAGGGAGAGCGAATGAGCTCTCTTGATGCTATGAAAATTGCCGGGTTAACTCCCTACAGTTATAAGCCCAAAGAGCAGATCGCCATGATGAATGGCACCTCCATAATGACAGGCATTGCAATTTGTGCTATAGACAGGGCACAGAAAATAATCAGGGCTTCCATCCAGGCAACAGCCTTGACCATTCATGCACTTAAGGGTAATGCTCACCATTATCATGGCGCAATAATGGATGCGAAACCCTTTCCCGGACAACGCTATGTTGCTGAACAGATCGTATCACTCCTTGACTGTGACGATCATAAAACAATGGAAGATGAACAACTTGAAACACTGCAGGATCCCTATTCCGTTCGTTGTGCTCCGCACATAGTCGGGGTTTTAACGGATGCACTTGAATGGATTATCCCATGGGTAGAACTGGAAGCCAACAGCTCAAATGATAACCCTATTCTTGATCCTGAGACCGGTGAACTGCTAATGGGCGGTAATTTCTATGGTGGTCATATTGCTTTTGCTATGGATTCTTTCAAAAGTGCAATAGCTTCAATTGCAGATATGGCCGATCGTCAGGTAATGCTTCTTGTTGATCGCAATGTAAACAGAGGGTTGCCGTCGGATCTTGTTAATGTTCCTCATGAAGAAGAAATGATGTATAATCACGGTTTTAAGGGAATGTCTATTTCTGCATCAGCGCTGACTGCTGAAGCTTTAAAACTGACTTTCCCGGCTGCTTCATTTTCGCGTTCAACTGAATCACATAACCAGGATAAGGTAAGCATGGGAACAATTGCAGCTCGTGACGCAAAGAGAATATGTGAGCTGACCGAGCGGGTGGTTGCTATTTTGTTAATGGCCGCTTCCCAGGCGTGTGATATACGCGGAAATATTGAAAGACGACCTAATATTAAAAAAATACATGATAATATCCGAAGCTTGTCAGAAGTTATTGTGTATGACCGTGAAATGGATAAGGATATTGTTAAAATTGTTTCACATATTCGTTCACAGGAGTGGTGAGGTGAACAATAGGGTAGCAGAAGTCACTATTAAAATTCCGTTTAACGATCTCGATCCCTTGCAGATAGTTTGGCATGGTAATTATTTAAAATATTTTGAAAAGGCGCGTACTGCACTTTTCGATTCTTTTGGCCTCGATCTCTATTCCGTCAGCAAAGAGGATAATTTTGTTTTTCCAATAATTACAACACAGGTAAAATATTTACGTCCATTGCGGCATCGTGATGAAATTATTTGTAAAGCCACCCTTGTTGATGCAAGGGTAAAAATTATTGTCGACTTTGAAATTATGAGCAAATCAAAAGATGTAGTATATGCTAAGTCACGGGCCGAACAGGCGGCAGTTTCCCTTCCTGATTTCGTTATGTTTCCTAAAATACCTGCCCGGGTACGCGAGGCTTGTGGATTCTAATGTATGTTTTATTAAAAATTATAAAAATCACCATTGCTACTATAGGATTTTTTATTTTTGCTATTGTACTGTTAATCTATAATATCATTACTGTTCCTATTGTTTATATTCTTTATCGTTTTGATAAAAAATATAAATTTATACTGCAAGTTGTCAATCATTATGCCTTTAGGTTTTTTTTGTTTATGCTGAGTTTAGTGCGACTATTCAGAATAAGTTCGGTTACGGGTAATGTCAATTTTACATCCCCTAAAGTAGTGATTGCAAATCATCCGGGTTTTTTTGATGGAGTTATAATCATTTCATTGATTAAACGGGTTTCAGTTTTAGTCAATGGAGCATTAGTCAGGAAAGGGCCCTTTTATTTTCTTTTTAAATTTTCCGGATACATAGTTTCTTCCGGAATAGGGGAATCCCCTTTGTCAGTTTTTAGAAAATGTGAAAATGTTGTACGAAAAAATCATAACCTGCTTCTTTTTCCTGAAGGTACCCGATCTCTGCATAATGAATTGCATAAATTTAAACTCGGCGCCTTTTTGATAGCGGAAAACCTTGGGGTTGAAATTCAGCCGGTGTTTATAAGGCATGAAAGACCTTTATTTCCCAAAGGCCAGTTATTAATAAATCCGCCGGCAAAATGTGTTAATATTACAGTCGAATTTCTTGCGCCTATTCCTGCTCCAAAAAAAGGAGAAGCGAAAAAAGTTATGCGTATTTGTGAAAATTTATACAGGGATACGATTTGTAAATCAGATCAGTTATAAAAAAAGGAAATAAAATATCTTCCCCTTTTCGGAAGGATAATGAACAGGGCATGTATTTGGTATATTTGATTATAGGTGAGCAAAGCGGATGAAAAACAGAGAATGTAAACGAGTAGTTGTTACCGGAACTGGTGTCCTGTCACCCATTGGTAATTCAATGGCACAAATCCACGACTCTTTAATAAATGGTAAAAGTGGAATAGTGCACATTCCTGAATGGGATCAAATGGATGGTTTGAAAACCAAGGTTGCCGGTCTTTGTACCGGAATTAATGAAAAAGAAGTTGAACGGCAGTCCCGGCGCACAATGGGGCGGGTTGCAATTTTATCTGCAATTGCCACGACAACTGCTCTTGAAGATTCGGGATTGGACGACTCCCTGATATCATCATGTGAATGTGGAATCAGTTTTGGGTCAACTGCCGGCAGCTCAAATGAACTTGAGTTGTTTTTGTCCAAAATTCTTGATCAAAAATCAATGAGAGGGCATCAGCCAACGGCGTACCTGACTTTTATGAGTCATACCTGTGCTGCAAATCTTGCCATGTATTTTAAATGCAAGGGGCCCGTTGTTGCTTCGTGTACAGCCTGCACTTCCGGTTCACAGGGAATCGGATTCGGTTATCAGCAGATTCAGGATGGCCGGGCAAAAGTTATGATTTGCGGTGGCGCCGAGGAGATGCATTTTATGGATGCCGGGATATTTGATTTAATGAGAGCAACATCAACTAGGTATAGCAGTACCCCTGAATTAACACCCCGTCCTTTTGATGAGAGCCGGGATGGCCTGGTTGTCGGAGAAGGTGCAGGAACATTAATACTCGAAGAGTATGAACATGCCGTTAACAGAGGGGCAAAAATATATGCCGAAGTAATCGGTTTTGGCAATACCTGTGATGGTGCACATATAACAAATCCGGATTATAATGGAATGGCGGCTGCTATGAATAATGCGTTACAGGATGCTGGTCATCCGGCAAGTGCTATCGACCATGTTAATGCACACGCGACGGCAACGGATGCGGGAGATATCGCTGAATCGAAGGCGACGGAATTGGTCTTTGGAGATTCTGTTCCAGTCTCGGCCTATAAGGGTTACATGGGGCACACTTTGGGGGCTTCGGGCGCTATTGAGTCAATAATTTCTATTCTGCAGATGAATGAAAACTTTATTGCTCCAATAAAAAATTTATATAAAGTAGATGAACGGTGTGCTCCGCTGCAGTATGTCCGTGATTTTGTTTCCAATAAATCTTTGGATATCGTAATGAATAACAATTTTGCCTTCGGTGGTATAAATACATCCCTGATATTTAAAAAGTGTGAATCATGAAAAATGCAAAGAGCAGAGTCGCCGTAATTATCCCACTGTATAATCATATAAATGCCATAGCTGATGTTGTTCAACGGGTTAAAAAAAACGGTTATACCGTTGTTGTCGTAGACGATTGCTCTACGGATGGATCTTATGAAAATGTTCAAAAGATAAATGATATAGTTCTGTTGCATCATGAACAAAATAGAGGTAAAGGCGCCGCGATAATTACAGGTTTGAGCTATTTGAACAAAGATTATGATTGGGCAGTTACTATAGATGCCGATGGCCAGCATTTTCCTGAAGAGATTGATCTCTTGATTTCGCGGGTTAGCAATGATAAAAAATGTATTGTTATTGGTAACCGCCTGGATTTAAGCGGACCGAATGTAACATGGAAGAGTTCATTTGGTCGTCTGTTTTCTAACTTTTGGGTTCGTTTGTCAGGTGGTCCGGGCATACAGGATTCACAAAGTGGTTTTCGTATGTATCCAGTTCGTGAAACATTGGATTTGCATGTTGTGAGCAGACGATTCGAGTTTGAAATCGAAGTTTTGGTACGGGCAAAACGGTCCGGTTTTACCTTCATAGAAGCTGGTATTTCAGTGTTTTATCCTCCCGTTGATGAAAGAATATCTCATTTTAAACCGTTTCATGATTTTATGCGTAATTCCAGGATTTTCTCTATGCTTATTATTGAGAGAATATTCAGGATGAAAAATCAAAACAACTCAACTGATTCTAAATAAAACAAAATTTTGCTAAGAAGTTCACAATTATTGTTCACGTCACTTTCAGCAGCGGGAGCAACGCGATTTTGAATCACATATAGATCAAATAATCAGATATTGCTGATTTGATATAAAAAACTTTTGGTAAATTTTGTTCAATTGATATAGGTACTCGTGTGATTATAAATTATAAACGCATTATTTTAATTGTTTTAATTAATATCGTTTGTATCGGGTTTGCTTTTGAGAAATTAAACATTTCAACTGATATTATACAACTTCTTCCCACCTCTTCACGCGTTTTTTCCGATGCGCAGACAATTTTTATTACCTTGCCACAAAAGGATAAAATTGCACTCAATATATCCGTACGGGAGGATAATTATGAACTGCTTTTTAAGGCTGCGGCTTTTTATCAACAGCAACTTCTGAAAAGTGATCTCTTTTCTGCTGTTGGAATGCAAAATGTTATTGAAGATTATCCTGACTTAATTTCGTACATTGTTTCCAATTTACCATATTTATTAACCGAAGATGAGCTTAAAACTAAACTGGACTCATTATTGTCTGCAGAAAAGCTGTATTTATCCGTATCGGATAATTTGAACAGTTTGCAGACACTAACAGGAACCGGTCAGACAAATGTAATGATTGCAGATCCTTTAAATTTCCGTTCACTGATTTTCAAAAAGATTATGATGCAGCTCCCAACCGATATAGCACATTACAGTAACGGATTTCTTGTTAGTAATGATAAAAAAAATATTTTGATTGTTCTTGAACCAGTTGGAAATACAACCGAATCTGAAACTGCACAGGCGCTTGTCTCCTGTTTCTCTTCCCTTTACCAACAATTTGAGACTGAATTTGCTTCAAATTCGCAATTGATCAGTATCAATTATGCAGGTGCATTTCAATCTGCTTACGAGAATGAACGGGTTATTCGTGCTGATGTAGCCCGTTCATTAACTATTGCAACCATAGTAATAATCATACTTGTTTTTTTGGCTTTTTCCCGTCCCTTGTGGGGAGTGGTCGCGCTTGTTCCCGCTCTTCTTGGCACAATTTCCGGGTTTTGTTTGTTTGCGCTGTTTTTTGACTCAATATCTTTGTTAACCATTGGTTTCGGTTCCGCGATTATTTCCATTACAGTAGATCATGGTATTGCTTATTCAATATTTTTAGATCAAAAAGGGAAAACCTGTGGAAAAGCTGCTTCACGAAAAATATGGTATTCAAGTCTTTCCGGCACTGTTACTACCATGGCCGGTTTTCTTTTATTATATTTTACTGGTTTTACACTGCTTTCTCAAATAGGTATTTTCACGGCAAGCGGTCTATTGTGTTCATTTATTTATATTCATTTTGTCTTCCCCGATGTCTTCCACTCAATACCAGGAACCCTTAAAAGAACCCCATTATTGCACCATTTGATTGTACCGGTTTTCTTTTCAAAAACAGGAGCCAAATGTATTATTGGAATTATACTTTTATTCCTTTCTCTTTTTTATATTCAGACAAAATTCGATGTTTCACTGGAATCAATGAATTATTCGTCTTCCCGTACACTTGAGTCAGAGTCAAAAATTCAGTCGGTATGGGGTAATCTTCTCGATTCATCCCTATTCCTTTTACAGGCAGAGACCTTGCCGGAGTTACTAGAGCAAAGTGATAGTCTTACCCGGCTGCTCTCTTTAAAAGTTGAGCAAAATGAATTATCCTCTTTTGTCTCGCCATCCACGATGTATCCGGGAAATGATATCAGACTGCAAAATTATACCAGCTGGAAAAATTACTGGACTGATGCAAAACTGGATTCATTAAATATTAATCTGAAACAGATATGTACAGAGACAGGGATGCCTTTCCAGTTTTACGCTACTTTTTTAAAAAAAATTACGTCAGAAGATCATTTCGTGTCGTCTCAAAAAGAGGCCCTGTTAAATCAATTTAATATTTATCACGAAAAGGGTCTGTATTCGGGACTAATAATTTATAAAAAGGGGGATCACTATTCACCAGCTGCTATCTCGGATTTAATTCAGCAGAAAGCTGTTTCCGCTGCCTGGTATGACCCGCACTATTATGTAAATAGTCTTACCGATTTTCTTTCGGAATCATTTATACGTTTATTACTTATTATTCTGCTTTCGGTTTTGGTTTTGTTAACTTTTTTATTGGCAGATATAAGATTGGTTATGATAGTTTTGGTGCCTCTGTTTTTTTCCTTTTGCGCAACCCTTTCAACCCTTCGTCTGTTAAACAGGCCTCTGGACATACCTGTTCTCATGCTTTCCGTAGTAGTCCTGGGAATTGGCGTTGACTATGCTCTCTATATGATAAAAGCGTCACAGCGGATTGCCTTAAAAGGATATGATGATTCAACGATCCGAATTGGCTTAATTATTTTCATGGCCGCCTTTTCCACAATGGCCGGTTTTGGCGCATTAATGTTTTCTTATCATCCTCTTTTGCGCAGTGTTGGAATCGTCTCATTTCTTGGCGTTTTTTATTCTTTACTCGCTAATATTCTTATTAGCCCTTTTTTGCTTCAAAGTTATACCGCATCTGTATTAAAACGTTCTGGTAGCCTTGTTGTTGCCAATTCACGTGATCATATCAGAAATGTAGTTGCCCGATATTCGCTCATCAGTCCTTTTTCAAAATATTTTGCACATTATAAGATGAAGCTTGATCCACTTTTTGATTCGCTGCTTCAATATGCAGGATCGCCTCATTCTATTATTGATATTGGAGCAGGGTTTGCAGTCCCCGCCGTTTGGATGCTGGAAATCATGCCTTCAGTTACATATACAGGTCTGGAACCGGACGTGGCGAGGGTAGAAGTGGCGAATGCAGCTCTCGGTTCTAAAGGTACCGTACTTTTAGGTAACGCGTGTGATGATTTAGATAAATTACCCGATGGTTCTGATCTGGCTTTAATGTTAGATATGGGGCACTATCTAACCGATAAGGAGTTTACCAGCATAACGGCCAGGATAAGAGAAAAGCTTGAATACAAAGGTCGTCTTCTTATACGGATAACAATACCCGGCGATCGAAATTATGCTTGGGAAAGAATTTTGGAAAAAGTTCGTTTCTTTAACAAGGGAAAGAGTGTTTATTTTCGTTCATCTTCACGAATTACCGAACTGTTAAACATGGCCGGTTATACTTCGGTTATAATGGAGCAGACAGATGAAAAACGTGAAGAAACCTGGTTTATTGTTCAGAATGATCACCTTTCTGCACATGGCAATTTTTGAAGTTTCATATCGAAAGTATTAAAGATCCCTTTGCAACCAACTCGTTATTACTGAAAGCCAGAACCTCCGTTTTTAATGTTCCCATAGTGTATGCAACCATTTTTGCCTTGTATTCCAGCAATGCCGGCGGTGAGATGCTTTTTAAAAATTTCATCTTCTCAATCTGCAAAAGATACCCGCTTCTTTGTACATTGTCACTGTGAATAAAAAAGGATATTAGCCCTGATGTCTGAGCCAGTGCTTCAGTGATAATTACGCCCGGAAGTAGCGGGTTTCCCGGGAAATGTGAAGAAAAAAAACTTTCATCACCTGTAAACTGTTTTGAGCAGTGAATTGTCTCTTCCGAAACTGAATACCCTATAACAGTATCAACAAATCTGAAAGAGTCCCCATGGGGCAAAAGATGTTCCGGAGCAGGTTGATTCATTTCTGATTATCCTCAAAAAAAGAGTAATTCATAAGTTCCAACGATAAAACATATCCAAATAATCCGTGATTGATAAAGGTTATGTTTTGCGGAATGGTGTCTTCGTTAAAGTTTGTATATGTGATTGTGTTTTTAAGTAATTTTTTATCAGTATAGTGATTCATTTGTACGGAATAATCGGCTAAATATTTATGAATATCAATAATGGTGTCTGCCGTTATACATCTGAATAATATCTCTTTGTCACTGATATTAAACCGCGTGACTGTATCAACGGATGGTTTTAATAAAATGAGAGCCACATCAGAAATAAGTGAAACAGAATTATCTTCTGAGTCAAAAGGGGGAACTGCTCTGATGGTTGTGACAGTATTGTCTTTGTAAATAACCTCCAGCAAAACAATGCCCTCGATAGTAAGAACCACCGAATGAATTTCCTTTTCAAAAGGTGAGATAATGCTGATGCCAATTACCTTGATTTGTTCATTATTGGGGAGCGATGCTTCAATACTGTGAATTAGTTTTATTTTTTTATCAGTAAAAAAAAAACTCCATTCAGCAGGCGATGCAATGACCCCATTCTGTTTTATACTTGGCAGAGTGTGACTGCAGGTTAAAATAGTGCATAATGCTAATAACAATACGCTATGTTTTATCATTACGGGGTGGTGAACCGAGTGTTATCGATTTTGGCATCTTTAATAATATCAGAAAATGATAATACTGTATAGGACTTTTCGTTTTCATAAATTGTGATTGATTTTAGTATACCTGGTTTTGTATTCAGATCAATAGTGATAAAGCTGATCATACTTTTCAGATCCTTGTTCACAGGGGTGAGGATAACCAGTGAATCATTTTTTCTGTCTTTTGATGCTGTAAAGTTGGCAGTATTAAGACGGCCGGAAAGCCAGGTTCTGATCTCTTCAACAACAATGCGCATAACCTCAACGTTGGTAGCATAGGACCTGACAAAATCGTCATTCGTTTTAATATAGTGTGAAATATTCGCTCCGGAAATCAGTAAAACACTTTGAATCTGTTTTGGATGTGTATATTCCCAACGGAGATGTGTGGCAGAATCATCAAGTTTATATACAAAGTTGCCATTTGAGACCAGTGGTTTGTCAAGAATATCAATTAAATACTTTTTTTGTGTAAAAGTTGCCTTCATCGTCTTTATTTTTGATATTTCAGACTGAATATTTTCTAATGTGTTGTACCAGCATAAAACAGGATTTGCCGAAATTAAAAAAACTATCAGCACGGTCAGCTTGTATCGCATTATATCATGCCTCCGTTTATTCCTATTGTCTGTCCGGTAATGTATGACGCATCATCGGAGCAAAGAAATAGTATTACCCGTGCTACTTCTTCCGGCCGTCCGATTCTGTTCATTGGAATCATCTGTTTGATGTATTCGACAGGAGCGGAATCTATCATTTCCGTATCTATCAGTCCGGGGGCAACAGCATTAATGCGTACGTTAAAACGTGCTGATTCAGTAGCTAAGGAGCGTGTTGCAGCAATTTGAGCAGCCTTGGCAGCAGAATAATTTGCTTGTCCCCTGTTCCCGATAAGGGCAGATACCGAAGAAACGGTTACAATGGATCCCTTTTTTCTTTTTATCATGTTTTTCAGAACAGGCTTTGTAACATTATAAAATCCGTTCAGTGAGGTATCGATAACAGAGTCCCATTGCTCATCTTTCATCATGATGAAGAGGCTGTCGGCTACGATTCCTGCATTATTAATCAGGACATCAATGTAGCCCAACCTATCCAACAATTCGGCAATAACGGACTTAGTCGCGATCCTGTCGGTTACATCAAAAGCAGATATTTCTCCATCAGCTCCGTTACCTGTTATGGTGCTCAGGGTTTCTTCAGCGGCCTGTTTATTTGATTTATAATTGATTACACAGTAAAAACCTGCGTTACCTAATTCAATCGCAACAGCCCGTCCTATTCCGCGACTACCTCCGGTAATCAGTGCAACCTGTAAAGAATCACTTTTCATTGGTTGGTATCTCCAGCTTGACATCCGCTTTAATTACGTGCAAAGTAGCTTCGGCAATAACTGTATTGGAGCATACCCGGCCTTCAAAAATGCCATAATATGTGCGATCATACAGTTTATTAATTGCTATGATTAATGCGGTTCCGGTATTTATTTTGGTTTGGTTAAACTTTGCGTTTTTTATTTCTACAATGAAACCACTGCCAGCCTGCTCTTTTTCAGCATTCTGGCTTCCGATTGAAGCAGCTATGGTTTGGGCAATCAATTCGATACATATAATTGAGTCAACATAGTTGTTGTAAACAAGAGGCCATGTGGGTTTTACAATAGTTGTAACCTTTCCTGAATTTTCGTCGCTGGCAATGAGAGAACCAACAAGTTTCATTCTATTTCTGTGAGGTATTAAAGTATCTATGTTGATGTTCATCATGTTCATTTCTGCAAATATATATTTTTCAATTGTTGTAATACCTATTTTTTTGTCTTATGATTGTCAAGTAACAAATATGAGTAAGATTGACTATAGTATTGCAATGATACCATATTATTAATCGAAAAAAAATATTGCCAAAATTAAACTTTAATTATGAACATGTAAAAAATATGGGAAACTTCTTGAAGATGCGCTCAATAGGAAACTTCAAAAAAATAACATATTCAGCAGGGCGATCCTGTTAAACCGCCCATTTTAAGGGAATTTTATGCAAATTGCTTGATTAAAGCTTAATTATTAGAGAATCCCAATAAACATGTTTAAAACAGAAAAAAAAGGATAAAAAATGGAACTAAAACAGGAACTGAAAACCAAAATTGTAGAACTTCTTAATCTTCAGGTGTCTGCCGAAAATATTGCAGATGATGAACAATTCATTACTGGTGATTATGGTATCGATTCGATAGATATTCTTGAAATAGTATTAATGCTGGATCAGGACTATGGTGTAAAAATAGAAACAAAAGAAAAGGGAGAAGAGGTTTTCTCTTCCATTAATTCTTTGACCGAATTTGTAGCTCAGAATCGTTCAAAATAATGAAACGTGCATTTATTACTGCTGTTTCTGCAATAACTCCAATAGGGGAGACGCATGAAGAAATAACAGCCTATTTTCAAAAAGCTAGAGAGAACTCCGTTGAGTGCACCTATTTTCCTCTTCCTGTTGATTCGCCCCTGGTAAAACCGGTAATTATTCCAAATATTGCCAGCAGGTCAGATCTCCCTAAAACACACCGCCTGGCTCTTCATGCTGCTGACAAATTACTCGAAAAAATCGGGGTAGCTCCTGATGCGCTTGTATTTGGAAGTACAACAGGGGGAATCGACTGTACTGAAAGCATAATAAAAAATAAGTGTGGAGGTTCTTCTCCGGATCATTCAATATTTTCCATTTCTGAACACTTAGGGCGCCATGTTGGGTGCACAGGCCCACATATTGCCGTATCTACTGCTTGTTCATCTGGTTCACTTGTATTTAAAATTGCCCTTGAGATGATTCGAAAATCAGAGGCGGATAGAATTCTGGTTGGGGCTGCCGATACATTGTGTCGCTTAACCTATCATGGCTTTAATGCTTTGCAGTTGTTATCAAAAAAAGGTTCCTTCCCGTTAGACGCATATCGGGACGGGCTGATTCTTGGGGAGGGCGTTGCCTTGTTTATGGTTGAGGCAGCCGATACTCCGCCGTTAAACACAGTATGTGAACTGATAGGGGTTGGTCTGTCCTGTGACGCCTATCATGCTGCGTCGCCCGACCCGGAAGGTGACGGAGCACTTCGGTCAATGAAAAACAGTTTACGGGACGCAGGAATTAATTATTCAGATATAGATTATATAAATTTACATGGAACGGCTACGGTGGAAAACGACAAGGCAGAATTAAAGGCTGTTCGTTCTCTGTTCAGTTCGCAAATTCCGCTATTTTCATCAGTAAAGGGTGGGACGGGACATACTTTAGCTGCTTCGGGTGCAATTGAAGCCTATATTTCAACAATATGCTTATCTGAAGGGTTAATACCTCCTAATGCAGGTTTTACACATGAAGATCCTGAAATTGGTCTCTCTCCTGTAACCGGCTTAGCGTACAGGGAAATTTCAACCGTCTTGTCAAATTCATTTGGTTTTGGCGGAAACAATGCCTCATTACTGGTTTCAACTGATTATAATTCAAAACGATCTTTTAATTTGGATAAAATAGTTTTAAATGTTGTCGATTATAACTGTTTAACCGGAGCGGGGAATCTGACTGCTACTCTTGATGCAGTAGCAAAATCCGGTTCGTGTGCCGGACTGGTCGATATCGCCAGTAATGTTGTTGGTCTTGATCCGCGGGCCGTACGCCGTCAAAAGCGCCTTCCCCTGATTACTTTGTCTGTTGCTTCGTCAATTACGGCAGGTTCATCTGTATCCGCGATCAATTCTGTCTATTTAGGGACATCGTGGGGGCCGATGTCAGAAACATTCGATTTTTACACTCGGCTTTTTGCCAGTAATGAAACTTTCGGATCGGCTATAGATTTTATAGGATCGGTTCATAATGCGCCTGCAGCACAACTTGCGTTAATGTGTAAGGCTAAATCTGCTAACGTCACCTTAACTGGTGGCAGCACCTCCTTTTATCAGGCTCTTTTTTCAGCTTCGCTTTTATCAGAGAATAATGAAACTGCACTTCTGGGGGCGGCAGATCAGTACCATGAAACACTGTTGCCAATCGTTGATCCCCGTTTTAATGGCGTGCAAAATGGCTGTGATGGGGGAGCACTTTTGCTGGTTAATGCGAGTACGAACAAACAGGGCCTGAGTATACAACCTGTTTTCTATTCTGTAAATACTCACAGTGCCGTTGATGAACTGATTGATATAATTAACGATCGTCATGATATGTATGGTGTTGTGTGGTATAGTACAGTTGAATGTTTGATAACGGATAAATCGTCTGATGACCAGTACAGACGATTTATCTCCGAGTTTAACCGGTATCGTCATCTGCTTGATGGTATCAGTATTACCGGAAGATTTGACAGTTCATCATCCATTATTGCAGTTCTTGCCTGTGAGCAGGTTCTAAATGGCTCTATTGTTGTTAATGGAATTGAGTACTCATCCCGGAAAACAGAACCGGCTCTTATCGTCGAATTCGGCGACATGATCTACGCCTATGAAATATCCGGTAAAGAATAAAATATGAGCAACAGGCATTCATTTACCACTTCTGTACTTCGTCCGGTTTATTTTGTTATGCTTGGGTTGGTGCAATTATCGATTGTGATGCTCATAGTCGGACTTTCCGTTAGTGCCTTTATTCCATTGCTCTGTATTGTCCTTATTGTTGTTATTGCCCCTTTTTTCCCTTCATGGAGAATCTACGTTCCTGTGATCAGCCGGTTTAAGAACAGTCGGGATATAGTACTGACCTTTGACGACGGGCCCTCTCCGGAGTTAACTCCCGTTGTTTTGGAAATATTAAAGAAATATAATATCAGGGCGACTTTTTTTCTTACAGGGACTCTTGCTCGTCGTAATGAATACATAGTGTCTCAGATTATTGAACAGGGGCATTCAATAGGGAATCACACCTGGTCACATGATGTGCTGATTATGCTGAAAAGCAAACAAAAGCTACGATATGAAATCGAACAATTTCAGCATTATTTCAAGGAAAGATTTTCCTTGAATGTTCGCTATTTCAGACCTCCGGTCGGGATAACAAACCCGTTTCTGTTTTCATTACTTGCAGAATACAATTTGTTATGCGTAAATTTTTCATGCCGGGCAAAGGATGCTGGAAATCGTATAAGGCATAATTTGGCAAAAAAAATCGGCAAAAAGATTAAGCCAGGCGCTATTGTTCTATTGCATGATAATTACATTTCCGGAATGGATATTCAGAAGTGGATAAGTGAGCTCGAAACAATAATTGAAAATATTTTACAAAAAGGATATGCAATAAGATCACTTCATGAAGTCATGAACCATCCTTCGGCTCCAGCTACGAATGCTATTCCGTCAACCGTTGTATCTGATTTTTACGATAATCTTGCAAAAAAGTATGATCTTGAACAGTTTGAAACCTCAATTTCACGTATTCGAAAATATGAGTACAATCTGGTCTCTCAGATCTTGCCGTTAGTGTCTGATAAACAGAACAATGTTTTGGAAATTGGAGCCGGTACGGGTTTATATACGCTTGATTTAGCACGATT
This sequence comes from Spirochaetota bacterium, assembly GCA_027858855.1. GTDB lineage: Bacteria > Spirochaetota > UBA4802 > UBA4802 > JAFGJZ01 > JAFGRW01. Next base: position 84,155 of record JAQIBV010000009.1, on the reverse strand, counting down.
GAACAGGACTGTAACCGCTGTGGATGTATCCAGAAACATGCTGGATGTTCTGGAAGAGAAAACCGTAAAGCATAAACAATCTAATATAGAAATAGTTCATTCTGATATTTTCGGGTTTCAAAGTGCCGAATTTTATGATTTAGCCGTCTCTTTTTCAGCAATTGAATATATCAGTGATTTTAATCTGCTATGTGAAGATTTGTCTCGGCGGTTAAAACCAGGATCGACAATTTTAATAACAACTGCGCACAAAAGTTTGTTTCGGTTTTTTGCTCAAATTGGAAATGCCATGAGACAAAGTGTTTGGTTGCATGCAAGGTGCAAAAAAGAGGTACGTGACACTTTGGTGAGTAATGGGTTTTGCGTGGATTATGTGGAGGATTATCTGTATAAAACTTGTTTTACTAAAGGAATTTTGCTTGCCATAAAAGCTTGCAAAAAATAGTTATATACAGAGATTTATGCTATATAAATATCCAATCGATATTTTAAAAATAATTTTAATAATTATTACGATTTAGATAAACAGGCTATGTTACTTGAAGTTATAGCCGATTCCTTTTAAAAAGCTCAAATAATCGAAATGACCAGGAGTTACAATGAATCAGGAAAACATTTTTGATGAAATTAAGAAATATTTTATTTCTGAATTCGAAGTAGAAAGCAATAAAATAGTGCCGGAAGCCCTTCTTTTTGATGAGTTGGGCCTGGATAGTCTTGATGCTCTTAATATGGTCAGTATGCTTGAATCTGAACATGGCATAGAACTTGATGATTCCGCACTTTTCACTATTCGTACCATCGGTGACGTTGTCACTTGTATTGAGAAGGCTATTGAAAAGAAATGATTAATCCGGGTTGCTTATTTAGTATTGTAAAAAAAAATGAAAAGCAATTAGAGCTGGATCTCCAGTTTCCTGTTGGTTCCTACTGGTTTGACGGACATTTCCCCGGGAATCCAATAGTGCCTGGTATTGCATTTGTTTTCTTTATAAAGAATTGTTTTATTGAATCCTTTTGCTTGCCTAAAGAATCGGTCGTGAACGTGGTATCTGCCCGTTTTAAAAAAATTGTTAAGCCTGAAGTACCTTTGCATGCCATTTTGAATCTGCTCACTGATTCAGAGGTTTCATTCAGAATTCTGGAAAAAGTTTCTGGTAAAATTGTAGCAACTGGAAAGCTTGAAATTCATTAATAGGGAGTGGGCTGACTAGAATCTATAGACAGGCCCGAGCATTAGCAAATGTTCACGCTTATTGTAAAGGTTTCCTTTTTTAGAGTATCCGTTATAATAATGAAGAGATAGTTCATGTCTGCCTTTGCCGGCAGTTTTGCCGTTTAATGAATTCAGGGCCGAACCAAGATAAAGCCCCGTGCGGATACCAAAATTAGGATATTTGCTGGTGGAAAATATTTCTGTTTCACATTCAAGAAACAGCGGGTATCCTGCAGTGAAGAAATCAATAAAAAAACCCAAAAAAACAGAATCTGAATAAAATATTTTATTTTCCGGCCTTCGCAATAGTTTGTGTTCGTACCCTGCCGAAATAATAAAGAGTTTATGCAACTTGTAGTCCAGATAACCTTTTAAGGCCTCATAGCCACAGTTTTCATACTCTGATTTATTGTAATATAGGTTGTCATCCCCAAAATGGGAGCTGATGTGATATAAATTTGCCAAAATAATGAAATCTTTATATTGGATGTCAATGAAAGCTCCTCCCAGGTAATCTTCACAAATGAGATTGAAGGATTCGGAGTCGAGATCAAAGCGGGGAGAAAACAGACCGTAACCTCCGGTAAGTACCGATATTTGGTCTGAGTGATAACTGATTATAGGCAATTTACCACCTATTGAATATTCGAGATATCTGTCTGAACTATCAAAGGGTCGGGTATAGTAAACGTGTGAAACCGGGGCTTGCAGCAGTGACGCATGTGGGTTTGTATCAAAATTATTATCCTGAAAAAAAAGGATATCTGCCTTTAGCGTCGGGGAAAATAATAAAAATAGAAAAATGAGGGCATATCTCATTTTGGGGTAATCAATGATTGTTGAATTTTCACCAAAGATAGTTCTTTTATTCAGGATAATTGTTTGCAAGTTCATTTCTGAAAAATGATAAAAATATAGATTGTTGTCAAGTTTAAAAGTATAACATCCCCGCTGATTATGAATAAATAAAATTTACTGTAACAACTTCTTTTTGTGAAGGCTGATGAGGGAATTAAGCATTTTAAAATGGTGTTTGTTAAAAGCGCCAAGTTATATATTTTTTTTGTTAAGGAGTAATTAGTGAATCACTACCTGCGGTTTATTATTTTTCAGTTGGTTATTGTTACCTTCTTTTTACTTTTCAATGTTCTGCGAAACAGGATTTCAAATCGTGAAAAGTTGATCCATATTTTTATACGGATAAATCTCTTTCTTCTTGAACCTTTCCTTGCGTTCTGGACCGGATGGAATATAACCTTCAAGGCTAGTCTGTTATGGCTTCCTGCCGCAGGTATTAGCACAGCTCTGGCAACTTTCGGTCTTGGACTTATTCTTTCTCGCTTCATACGTGAAACAGGCCTTCGCCGTGAAACCTTTACAATAGCTTCGTCATTATCTAATCAGGGCTACACAATGGGTGCCTTTATCTGTTATGTTCTCTTCGGCGAGGAGGGGCTGGCTCTGACCCTGATATACATTATCTATTTTGCATTTTTTGCCTATGGCTTTATTTTTACCTATGCCTCATTCAAAGGTAGTGGTAATGCTGAAAAAGTTTCCATCAGTTCTCTTCTTCGCAGGCTTATTAGTGCAAAAAATTTACCGCTTTATGCATTAATTGCCGCTCTTACTCTTAACGCAGCCGGAATAGAGCGTCCCTCAATAAGCCTTAATCTGGATTTTATCATTTTCCCTATTGTAATATTATCTTTTTCCATGCTTGGTTTAAGTTACAATATACGATCTCTTAATATCTTTTCACGTTCTGCGTTTTTTTTAACAGGAATCAAATTTGTAATATGTCCCTTGTTTGGTCTATTATTTGTTTCAGTTTTCCAGTTACCTGCACATTATGCCAGAATTATCATTGTCGAGTCCATGATGCCCGTTGCAGTCTACTCCGTTGTAACTGCGAATCTGTTCAAACTTGACTCAGAATATGCCGCTTCGTTGTTTGTAATAAATACTCTACAGTTTCTGATTCTTTTCTTTCCCCTTTTATATATAATTACTGAGTATCTGCTTTAACAGATTATTATAATTTATCGAAAATTACAGGGTGCCTTAAAACCCTGATTTTGAGGTCTTTCCAGTTTTACAAATTCCATTCAATCAAATATTGGGTATCTCTAATAATTAACTTGTCAACAAGGAGCTTGCGAAAAATCCCTTTAGAATAGGCACTTAAACGAGGTTCCTTCTGGAACATGGTAATTTTTCGAAGTTCCTTATTATTAATTCCGCTTTTTTTAAAATCAGTCATACCAAAATTGTATCACTACTGGCTGCTATGTTGTTATACTAATAACTGGGAATTATGAAATAACCATGTTTTGGATAATTAAACTTAATATTTGAATCTAAGCATGTATTCAAGAAGTTATCAACCGGTGCAGCTTCATTGGTGATTTTCGGAAGTGATAAGTAGCTAAAAATACAAAAGGAATTGACATCCAGAACCTGACCGCAGACCTTTTTGGGAACCTCCGTTTTGTTGATAAATAACGGATGGTTTTAAAATCAGGGTGCTTATGCGCCAATTAGGAAAATCGGGTTTGCAAATGGATATTAATGTCGAGGAATATTATATAAAATACGGGCCGATGGTGTTTCGCCGCTGTTTGTCGATTCTAAAAGACGAGGACAGGGCGTCGGATGCGATGCAGGATGTCTTTGTTAAGGTGTTACGGTATAAAGGGAGCCTTAAGCATAAGTATCCATCCAGCCTTCTTTATACCATCGCAACAAATATCTGCCTGAATATTATCAAGTCGGAAAAACGCGTTAGCCCGACCGAAGTAGAGGATGTTTTACATACAATAGCCTGTTATAATGAAGGCGAGTCAAAAGTTATTGCCGATGAATACCTTGATACTATTTTTGAGGACGAAAAAGAGGGAACGAGGGAAATAGCGGTCATGTTTTATATAGATAAAATGAAGCTGAAACAGATATCAGAAGTTACCGGATTATCTGTTTCAGGTATAAGAAAGCGGTTATCAAAGGTTAAACAGATTGCCGCGACCTTCAAGGAGGAGTATCATGGATAACGATTTTATTACCGACTTAACACTGGAACAGTATCTTTTACATGAACTTCCTGAGGAAACATATAATAATCTGAAAAATATTATTGAATCTGATGTTCAAACTCGTCTTCGACTTTTAAAAATTGAAGAATCAAATCATGATTTCTTTTCAGCAAATCCTGTTGCCTTACGGGTAAAGCAGATAGAAAAAGCTGCAGAAGATTCAAATGTTAAAAAGGCATTAATATCAAAGCGACATTTATCTCTTTTTTCACAGTTTTTTAATTTCAAAACCGTTCTGTCTTTTAGTTCCGCACTTGCCATAGTCATGGCTCTTTTCATGTTTATGCCACGTGATTCGCGACAGACCTTACAAAATTTGGGTGAAAATAGTGAAGTAACACGTATCAAAGGAAGTGCGTCTCTAAATATCTATAAAAAGAGTGAGACTGGAGTCATCGTGCTCACTAACAGATCTGTCGTTAAGCCGGGCGACCATTTGCAGATAGCATATCAGAATGACACCAGTACTTTTGGGGCTATTCTTTCGATTGATGGAAACGGAACAATAACCCGCCATTTTCCAATTGATAGTAATGTATCACGTTCAATTGAAAAGGGTAAACGAGTCACGCTTGACAATTCATACGTACTGGATGATGCTCCCTATTTTGAAAAGTTCTATTTGTTTATTTCGAAAAAGCCGTTTCAGATTAAATCCATTGAAAATAGACTTCAGGAAACTTCTGGTAATAATCCTGAAAGTGAACCATATGTCGATGACTTCAATATTCAGTTCAAGTCCTTCATCCTTTACAAGGAGTAAAAAATGAAGAGAATTTTTTTCTTTGTTTTGCTATTATTTTCTATTCAATCACAAATGTTTGCCTCTACAACCAAGAGGTATGCCTTTATAATAGGTGCGAATAATGGAGGCAATGACCGTGTGCTTTTGAAGTATGCGGTTTCTGATGCTGCATCATTCCGTTCCGTTATGACATCCATTGGTGGAATAAATGATGAGGATGTTTTTGTACTTTATAATCCTGACCCACGTAATTATTATTCCTCGCTTGGACGGCTTGTTCAAAAAATTAACAGAGAAAAAAACCGATATCGGAAGACTGAGGTTTTTTTCTATTATTCGGGACACTCCGATCAGACCGGAATTTTGTTAGGGAATGATAAGGTGCTGTATACAGAACTCAAAAAAAATATAAAATCATTTGATGTTGATGTCCGAATAGTTATACTCGATTCCTGCTCATCCGGTGCTTTTACACGAACCAAGGGTGGAACAATGAAGCCCGCTTTTTTTGTCGATAATTCATACGATATGAAGGGTAATGCATTCATGACATCGAGTTCTGCTGACGAAGCATCTCAGGAGTCAGATTCAATTCGTGGTTCCTTTTTTACGCATTATGTATTAACAGGAATGAGGGGGGCTGCTGATGTGAGTCAGGATCGCAAAATCACACTGAATGAGGTATATCAGTTTGCCTATAATTCTACTCTTGCCAGAACACAAAAGACTACAGGTGGACCGCAACATCCGAATTATCATATTGAGATGATTGGTACAGGAGATGTGGTTTTAACAGATATAAATAGTTCTTCCTCCAAATTGGTTATAAGTAAGGAGCTTGAGGGACGGCTTTTTGTTCGCGATGACTCAAATAATATTGTAGCCGAATTCAATAAATCGTATGGAGAAGAATTTTCAATCGCAGTTTCTGCGGGTAAGTATACCGTAGTTAATAATCATTATAATAACAGTGTATCAGAAGCATCAATTTCTATCAAAGATGGTGCATCATATAACCTTCAATCTTCTGACTTTTCAGGAGGTGTTAAGGAGAAAACCCGTTGGCGGGGAAAAGCGGAAGAGGTGTTTTCGGATAAAATACTTGGAAAAATGGAGAAACTTTTCGGCGATGACGGAGATACTGGTGATTATCTATTAGAAAAAGGTACATTCCGTATATCCGGTATGCTAGGACCGATGTATTACATGCTTCCCTTTTCTGATTCGAATGCCAGCTTTGTAGGTGGAGCCGGTGGAGTAATAATTAATAACAAATTTGTACTTGGCGGTGGAGGATTCGGGCTTGTTAATCCACTGAAACTAGGTGATTATACAGATAATTATAATGAACAGGAAGATCAGTATCTGGCTTTGGGCTATGGTGGATTTTATTTCCAGTATTATTTTAATCCAAAAGATATAGTGACCTATTCAGTCGGATTAATCGGGGGCGGTGGTTCGTGCACCTTGACTAAAAACATGGATGATGATACCGAGGATTATAGTAACTCTTCGGGTTTCTTTGCTCTACATCCCTTCTTTAATGTAAATGTAAATGTTACCCGTTTTCTTCGTGTTGGGGCAGGTGTCGGATATAACTATTTTTCTGATATTGATGTTGCCTATCTCAGACCGGATGAGTTTAATAATCTCTCGATCAATCTCTTTGTTCAGTTCGGCTGGTTTTAAGATATGTGTTGATTTACAAGTTAACTGTCTATTAAAATATTTATTGACTATATCCTCATTAAAATAAACATCGCAACTAATCTTTTGAAGCCTTTATTATCTTTTGAGATTATCTTGATTTCTATATAGGAGTTCATGAATGAAAAAATTATTTACTATACTTACACTAATATTCTGTTTTTCTGCTGTTTCAATAGCTGCCACGAAAGGGGTGAGTTCTGAAAGTTATTTCACCATCGATGGTAAGAAAGTTGGTATGGCTGAGATGCTCCAGATACTTCTTGAGAGGAACTTTGATCTGCAATCTCAGCGGTATGACGCATCAATGGCGGATTCCAACTATGAGAAGTTTCAACAAAAATATGCGGCATATATAAACGCAGAAACGGGGTATGGTGTAACAACATATCCTTCTAACATTGAGGCCTCGACTGGTAGCGAGAAAAAGGTTTGGGATACACAGGTTGCTCTTGTTAAGGCATTTTCAAGCGGTACAACTGTAACCGGTGGGGTGGCCAACGAGTATACCGACCTGTCAAAAGACCCTGTTGTTGTAGATTTCGGAGCCGGCCCTGTCGAGTTAATGCCGGGTGGAGGGGCAACCCATACTCCAGCTCTGTTTGTATCTGTAGAACAGCAGTTACTCAAAAACGGTTTTGGTGTAAATGATCGCAAACAGCTTGCAATTATGAGAAACGGTGCAGATATGCAGCGTGAAATGCTAAAATATCAGATTTCTGCTGTTTCAGCGGGTCTGATTATTGATATTTGGCAACTTGCTTTAGCAAAGGAGTCCTACTCTAATGCCCGCAAAAAACTGACCGAGACCCGCAAAGTTCGTGCAATCGTTAATGAAAATGTTCGTTTAGGTCTGTCTGAAAGTTTTGAACAGAATTACTATAATGCTTTGGTCTCTGGTGCACAGATTGCTCTGGACAATACCCGCTATAATCTTGAAGCCAGTCGTCGGAAAATACGAACTCTTCTCAATCTAGATGATGAAGTCGAAATTGGTGAAACGGTTCAGTTGATAAAAGCGCTACCAGATCTTGATGAAAGTGCTCTAATAAATACTGCACTTGCCCGTCGTTCTGATTATAAAACAGCGCAACTACAGTTAAAAAGTGCCCGACTTGAAGTCGGTTTATATGAAAACGAAGCACTACCAGAGCTTGCTGTTTCCGGCACTCTGCGATCATATGGATCTCGTGAAGGTTTTGGTGAAGCTACGGGTGATGCTTTATCATTAGAGGGCAACGCCTATGATGTTCGTGCCCGTCTTACCTATCCCTTGTCAAATCCCAGTCAAAAAATCAGTATTAGAGATGCTGAATTTAAAATGCGTCAGGCAGAACTGGGTATTCAAAAGAGTGAACGTGAAATTAAGGATGATATTAAAAGCAAGGTGGATAACGTAAAGACAAGCTTTGCTGTGTATCAGAAAACAAAATATGTTCGAATTCAGTTTGGAGTCTATTATAATAAAATGCAGGCTAATTTGCGCAGAGGTCGATTTACAGCAGAAACTGTAAAGAATGGTCTTGATGCTTACATTGATAGTCAGCAGAACGAGTTACAGGCCTTAATAGGATATAATATTGCACTCGTTCAGCTCGACATAGCTACAAATTCTATTTTTGAGAAGTATGGAATAGATATCAATTCGTATCTTATGAATACAAGATAGGTATTTTTACTCTCTCCGCCTCTGGCGGAGAAGTGAAGTCTCAGATTGATAATTTCTGCAAAGAAAATAATAAATCTGGGTTTATCATAAATTCTTGACATAATACCGGTTTGCTTTTCTATGATCTGTCTGATCTTTAAAATATAGACGTTAAGAGGTTCTTGAATGCCAACATATGACTACAAATGTCTTGAGTGCGGTTACACCTTTGAAACATTTCATTCAATGAGTGCAGAGCCGGTATCCGAATGTGAAAAGTGCGGAGGCGAGGTCAAAAGATTGATTGGAGCAGGAGCAGGTATCATTTTTAAGGGCTCAGGGTTTTATGTGAATGATTATAAATCTGGTAAGGATAACGAACCAGCTAAAAAAAGTGATGCTACTACACCATGTTCGTGTGCAGCCGGTGGAGAGTGTCCAAAGGCCTGATAAAATTCTTTGGTTAAGAAGTTATCAAGAGAGGGGGACTGGTTTTCTAATATAGTCCCCTTTTTTTATTTATGGCTTTTGTTTTTAAGATGCTGATGCTGGGCTCTTTTGGTTCGCAGCTTTGCTCTCTGTTGTCGATGAATGTTTCGAAGATACTTCTCAATATGGATAAGAATTGAACCCGAGATAATATCGTCTTTCAGCTTATAGCCAACAAGTGAATCTACGTATTTGGTTATGGACTCCGAAGTTTTTATTGCCGACGGATCTATTAGTAAATACTCTATGTCAGGAATAAGAAGTTTTGAACTTCGTTTTGGGTATAAAACCTTCCGGGCATTGTATACTGGCATAATAATCTTAAGGTTATTATTGCGCATGTCATTGATGATCTGGTCTATCAGCTTGTCGTTTTCTTTGCTTAATTCAATAAACTCGGATAATGCGAGTATTGGCCCCTTTCTTGATTGAGTCTGGGCATATACAGTTTTTGCTTCACGTGTAAGTTGTTTCGGTCTTGAAACAGTGCCTGATGATGTCGAAGCATATTCTCCACTCTTTTCTTCGCTCCCACTGTCGTCTCTTGAAAAAATACCAAAAATTGATTTAATGGCATTGATAAGTGCCCCAAAAACCGAGCTGTTTCTGGTGCTTCCTCTTAACTCAACTGTCGAGAACTCTTTACGCAGTTCTTTTTGTTTTAGCCATGATTGATACTCTTCAATCAACTCTAAAAATGTTTCAATTTCATCTTTTGGTATTTTCAAAATAGAAACTGCGTCACCCTGTGCTGATATACGTGATGCAATTTCAGATATCCCCTGAAGTTTCGTAGAGATTGTTCTTTGAAGGGTAGGCGATAGTTGTTCAAATTTCTCCTGGTCGTAACGAATCAGGTTATAATAGTTTTTGAACTCCTGAACAATTACAGGGCAGTAAGTATAAAAGACAGCACCGGATGCATCCTTAAATGTCTGAATTTTCTCTTTTTTTAGCTGTTCTTCTGTAGCCCAAGAACGAACAATCGATTCATCAATTGCGAGAATGGAAGCTGCAATATCAGATGCAGTACAGATTCTGTTTTTTCGTATATGTACCAGGATTTCATTGTTATACACCTTAACTGGATCCAGAGCATTTTCGACTCTGATAATACAGTCCCGAAGAGATTTAAAGTTAGAAACTGCTACTCCATCTTTGGGTGTTAGGGTTGATTTTAAGTCTTCAAGCATTATGTGCAAAATGTAATCAATTTTGTTTTCCTTATAATCGGAAAATTCTGCATTCATAATCCCATAATTTCGTAAACGTGGGTTTATCATATCCTGATAATTGGCCATGATATTTTTGAAGACCTGCAAATTCAGCGAACCTTTTACTGCAGCATAATTTTTTTTGTGAAAACAGAGCTCCATAATCGGAGAAAACTTGTTGTTCTTAACTTCGACACTCTTGTAGGTAAATATATCATTATTTGTTAATTGTTGCAGAACACGGTTAAAATCTTTCTTACTGCATACCTCATTCATAAGACGTGATAGGTTAAATACTCTAAATTTGGCTACCAGTTCAGATATCGAAGCGCGTGATTCTGCATCTCGCAATTTCTTAAGGCGCTCAATCTCTTCGCCAGCAAGTGAATAGCAGAACTCCTCTATCTCTTTAACATGCAATTTTTTGGTTTTTTCATCAACCGATACTTCGAAATGAATAATAGTGCTTATGTATTCCGGATAGCGTGAAGTTAGCAGTTCAAGAAGGAAAAGAATGTTTTTATCTCTTAATGGGGTAAAGGGTACTCTGATAGAACGTGACTTATACATATGCTCTTTTGTTGCAAAGTATTTTGATTGACCCTTCTCGACACCCTTTTGAACAGAGACAATTTCATTAAGTACATCAAAAATGTAGGCTTCTTTGGCTACCGATTCATCTAAAAAAGGATAAGATTCCATTATTTTAGAAAGAGATGTCTTCATAATTATCCTTATATTGTCCGTTAACGTCTGATATTACTTTATTTCTTATTGTTTAATTGAAGAATATCCTTGATACTCTCTATCATGGTGTCAAACTGAATTTTAACTTCTTCTCGTGTTTCAGCGTTTCTTAATGTAGCGTAATTACCTAATATCTCATCCTCTGAAAGTATTAGCATAAAATGGCAGCGTTCACGATTCAATTTCTTCATCTGCGCCTTAAAACTTCCTCCAGTTGGGTCATAATCGACAGAGATACCGTTTTTACGAAGTTCATAGGCTGTTAAAAGAGCCTTTTTCTGTGCCTCTGAACCTGTGTGTATAATAAAAATATCAAGCGATGATTCAGGGCGGTATTTGTCTTCAAGCATAAGGTAGAGCCGTTCTATTCCTGCGGCAAAACCAACTGCAGGTTTTGGTTTGCCACTGAAAAGTTCCACCAGGTTATTGTATCGACCGCCCGCAGCGAAGGTATTCTGTCCACCAAGTTCTGTAGTGGTAAATTCAAATGTAGTTTTACTGTAATAGTCAAGCCCTCGAACCAGTAGATGGTCTTCTGTGTAATCAATTCCTGCAGATTCCAGAAGTGCCTTAAGTTCAGAGTAGTGAGAACGACTCTCTTCACCTAAAAACGAGGTAATTCGCGGAACATCTTCTTTAAGTTTACCGCATTGCGCCTCCTTGCAATCGAGCAATCTTAGAGGGTTTGTTTCAAATCGACGTTTACAGTTGTCGCAAAGATCGTCCTGGTGAGCTGCATAATATTTTTTTAGTTCATCTATATATGCTGATCGTTCAGTATCCAGCCCGATAGAATTGATTAGTAATTTATAATCAGTGATACCCAATCGTTTGGTAACTGTATCCATGGCAGAGATTATTTCAAAATCATTAAATGGTGAATCGTCCCCAAAAAATTCCACACCGAATTGGTTGAACTGACGCAGGCGACCACGCTGAGGTTTCTCGGCACGAAACATAGGGCCGCAATAGAAAAATTTGGAACTTGATAGTCGGTTATAGTTACCATTTTCGCAAAAGGCACGAACCAAAGATGCTGTACCCTCCGGTCTTAATGTTAGGCTACGACCTCCGCGATCTTCGAAGGTAAACATCTCTTTTGAAACAATATCTGTCTCATCGCCAATACCGCGTGCAAACACCTCTGTAAATTCCATAACAGGCAAAACTACCTCTTTGAAGTTGTATTGGGTAAAGACTTCTTTTGCTGTTTTAATAATAAAGTTCCATAAATCGATTCTATCTGGAAAAATATCTTCCACTCCCGGTGGTTTGGTAAAATTCATCTGATTATCCTTGGTTTTGAGCCATAATAGGGCTGAATATAATTAATTACAGTGTAATATCTCCCCCTGTTTTGTCAAAATAAATCTATTCATTTGATTTTTCAATTTGTTCTTATTCCCCGCCTTCGGCGGGGAATAAGAACAAATTGAAATTTAGGGCTAATTATAGTGCTTCATGGAACTTCTGAAGTTGGTGATTTACTCGGCTTCCAGCGAGGAAAATATTTTTATGAAATTTCAGAAATTGATAATTTTCTCCGATTTTCAGCGAGGAAAATGCTTCATGAAATTTCTGCAGTTGATGATTTACTCGGCTTTAAGCGGGGACAATGCTTCATAAAATTTCTGGAGTTGATGATTTCCGGCTTCAAGCGGGGATAATGGTTCATGAAATTTCTGAAGTTGATGATTTCTGGCTTCAAGCGGGGATAATACTTTATTAAAATTCTGAGATTGTTGTTTCCCCCCGCCGCAGGCGGGGGGAAACAACTTAGATTCAGGTATTTAAGGTGAAAGAATATGACCTAAACCATTTATATGTTTGACTTTCCCAATTAGGGCAGCTATTTTCTATATGAAAGCCTCGGATAAACTGAGGAAATTTTCATAATTAAGCGCTTTTACTGTTTACTTCTCTAAATTCTGACTTTAATACAACTGAAGCACTCTTTAATTATATTGATCTTGTTTATAGAAGTGACATTGACAGGTATGTTGTCTGATCTTGATTTTCGGGGGAATAATGAAATCAGTTTTCTATTTTTTGCTTACTTTTATATTATTTTTAGGTTCAAACAATCTTTTTTCTGCTCAGTCCTCATATGCTCGTATCGATCTTTCTGGCTCCGTTAATCCTGTTGTTGCCGAACATATTTCAAAGTCTATCACTGATGCGTCTGAGGAGGGTAATCAGTTTGTCTTACTCGTTATCGATACTCCAGGCGGCCTTGTCAATTCCATGCGTGATATAATTAAGTCCATCCTGAGCTCTTCCATACCTGTTGTTGTATTTACTTCACCAAAAGGTGCACAAGCTGCTTCTGCCGGAGCTTTCATAATGCTTGCAGCAGATATTAATGCAATGTCTCCAGGAAGTGAAATAGGCGCTATGCATCCCTATTCACCTGGTGTTCCGTTTGCAAAGGATGATAATTCATCGGATGAAAAGGATGTCATGGGCATGAAGATACTTAATGATATGGTAGCCTATGGCAGAAGTCTTGCTCAACAGAAAGGGCGGAATCAGGAGTGGGTAGAGGATGCAATAATCAACGCGTCTTCAAGTACCTATATCGAGGCACAGAAAGCAGGTATTGTCGATTACATAGCAGATGATGAAGCAGATCTTCTGTCACAGATTGATGGTAAAGAGATTAGTTTCCAGGGAGATCCGTTTACCTTTAAAACAACAGGTATTGTCGTAAAAGAGTATATCATGAACAGGGGAGACAAGTTTCTCAATTTTTTTGCTGACCCTCAGCTGATTATGATTTTACTGATTATTGCAGTGGGTGGTCTTTTCATCGAAATTAAAGACCCTGGTCTTATTTTCCCTGGAGCAATCGGAGTCGTTTCACTCTTTCTCTTTCTAATGGTAGTTCGAATTGTACCCGTTTCGGCAGTCGGTGTACTTCTTATTACGGCTTCTGTTGTGCTATTTACACTCGAAGTTTTTATAACCAGTTACGGTCTATTGACTATAGGAGGTCTTATGGCTTTCATAAGCGGTGCTCTGCTTCTTTTTGACAATCCAATTCAGGGGTTTTCGGTCTCGTGGGTTACCATCGGTTTCACCGGACTCTTCATTATATTTCTGCTGGTAGTTGTTTTGCGAGCTGTAGTTTCTGCTCATCGCTCAACAGTTCAAGTCGGAGTAGAGAGTTTTATCGGCCAGTCCGGTAGTGCAGCTTCTGTGATAGATTTTGAAAACGGCGGTAAAATATATATACATGGTGAACTGTGGGATGTTCACTCTGACAGTAGTATTTCCAAAGGTTCAAAGGTCAGAGTTACAGGTGTGGATGGAATGAGTCTAATAGTCACAGAAGATAAAAATAAATAGAGGAGAAAATTATTATGGGTTTTGAGAATCTTACAACAATTATGTTTTTTTCAGTTCTGATTCTTGCTATTTTAACCGCTTCGGTTAAAGTCATCAAAGAGTATGAACGAGCAGTTGTCTTCCGTTTAGGGCGAGTGTTAAAGCAGCCGAAAGGACCGGGACTTTTTCTATTAATTCCCTTTGTCGATAAGATGTTTAAGGTGTCATTAAGAACTGTTGCCATGGATGTTCCGGCTCAGGATGTAATCACGAAAGACAATGTTTCTATCAAAGTTAATGCTGTTGTCTATTTCAGGGTTCTTGATTCGATTAAGGCTGTTATAGAAGTTGAGGACTATATTTACAATACTTCTCAATTAGCTCAGACAACCCTTCGTTCAATTCTTGGCAGTGTCGAGCTTGATGAACTTCTTTCTGATCAGGAAAAGATAAATACAGATCTTCAGACTGTTCTTGACCGGCAGACAGGCCCGTGGGGCATCAAGGTTTCGGCGGTAGAAATAAAACATGTCGATCTACCACAAGAGATGCAGCGGGCAATGGCTAAGCAGGCTGAAGCTGAGCGTGAAAGACGTGCAAAGATTATTGCTGCGGAAGGTGAGCAGCAGGCGGCTGAAAAAATGGTTCAGGCTGCAGAACAGATGGAAAAACATCCAATTTCGGTGCAATTGCGTTATCTTCAGACCCTTCAGCAGATTGCAACAGAAAACAATTCGACAACGGTTTTCCCCATACCTCTTGATATGATAATGCCTTTTGTTAACAAGTTTCTGTCGGGATCAGATAAAAAAGAATAGCGTTGTTATGCGGTATAGTTTATAAGTTGAATAAAAAGCCCGTAATGCATTTTTACTATTTTTGCATTACGGGCTTTTCTTATAGAAATGCAGCTTTAAGTTAAATTGTTAAAATTTCACTCTGTATTATTCCTGAGACAAACGTGGCCACTGGTGCTGTAGCGGAAGACTCATGCGCAGACGGCTTACCATAGTCTGCATAACGTCATCATCTGGTCGTCTTACCGGTAGTGATGCTGCTTTAATAATATCCGGTAGAAGATCAAGGTCGCCGGCACTACAAGCAAATAGTTCAGGATGTGATAAAAGCCAATGAACAGAATGCTTGATGTCATGCGGATCTTCAAGAGGTTGATACCAGGTTGTACGGTTCCTTGTTGCTGAATTCCATGGTCCCCGAGCAATCGATTTCATTGTCTGAAGTGCAATATTTCTGGTTCTGCACTCGTTTCTTAAAACTGT
Organism: Spirochaetota bacterium; assembly: GCA_027858855.1. Classification (GTDB taxonomy): domain Bacteria; phylum Spirochaetota; class UBA4802; order UBA4802; family JAFGJZ01; genus JAFGRW01. The sequence continues at coordinate 68,690 of JAQIBV010000009.1, read as the reverse complement.
GAATTTTGAGTAATAATCTTGGTTCCTGCTGAACAGATAGTTATACGGTAAAAGAACGGCATCAAAATCACCTTCTTTAATACATCGTAACAGCAGTTCAGGGGCATTAAATCCGTGAGATGTGATACCGGTGAAACGCGCTTTGCCGCTTTTTTTTGCCTCCTGCAAAATTGGGTATGCTCCAGAATCATTAAAAAAGGTATCAACTTCGTCTTCAACTACAATTTCATGCATCTGTAGAAGGTCGATCGTCTTACATTGAAGTCGCTTTAAACTCAGTTCCATCTCATTTTTTGCATCTATACTGGTTCTGGCATCAATCTTGGTAGCAAGAAAGAAGTCGTTCCGGTGCTTGCCCATCCAGTCACCAATAACCATTTCCGAATTTCCGTAACTTACGCTGGTATCAATATGGTTGATGCCAGCATCAAGAAGCATTTTGAGCACGGGCTTGCCATCATCAACAGATGAAGACCATAGAGCTGCAGCTCCGAAAATAAGGCGTGTACTTTCATGGCCTGTTTTTCCAAATTTCATTTTTTCAATCATATCAGACTTCCATTGTAAAACTGCAGGCCATCGGCCTTTATTGCAATTTGGTTTTTTGTTTTATCAGGGATTCATTATACTATATAATTTTACGATATGCTTCTTTTCTTCAGCAATTAATGTATTAAGAATTGATCGGGTCTTGTCGTTCTTATACATGTCCAGAAGTTCCCGGTACCACATGATTGAATCCTGTTCGGTGTGTATGGCCGTTATAAAAATATCTCCAATACTTTGTATCGATTTCATGTAGCTGTCAATCGAGTTGATGTCTTTAAAAACCTGTTGTTTCGTGATTGCATTAAGGTACAGGTAGTACTCTTCAGTAAAATCCCCTTCGGTTTGAGGTAACTCTGAAAGCAGTGAAGAAAATATTTTCTTATGTTCACTCTCTTCATCAGCAAGCATTCTGAAAAATTCCTTTTTTGATGAATCTTCTAGTTCCTCAAATTTTTCAGCACATTGAGTGTAAAAATAGACTCCATTGTCTTCAATTGCAACAGCCATATCAATAATTTCCTTTAATGAGTATTTCATGTTGTCCTCTCGGATTTATGTGGTTTTTTATGTAGTTAGATTTGTACTCAGTTAACGCTTTTTCTTCCGACCTTTTCGATGCCCTCTCTTTTTGTCTTCTTTTCCCTTAAAAATCGAAAAGGCGTGTTCTTTACCTTTCTTGCGCGTTGAATTTTTCTCATCATCTTTTGGGCTACTTTTTTTACCAGGCTTCAGGTCAACCGGGACCAGGTCTATTTGTCCAGAGAGGTGGTCGGCTTTGACGACAGTAACTTTTATACTGTCACCCAGGGTGATAATTCTTCCTTTGCTACGTCCACGCACAGTAAATGTCTCTTCGTTTACAACGTAATAGTCATCGTTCATCAACATGAACGGTATCATTCCTTCAACTGGCTTCTCTTTCAAAACTGCATAGAGTCCGAATTTTGACATTCCTGATATCATAGCGGTAAACTCTTCACCAATACTGTTTTCCATTAAACGACACGATTTGATCTTATACAAATCTCTCTCTGCTTTCTGGGCAACCCGTTCCATCTCAGAACATTTCTCACCTATGGGAACAAGCTCTTCTTTTGTGTAGGCATTATCACTACCGGAAATATGAGCCTTGATTATTCGGTGTATAATAAGATCAGAGTAGCGCCTGATAGGCGAGGTGAAGTGTGTATAGTCCTTGAAGCCGAGCCCGAAATGGCCCATCGGAGAGGTTCCGTAAAAAGCCTGCATCATGGATTTAAGAATTACAAGATTCACGAGGTATGAGAAGTCACTGCTTCGATAGTTATCTATTATTTGCTGAAGCAGAACTGCTGTTTTACGATTACGTTTAACAGGTATACCCATTATAGCAAGAAAGTTCTTCAGTTTGAACCAGTTTTCATCAGAGATCTCTTCATGAACTCGGTACAAAGCCGGAATATCCTTTTTACGTAGCAGTCGGGCAACGGCCTCATTCGCTGCAAGCATGCACTCCTCAACCAGCTCATGTGTTCGTAGTCGTTTTGCAATACCAATTGTTGTGAAACGATTTTCATCATCATATAATAATTCAAAATCTGTAAGATCCAGATCTATCCGTCCGGCTGCAATCCTGATTTTTCGCAGTTTTTGTGCAAACCTGTTCAGATCAGTTACGAGTTTTGAAACATCATCAGCTTGTTCTTCCTCATCATTGATTAAGGTCTCGGCATTGGTGTAGGTCAAACGGCGTGTGACGACAATTACAGAACGGTGAAATTCAGTATGCAAAATATTAAGTTCATGATTATATTCAATAATTGCTGTAACTGTAAGGCGTTCTTCTCCTTCACGAAGCGAACACAGTTTGTTCGAGAGAACCTCAGGAAGCATCGGAATAACTCTGTTTCCAAGATAATATGAATTACCGCGTTCCAGGGCCGTTCGGTCGAGCTCATCACCTTTGTGAACATATGCTGAAACATCTGCAATATGAACATAGAGACGATAGCCGTTTTCTGTGCTTTCAAAAGAGACCGCATCGTCAAAATCTTTCGCATGCTCACCGTCAATGGTTACCGTGACAAGAGAGCTGAAGTCGGTGCGACCATGTCTTTCAGCTTTGAACATGTGAGCAAACAATGAGCTGTCAGTTTTGCCGTAAGATGGCGGCAGGTTAAATTTATTGACAACACGTTCAAAATCAAGTTCTTCATTGTCTCCGAGGTCAACCCTTAATAGCGTGCATTCAGGGTGTCCTCCAAGTTGCTTTCCAGTAAGTTCTACAACGACAAGTGCCTCAGGTTTTGGTTCATTTTCATGTCGTGCAGATACTGCAAAAAATTGACCAGGAAGATCTATCAGGTGGTAGTATATCATACCGCTTGTCTTTTTAGAAACTTTAGCATAATAGATCTCTTTATGTCGCTTTTTAATTGAAGTAACTTTTCCAAAAAAGGAATCAGATCTGTATTCATTTAAAGCAAATGCAACAGTGTCTCCGTTATGCGCATTCATTATGTCTTCTTTACGGAACTGAATTGTGAAATCACTAATTTTCAATGATCCTTTTCCGCTTCCGGTAATTCGGATCTTCCCTGTGTTATCAAAGTTTTTTGATAATTCGAAACGGGAGCCTCTGGTTTCAAGATAACCTATTGCAGTAAGAAGAAAGAACAGATCATTAATTCGGTTCTGTTCTTTCTGTGTAAGAGTTTTTGTTTTACCTTTTTTGGTCTTAGCTGACTGTTCAACCAGTAAACTTCTGATAGTGGCCTGGTTAAACAGTGGTTCTGAAACCGAGTTGATAACTTCGATTATTTTTTTTGAAGATAGGGGCATCTATTTTCCTTCGTCAGTATCATGTTTGTTTTCTGTATCAAAAGCTTCGTTTTCGTTTTCGTGTGCGCGAATATCTTTAATCTCTTCTTTTCGCGTATCAATCTCTTTTTTAAACGTACGAATCTTTTCGCAATAATCTTTTAATGTTTTATCTTCACTCAATGAGCCGGCTTCTATACTTTCAAACACATACTCTCCTGTTTTCGTGTAAAAGGTGTTAATTTTTGTTTCAAAACCTTTTATCTCCATTGTTAACCGTGTCAGATGAGCATAATCCCCTGTTGTTGTTGCAAATTTACGCGTTACTGAATAAAATTTTTCTTTTGCTTTTTGAAAGTTTTTCATATAGTCTCCTTTTGTGATGATCTTTATTTTGCTACATTTTCAAATTGAAATTAAAAAATGTCTCAACCTGAACATCCTTAAATATAGCTAATTACGGGCAATTGTCAATACAATTTGATATCAGGGAGTGGGTGTCTTTTCGCACATCACCTAGTAATGAGATAAATTCAGCGGGAATTGTAGCCGTAAAGACTCTCTCGTCTTTAATCGTTGGATGAAGGCATTTTGCCATCAGAGAGTGCAACAGGATCATTTGTGGGTAACTGTGTCTTGAACCATAGAGGCGATCACCCAGTATTGGTATTCCTAGTTCGCAGAAGGTTGCACGTATCTGGTGTTTGCGACCCGTTATAAGTTTAACCAGATGCAATGCATGTTTTTCTGTTGTAATAAGTGTCGTGAATAGAAGTTCACCTTGTTGTGCACTCTTATCTCTCGGTCCGGTTACATAGGTTTTGTTGCCTTTCCGTGTATACATATGAGTATGGTTATGCCAGGTCTCGTCTGCAACAGTCACCTCGCTTCGTTCGGTCATGCAGATGTAAAATTTGCTAACTTTACGTTTTCGAATCTGATCGCTTAAACGTGCAGCACCCTTCGAAGTCTTGGCATAAATCAGGACGCCAGAAACATACAGGTCAAGACGGTGAACAATACCTATAAAAACGTTGCCTGGTTTTGAATCACGCCTTTTAATAAACTCTTTTACCTCTTCGTTAAGCGCGATACGGTCAGATGAGTCTCCCTGAGACAGGCTTCCCGCAGGTTTGTTCAAGACAATCAGGTGATTATCTTCATAAATTATGATTTCATCTATATTCATACAAATACCATGACCTACTGTTACAGATAAATGTAAAGTAGTTATGAAGAGGATAGAAAAAATAACGTATTTGTAATCTTTGCAATTGACAAAAACGGGATGCTAATAATCCTTATGTTTCAATTTTCATCTGTGTGAGGTGCCCATGTTTTACGGATTATTTGAAGATCGATTGTTTCTTAAAAAACTATTTATCACCGGCTTTCCAGTTGCAATAGAGATTTTTCTCATATCACTTCTGGGGCTTGTTGATAACTTTATGATTGGTCAATTGGGTTCTGTCTCTATTGCCGCAGTTGGCCTTGCTTTTCAGATTATGTTTTTGTTGATAGTTTTTCTTTTCGGTCTGAATTCGGGAGCGGCCATTTTTCATGCACAGTACTGGGGCAAAAAAGATCTGACCAATATTCACCGTCTTTTAGGAGTCTCTCTCATCACGGGTGTAACGGTTTGCGGCCTTGTCTCCCTTTCTGTAGTTTTTTTCCCGTCATATATAATGCGCATTTTTACAACAGATACTGCTGTAATCGCTATTGGTAGTGACTATTTTTCAATTGTTGGTGCAACCTATATTTTCATGGCTATCGGTTTCTCATTCTCTTTCGCATGTCGCTGCACAGGCCATCCTTTTTTGCCGACATTGACTTCGTTATTCGCAGTTATTTTAAATACAGGGCTTAACTATCTGCTTATTTTCGGAAACCATGGTTTTCCAGAAATGGGTGTACGCGGTGCCGCCCTTGCAACGCTTATTTCCAATGCAACAGGAACATGTCTTTTTGTAATCCTTGTCTATGCACGTGATCTTCATATTGCAGCACCCCTGCGTGAACTGTTTGATATCAGTCTGACTTTTATACGTCGCGTATTCAAAGTGATGATTTTTTCAATTATCACCACTGTGGCCTGGGGGCTGGGAATGATTATGTACAATATGATTTTTGCCCGTATATCAACAGAGGCTATTGCGGCTTTTACTATTTTGTCCGTTGTGTCGGGTCTTGCGTTTTCATTTATTGATGGTTTCTCGACTGGAACATCAATTGTAATTGGAAATACCTTAGGAGAAAATGAATCAGAAAGAGCCTATCTGTATGGAAAACGTTCACTTGTTCTTGTGTTTATTTTTTCACTGTTTGTAGGTACGATTATCTATTTTCTCGCACCAATTATTGTTTCGGTCTATAATATTCCCGACTCTACACGTGAACTGGCTCTTCGTTACATCAAGATTTTTTCAATTATATATATTCTTAAATCGCAGATAAGTACTATGGTTAACGGTATTCTTAAGAGTGGAGGGGATACCCGTTTTATCCTTATTATCGACCCTGGGGTCATGTATCTTGTAGGTGTGTGTGGGGGAGTTCTTGCCGCCTTTTACTTTAATGTGAATCCACTTCTGGTTTATGTAATTATGAATACTGAAGAGGTTATAAAGATAGCTATAGCTTTCCCAAGGTTTCTTTCAAAAAAATGGGTTAATCATCTGGCTGATTGACACTATTTGAAAAATTATTCTTGATAAATAGCTTGAAGATGGTCATTTTACTATATCGTGGGCTTTTTTCTAAAGCCTATGTTTTACTCATGCAACATCTTAAAAGCTCTATTACTAAATAGGGTTTTTAAGTAGCAGGTTTAAATAAAAGGAGAAGGCAGACATGAAAAATATTGATACTGCTCTGGAAAAACTGAGAACTTTTTATGAATCGGGTGAAACTATCTCTTTGCAGTTCCGGTTAAATGCTCTTAAGTCACTTAAGAAAGTTATTAAGGAAAACGAGAGTGCAATAATTCGATCTCTTTCTCGGGATTTTCACAAACCCTCTTCCGAGACATATACTACTGAAATCGGCTTTATTCTTGATGAGATTCGCAATGTTGAGGCAAACCTGAAAAAATGGGGCAAACCTCGCAAGGTCTCCACTCCGCTTCACCAGTTTCCGGCCTCTTCGTCTATTATTAAGGAACCATATGGAACAGTACTGATAATGGCCCCCTGGAACTATCCGTTTCAACTGGCTTTATCACCGCTTGTGGGTGCGATAGCAGCGGGGAACACCGTTCTTCTGAAACCTTCAGAGATAAGCAGTCATACATCTAAACTGATCGCTAAGCTGGTTGCAAAGGCTTTTGTCCCGGGGCATGTGAATGTTATACTGGGCGCCGTAAAGACGAATAGCTACATTTTAAAACAAAGATTTGATTATATCTTCTTCACCGGAAGTACTGTAGTTGGAAGAATAGTAATGCAGGCGGCTGCGAACAATCTTACCCCGGTGACTCTTGAACTAGGTGGTAAGAGTCCAGCCATAGTTCACAAAGATGCAAATATTAAGCTGGCTGCCAAACGCATAGCCTGGGGTAAGTTTATTAATATGGGGCAAACATGTGTTGCTCCTGACTATCTCTTTGTTCATTCTTCAGTAAAAGAGATTTTTATAACTGAATTTGAAAAGTTTATTCACCAGTTTTACGGTAAGGATGCGTCTAAAAGCGCTCATTATGCCCGTGTTATCAATAGCTCCCACTACGCCCGTCTTAAAAATTATTTAAAACAGGGTACGGTACTTATTGGTGGAGATAGTAACGATCGCAAACTCTATATACAGCCAACAGTTCTTGAGGATGTATCTGAAAATAGTGATATCATGAAAGATGAGATATTCGGCCCCATTCTACCTGTTATTACCTATGATGATCTTGATATTTCACTCGAATTCATCCGAAAACGTCCAAAGCCGCTTGCGCTCTATATTTTTTCTGAATCGAAGGCTGTTCAAAAGAGGGTTCTGTCGCAGACAAACGCAGGAGGCGTCACTGTGAATGATACAATTGTTCATCTTGCCAACCCTGCACTTCCATTCGGAGGAGTGGGCAGCAGTGGAATTGGCGCTTACCATGGTAGATATAGTTTTGACACCTTTTCGGCAACTAAATCTGTTATGTTCCGTTCATCCAGGATCGATCTACCATTCCGCTATCCCCCTTACGGCAGAATTAAGGATAAGATAATAAGGCTTCTTTTACGATGATGTAATGATTCTTCGTAAAATCGGATGCTTGTAGCTCGTATTTATGCCTATACTAAAGGGGTTTGAACAAACATTTTACAGAAATATACCATTCATAAGCAAATAGGGTAAATATTATCAATGTAATTTGAAAATTTCTTGACATTTGTCGAATAGTTGAATTAAATAATTTATTGTTTAAATGTTGTTGAGGAATTATGCAGATTGGTATATATCCGGGTTCTTTCGATCCTGTTACAAATGGTCATCTGGATATAATAAAACGCGCTTCATCCTTGTGTGATAAGCTTATCATTGCTGTTGCGCGGAACCAGGACAAACGGAGTCTTTTTGCAGCTGAAGAGAGAGTTTCAATGCTTATTGAGAGCTGCTGTGGTGATATTAAAAACGTTGAAGTCGTACACTTTAACGGTCTGCTTGCAGATTATTGTATAAAAAGAGATGTCTCTTTTATTATAAGGGGGTTGAGGGCGATAGCGGATTATGAATACGAATACGCAATCGCTTTGATGAATAAGAGGCTTGCGCCCGGGGTAGAGTCCCTGTTTCTTATGGCATCGGCTGAATACTTATTTATATCTTCCCGAATTGTAAAAGAGGTCGCTGTTTATAACGGTGATATCTCCTCACTTGTCCCCGAATGTATTATTCCCCGACTAATGAAACGGTTGCGTTCAGAGCAATAGCTCCAATTTTGCTATTCTGAGCCGGCCACTATTGAAATCTATCAGGGGGAAACCATGCCACTTTTTACTTCTATCCTCCTTTGTGTATTAGGTCTAATTCTAGGCGGTATTGCCGGCTACCTGGTACGTTCGTATAAAGGAAAATTAAGTCTAAATTCTGCAGAATCACGGGCACAACGTATTTTACAAGATGCTATGCGTGATGCAGAGAACAAACGTAAAGAGTTATTGCTTGAAGTAAAAGATCAGTTAATTCAGGAGAAAAACCTTCTTGAACGGGAAATGCGTGAACGACGAGGAGAGTTGACAATTGTTGAAAAGCGCATAATGCAGAAAGAGGAATCTCTTGATTTTAAAAACAGCGAACTTGAAAAGAAGGAGCGTGATATCGTTCATCGAGAGGCTGAAAATCAGAAGATTGAAGCCGAACTTCAGAATGAATTCGAACGATATCGTCAGGAACTTGAAAAAATTGCCAATCTTACTCAGGATCAGGCCAAGATGATGCTCTTAAAAGAGCTGGAAGATACTGTACGCTTCGAGTCATTAAAACTGATCAATAAAATTGAAGAAGAGGCCAGACGTACCGCCGATAAAAAAGCCAAAGAAATAGTTGTATCGGCCATTCAACGCAATGCTACAGAGTACACTTCCGAAAACACAGTAACAACTGTTTCTCTTCCTTCAGATGATATGAAGGGGCGCATCATCGGACGTGAAGGACGAAACATTAGAACGCTTGAAAACCTAACTGGTGTCGATATGATTATTGATGACACTCCTGAAGTGGTTGTAATTTCCGGTCACGATCCAATTCGCCGTGAGATTGCCCGCCTTTCACTAGAGCGACTTATTCTGAACGGTCGCATACATCCGGCGAGAATTGAAGAGGTCGTAGAAAAGGTAACAAAAGAGATTGAAGATAACATAATGGACGAGGGCGAGAAGGCTGCTTTTGAACTTGGAATACCCGGTTTAAACAGCGATGCTCTTTATCATATTGGAAAACTCAAGTATCGAAGCAGTTATGGACAGAATGTTCTTGGTCATAGTATCGAAGTAGCAAATATTGCTGGAATAATCGCAGGTGAATTAAAGTTGGATGTTCAGCTTGCTAAACGAGCCGGATTACTCCATGATATAGGTAAAGGCAGTGTTGTAGAGGGTGAAGGAGCTCATGCTATTGTCGGATCCGAAATGGCAAAAAAATTCGGAGAAAATGACAAGGTCGTTAATATCATCGCTTCTCACCATAACGATAAGGAGCCGGCAACTTTTGAAGCATACATTATTCAGATTGCCGATGCTATATCAGCTTCACGGCCTGGGGCCCGCCGTGAATCTTTGGATAACTATCTGAAGCGGCTTGAGGATCTGGAAAATATTGCAAACAGCTTTACCGGTGTCGATAAATCTTTTGCAATACAGGCTGGTCGTGAAATACGCGTTATCGTGGCCAATGATATAGTAAATGATGAGAAGGCTGAATTTCTTGCTCGTGAGATTGCAGCCCGAATTGAATCAGAACTCAAATATCCGGGAATCGTACGTGTTATCGTAATCCGTGAAACACGTGTCCTTGAATATGCAAAATAAGTTCTCTTGTATTATATTTTATCGGTGTACTGTTCAGAGTTGAGCAGTACACCATTATGGAAAGATATGTGCTTCTTGAAAAAATTCAAAATCCCGCTCAACTAAAAAAGCTTTCAACCCGTGAGTTGACGGAGCTTGCCGCTGAAATTCGCAGTCAGATTATTTCTGTTGTTTCTGAAAACGGAGGACATCTTGCCTCTTCTCTTGGTGTAGTCGAACTCTCCATCGCGCTTCACTATGTCTTTGATACTCCTACTGACCGTATCATCTGGGATGTCGGTCATCAGTCATATGCACATAAACTTCTAACGGGGCGACATGGTATCTTTTCTACACTGCGCCAATGCGGAGGAATGAGTGGTTTCCCAAAAATCAGTGAGTCATTATATGACAGTTACAATGTAGGCCATAGCAGTACTTCGCTTTCACTTGCAGCCGGTGAAGTGTGTGCACGCGATTTAAAAAATCAGCATTATCAGGTAATTCCTGTAATTGGCGATGGTTCTATGACTGGTGGTATGGCCTTTGAGGCTCTTAACCACATAGGGCACATGAAGCGGGATGTAATTATTGTACTCAATGATAATGATCATTCAATATCAGAAAATGTCGGAGCACTCTCTGAATATTTTACAGATATAATTACAGGGCGTTTTTACAACAAGACGCGCCGTCAAATTTACCGTTTTTTTCGTTCTATTCCCTTTTTTGGTCGTGCAGTTGAGCGGCTTGCTCAAACAACCAAGAAATACATTAAAGACATCATTACTCCCGGTAAACTTTTTGAAGACCTGGGTATTCGTTACTTTGGGCCCGTTGATGGTCATAATCTTACACATCTTATAGACATATTTAACAAGCTTAAGGTAATTAATAACGGACCAAAAATTGTTCACATTCGCACAGTAAAGGGAAAGGGGTATGTACCGGCCGAGAATAACCCCGAAATGTATCATGGTGTTTCTCCCTTTAATATAGAAACTGGTTTGCCCAAATCAGAAAAAAAAGAGTCTCTCTCGGATGTTGTCGGTGCAACTCTCTGCGCGTTGGCTAAAGATGATCCGCTCATTATTGCAATAACGGCTGCAATGACCGCAGGTACCGGTCTTGACGATTTTTCAAAGATATACCCTGATCGATTCTTTGATGTCGGTATTGCCGAACAGCATGCAGTAACATTTGCAGCAGCTCTTGCTAAAAATGGTTATAAGCCTTTTTTTGCAGTTTATTCAACCTTCCTTCAGCGTGGGTATGATCAACTCATTCACGACGTTGCCGCCATGGATCTTCCAGTACGATTTCTTATTGATAGAGCCGGTCTAGTCGGTGAAGACGGAGAGACTCATCATGGTCTCTTTGACATTTCATTTACACGTTCAATTCCCGGTTTGAAGATCTTTACACCTGCCGATTCCTCACAATTGCGTTCCGTTATTGAGTACAGTGCCGGTAATATGATTACCGGCCCATGTGCTATAAGATACCCGCGTGGCTGTGCCGAAGACGGCGATTCAGATCTGTCATATGATCCGTTTGGGATTGATCTGTACGAAGGTGGTAGCGACATTCTTCTTATTACTGCCGGCATCAAGAGATCATATGCTCTTCAGGTTGCAAGTGCCTTACGTATTAAAAATATTAGTTGCACAGTGCTGAATCTACATTCGATTTCTCCATTGCCAATGCAGGAAATAAATCGCATTATTGCTTTGCATAATCATTACTCTGTGATTGAGGATCATTACCTTTCAGGGGGGCTCGGTGAAGCTATTCTTGCATCACTTAATCCCGACTTGCGTCAGCGAAACATCCGTGATTTTGGATATCCCGCTGAATTCATATGCCACGGAACTGTTGAACAGATAGATCAAATTTATTCTCTACTGCCAGATCAGATAGCCGAGCAACTGTATGAAGGTCTCAATGGAACGGATTGATAAATATCTATCAGTTTCGGGTAAGAGTAGTTCTCGTGAACAGGCAAAAAAGGAACTACTGGCAGGCTGGGTAAAAATTGACGGCGAAACCTGTTATGATGTCTCGCGTAAAGTTGAGGGCACCGAAAACATAACTGTAGCACGCCCTAAAGGAGCCTTTATTAGCCGGGGTGGATACAAACTGGAAAAGGCACTCGATTCATTCGGCATTGATCTTCAAGGTGTGATAGCGACAGATCTTGGCGCGTCAACCGGTGGTTTTACGGATTGTATGTTAAAGCGAGGTGCAGTCAGGGTTTATGCTGTTGATGTTGGGTATGGACAGCTTGATTACTCACTTCGCTTTAATGAGCGTGTTGTTGTGATGGAGCGTACTAATGCACGCCATCTGCAGATATCTGACTTTAATGATGATTTGATCTCTTTTGTTTCTGCTGATCTCTCTTTCATCTCTTTCACAAAAATATTTCCGGTAATCAGAGATCTTTTCCCAAAAGCCACCGGTGTTGCTCTTATAAAACCTCAATTTGAAGCTGAACGCTCAGAGCATAAAAAAGGGGTAATCAGGTCTCCTGAAATTCACAAAATAATTCTTTTAAGAGTTCTTTCATCTTTAGAAAAAGCAGGTTGTAAACCGGCAGGATTAACATTCTCACCAATTACCGGCCCAAAGGGAAATATTGAATTTCTGCTCTATTTCTCTGTTTATGACACTGAGCCTTTTCAAATGCCGAATGTTGACGTTATAGTCGAACATGCCTGGGATGAGTTGAAATAGTTTCAATTTTATTCTGCTTTACAACTGAATTAAATGTAACATATAGTTGGGAAACAGGAGAACAGTAATGAAAATTTCGAATGATAAAAATGTGCCTGATAACCTAGTAATAAAAAGTTTGATCTGTTTTACAATTTTGTTGTGTTCTTTTTCTGTGTCCTTCGCTGCTCCAAAAGGAATTATTGCCTATCCGGTACCATATATTCCATCCCGTGGTTCACTTACTATTTCTGATACCGAGTCACGTTATGCTTCAACTTCAGTTACGATAGATATTGAAATATACGATATTACAGGAGACAAGATTTTCAAAAAGCGCTATACATCTTTCCCTGTACGTTGGAAAGGATACAGTTCAAGTGGGCAGAGGGTCTCAAGTGGGCTCTATATTTTAAAGGTTTCTGTTGAAGACCTTGCCTCCGGTTCGATTACAAAAAATATTATTCGTTTTCTGGTAAAAAAATGAGACATATCTATTTGCAATATAGTTCTCTTGTTACGAATTTAATTGTTATAATCTCCCATTCAATAAAGTTTTTTAATAAATACATCAGAAAAGCTCAGTTTTTAAAAATCTTTTTCAAGATAATGGTCGCTTATGAATATAATATGTAATCGTAAGAATCTTCTTTATATTTTTACAGCTGCTTGTCTTTTTTCTACTTCTCTTCATGGAGAGAGTACCGGGGTAAGAGGAGCTTTTTCCCGTTCCGGCCTTGTGGGTGCGCATAATGTAGCCATGGGAACTGCTGTTGAAGCTATTAGCAATGATGTCTTTTCCATATACTGGAATCCTGCTGGTTTGACACATCTTCGGCGACGTAAAAGAAGCATTCGTGAAGACGTTCGTATTAATCTTCATGAAAATAAAATCAATAAAATATCTGAACGAGATCTTGAGCTTCTTTCAGATGATACTCCGAAATTCTTTTTTCAGATAGGATCGTCCGCTACTATTCTTCAGGCAGAACGGGAGGCGGCATTTATTGGTGGGGCTTTTAATATATACAATGCGGTTCTGGGGATTGGTGCCTTTGGTATCTACTCGGATGATATTGATACATATAATGAAAGTGGAACACACACCGGAAATACTGCATATCAGGCAGGTGTTTCCTATTTTTCTTTTGCATATCCTACCGAGTACGCTTCGATAGGAATTACTGCCAAAGGCCTATATGAAAATATTGATCATACCAATTATGCCGGTTCGGCTTTTGACATAGGTATTCAAACTGATTTCATCCCTCTTATTCAGATTGGATTTGTTGTTCAGGATGTCGGAATAGGTCTGCTTCGGGCCAATCAACTTGATAATGCCCGTGATGAATATGAGTTTGGCAAGCCGGTTTTCCGGTTTAATGTTGCTATTCTTTCACGAACTGCTAACATGACAGTATCAGCAGGATTAATCAAAAAATTTGAAGATGAGGGTAGTGAGTTTAAGTTTGGTGTTAAATATGATCTTTTTTCTAATGTCTCATTTTTGCTCGGAGTAAAAGAGTCTCTGTTTTCGACCGGTTGTATTTTTACAGTTTTTAATTCCGATTTTGCCTATGCACTATCAGTTGATAACATTGACCTTGGCTACAATCATACTGTAAGTTTTGCTTATCTGTTTTAAGGATTTATTATAATGAAAGTATCAGCCGATATTAAGATAATGGGGATAGTAAATATTACTCCTGATTCATTTTTTGATGGTAATCACTATTATGACTCTCAACTTGCAATTGATCATGCCTTGAGGCTTATTGATGAGGGAGCAGACATTATTGATGTTGGTGGTGAGTCTACAAGGCCCGGTGCAGCTTCGGTATCAGCCAAAGAAGAGATCGGGCGGGTTATTCCAGTAATCAAAGAAGTTGTTCGTCTTGGTAAAGTTCCAGTTTCAGTTGATACTACAAAGGCCGAGGTTGCTAAGGCTGCTTTGGATGTTGGCGCTGCTATTATTAATGATATTAGTGGAATGACATTTGATACTAATATGGCAGATATTGTTGCAAGTTATAATGCTACTATTGTTCTGATGCACACACCGGGTAGGCCGGACGTCATGATGCAACGAACTGATTATACCGATGTGGTTGAAGAGGTTGTACGTTTTCTTGAAGAGCAAATTACATATGCTATTGACAAGGGGATTAGCCGAAACAAAATTATAGTTGATCCAGGAATCGGTTTTGGGAAAAGTGTTCATGATAATTACCAGATTTTATCATCGCTTGATTCTTTTTTATCGCTTGGTTACCCTCTGCTTATTGGTCTTTCTCGTAAGTCTCTGATTGGGGCTCTTTATGAAACGGCTGAAGACAGATTACCGGCAACAATTGCTTTAAACAGTATAGCTCTGTATTGTGGAGCCACGATTATTCGGGTTCATGATGTTAAGGAACATAAACTGGCGTTTGAGTCGCTTAAAATGCTCAAAACAGAAAAGGTGTAGAAAACATGGATCTTTTTTTATATAAGTTGGTATATTGGTTGTCGATGTTCTGGGATTATCTTCGGAATGTTATCGACATTGTTCTTGTAGCAGTTATTTTCTATATTGCCTACACTTATCTTGTAAAAACCAAGGCTATTCAACTTTTGCGCGGTTTCCTTTTTGTTTTTATTCTGTGGATTGTTGCTAAATTGCTTCATTTTGAAACATTAACCTGGCTTATAACAGCCATGACTTCATATTTCTTCATCGCAATAATTATTCTTTTTCAGCCCGAACTGCGAAGGGTCATCAGTCGTATCGGACAGAGTAGCTGGCTTGCAAACATCGATCCAGAGGATTCTCTTCATCTTGACGAATTAGTAAATGCTATTGCAGCGATGGCGGAGGAGAGGATAGGCTCTCTCATCGTTTTTGAACGGGATAACTCCTTACGCAGTTATGCCGACTCCGGGGTTGTAATTAATGCTGGAATAACTGAAGAGCTTATAAGGACAATTTTTTTCCCGAATACCGAACTTCATGACGGTGCTTTGATTGTACAACAGGGAAAGATCGTTTCCGCAGCCTGTTATCTGCCACTTAGTGATTCTCGTCAACTTCGTAAGAACCATGGTGCAAGGCACCGTGCTGGCCTTGGAATTGCGGAAGAGACTGATGCACTTGTGATTCTTACATCAGAAGAGACGGGACAAATTGCAATAATGGTTAATAGCAAAATTTTTCCGCGAATTAAACGCGAAGAACTCAAAAATATTATACTTTTCTTTATGAATCCGAAAACTGCGTATGAAGAGAGGTATTCAATAAAATGATATCTCAGAAAGAATTGATAATTGATTTTATTAAATCAAAGGATTTTGTCGCAAAGGTTATCTGTCTTCTTCTGGCTGTTATGCTATGGGTTTATATCAGCACGCAGGGAGAATCTGAACTTGCCATTCGCGTTAAGGCCGAGATAAAAAATCTGTCTTCGGAGTATGTTGTTTCTGATATTCAAAAGATGTATGTAACTGTTAAAATCAGGGGCAATAGTGAAGATATAGAGGCTGTTAACAAGAAAAACATACGCGCTTTTCTTGATCTCAAAGAACCCAAAGTTAATCATACATATCGCTATAACGTTGATCTTGTTGTACCTCCGGATCTTCCAAAGAGCGTTACGTTGAAACTTATGGATACCAGGATGTTCGCAACAGTTGAAGAAAAGATTTCTAAAACTGTTTATGTCGTTCCCGAAACTTCAGGGAAGGTAAGTCCCGGATTTCAAAAAGGTAATATAACTGTGCAACCTGATAGAGTAACCATATATGGTGCTAATAATCAGATACAGAATATTGATGTGATTAAAACGATGCCGCTTTCAGTCGCTAACGCAACAGAGAGCATTCATGAGGCAGTTCCACTCGACATGGAGGGCTATACCGTATCTGGTGTTAGTGATGAGAATGTCATGGTTACGGTGCAGGTTATCAATATGCAAAACGTTATCGACTATGAACAGACAATTGAGCTTTTCGGCAAGATGGAGAATTACAATTATGATATTATTCCTGATAAAAAAATCAAGGTGTATATAAAAACCAGTGACAAATCAGTACCGCGTATCGAACATAACGACATTCGGGTTTGGACAGATTTATCGAATATTGATTCAACCCAGTTTATTACCAAGGATGGCCGGGAAGTAAGCTCACTACGTGTCACCAGCAGGGTCAGGGCTATTATAAATAAAAAAGTAAATTCGGCTCAAATAATAGCAGTAGTTCCTGATACTATTACAATTCGAGTTAAAAAGTAGGAAATATTAATGAAATATCCGGTATTGGGTGTTAATATAGATCATGTAGCGACCTTGAGTCGTGTTCGCGGGGTGCCATACCCAGATGTTGTAGAGGCTGCTAAAATCTGCGAACAGAGTGATATATATTGTATAACTGCTCATCTTCGAGAAGATAGGCGACATATTCAGGATAACGATATCTATCGTTTAAAAGAATCTGTAACAACTCGTCTGAACATGGAGATGGCAATTTCTCCCGATGTCGTTGAGGTTGCTCTGGATGTTGTCCCGTATATGGTAACAATCGTTCCCGAAAAACGAGAAGAGTTAACTACAGAAGGAGGCTTGAATCTTGCATCTATGAAAAAAGATTTGCAGGTTCTTATTCCCAGGCTTAACGAAAAGGGAATTATTGTATCTCTTTTTATCGAGCCAAATGTTGATGATCTGAAAATTGTAGATGATTTATCTGTACCCTATGTCGAGTTTCATACAGGTTCTTATGCGAATGCGATCGAAGCGAAGGATCAGAGAATTGAATTACAGAGGCTTTATGATTCAGCGGAGGAGGCGTCTGGATTGGGGATATTTGTTAATGCAGGACACGGACTTACCTGCAAGAACATTGCTCCCGTATTAAAGATGAGTTCTCTACGGGAGGTTAATATTGGGCATTCAATAATATCCCGATCTGTATTTATAGGTATGCATAATGCGGTCGAAGAGATGCTGGCGGCTATTCGTCAGTAGTTCCCTATTGCAATATTCTTTGGTGATTTTTCGAAATTCTATATTGTGAAAAATTTCAAAAATCATTTTATAAGACTAATTATCAGTTCGATCACCAACTATATTGTCTTATAACAAAGTGCCTTTGTAAAATCCTGATAGTTGTAATTTCCTATTATTTGAGGAGTGACTTAATGTTTTTAACCATTTTTAAATTAGTTCTGTTTTTTATTTTCGTTCTTCTATTCTTGAATGGATTACGTCTGATTGTTTTTGTCTATAAGCTGTTAACAGGGAAAATTTCTCCATCTTCAACCGGAAAAACCAAAAAGAACTCCAGAAGTAAAACAATCGAACTTGATAAGGATCAGTATCATGTTGATTAAGACGAATTCTTTTTTTTCTCTGTTTCTGTTTTTTATTCTTTTTGCTGGTAGTCTTTCCTGTTCACGAATCAATGGGTCTTTCGGATACAAAATTGGTGTAATGGATTCTTACCGAGTCTTTAACAATAGTGCTGAATTTCCACAAGGCGCACAGATATCATGGGTCTACTCTGTGGACTCGGTCAGCTCGCCTAACCAGATCGGTGTCATTATTTTACAAAAAAAGGCTGTCTGGATTGATATTGAAAGTCGCACTGTAACGCTTGATCCGGAAACTTCCCGAATTTTCGGTGAAATTAGCACCAATGAGCCGGGGGATTATCGGATAGCTATTGTGATGAATAAAAAAATTATTGATGAGGTCTCGTATAAAATATATAATGATGAAGTATTAAATTCTTTTTAGAAGTGAAATTGTTTCAATATGGTGTGTACCGGAAAACATATCAATAAACGTCAGATCTGTAGGAGTGAATACCCCTTTTAACATTCCGATATCCCGCGCCCAGGTTGAGGGATTACATGAAACATAGATTATAGCTTTTGGCTTTTCCTGCTTGATACGAGTTAGAAACATTTTTGTTAAACCACTGCGAGGTGGGTCTGCAATTATTATTGAATCTTTAATCTTTCTGATTGAATCAAAATCCCCATTCAAAAACCTTACATTCTTAATCCCATTTATGCATGCATTATTTTTTGCAGATTCGATTGATCCTCTATCGGTGTCAAACCCAGTTACAAATTCACTAAGCGATGCAGCAGGCAGTGAAAAAAAGCCACATCCACATCCGGCGTCAATTATTTGACTGCCGGAATATCTGCGCAATAGACTTAATACCTCTTTAACCATTCTCTCCCGTAATAAACGATTAGCTTGAAAAAATGAGTTAACGTCATGAACATAGCTATAGTCGCCGCATTTTTCAGAAACAATAGACTTCCCGTTTGAAGAATAGACCTCTCCTGAAGCATCCGTTGCCATTTTGATTTTTCCATCTACACCCGACATAGCTTTGATTTTTTGTATAAGCTCTTTCTGTAATAACAGGCACCCCTTTTCTGGAAAGGGTATAAGTCTGTTTGATTTAAAGGCATGAAAACCTTTTAAGTGATTTTGAGTTTGTATTGTTGTAATGGATCGATAGTGGTAACGTTTGTCAGAAATAGTCTTTATTTTAGGATAATTATTTAATCCTGCAATCCTCTGAAGAGCGTCTTCGATTATCAGCTTTTTAAGGTGGAGTTCGTTTGCATAGTTCGTGTGCAGATATGCGCAACCACCACATTCCGGAAAAGATGGGCAATCCGACTCCTGTCGTTCGATAGAGTGTGTATACAGTTTTTTTACTGCTGCGAATGTAATATTAGATTTTTCCTCATATGGTGTAATCGAAACAACTTCACCCGGAAGAGTATTCCGAATAAAATAGGCGTGATTTGATGCAAAAGCAAGACCATATCCACCATAGACAGACTTTTCAATAACAAATGTTTTTTCGGACATGTGTGTTTTATACCCGTGTGATATTCTATTTATAAAAGGTTTGGCTCAACAAAGGGGCGGATTAACTGAGTTATTCTTAAAAAAGTAAACTCTGCCCGTAAAAACAGGCAGAGTGAAGAATTATTCTACAACTTCAAACTGATCTTTTCCAACTCCACATAGAGGACAAACCCAATCTTCCGGAATATCCTTAAATGCAGTTCCCGGTTTTACTCCATTATCTGGATCACCGGCCTCGGGGTCATAAACGTATCCACAAACAGTACAAGTATACTTTTCCATTATTCCTCCAAAAATCATTTGATAAATAAACAACACGCTTTAAACTTGGAATGAAATGAATATGTATGCATGTTATTTACTCATGATCTCTAATATGACTTTTTTTACAAGAAGAAATTGTATAACACCTACATTTGTTTAAAAGGCGGGTATTGATGGCTAAATATCTTATAATTGGTAATGGTGTAGCTGGAACTGAAGCAGCAATTACTATCAGGAAAATGGACCCTGATGCAAAAATAATTATTTTTGCAGAATCATCTCATCTTCTCTATTATAGACCGAAACTTGTTGAATATATCGGTTCATCCATTGAGTCTGAAAAGTTACGAATATACGATTCTAACTTCTATGCTGAAAAGCAGATAGAGATTAATCTGAATACAAGAATTGTCTCTATTGACACAAAAGAACAGCTCGTGACCGATACTAACGGTAATAATCACCATTATGACCGTTTGCTTCTGGCAACAGGAGCTAAAAGTTTTGTACCTCCTGTTAAGGGAGTTCCGATCAAGGGTGCGTTTTCATTGCGAAATTTTAAGGATGCAGATGCCATTAATGCCCGGGCTACTGACTCTCTAAATGCTGTTGTAGCCGGCGGAGGCTTATTGGGGCTTGAAACTGCATTTTCCCTCAAAAGAATGTGCGATACAGTTACGGTGGTAGAAGTTGCTAAATCACTGCTTCCCCGTCAACTTGATCCGGAGGGTGGCCAATTTCTTCAGTCTTTACTTATGCAGAAGGGATTGAGGTTTATTTGCGGAACAACGGTTGAAAGTGCAATTGGTGATAACGAAATAGAAGCGATAAAGCTTTCAACAGATGAAACAATAGATGCCGATATTCTTGTCTTTTCGGCCGGAATTCGTCCCGATTGCGACCTTGCTCGTGATGCAGGTTTGTTGTGTGAACGGGGGATTGTCGTAAACGATGCTCTAGGGACATCGGTTCCTGGTGTTTATGCTGCCGGAGATTGCATACAGTTTGATAATAAAATTTTTGGTCTTTGGATAAGCTCTAAAGAGCAGGGACAGATTGCTGGATCTGTAATGAGTGGATCTGATGAGCATTATAGCGGTGCATTTCCTTCTGTTATGCTTAAGATTACAGGTATTGATCTGTTTTCGGCCGGAGATATCAGTCTGGAGGATGTGCAAACCGAATCTCTTAAGACTGATTCTGTGTACAAGAAAATATTCTACCGTGATAATGAAGCTGTTGGTATTATCGTTATTGGTGATCAAAAAGCTGTAATTGAAGCACGAAAAGTAATGAAAGGAACTGTTTCCGTAGATTCATTCATTAAAACACTTAAATAACTCCCGGAGACTTTTATGGCTCTTGATTTGATAGGCTTAAAAAAAATTCTCTATTCACGTGTAAATGAGTTACCAACACTTCCGGTCGTCATTCCTAAGATTTTGCTGATGATGGAAGATAACCGTAATGATATAAAAAAACTAAGTACAGTCATTGCCTATGATCCGGCGCTTGTCTCGAAGGTGCTGAAAGTTGCTAACTCTTCTTATTATGGATTTCCCAGAAAAATTAGTGAAATTGAGAGGGCAGTTGCATTACTTGGATTTAACATGGTAAAGTCACTTGCAATCAGTCTCGGGGTTCTGAATACATGTGCTGAGCCACGAAGTAAAGCGTTTTTTTCTGAAACGGGTCTCTGGTTTCACAGTGTAGCGGTTGCTACTTTGACACGTGAAATTAATCATACTGTTCTTAGTTCCTCAAAAAAAGATTATCTATTCGTAACAGCCCTTCTTCATGACATCGGAAAACTGATTTTTGATGTTTACTTTTCGGATTTATTTGAACGTGCTATTATTGATGTCGAAAATTCAGGAACTTATTCATTAGCTGCTTCTGAAAAAAAGATAATTGGAGTCGATCATGGAGAAGTGGGCGCTTTACTATTAAGTCGCTGGAATTTTCCGGAAGAGATTACAACTCCTGTAATGTATCACCATGCAGATAGTTTTCCTGATGAAGCTAACAGGCATGACCTAGCTATCATCCGAATAGCCGATGCGCTGTGCCAGGAATTCTTTTTTAATTCTATTGATGATGTACCGGAACCTGCTATTGTTGCGGAAGATCTGGAATTACTGAATATGAAGAGCAGGGATGTTCAATACTTGAAAAATTATCTGCATGATAACAAACAGCCGATAAACAGTTTTTTTCAGTCATTCTATAATCTATGATCTCCTGCAGCATTATCCAGGGGTGAAAGCCAGATGACATCGTATGGCTGTAGAGTCAGCGAAAGAGATCTGTCTTCAAAACCGTATATAACTCCGCTTATCAGGTCTGTCCACTCCTGTGCCTCGGTTTCAACATCATCAAGATTGATCTCTGTGTGTGTGACCTGATTGCTGATGTTTATTAGTGAAAAGACAATGTCTTCTTTTTTACCTGTATTTGTATATCTTAGCACAGTAAATAGCGATTCAGATTTAAATAAGACTTTTTGCTCACTGTTTGGATGAAAGGCACTATGATTTGTACGAATGTCAATTATTCGACCGTATTCACGGTTAATTCTTGATATTTTCGAGAGCCCATCCCCAAGTGCAAAAGAGATCTCCTGTTCATCAATTATAGTCCGGTTAATATCGCGTTTTGCCTGTGAGGAAACCACGGCATCTATGTCGTTGACGGTACCAATAAGGCTGTGCAGGTAAATTCCAGGTACTCCCTTCAGGGCAAGTGCAATCGAACGGGATGCGACAAACTTTTTTACCTGATAGGCGATATCATTATTGTCGGGATTTGTTGTGTTATTGATTGCGCTGTACCAGGTGATGTTCATTTCGTAGGGAATTTCAGAACCATCTTCGCTACTTTTATACGAGATAAAACCTCCATGCTGCTGAACGTTATCGAGTATAAAATTAATCTCTTCAGGTTCTAGAATCTCTTTTACTGCCATCAGTCCGATACCATCATGCGAATCAAGAAAGTTGAAGAATGTAGTGCTATTCGATTGAGTATTTAGTGTCATCGCCCATTCGGTCAGACGCTTGCTATTCATGGTGTACATTGTATGAAGCACTAATGGTGGGAGTGCAAAATTGTAGACCATATGAGCTTCATCAAATCCGTTGCCGAAATATGAGATGTTCTCGTTGTGGGGAACATTAGTTTCGGTAATAATTATTGTTCCCGGAGCAACATAGTCCAGCACATCACGAAATAGTTTAACAATCTCATGTGTTTGATCCAGGTGTATGCAGCGAGTACCGGCTTCAGCCCAGATATAGGTAACCGCATCAAGACGTATTATATTTGCACCGTGTCTCACATACATCAGAAGAATTTCTATTACTTTAATCAGTACTTCAGGGTTTTTATAGTTCAGGTCAATCTGATCTTCTGAAAAAGTAGTCCATACATATTTATCTCCATTAATCGATACAAATTTTGAAAGTATATCGCTGGTTCGAGGGCGGAAAATAAGTTTACGCTCATCATCAGCGAGTTCATTCGGTGAATCATAACTGATAACGAAATCGGCAAAACGGGGGTTACCGTTTAAAAATTCCTGAAACCATTTACTTTTTGAGGAGATATGATTGATTACGCCATCAAACATAAGGCGGTATTTTTTTCCGATTCTATGTATCTCTTCCCAACTACCCAGTTTGGGATCAACAATTTCGAAATCTTTTATAGAAAAACCACGATCAGAAGAGTATGGGTAAAATGGAAGAATATGAATAGTATTTATCGCTCCTTCCAGGTAGATATCGCAAAATCGCGCCAGGGTGGAGAGTGGAGAGCGATCTTTGCCCTTCAGGAGGTCTCCGTAGGTAATTAGAATTATATCTTTTTCGGTAAACAGATTGTCCTGTATGATATTTTTTTCAATAGTAAGGAGTTCGTCAGATTTATATGCATAGTGAACCCTAAGAATTCTTTCAAGTTCGGGGTAGAACTGTTTTGCGGTGTATTCGCCATAAAGAAAAGTCATACGTCTAAAGACTCTCTTGCGGAAGCTGGTTTCAACTTCCAACTTTTTGTTCTGGTAGTCCGGTTCGTTTAAATAAAGATGTGTTCTGGGTAATTGTTCCATTTGACTGTCCATGGGCACTGTTTTTTGTTATCAGTACAATGTCTGACTGCTTTAGTCAGACCTCTCAGTATTCATTATTATAATAAGTTAAATCTATGAAATAAAGTTCAATGAATAAATCTGATTTTCTAATAAATATTTTGATTTTGGATATCTATCTAAAACAGTTGCCCATAATCAGTCAACTATAATGAAAAAACTTGACAAACCGGCCTTCAAAATAATAAATGTTCCTATCGCTCGGGTGGTGAAATTGGTAGACACGCAAGGTTGAGGGCCTTGTGAACGTTAAGTTCGTACGAGTTCAAGTCTCGTCCCGAGCATATCTTCTGAAGCTTAATTATAGAGTTCTTTGTGCCTGCCTGTAAATCTAAGGAAATTATAATGAAAATCAAATTTTTACTTTTTGTATTTATTTCGACTTTTTTAACTGTCAGTTGCATTTCTCAGCAGACAAAGGCTGAACAGACCAAAATTGATATCGCTCCTGAAAATCCATATAAATGTCTTGGATATAATCTTTCCGAAAAATCTTCATATCTCCTTCCTTATCCGGTAGGCACAGATTATCATCTTGTTCAGGGGAATTGTACCCGTTATTCGCATAAGGGAACTAATCGTTATGCGTATGATTTTGGAATGCCTATAGGCCATGAGATAACAGCAGCTCGTGGCGGTCTGGTCTATTTTGTCGATATGGACACTCCGGACAATACATTCCGTGGTAAACGTCGATATCGCCGTTATCCAAATGCTAGGGGTAACGCAATACTCATTGAACATGACGATGGAACTGTAGGGGTCTACTTTCATTTGAAACAGAACGGGGCTCTCGTAAAGAAGGGTGATACTGTCGTTCAGGGGCAGCCAATAGCCCTTAGCGGAAGCAGTGGGTTCACAACCGGGCCACATCTTCATTTTGCGGTACGTCGCAGTCGAACTGACCGTCAATCTCTACCTGTTACCTTTCGTAATGCCGATCCGGGCGAAGATTTTAACCTTAAATCGGGCAATACCTATCTTGCGCTTAATAGTGATAAGTAGTTTCTTGGATTTGACCTCGAAATTTTGGATTATATCTTAATTCATTCTTTTTTTCAAAATTATTATCTAGTTCTTGACTCATAGTGTTGAGGCCTGTACATTGCAAAAAAAATAAATTGTGTTATATGATAAATAAACGATTAGCAATAATATTCCCTAAAGATTCTAAAGGTTTTTATGACCCTTCACAACGGATTAGTTTCGGAGGAGCAACAGTTCAACTTGATATGATATCAAAGGCTGTTTCTACGAAAGTAATGCGTCTTGATCTCTTATTGCCTGATTATCATACAATTGCAAATCCAATAATTAATGGCCGTGGTTTTGTACAACTATTTAAAAACAGTGATAATTTTTTAGTTAAGGCCTTCAAAACCCTTTTTGTTCTTATTAAATATCGGCCGCATTATATAATGCAGCGTGGTTTAACTGCAGAATCTCCGTTTCTTTCTTTAATTTGTCGGTTAATAGGTATTAAATATGTTTTTATGTTTGCTCATGATATTGAACTTATGGGTTATTATCAAAACTCGCGAAAAAATTGTTTCTTTTATCCGCTATTATTAAAATCCAGTTCTTCATTGGTCTGTCAAAACCATCATCAACTATCAAATCTGGATAAAAAATATCATAATAAACATATAATTTTCAAAAAGGGGATTCCAGCAGATTCGATAAAGGCTGATTCAACGATTGAAAAAAAGTACCAGGCCTTGTGGATAGGTCGCTGTGTCAAATGGAAGAATCCGGAGATGTTTATTGATCTTGCGCTCAGGTATCCTGATAAACAGTTTCTTTTCCTTTGCATTAAGGGAAATGATGTAGATTACTATGCGTCAATTCTTAAAAAAGTATCGGATATACCCAATATCACGGTCGTTACATATGCTGAACACTCGAAAATATTCAGTTTTATTTCACAATCCGAATTACTGTGTATAACTTCTGACATGGAGGGGGATTGCCCGATGACTTTAATTGAGTCCGGGGCTATGAGTGTTCCCGTAGTGGCATTTAGTAAAGAGTTTAATTCTGATATTATTCAATATGAGTGTTGTCTTTTTGCGAATAATGACCATGATCTGTTTTTGTCAAATTTCGAAAAAGTTTTCTCTTCTTCTGCTCTTTATAATAAAATGTCTGAAGGTATTCGAATGTATGTGGAAACCTATCACGACATAGAAAAAAACACCAATAATTTACTTACAAAACTGATTGGCAATTAGAATAATTGCTCTTTGCTTGGCAGTGTTTTTTTATTTGTAAAAAAAGTTTCCTTAATTATTCTGAAATCTTCATTTCTAACAAAAAACAACAGAATGAGCATTCCATAACTCATACTAACTATTATTGCTGATGTTAAAAAAAACATTTTTCGTAAACAGATCCTTTCCAGCATGATACAAAATAATGAAATAACTATTAACTTAAGATAGATATAAAGACTCTTCTTTATCATGATTGTTTTTGTATGCCAAAGATAACCGATACCAAGAATAAATGATACGAAGAATGTTATTACCAGGGCAATTGCGTTACCTTCCACCCCAAAAAAAATTATTAGAGGTACACTACAGGCAATGTTAACTATTGTCGATATGCCGTTTATCCAGGTGTTGATGATTTGTTTGTCCAGAACAATCAGTATAGTTATGCTGAAGTTAAACATAAACGGAATTCCAAAAGAAAGTATGCGTAAAACCGGTATTGATTGTTCGTATTTTGAACTAAAGAAATATGTAATAAGAGGTTCAGCATATAAATAAAACGTTAAAAAGAAATATACTGACGAAATCGCAAAAATTTTAGAGAAGATGTCATAAGTAAATTGAAATTTGTTTCTGTTATCTTCATAAGAAATTTTATATAGATATGGTATTAAAACCCTGTTAATGTTAAATGGTAAAACGGATAGTGATTGTAGAAAGATAAATGCATTGTTATATATTCCTGTTGACGTAGTTCCGGTTATAAGTGATAAAATAATGATACTTAATCTTTGTCTCAGGTTCCCTAAAATGCCGTGAGCCGCAAAAGGAATACTCTGAATGACAAACCCCCGGATATATTGTTTGTTGAAGGAGATCTTAAAATTGCGTAAGGTGCAAAATATTACAGAAATTAGAATCAGTAATACAACAAAAAGGCGAATAAGCGCAATATGAAAATAGGTGCCGTTTAAGAAGATTACAGTCAAGGTTCCTGTTAAAAGCATAATTGAGAAAATAAAATTGAATAGAGATGTCAGTGCGAATTTTTCCTTTGAATCATAAAAAGCAAAAAAGACAGAGAGATATTCGTTTGCAAAGCGTACAACTCCCAGAATCAGAATGAGATAAATAGTGTTTAAAGAATATTTGTCAGATGTTAAAAAAATTATAATCAGACTGATAATCATTGCGGCATATGCAATAACCGCGAGTACGGTTTTTACAAAAAGAGCGTTACCAAAATGTTCCTTTTCTAAATGTTGTTCAAGATTAACAGATCTGACCAACGTCTGATTAATCCCGACACTGATTAATACCGAAAAAAAAGTTGCATAATTCAATGCAGTTGAATATTCGCCAAAGAGCTCTTTTGTGAGGTATCGGGCAATAAAAATATTTATGATAAAGAATGCAGATTTGTCCAACAGCGTCGAAACAAGAACCAGGCTTGTGTTCAGGAATATTTTGAATTTATGATTGGTATGTGCCATTATATTGTTTACTTCTTTTCTAGCACAAAAAAGATATGATATTTATGTTCAAGAGGATGAATAGTTTTCTTTATGTTGAAATAGTTTTCGATATTTTTAATGATTTTTTTTAGTGGATATTCCTTGAATCCGATGGTCCATTGGTGTTGGTCTGTAAATTTAAATGATGTTAAAAACTTAGGTATGAATATTTGTAACGTTCTCGTTTTAAGTACCGGTAGCTTTAGAGTCAAATAGTAGTGATAGCCACGGTAAGGAAGGCTTATGATCGCATTCTTTTTGGCTACCCTGTATATTTCCTTGAGGGCTGTATCAAATTGTTCATATTTCAGATGTTCGAGAACCTGAAAGCATGCAACAATGTCAAATGATTCACTTTTAGCGGGAATATCCGTTATGGATCCTACAATATCAGGTTGCAGTGAAATATCAATATCAACACCGGTATATTCATATTCGTGTTCAATACAGTGACGTAGAAAACGACTTCCTGTTCCAATTTCCATTACAGTTGTGCAATTTAGCTCTTGAATAAGTGATAACTGATAATAGAAAGAGAAAAATCTTTTTTTATCAATATAATTTAAAAAATTATAATGGGATGATTCTACTTGAAGGTGTTCCATAGTCTGTTATAATCCTTATTATCAGAGGTTATTTATAGGTAACTTCAAAAAAATACAATATTTCAGAAGGTAACATTACTTTAAGTGTCAATTAAGGACAATCTTTATCGCAAAGCTTAAAAAAATGTGAATATCTTCGCATATATGGATTTTTTGCAAGTTCCTTGTTGAAGGTTCAATTATTAGAGGTCTGCCTATATATTTTTTCAAATAACTGTGCGCTATTATCCCAGTTGTATTTCTTACGGATTTGTTCTTGTGCGGTTCTAGCCATTTTTAAAGCCTGATCATAATTTTCAATAATCCAGTTCATTCGCTCAACAATTAAATCACTATTATTGACGGGAATCAGAAAAGATGTGTTTTCCGGAATAACTTCAGGTAAAGAGCCGACGGATGTTGTAACAAGGGGGAGTCCCATTGCGAGAGCCTCAATCATTGCATTCCCAAAACTTTCTTCTCTGGATGGGAGTACTGCCATAGAGGCGCCTCGGGCGACCTGAATGAGGTCATCAGAAGAGAGCCAGTTAATCAGATCAACACGGTCTTTACATTTGTATTTGGTTAACAAGGTAGGTATATCAGTTTTATTATCACTTCTGCCAATAATCACTGCGCGCTGTTTTTTATTCTTAAATCTTGAAAAGGTTTCTATAAAAACATCTATACCTTTATTGAAGGTTAATCGTCCAAAAAAAAGTATGTACCCATCTTTGTTAAAGTCATGTTTTGCACATTTTAAAAACAAGCTGTTTATTCCATTTGGTATTACTGTAACTTTATTCTCGGGTAAATTGAAAACAGCACATATTTCTTTGCGAATTGAGGGACTTGTGGCTGTACATTGGTCGGCACCGGTAATGGCATAATGGAGTACTGTGTATTTAGCCCTAGTAGTGTGAAATAAAAACCATTCAATAAAAGTCTGTTTTCGGTACATGGCTTCGGGATACGATGGATAGCGCGGTGTAACAATAAACCGAAATGAGTATTTTTTGTGTAATCGTTTAATCAAGGCACCCTCTTCTCCCTGTGAATGAATTACATCAATTTTCTCCTTTTTAAGAAGTTGTTTTGCCAAAAAAAACACTGAAACAGCATTTAAAGGGCGTAATAAAGCATTAACTTTACTGCTAAAACCAAAAAAAATAGCCCATTTAACTGTATATGTTACAGTATTGGGGATAACAATTTTTTCCCTTAGAGACTTGGTATAGATTACAGTCACGGAATGTCCCCGTTCTTGCAGTGAAGTTGCAAGATAGTGGGTAGAGTATTGGCCTCCGCCTGAATAGGAAGACCATGGTGAAAAATTAACTGTTAATAATATGTTCATCTTTTGATTATCATTGAATCAATAAGATTTAAAAGATCGCGATTGTTCTGAATGCTGAATTTTTCGGCATGTTTTCTTAAGGCAGGTGACACTTGATTGCTTTGTAAAGAATTTATCATGGCCCGATATATATTAATGACAGATCCGTCGGTTCGGTATCCCGTAACTGAATCAATAACGGATTCGGTTACACCTCCCGTGTTTCCTGATAATGACATAGTATTGTGATAGGCCGCTTCGATATAAACCATTCCAAAACCTTCAATACTGTCTTCTTGTTCCAGTGCTGGTAAAATATAAAGAGAAGCTTTGTCGTAGAGGTATTCTTTTTCTCCTTCTGTTATCGTACCTAAAAATGAAACAGCTTCAGAGAGTTCGAGATTAACTATTGTTTGATAAATATTATTTTCTTCAGGACCTTTCCCTGCAATTATATAATGAAATTTTATATCCGGGTGCATTTGTAATAGTTTTTTAAATGCATGAAGAACAGATACAATGTTTTTCCTGGGAACAAGACGGCTTACAGTGAAAAAGAGAATATCGTAGTCAGGAAGTTGAACAGGTTCCGGCTTAACAAAATTTTGAAAATTGAAGATTGGATTACACACGGAAGCAGATGTATTATCGCGTAACATGGGTTTGAGTAAATTTAATGCTGCATGGCTTGTGCAAGCAAATCTGGTTGTGGGCAAACTGCCTAATACTGAAAATAACAATTTCCTTATTCGTGAAAAGTTTAGTATGTCATCACCGTGTATGAGAATAATAAACGGGTTTCTTTTTATTCGAAGCAACTTTAATATAAAAAGTATTTTCAAATATTTAATTCTATGCCAGTCTGTTAAGAGGAAAAGGTCTCCGGAGAAAACAGATCGAATCATAAGTGAAAAATATTTACCTAAAGAAAATGAGTCTCCTGCATATACTGCACAGTCACGTGAATGGTGTACCAGGTAGTCATATATGGAGTGAGACCACGCTTCAATACCCCCGCGTCTTTTGTCCAAACTTTTGGCTATAATTAAAATTTTAGTATTATTCATTCCGTTGTCTTGATATAAGGACTCTTTCTAAAAAATCATAATGTTATCAGTGTTGTGAAAAAAAAACTGATCAAAATAATGATTTTTTTCCCTATGAAATAGAATCTGATTAGATACACATAGAAATAGAATAAATGAAAGTCAAGATAAAATCTATAATGGTAAATTCTGTATTACTCGTCACTTTCCTCTTACGATATCCTTTTATTCAGAATTGTCGTGATTTATCCGACAATATATACAGTATTTGGTTAATAATCCTTAGCCTTCGGCGGAAAATTATCCAGGAATCATTTGAATGCCGACATGAAAAAAGAATTAATCATCAGGAAAAATAAAATGAAAATTATAATCATCTCCATAATAATGC
Organism: Spirochaetota bacterium; assembly: GCA_027858855.1. Taxonomy (GTDB): domain Bacteria; phylum Spirochaetota; class UBA4802; order UBA4802; family JAFGJZ01; genus JAFGRW01. Next base: position 37,772 of record JAQIBV010000009.1, on the reverse strand, counting down.
TAAGTTTTTTTGCTTGTGCAACTACCGAAGAAAGCAGAGTTTCTCGTGTAAATGAAAAATTAGCAGCTGAAGATGGTACAGAGTACATAGGCGATATTAAAGATGGGAAAAAGCATGGAACCGGAACTCTTAAGTATCCGGGGATTCAGTTTTATACTGGTGACTGGAAAAATGATCTCCGACACGGTCATGGAAAACAGCGGTATTATGATGGTCGTGAATATGATGGGATGTGGGTTGAGAATCGTATGGAGGGGGAGGGAACACTGACCTTTTCAGATAAACGGGTTCTAAAAGGAACCTTCCTGGATGGATATGTTAACGGGACAGGAACGGTTACTTTCCCTGACGGGTCGGTCTATACTGGCTCTATAGTTCAAAACAGAATAGAAGGTTCTGGCAAAATATCATTTGATGATGGATCCGTTTATAAGGGAGATTTTTCAAATGACAGGATTCATGGAGAGGGAGAGTTTAAAACAAAGGATGGCCGCGTGTATACTGGAACTTTTCAGAATGGAACAATTCATGGAAAAGGGAAAGTCGTTTATACAGACAGATCAGTCTATGTTGGAACTTTTCGTAATAATAAAATTGATGGCAACGGTGTTATGACTTATCATGATGGGCGCGTGTATACCGGTTCATTTCGCAATGATCAGATGCATGGTCGTGGTACCATGAAGTATAAGAACGGCAGGGTAGTCAGAGGTATTTGGGAAAACGGGAAAATGGTACGCAGGCTTAAATAGGTCTGCTTCTTCTTATTTGTCAATCAAGCTCTTGAGTCGGTTTAACTCTGTAAGAGCTTCAAATGGGGTAATTGAATCGGTATCTATTGCTTCAAGAGTTTTAATTATTATGTGATTTGCCGCATTAAAGAGATCAACCTGATCGGTCTCAGCCTTCTTTTCACTCATTTTGATCTTTTCAGAACTTTGCCTTTTAGTTTCAAGTCTCTTTAGAATCTGTGATGCCTTACTGATAATCTCTTTAGGAATTCCGGCAAGTTTAGCTACATGAATACCATATGATTTGTCAGCTGCTCCCTTTACAACTTTATGCAAAAAGTCCACACTATGCGCTGATTCCTGTACCATTACATTGTAGTTAACCACACCCTTTAGCTTTTCAAGCTCAGTCAATTCATGGTAATGTGTTGCGAAAAGTGTTCGTGCCTTTATATAATTGGCTATGTATTCGACAATGGCATATGCTAGAGAGAGCCCGTCATAGGTAGATGTTCCTCGCCCGACCTCGTCCATGATAATAAGGCTTTTGTCTGTTGCATTGTTTAGAATCGTAGCTGTCTCGTTCATTTCTACAAGAAAAGTTGACTCGCCTCTGGAAATATTATCAGACGCGCCAATACGGGTAAATATCCGGTCTACAATCGATAACCGTGCTGAATCGGCTGGAATGAAAGAACCGACTTGAGCCATCAGTTGAATGAGCGCACACATCCGCATATACGTGGATTTACCCGACATGTTTGGCCCCGTAATAATTTTAAGAGAGTTTTCCAAGCCATCAAACAGTACATCGTTTGGTATAAAGACCTCATTGGTATAGTATTTCTCGACAACCGGATGTCGCCCGTTCACAATTTCAGTTCGACGTCCCTCTTCAAATTCGGGACGAACAAGACGCTCCTGTCTTGCAGCTGTTGCAAAAGTGAGGTAAAGATCGATTTTTGCAATTGCTCCTGCATTCTTTTGAATGGCAGAACGATTATTCTGTACTTCGGAATGCAAGTTTTTAATTATCCCATTTTCGATTTCGACTATACGTTCAGAAGCTGTCAGAATTTTGGTTTCCAGTTCCTGTAGTATCTCTGTCGTATAGCGCTCAGCATTAACAAGAGTCTGTTTCCGCAGATAACTATCCGGTATTTTATCGGAAGAGTTTTTACTCACTTCAATGTAGTAGCCGTGAACACGGTTATATTTAATTTTAAGAGTGTTTATTCCTAATTCCTTTTTCTGCTTCTCCTGATATTCCAGAATCCATGAGCGAGAGTCCTTGTTAATCGAATGCAGAGAGTCAAGCTCCTCATTATATCCTTCTGCAATAACACGTCCCTGCTCAGGAGAGAGAGCGGGCTCTTCAAGAAAAGCCCGTTTAATATGTTCCGACAGCGGATCAATAGTCTCAATTTGCTCGGCAAGCGAGTGAAGTGGACTCTCTCCATGTTTCTTAAAAAGCTCCTTTATTGCTGCACAGTTTTCAATGGTCTTCTGCAGTGTCTGGAAGTCTTTCGGGGTGACCCGTCCGATCGAGAATCTTGATAATAACCGTTCGATGTCGTTGATTCCAGTCAATAGTTTCGATACAGAATCTGAAAATTCCTGATACTCATAAAAATACTGTACCTTATCAAGGCGTTGTTCAATTTCTTTTTTATCAGTTAGGGGTTGCAGTATTGTACGTTCAAGAAGCCGTTTGCCCATCGGACTTTTTGAATGGTTCAGAACTGAAAAAAGAGTCTTTGAACGGGTTCGGTCATAAGCATTTGTTATGAGTTCCAGGTTGTTTATTGTAGCATCATCAAGCATCATGTGTGTAGAGCTATTAATAATACGGGGAATTTTAAGATGGCCAATAGATCGTTTATGAGTAATTCGAATATATTCAAGAATTGAACCTGCGGTTAAAATGGAGAGATCAGATTCAAGAGACAGTCCGGAAAGGGATGTAACTTCAAAGATCTCTTTGATAGTTTTTTCAAGATAGACCGTATCATAGAGCCATTCATTTATACGGTTCATCGAGACTCCAAGCAGTTCAATATAGTCGGTATACCGGCTGTCATCATGATTCTCGAAACTCTTCATAATAATTTCACGTGGCATAAAACGTGCAATTAAACCTTTAAACATATCAAAAGATCTACTGATCTCTGTATGAAAAAAGTCGCCTGTCGAGACATCGACAAAAGAAAGGCCGATGTTTTCGTCTAAAAATACTATAGCGGCTAAAAAATTATTCTCATCTGAAGTCAGCAGGTGTGATTCAATTAATGTCCCGGGAGTCATAATTCTGACAACATCTCTTTTGACTATTTTGTTACCTTCAGATGGGACGGTTTCCATCTGCTCACAGATTGCTACCCGGTGCCCAGCTTTAATCAGTCTGGAGATATAACTTTCGGCTGCGTGAAACGGCACTCCGCACATGGGTACATCGTTTTGCCGTTTTGTGAGGGCAATGCTCAAAATCGAAGATGCAGTGTGAGCATCTTCGAAAAACATCTCGTAAAAGTCTCCCATACGAAAAAAAAGAATTTCCTGTGGGTATCTTTTCTTAATATCCAGATATTGTCGGAGCATTGGTGTCAGTTTTGTGTCCATGTATTCCTCTGGCTGGTAAGACTTATTCTTTATGAATGAATCTGATATCTTTCTCTGTAGCTATGTAGACGACTTCTCCATTAATGCGAAACTCTTCAGCAAGACGAATCTTGTAGTGCATTGCAGATTCGCTTGTTTCACTACGTCCTACATATATCATAAAAAAGTTGAATCCCCGTACGATTGAAACCGCAGGAAAATCTCGGCTTAACTGTTTTGTTAGCTTTTCCGCCTCCTGCAGATTATAGAATGGCCCGATAGACAGTGCATAATAGCTTTTAAAATTTGTTTCTGGAACTTTACTGTCGGGTGTTAGGTAGTCCAAGAGTGGAGACTTCTCTTTTTCTAGGGCTGCCAGCGGATTTTTAATGTATTTAGGTTTATATTCAGCTATGATTGCAGTTCTTTTTTTTGACATCAGTGCTTCCGGAGATCGTGGGTATTTTTTAATCAAATCGTTGTAAATTGAAAAGGCTAGGGAGTGTCGATTTTTTAACTCACAATTACGGCCTAATAGATACAAAGATGACACTTCGGCTCCTGTGCCTTCTAATTCAAAATATGATTCTTTAAGATGAGTTACATAGCGGTCAGAGTCATAGTGTAGTTTTTGTTCAGAAAAAATATTTTGCAGACGCAGCTCTGGGTAAAAGACGAAGCTACGGTCTGAGTTGAAGGTTTCATCTGCAAAACCTATGCTTGCAGCATAATTCTGTCTGTAAAAGGATGCCTTTGATCGGTAGTGAAGAAAGTAGGGATAAAAACGGTTTTTATTACCGAACATTTTAATCCCTCTTTGCGCCTCATGATCAAGCTCGCTCCAGCGACTGTTCAGATAAAGAATTTCACATATTTTCAACATGCAATGGTCGCGATCCGAAAAACCGGGATATGACTGAATTATTTTTTTTAGTGTTTGAATCGTAGCATCAGTATCCCGAAAAGTACGTGATTCGATAATCATCACATCCGGTATCAGTTTACTTGAGGGGTAATTTTTATAGAAATTACGGCATAACCAGGAGAGTCGGTCATAGTTGTCAGACCAGGCGCTTTCTACAATTTTCACATAGTCATTTTGTTCAGAAGCTGAAAGAGAGCTTACTGAACAAAAAAGCAGGAGTGTTAAACAAAGAAGAAGTCGGATGTTATATTTTTTTTCCGAAAAGTGTCGCGCCATTAACCTTCTCAATTTCTATCGTAAAAATTTTTCCGATATCACTCTTATCGCCGACAAGTACTGCCTGACGGTTCGAAAATGTATTACCAGATACTTCATTATCGCTTTTACGACTTACTCTTTCAACAACTATTTTTTCATGTCTGCCGATCTGTTCATGCAGTTTTGCAACTGTTATTTCGCGCTGCATGGCTATTAGCTCTTCAAGACGCCCATTTTTTACATCTGTTGGGATCTGTTCTTCGTATTCGGCACTCACGGTTCCTGTTCTTGGTGAGTATTTATACATAAAGGCATCATCATAACCAATTTCACGAATCAATTGTAGGCTCTCTCGGTGCTGAGCTTCGGTCTCACCTGGAAAGCCGACAATAATATCAGTTGTTATAGCTATGTCGCCTGACTTGCGAATTGTATCTATCAGAGAGCTGTAGTGTGAAACGGTATATCCCCGGTTCATTCTTTTCAAAATAGCATCAGAGCCGCTCTGCAGTGGAAGATGAATTGAACGGGCTATCTTGCTGTTATTTGTGATTTGACTGATAATTTCAGGATTAAAATCTTTTGGATGAGATGTCAAAAAGTTAATTTTTTCAATTCCGGGAATAGCTGAGACAGCATTTAAAAGTTCCGGGAAACTTATATCACCGGTATCCTGTCCATACTGGTTTACATTCTGCCCTAGAAGAGTGACTTCGAATATACCTTGAGCTGGTAGAGTAATAATATAGTCGATAATATCCTGTGATTTAAATGAAATTAACGGGCCACGAACATAGGGAACAATACAGTAGGTACAGAAGTTTTCACAACCATGGGTTATTGTTACGTACTTATGCCAGAACTCCTTTTCCGGCCGTTCGGATAATGAGGGATGCAATCGCCCTGCAAAATCAGATCTTTCGGTAGATACAAAGAGGTTTCGGGTCGAATCATTAAGGAAACAGCTGATTATTGATTTCAGGTTAGGCGATTCGTAGGGGCCAACAGCGATATCGCAAATTCCATCAGCAAGAAGTTTTGAGCCAATATGCTGCGACAGGCAACCGGCAGCTATAACCAGACCATGTTTTCGCTTGTGAGCTTTAGCCTCGCGCAGGCGGGCAACAGCTCGATCTTCAGCATGTTTCCGTACTGAACAGGTGTTAAAGACAACAATATCAGCTTTCAACATGGTTGTTGCAGTTAAACCCTCTTTTTCTAAAGAGGCTGCGATCAGGTCACTGTCATTTTTATTCATCTGACAGCCAAAGGTTTCAATAAAGTAGGTTGTATATCCCTTATTCATTGATACCCGTTTTGTTAAAAACCGCCTGTATGTTTTCGAAGTATTTATTCATGTCAAATATCTCATCAATCTCTTTTGAGGAAAACAAATTGTTAATTTCTGAATCGTGCATTACCAGATCTTTCAGCGATCCTTCACCGTTCCAGGCTCGCATTGCGTTGTTTTGAACCATGCGATAGGCGTCTTCACGCGAAATATTTTTGTCAATTATTGCGAGAAGCAGGCTTTGAGAAAAGAAGAGCCCGCCAGTTTTATTTATATTGTTTAACATGGATTCAGGATATATATGCAGTCCCGAGATAACAAAAGTCATCTTGTCAAGAAGGTAGTCCAGTGCGATAGTTGAATCGGGCAAAATGATTCTTTCGGCGGAAGAGTGCGAAATATCTCGTTCGTGCCATAGTGTTACATTGTCGAGAGCAGTGAACATGTTCGACTTGATAACACGGGTAATACCGGAAACACGCTCACAGATAATCGGATTGCGCTTATGTGGCATTGCCGACGACCCCTTTTGTCCTTTTTGAAAGGGCTCTTCGGCCTCGCGCACTTCGGTTCGTTGCAGGTGTCTGATTTCGGTTGCAATTTTGTCGAGTGTCGCTGCTGTAATGGCAAGTGCTGCGGCATACTCAGCATGACGATCACGCTGTATCACCTGTGTCGATACAGGATCGGGAGTCAGGTTCAGTTTTTCGGCCATATAGGTTTCAACTGTTGGAGAGATATTGCTGAATGTGCCGACGGCTCCCGACATTTTAAGAAAGCTGATGTTTTCAATAGCACGTTCAAGGCGTAAACGATTACGTTTACACTCCTCATAAAAAAGTAGCATTTTCATGCCGAAGGTTGTCGGTTCAGCATGCACTCCGTGTGATCTGCCCATGCAAGGAGTGAATTTGTGGGCAATGGCCTGTTTTCGAAGAGCTTCAATAAGTTTATCAAGCTGATTAATCAGAAGTTCGCCGGCCTGTCGCATCTGGATACATAGAGCAGTATCGCCAATATCGCTTGATGTTAATCCATAGTGAATAAAGCGGCTCGGTTCGCCAACTTTTTCAGCAACTGCGGTTAAAAATGCTATTACATCGTGATGGGTTTGTGCTTCAATTTCATGTATGCGATTTAGATCAAAGTCTGCTTTTTCTTTTATTATTGCCAGATCTTCGTCCGGAACTATGCCAAGTTTATTGTTTGCTTCACAGGCTGCGATTTCTATATCCAGCCATATACGAAATTTATTTTCAAGCTCCCAAATATCACTTATCTCTTTACGACTATAGCGTTCTATCATGATTATCTCCGGTTGCACATTATTCTTTTTTACAAGCTCACGAGAGGACATCAAAAATGCAATAAAAAATTATAAAGCAGGGTTCTGTCCCCGAATTCTTCAGTACTAAAAACAGTTGAAAATTTGATTGAGTATAAAACTATGCTCTTTTTCGGATTGTAATTAATGACGACTTGTGAAGTATTTATGAATAAACTGGAATCACGTGGAGAGCATAATTGATGTATAACTATATATTCGGCCCAGTAGTATCCCGGCGTTTGGGGTTGTCACTTGGTATTGACCTTGTCCCAATGAAAACCTGCTCTTTTGATTGTGTCTATTGTGAATGTGGTGCCACAACAGAGTTAACAATAGAAAGAAAAGAGTATGTACCAACGGACGATGTCTGTAGAGAGATTGGTCAGTTTATGCAAAATACCAGTCAGAAGGTCGACTACATAACTTTTTCAGGTTCCGGTGAACCAACATTGCATACAGGCATTGAACGGGTAATCGGGTATATTAAACAGAATTTTCCGAAACAGAAGATAGCACTCCTTACTAATGCGACACTTTTTAATGACAAAAAGGTTCGTGATGGGGTTCTGGATTGCGACCTGATTGTTCCCTCTCTGGATGCGATAAGCCCGTCAGTATTTGAACGAATACTGGGGCCTCATCCCTCTGTTACGTCAGGAACAGTACTTGAAGGAATAATCAGCCTGCGTAAAGAGTATACGGGAAAGCTCGTGATTGAACTCTTTATTGTACCGGGCGAAAATGACACTGTCGAAGAGTTGACACTTCTTCGTTCTGCAATTGAGGAAATATCTCCTGATGCACTTCAGATTAACTATCTTGATAGGCCGGGAACTTCTCCCCTTGTGAAAAAGCCGGATGAGAAACAACTACAGGCCGTTTATGATTTTTTTGAAGGTTTACCTGTTCAACTTGTAAGTCGCCCAGATTATCTTGTACAAACAGAAGATGGCGCACAACTGTTAAGACAGAAGATTGTCTCTACGGTCAGTCGCCGTCCCTCAACTATTGATGATTTAATGGTAATTGTGGGTATTTCTGCTGATAAGCTGACTGAGCTGCTGGCGGGTTATGAGCAGCAGGGGCTCATAACCCGGGAAAAGGGCGAACGGGGCACCTTCTATTGTGCCGTTAAGTAAGCGGTATATTCAATTCTGCGACAGTCTTTTTCTTCATGTCTGAATAGACGCGGAAAGAGTCAGGGTCTATTCCGGAGCCTTTAAGGAGTACAGTTACCATAGACAGGCCCAATCCCATGCCTTCAGCTTCCGGATCCGGGTTCTCGAGGTAAAACTGTGCCAGGCAATCGTAGTTACGTGATGCATTCATCTTGCGACTGATACGCTCGAGTTGACTGTAGGTCAAAGGAACCGGATTTATTACCCGAACAACTAACTGCCGATCATCTTTTCGGATATATACCCGCGTCGAGAGTCCATACTCTTTGGTTTTGATGCTGTATTCTAGCAGAATATCTTCTTTCAGAATGGACTTCAGCTTTAATAGCGTCTCCTCTTTATTATCCGGGTTTACAATAATTTTCTCGTCAATCAGTACTTTTTTTATATTTGCTTTGATCGAATTAGTAGTTAGCTCTTTTATACATGAAAATACCGGTACTGCATAGTCAGGTTCGCATCCGGCAAAGGTTTTATTGAGCAGATATTTGATACTGTTTTCCGTTTTTTCGATCATAGCATAGGCAACAAATACAATTTCTCCGTTTTTTTCCCATGTTGAATCTATCAGTGTTTTTACTCTCTCGCTCATTTCCATATTGTTTTCCCTGTTTTAGCACTAAAGTATATAATCTGTATGAAATCGTTTGCATAAAATAAATATTGACATAATTCGTGAAAATCAATCCTTTAGAAATTAGGTTAATCTTAAAAATCTTTAAAGGTTAAATGATAAGACCTTTTAAAAATGTGTTTAATGATATTACTATTTGAGTTATGAAATCGAATTAAGTTCCATAAAGTCTTCAAGTATTTAAGTATAATGTTTGATCCACGTCAATATCTTTTTTGGAGCCGCGAATGAGTGAAATAATGATGCAGACCATTGCTGCAGTTATAGGAATAACAGCCCTTGGTACTACCTTCGGAGTGATTCTTTCAATTGCAAAGAAAAAATTACATGTACCGAAGGATCCTCGAGTAGAGGCAATTGATGTAGTTTTGCCTGGGGCTAACTGTGGAGCTTGTGGATATCCAGGTTGTGCAGCCTACGCTGATAAAATAGTGCACGAGGGAGCCGATATCGCACTCTGTCCAGTTGGTGGTGGGGAGAGTGCAGCGCAGATAGGCGCAATAATGGGGTTGTCGGCTTCTCAGATGGAAAAAAAAATTGCCCGTGTCCACTGTCAAGGCGGTCTTTTTCATACCAAGAATAAGTTTAACTATGAAGGGCCTCACAGCTGTAGGGCTGCGAATCAGATTCGTGGGGGATTTAGGGTCTGTAGCTATGGTTGTCTTGGGCTGGGAGATTGTGCTTCAATTTGTCCTTTTAATGCGATTAGCATGGGGGAGGATCGTCTGCCACACATCGATCCTGATCTTTGTACTGGTTGCGGCAAATGTGTCGACGCCTGTCCCCGCTTTATTATTTCGCTTCTTTCGGTGAAACAGCAGGTTTATGTGAAGTGTAAAAACATGGAAAAGGGGCCCGTTATGAAACAGGGGTGCACTGCTGGTTGCATTGGTTGTAAACTCTGTGTTGTTAAGGCCTGTAAAAATGTTTTTGCCGATAATCCTGATATTGATACTGCGATTACTGTCGATAATTTTCTCGCTCATGTTAATGCAGAGCTCTGTATTAATTGCGGGGAGTGCTCCAGCGTTTGTCCTCAGGATGTAATTTCTTTTCCGGTTGAAGTCTCAGATGAATAGTATTGAAAAATCAGCAGCTTTTCTTATTTCTATCGGCAGTGAGGCTGCATCTGAAATTCTCAGGAATTTTGATGATGACACAGTTCTTGCAATAACCAAAGAGATGGCTCGTATCGAGACATTGTCTGCTGATGAAAAAGAGGAGATAATCGGTGATTTCATGGTTGAATTTAACCGAATCAAAAATGTCAGTTACGGAGGCGAGTCCTTTGTTCGTAAAACACTAGTTTCCTCCATGGGGGAGGAGCGGGCTGAATCACTCTGTAATCGAATTAAAATGGGGTCTCCCGAAGAGGGGTTTCAATTTTTAAAGAATGTTGATTCAGATGTACTATTTAATCTTATTCAAAATGAGAATTCAGGTACAATTGCCCTTGTATTTTCCCACATTAATTCGTCTCAAGCCGGATCGGTTCTTAGAATGCTTCCGGCAGACAAGGCAAAAGAGGTTGCTCTCAGGCTGGCTCGGATGCGCAAAGTCTCTCCTGAGGCTGTAATGCAGGTCGCACGGGCTTTAAAAAAGCGGTATGATCAGATGACATCTTCTGAGGTAATGTATGATCATCCTGGTGGTGTCAATAAACTTGCTGATATATTGAATCATCTTGATGAGCAAACCGAACAGCAGATTATGTCTCATTTTGAGAGTGAACAACCAGATACTGCGCGAAAAATTGCTGAACTTATCTATTCATTCGAAAGCATCCTGGATCTTACAAATACAGAAGTTCGCATACTTATTGATAATCTGGAAAGTGATGATATTCTGGCTCTTGCGCTCAAGGGTGCCGGCGATGATATTCGTGTGAAGTTCTTAAGAAATGTTTCAAATAACCGGGCCACAGACATTATAAATGAAATGGAGCACCTGGGGCCCGTACGAATGTCCGACATTACTAAGGCACGTCGTGAGATTGTAGATATCATGCGATCACTTGATAATGCCGGTTCTATTGTTATTAAGAAGAATCGTGAGAAATATATTGAGTGATTGACTCTATTCTTGAAATCAGTATCAGTTTTTAGTATCTTTAATATATACTTTCAAAAGCAGAATTTGCTATATTTGTAATGGTAACTCCGATTTTACATGGTTCATTACAATTCTCTTTTATCGGTTAAGTATCAATGTAAAATTAACGATATATGAACAAGAGAGCCTTAATTTGTGCTGAATGCTTATATGCTTGTAAAGACGCATGTAAAAAACTTTCGTTAATTAGTGATACATTAAACAGAGTTGTTATGTTGTTGGTGCTGCCTGTTTCTAATGTAATTAATCGTTTATGAGTGTATTAAATTAGCAACAGTTTTGAAGAGAGGGACTCATAATTTTCAGTTATTTTTTGATAACTGAGGCGGGAAAGAATATAATGAAGTTAATATTAATCTATTTTAATAACCAGGCCACACGGATGTTGGTTCAAAAGCAGAATGAGAAGGGTGAGAAGTCCATTTCTGTTTCGTCTGCGGTAAATTTTGTTGGTCGCTCTGAAATTCTGGCCCGAGTAATAGATGTAAATGACGAGTCTGATGTTAAAAAATATCTTGATCAGGGATATTCATATTATAAAACTCTGCCATTTAGAAAGATTTCTACAGGATCAGGAGTCTTTTTTAATGAAAAGGACAGGAGTTATCACGCATCAAATTATGGCTTTGTTTCTTTAAATGATGCAGGCTTACTCCAGGTTACTTCTCCTCTTCAGATAATAAATGATAAAACGGTCGCTTTGTACTATATTGTCCCATCACAATTGAAAAAAATCCCAAATCTAAAAGACATAGATGAGGAGCTATCACTTCAAAAGATAGTAACTCGTGTAGAAACACCTCTTATAGAGGCAGCTCTAAAAAAAATTGATCCTAATAAACAACGGTTAACTCGAGTTGTTGTTGCAAAATCCAAGGCTCCTGTGAATGGCCGCGCTGAATATTATGACCCTCTTATTGATCTTGGGCGTAAAGCAGGAAAGTTGGCTCAGGACGGGCATATCGATTTCAAAGAGGTTAACTCCATACATGAAGTTAAGAAGGGGGAAGCTGTTCTTAAGAAATATGATAAACTGACTCCTGAACCCGGTTATACAATTTTTGGAGAGAAGGCACCTGCGGAAACGGATCCACCGATGGGATTACAGATTGGTGAAAATCTGGTTCCAAGTAAGGATGATCCGCATATTTATGTAGCTTCGGTAGATGGTTGCGTGTTTTTGAATAATAGAAAATTGTCGATTAAAGAGATTGCAATCGTTAACGGTGATATCGATTATGAGTCGGGAAATATAAATTTTCACGGAAGTGTACACATTAATGGTAATGTTCTTCCCGGGTTCAGTGTAAAAGCCGGAGGTGATATCATAATTGATGGAAATGTTGATGATGCCATTATTGAGGCTGGTGGCTCTATAACCATAGCCTTGGGGGTTGCCGGTAAGGGAAAAACGTCAATAATTGCCGGTAAAGACGTTAGCGCCAAGTACCTCCTTAATTCCAGTATCGAGTCTGAGGGAGTAATCGCTATTGATGAGTCGGTTATTAACTGTACGGTTAATTCTAATGATAAGGTTATTGTTACCTCTAAAAATGGTAAGATTATGGGAGGGCGTATTGTTGCCCGTAATAGAATTGAAGCAAATTATGTTGGATCACGAAAAGAGACTACAACTGATTTGATGGTAGGGCGTAATTTAAGAGTTGAAAAAATACTGGAAGAATACCGCCGTGAATTAGGTACTGCACGTGAAGCTGTTGCAGAGCAGATGAACCTTTTGAAAAATAGTTTTGGAAATAATCTTTTTGAGGATCCAAAAGGCTTTATTTCGGCCTTACCGGATATCAAGAAAAGGAATTGCGTCTTAATGCTTAATGAGATGACGATTCGTAAAAAAAAGGAAAGTGAAGTAAAAGATAAAATTGCTGATACTGAAAAGCTGCTGGTTTGTGATGAGGATCCTCAGATACTTGTATACAGTAGTACTTTTCCTGGAACAGTTCTAACAATAAAACATGAAGTAAAAAAACTTGAAGAGACAATGACAAATGCAAGGTTTTATTACGATAAGGAAGAAAAATTGATTCGTTTTGCTTCCTGTGTATAATTTTGTAATAATCGAGTGTTGAAGATACAATATAGATCTGGAGGGTGTTATGAGTATGCCGGGAATGGGTGAGCTTATTATTATATTTTTCATAATTCTTGTGGTTTTTGGTGCCGGAAAGATTCCAAAAATTGCAAAAGATGTTGGTTCTGGCATCAAGCTCTTTAAGAAGAGCATAAACGAGGATGAATCTGATGATGATTCAAAAGGGTAGCAGTATATAATGATACTTCTATCAGGCGAAAATAGTTCTATTGCTTCATATCTGTTACCTCATTTGCGAAACAGTCAACAGGTCTGTTCTTTCGGCCCTGATAAGGGCGACATCAATAGCGACTCCTTTTTACAAAACATATTTCATGATATTGCGCCTACAATCTTCATTAACCTCGATCAGGTTGATGAATCCGATAATGCCGAAATTTATCGTGAATGGGCCTACAACAGCAACAGCTTTGCCCCGCAAAAAATCGCAAAAATCTGTAAAGAGCACAATATCTTTTTCATACATATTTCTACTACTGAAGTATATCCTTCTGAACAGAGTATACTTCACAAAGAGGATTCTATACTATCTCCCGACACTGTCTTTTCGGATAGTAAACTTTTAGGAGAGCAGTTTATTGTCGAAAGCGGGTGTAAACATCTTATACTTCGTATTCCAAAAGTTTTTGGTCGTAATGATCGCTTTTTAACTCCTTTTCTTGAAAAGGCTCTGAGAAACGAAAGAATCCAAATTCTGCGTGACCAGACCTTTATGCCTCTGTTTGCATCAGATGTTGCGTCGGTTATATCACAAGTTATCGATAACAATGTTGCTGGTGTTTATAATTGTGCGGGAAATGATGTGGTTACGATGTATCAATTTTTGTTTCAAGCATTCGATTTGCTGAATTCTGTTAAGTCTTATAATTTATCCCCTCAGGTAGAGGAGCTTGATTATGACTATTTCCATACCCATGCTGATCAACTGCTGTATAACAAGATAGACAGCAGTGCAATTAATGCTGCAACAGGATTCAGTCCTGCCTCCTGTGAAGAGGGTCTGCACTCTTTTATCAAAGAGTTTGCAAATGGCTAGTTGCGAAACAGGAACAGTTATTGCCGTAAACGGGGATGAGTACATTGTTGCTCCTGATGAACAGGAGGGGTGTGGGTCCTGTAAACATAAAAAAAGTTGTCATGGCTCCTCAGATAATGATAGTGTGCGTGAACTTGTTTGTCACTCTTTAGTACCGGTTCGTTCCGGGGACAAAGTAGAATTCGAAATTACCTTTCCGTTCATTTATATATCTGTACTTCTATATTTAGGGCCTGCTGTTTTGATTCTTGCTGGTGCCTTTATCGGGTATCGGTTTATTACTTTTTTTAGCGATTCAGATCTTAATGTTTTAATTGGTATTATAGCTGTCCTTCCGTTTATAGCTCTTATTTTATTTTTAAAACAACATACCCAACCTGTGGCCAATATTATAAGACGTATTGGTGAAGAGAAAAACCTTTAATTTTGCATCTATGGCAATATAAATAAATCTTGACATAAACTATAGCGGTTAGTATAAAATCCTTTGCGGATGTACTTCCAAAGCTGATTCCGGCAATTATTTCACACATTATCTTTTCAGTTTTATTTTGCAGTGTGTAACTGAAGCTTTAACGTGTAAAAATTTTAGGAAGACTTCTTATAAAAGTAATAATGAGAGGCTTTATGGGTATTGATATCGAAAAAAGAAAGCTGGAAATTCGTGATGAGCTTGACGCATTAAAGCATGAGTTCAAAGTTGAATTGCCGCTTAAAATAGCTGAAGCACGTGAACATGGTGACTTAAAAGAAAATGCTGATTATCATGCAGCACGCGAACGACAGGGTTTTGTTCAAGCAAAAATTGCCCAACTGAGTGATCAATTAGCCAAAATAGCAAGTGTTAAAATTGAAGAAATACCGGACGGAATGGTTGGTTTTGGATCAGAAGTTACAATAGCAGATCAGGACTCATCAATGCGTTTGACCTTTGTTTTTGTAACAGAGGCGGAGAGTAATCCGACTGAGAATAAAATTGCCTTCAGCACACCTTATGGACAAGCCTTGGCCTATAAAAAAGTGGGCGATGTTGTTGAGGTAACCATTCCTGTGGGTGTGAAAAAATTTAAATTATTAAAACTTAAAACCATTCATGGTTCCGAATTTTCGGTAGAGGGAGAAGAGTAGTTATGGCATTAATAAAGGCATTTAGAGGTTTACGACCGCAAGCTGACATTGTTGAGAAGTTGAGTGAATTGCCTTATGATGTTTGTAATAGCGAAGAGGCTCGATTAATCGCAGCAGATAATAAGTATAACTTTTATCATATAACTAAACCTGAAATTGATCTTCCGATTGATATAGATCCTTACAGTGAAGAGGTTTATGAAAAGGCAGCTGAAAATCTTGCTCATTTTCTTGAAAAGGAGTATTTAATTCAGGATGAGAGTGATCAACTTTATCTATATACCTTAACTATGAACGGTCGTTCTCAAACCGGACTTGTTACTCTTGTGTCCGTAAAGGATTATGATTCAGGCATTGTAAAAAAACATGAGTTAACCCGTGAAGCAAAAGAGAAAGACAGAATTCGACATCTTGATAAGCTAAACGCCCAAACTGGTCCTGTGTTTTTACTTTATAAGCAACAACAAAATCTTCGCGATCAATTCGAGAAAGCTCTGCAAAACAAACCACTCTATGATTTTGTTTCTGGTGATGGTGTGCATCACTCTTTTCGCGCAATATCCGAAGATTCGGTAATTAGCGAAATAATCGGGGAGTTTGCTTCTCTTGAGCTTTATATAGCTGATGGTCATCATCGTGCAGCCTCAGCTGCCCGTGTAGGCCGCGAACGTGCGGCAAAGGGTGTCAAAGACGGTTCTGATTACTTTTTATCGGTAATTTTCCCAGATGAGGAGCTTCATATTCTACCCTATAACCGTGTTGTCACTGATCTTAACTCTTTAACAAAAGAACAATTTATGACACAGTTATCGAAAAAATACTCAATTGAAGAGACAAAACATAAAACTCCTCTTGCTTCGACCTCTGTAGCAATGTATATTGATTCTATCTGGTATATGCTAACTCCACTTTTTGAAATACCAACTGATCCTGTGGAATCGCTTGATGTTCAGATTTTACAGAAAGAGATTCTTTCTCCTTTGCTGGGTATTGATAATCCGAGGGTATCTGAAAGAATAGATTTTATCGGGGGAATACGCGGAACAGATGAGTTAGAGAGAATAGTAGATTCAGGAAAATTTGCGGTTGCCTTTTCGATGTATCCGACTACTATTAATCAGCTTATTGAGGTGTCTGACAGTGGTTTGGTCATGCCACCAAAATCAACATGGTTTGAACCCAAGTTGCGTAGTGGCATGGTAATACATTCATTTAAGAAGTGAGGCGTTATGGAACAGGAAGAGATACAGGCCCGTTTAAAGAAGCTGGAAGAGGACAATCGACAACTGCTTGAAGTTATTGAGAGTTATAAGCAGGTATTACGTCTAAATGAAAAAGAACTCTCTACCCAAATGGCTATAGTCTCGATGTACGAGAATGCTATTGAGTATTCCAGATCCGAGATGATTGATTTTAAAGAGACAATTTCGGCAAATGAACGTGTTGCCCAACTTTGTGATGAGGAGAAAAAACAGGTTCTTGCGAAAATCAGGGAACTTACCGATAATAAGTATAAAATCACTACCTGATAAGGAAATAATCAGCTGATGGCCTATATCACCTACATTATTGTTTTTCTAATCATAATTGTCGTAACGATTCTTGCGTTATATGTTTTTTCTACCTATTTTTCTCCGAAAAAACTTGATGAAATTGCCGAATTGATAAAAAAAGGACAATTTAAGTCTGCAATTCGCAAGCTGGATGAAATTCTTGCAGCTGATGACCGTAATGTATATGCCCATTTCCTTCTTGGTGAAGCCTACCGTATGGATAAAAATTTCCAGTATGCAATTCTTGAGTATCGTCAGGTGATCAAACTGGGGTTGTACAGTGAAAAAGTAAATGAAGTTGATGTCCGCGATAAACTTGCAACCCTGTATAAAAATCAAAACAAGATAAATGATGCCAAAAAAGAGTACATGATCCTTACTCAGATTGATCCGAATAATTACCAGAACTATTATTGGTTGGGCTATCTCTTTTTTACTGCAGGTGTCTTTGACAAGGCGCTCGATTATTTTAAAAAGGCTGCCAGCTTGAATCAGACTCAGGCGGATATTTTCTATTACTTA
The DNA here is from genome assembly GCA_027858855.1 of Spirochaetota bacterium. Lineage (GTDB taxonomy): Bacteria > Spirochaetota > UBA4802 > UBA4802 > JAFGJZ01 > JAFGRW01. The sequence continues at coordinate 20,366 of JAQIBV010000009.1, read as the reverse complement.
GGGCAGATCCAATACAGAACTGGTAACACAAAAGATGCGAAACAGGCATTCATGAATACGATTAAACTGGATAGCGCTAATTCTAAAGCGCATTACTTTTTGGGCTTAGCACTTCGTGCTGAGGGTGATGTGGAGTGGGCTGTAAAAGAGTTTGAAATTGCTCAGAAGAGTGAAGACATTCGATCAAAGTGTTTTCTGGCTAAGGGTAGTTGCTATCTTGAAATTGAGCATTATCCAAAGGCAATCATTGAATTTGATAAAGGATTGCGAACAGCACGCAAGGGAAGTGATACCGAGTTAAACATGCGTTATTTTCTTGCATCTGCTCACGAGAAGATGCGCGATCTTCAATCTGCAATTGAGCATTGGGAAAAAATATATGAACAGAAGAAAAATTTTCGCGATGTGGAACAGAAACTTCGCCAGAATGCTGAATTCCGGCAGGATGACAGAATTAAGGACTTTATGATTGCCTCGCTTTCAAATTTTGAACATCTTTCAAGAAAGATGATAGAGTCTATGAATTTCGAAGTTCAGGAACTAAAAGTTCTTAAAGACAGTGAAATCGAAATTTACGCAGTGGAAAAAGAGGATAATCGACGTAATACACGCCGTGTATATCGAATAATTCGTGTTTATCGTACTACAAATGTTATTTCTGATGGTTATTTGCGTAATCTTTATGATATGATGAAACCCAAAAACGCACAGAGGGTTATGGTCATCTCTACAGGTGAATTTGGTCAAAGTGCAATTGACTATTCAAATACACGTCCTATTGAACTTATTACCAAATCCAAATTAATAGAGTTGTTAAAAAAAGTATCCTGATGGATTTTACCGGTTTTTCAGATAATCATATCTTTTCATTTCTTCTTAAAAGAGAAGTACCTGACTTTCTTTCCCGTTTCGAGCCAATTTTGTTTAAAAAAGGTGCGAAACTCTCAATCAATGAAAAAAATATTTTCTATTATTATATTGAATCGGGTTCCGTTGCGGTCTCTTTTGATGGTGTACACAAATCACTGGTTTTGCGTGCAGGTGATGGTTTTGGACGATTACCTTTTGCAGTCTCAAATGAACGGTATGATATTTTAATAAGTGAAGATAGTCTGATTTATCGTATCATTGACGAGAAAATGCTTATGTATTTTCTTTCTGATATAAAAAAAATCCGGGGATATCTTCAGACCATTTCTTATAATGGAATTGAGGTTGCCCCAGACAATTATTCAACCCGCTTAACAGATTTAGCTGTAATTGGAGTAACCGGATCAATTAAGAGTGGCAAAACTCTGTTCTCAGCAGTATTAGCAGCATTTCTGTCGCAGCAACACCGTGTTCTTTTAATTGATGCATCACGTTCACATAAGAGTATCGCTTCTTTTTTTTCCTGTGAAGAGGGAATTCCTATTGTTATGAAGGAGTTGCGAGAGAACTTCGACATAAATAAATATCTCGTGTCAGTTAATGAAGGACTCTCTATAATAAACTTTTCTAATGGTGAAAAAGAAAAAAGTAGCCGAGATCTTCTTGCCGCTCTAGTAGTACATTCATCTTTTGATTTTGATTATATTATTATTGATGGCCCATCAGCATCCCTCTCAGAAGATGTCATAGCAAATAGCGATTATCTCTTCAATGTGTGTAAAAACATAAATGAAAAGCGTTCGGCTTCACTATGGTTTGACCGATTTATTGAAGAGGGGCAAAAGGTTATACATGTATGTAATCACCTGTTTAGTGACTCTATCACTGGGTGCAGTGTAGATTTTCCCGTTATTGAAAAAACCGACTCCGTGCTTGCAGATGATAATCTCAATTTGGAAGAATTGAAGGAAATCTCTGAGATTTTTAACAAAAAACAGACATTTTTTCTAGGATCTAGCTTCTATCGTTCTCTTCCCTATGTTACACTGTTTGAAAATAATCCAAAGGCTCATTTTATCTGTACTGGCTTTTCAATATTCTTTATGTCGCTCTACAGTTTTTTGAATGACCGCTCCGCTTTTTCTGATCAAATGAATGATTTCTTTAATATTTCACGCCATAAGCTCTTTTATAAGCTGGTTTTTCCTGATGAGCGGCTCTATAATGTTGCTTATTTTCAATCATATGTTAAAAAGTTATTCGGAAAAGCACGCCTTGAGGATTTACCTGTTTCTATGAGTGCTATTCTTTCGGGGGAAGCAGGTAGGTTGTTTCAGATCACTACCGGTTCCATAGCAGATATAGTGACGGCCGCTTTTTCAAGAAAACCCTATTTTCATAAGCACTATATCGCCGGACGTCCCTTCTCTGCATCATATACTGGGCAAAAAAATATAATGTATCGTAGGCACGCTTCCGATTTTAAACATGTTACTGTGGAGACAGAAATTATTGCTTATCCTTTTAAAGAGGGCAGCTTTCTTGATTCTCTTGCACGACAGCGTGACGTAAATCGAGCAAAAGGTGATTTTATTATTGACCTGCCATTACTGGATCTGTATAATACACAAACCATCTTTAAATAAACAGTGGAGCAATTTTTATGCGCAATGGGCTTATCAATTTATTGCAAGTTTTCGTTCTGTTAACCGGTCTGGTCTATATTGCTATGGGTGGGCTGTACATTATTAAGCCCGATCTTTTTTGTTCGGTTTTCCAGATTCCTCTTAATACAGAATGGGCTAACCAGATCCGTATTGATGATTATTTGATGCTTCTTTATCTGCTCTCGAAATCATTTTCTATTATTATTGTATTTGTTGGTTGTACCATGATTTTGCCATTATATGATCCTGAGCGGTATCGAGAGTTGATCTATTTTAACGGTGTCTTTTTACCAGTAGTTCTTTTAATTTACATGACGAAACATTTTTTTACCAGCAATTATAACGCGACTTTAATGATAGGGCTAATATTCTTGGGAATTGCTGTTTTGAATATGACAGCTTTATACTTGACAAAAAAGAGGCCTAATCGATGAATTGTACGAAACACAGGGCTTTTCTGTATGATGTTTTTGGTAGACTGATTTAGTAGCAGATATACTTTTTTGAAGATTCCGGAGGATTTAATGAATTTAGAAAATAAAAAACTGGATAATGCGATTGTCATGTACTTATCTGGTCGACTTGACGTCCATCTTTCAGCTGATATTGAAAAAGAGATCAATCAGTTGATTAAAGAAAACCCTGATTTGCATGTTATTCTTGATTTAAAAGATGTTGAATATATGAGTAGTTCGGGTTTGCGTATTTTTGTATCTACAATGAGGATATTACGCGATAACCAGAAACAACTGAAATTATGTAACATTAATAGCGCCGTAAAAAAAATCTTCGAAGTTGTTGAGTTGATGGACATGTTCGATATATACGATTCCGAAGAGGAAGCTATTGCTTCAGTATAGACAGAATTTAGTTAACTAACGTACTTTATTTTAAAGGGTGCGTATGCGCCCTTTAATTATATAAGCTCAAATTATGATAAATTTTAAGTTAAAGCATAATTGTTGGTAAAAATTTAGTGTTGGGGAAATACTTCAAAATCATTATTAATCTGTTATAATATTTTTTTTGATTGTAATGATGTTTTTTCAATGAGATTTCCAATTATACTGTTTAGCTTCTTTACTATCAGGAATTCCGATGATACTACTTTATTTCGTAATCTTGTTGTTTCTTGCTCTGATTGCCTCCTATTATTTCTTTATTTTAGCTCCCAAACTTGACCCGCGAAATCGTGCTCAGGAACTACTTAAAAACAAAAAGTTCGATGAGGCGATACTTGAATACCGTAAACTCCTGGATAAGAATCCCTACGATTTTGTGATACAGTATCGACTCGCAACTATATATCTTGATACTGGTGATTTTGATCAGGCCGCACTTCTTTTTGAGAAATTGCTTGATCAGAATAAGTTCAATTTTGAAGTTGAAAAAAAAGTAATCCAGAAAAATCTTGCAAAGATCTACTATTTTCGTGAAGAGATAGAAAAGACCTTTGAAATGTATATGACCATAAATCAAAGTCATCCAGCCGATAGTGAATCACTCTATCATATTGCCTTTATCTCTTTAGGTCAGGCGGAGTATGACTTTGCACATCGCTATTTTGATAAACTTATGCGCTCTACCAAACCCGATTACGAGATATATTTTGGAGCCGGAATTTGTGCATATCAAAATCAAAAAATTAATGAATGTGTAGAATATTTTGCATCTGCGATTGAAAAGAAACCTGATTCAGAAATAACTAATCTTGCATTGCTGCTGTCATTAATGCGTAAGAAGGATTACAGCAAGGCACAAAATTATGCATCTAAACTGGCCGCCATTGCTTCTGATAAAGAGGTTACCTTTATTGCTCTTCGTCTTGAGGCACTGATTTTGCTTCTTCTAAAAAAATATGAGACCTCAATTAAAAAATTTGAATTGCTTGTGGAATTTACTCAAAATCATTCCATGGTTGATGAATTGTACATTGCTCTTTATGACATAGGCTTTGCCTGCGTTCGTGCTGATAAGATTCGCCAGGCAGAGGTTTACTGGAAACGGCTCTCTACAGAAAAAAGAGGATATCGCGATATTCAGAACATGCTTATGACTCTTCAGCGTGAAATGGAGCGCAGTGATACAACTTTTGATGATACAATCTATGACTATGTTGATGGATGGGTAAGTAACTTTATTCCGAAAAATTTTCTTTGGAATATTTGCGGTATGAAAGCGGAATATCAGTTCGATATAAAAATGTATATGACTGTCAATACGCGTATTAAGTCTGATGATACACAATCCACAGATTCGGGAAACAGGAAAGAGTCTGTAAATAACGTTGATACCTTTGTTAAGCTTGATGTTGAAACTTTTAGAATGATATCTAACAGGCTTGTTCAAAAACTCGGTTATTCAGTAGACAAAATTATGCCAACTTATCGGGAACATGACGGTGTAGATTATTTTGCTACGAAAAAGGGAACCGAAGAGAGTACATTCGTTTCTGTACGAAGGTGGACATCGATGCATGTAGGTGAAATTCCCCTAAGAAATTTTGCTCAACAGGTTAATGAGTTGAAAGCACAGAAGGGACTATTTATAACAACAGCTGAACTTACAGATGGTGCTATGACAAGCCTTGAACAGTTGAGTAAAATAGATGTAGTATTGCCAAACGAAATAAACAAGTACCTGAATGGGTTAATATAATTGAATATGAATCCGACTGTTACACCCACCTCAGTTATTATTCCTGATTATCTTAATCAAAAACCACTCCTGCAAAGTCTTGAAGCTTCTATAAAAAAGCATGGCATTTTAAAGCCGGTATTATGTATAAATACCGGAGGTAAGCTTATAGTATGTAGTGGATCTGGCAGACTCAAGATAGCCAAAAAGCTTAATATGTCAAAAATTCCTGTTACCATCATTTCGACTTTCAATTTTTTCGACCTTCGAATGAAGCTCATTACCCTTGCCAGCGAAGAAAGATTAACTGTTTCTGACAAGCTGATTTCACTTTATTTATGCAGAGATTACTCTAATCTGGATGATAACAAGAGTTTTTTTACTGAAGAACTCAAATTACCGGACTCTGTTGTTGCTCTATTTTTAAACAGTATTAATGTGGAAACTAATAATTTTTTAATGTATGCCATACGTAAAAATATTTCGGTCAAGATTATAAAGGATTATCTGAATCAAATTAGTACAGTACGTAGTTTGATTACACAGATTGCCTCTAAATTTAATCCAAAACAGAACTCCATGCGAAGCTACATACAGTTTTTATCAGATATAGCTCACATTGATTCGCGACTAATTACCGAAATAATGTCTGACATGCCTTTTGAAGGTGAGACAGAATTGACTGAAAGAGTTATGGAACTTCGTTATCCTGAGTTCACTAAAAAAGAGAGGGAAGCTTCTGAATTAAAAAAGCGTGTCTTAGAGTTTGGAGCAGATCTTGAGTTCCCCCCCTATTTTGAAGGAGGATACGGTTTCATTAAGTTTAAAATCAATGCAGGGACAGGATCAAAAAAAGTTAATGATAAAATGCGGAATTTTCCTGATAGAGTGATATCGGATATAGTAGATCTACTTCGCTGATCTTCCCTGACAAGAGTAGGGGGTTAGAAAAAAAATCTTTCAATATCAGAGAGCACCTGTTTTTTTGTATCAGCGAGTGAAAGATTGGATTTAAATCCGGCTGCATTTTTATGACCGCCGCCATTCCGACTTATTGCAATTATTGATACGTCGATATCGCCTTTTGATCGCATGCTTACTTTAAGTTGCCCCTCTATGTCCTGTTTTAAGAGTACACTGATTTCGACTCCTTTGATAGTAAGCGGTATATTAATATTAAGTTCTCCCTCTGAAAACTCTGCTCCGGTCTCTTCGAGCATTTGCGGGGTTAACTCCATGTATAGTAATTTACCCTGATGATGAGATTCAATTGAGGCAAGCATTTTTGCTTTCAGCAGAAGAGTAGGTAATTCATTATTTTCGTATATTAGTTCATAAATTTGTGTTGGATCAGCTCCATGACTTACCAGCCACGAAATTATGGAGAAGGTTTCTGAAGATGTTTTGGAGTAGCGGAATCCGCCTGTATCAAAGAGTATTCCTGTATAAAGAGATGTTGCCGCCTGTTTAGACGGTGTGAAATTGTTTCTATAAAGGAAGTGAGCTATTATTTCTGAAACCGACGAAGCGTGAACCAATACAAGGTTAGGCGCAAAAACATCTGAGTTTCCTTCATGATGATCAATAATAAAAAAATCCTTGATCCAGTCCCGGCAAAGAGTATAAGTCCCCCCTGTGTTACTAAATGTGTTTGTATCGATAATAATTAATGAAAAATCTGTGTAGTCTTCAGGAAGTGTTAACGAATCGGCAGCTAAAATAAGATTGTCGGGATCCAGATAGGCGTATTTTGTTGGAAGGGGGTCTCCGTTTACAATATAAACGGTCTTGTTTAAGGATGTCAGATATTCTCTGAATGCAATCTCGGCACCCAAACCATCGCCATCCGGGCTCTCATGTGTGGTAATGAAGAACTTCTGATGTGAAGAGATGAACGTATCGAGTTCATCATAGATTTTATTTGCATCCTTCGCTATTTTTCTGTTTTTCAAGGAGAGGATACCCCATTATTTCACGAATCTGTACATATCTTTCTGCACATTTTCGTGCAAGATTACGAACTCGGGTAATATATCCAACCCGTTCGGTAACCGAAATTGCTCCGCGTGCGTCTAACATATTAAAGCTGTGAGAACATTTCAAGACAAAATCGTAAGCTGGCAGAACAATTTCTTCATTTTTTTCAAGAGTTGAGAGGCATTCTTTTTCATAGAGATCAAAAAGCTTAAAATATAGTGATGTGTCAGATATGTTGAAGTTGTAATGAGAAAACTCATACTCACTTCTGTGATGAACGTCTCCATAAAGGAGTGATTCGTTCCATTTTATGTCATATACGCTGTTAACGCCCTGAAGATACATGCAAATCCTTTCAAGACCGTAGGTTATCTCTACCGGAATTGGAGAAAGTTCAATGCTGCCACATAGCTGAAAATAGGTGAATTGTGTTATTTCCATTCCATCAAGCCATACTTCCCAGCCAAGACCTGCAGCGCCAAGTGTTGGCGATTCCCAGTCATCTTCAACGAAACGAACGTCATGTTCTTTAATGTTCAATCCAAGTGCAATCAGTGATTCAAGATACAGATCCTGTATGTTTTCAGGTGATGGCTTCATTATGACCTGGTATTGGTAATAGTGTTGTAGCCTGTTTGGATTATCTCCGTATCTACCGTCAGTAGGGCGGCGAGATGGTTCAACATAAGAGACATTCCATGGTTCTGGCCCAAGAGCCCGTAAAAAAGTTCCCGGATTGAAGGTTCCGGCGCCTACTTCGGTGTCATATCCTTGAATGGTTATGCATCCTTGTTTGCTCCAGAATGAGTTAAGTTGCGCGATCAGGTCCTGGAAATACATAATATTAATCCTTATACGGTAGAATAGCTTTGTTTTAATATTTACGGGATAAAAACTTGCGTCTGTTATCTGCTAAATTTGTAATTATGAGTATATATCCCTTTAAGAGAATAAAAAAATATAAGTGCATCAGGTCAAGGAATATTTATGCACAGATAGCAAATAAATGTTTGATTATGTATTTGCCGTATAGGCCTGTTGGAGTATTGAATGCAGTTTGTTAAACTCTGCTTCAGTTTCCAGGTTGAAAAACTTTAAGACATCGAAATCAAGCGACTGGTACCTGATTTTGCGATCCTCAAGCTCTGTAAGAACATGGGCAACGTAAATTATATAGACAAGTTCTTGTACTTCAGGGGGAGCCATATGCGGACGTAAATAGAATTTAATGGAGAGAGTGAGCTCGTTATCAAAATTCCACTTTTCAGTTATCATTGAACTGAGTGTCGGATGGCTGATTCCCAGTGTTATTTCTTCAAGCAGGTCTGTATGGGTAATGTTTTTGATACCGGCTATTTTGTTTATCCGCTCGACAGATACCTGTTTTGCAGAAAGTAGAGCGATTTCACCTACCTTCGAAATGAGAGATGCGAGGTATGCTTTTTCAGAAAGTTTACGATCTTTAAGTTGTATGGCAATTTGATAGGCATAGAATGCCTTTTTATAAGAAGTTTCCCATAGTTCCCTATATTGTGAATAGCGTTGATTAATTATTCTAGAGATACTGGCGGCAATGGCAAGGGCTTTTATCCCGGCCAGACCTATTTTCATGATTGACTCTTCAATAGTGATAGCCTTGTTTGAGGTGAGGTATCCCACTGAATTTGCCTGTTTCAGGATCGAAGTTGCCAAAGACGGGTCTTTTTTCACATAATCTGATATTTCGACGATGGTTGCGTCGGGAGTGTCACATAGTTCTGTAAGCCTGGTGATATTTTCAGGAAAAGAGGGCAGATATTCAATATCCTCGATGATCTCTTTCGCAATATCTCTGGCCATAATGGTTCTGCCGGTATTTGATATATTAATGGTGCAGATTGTCTGATTTTTAGAAGAGTTGATAGAAAAATCTTCTTTGGCAAAACCGCTATTCTTGAATATCAACATTGCCATTATAAGGCCTAACCCTGCACCCTCTGAGTCATCGAGTACATCGTTAAATGCGTCAGTTATATCATCATATTTATAGGCTTTCGAAATACGGGCCTCAATTTTTTTAATTTCTTCAGGTACAATGCGAATATTGTTAATTACTTTGATGGAAAGTTTGTCGCCGTTAGGGGAAAAAAGTAATCTTACCCGATAGTTACTTTTTTCAAGTTTTTCAAGAATTGGCGCCTCTTCATAGAGGCACTTCTCTTTAAAATCGTCCATGCCTGTTATATAATCGGTTTTCAGGTTGATATCCAGGCCTTTTTCATTGAAATAGAGTCTTTTTATATTGGCTTTTGTTGCATTTGTTATTAATTCCTTAAGTATGGTGACTAAGGCACCCTTTAAATAGATAATATCATATGATGCAAGTGTTCGGGATAAAAGTTTTTGGAAAAAAATCTCTACATCTCGTGAAAAATATGAAAACTGAATATAATACTCATCTTTTCGTTTTATTGAACCGCTTATATCGGTTGTACTGCACTCAATCTTTTGTTTAGTTGAATTAGTCATTTTAACCTGATTTGAAGTAATTTAAATCTGCTGTATGAGAACCAAAATTCGATTTCAGCATTCGAAGATACAAATAATAATATTTGAGGATCAAAAGTTGTAAATCATAATTAATAAATAACGCTAAAAAATCCCTATTAATCAAGATTATTTTCATCAATTTTAAGATGAAATATTCTGCGTTAAAGAAAGGTAATTACACAGGGGCTTCCCTATCAAACGTTGATAGCGAGTATAATTCATAAATATAACTCCGGCTTATTAACCGAAAAAAATGATTAAGGAACTATTGCACATTCCACTCAATGCGGCTACCCATTCCAAAGTTATCGTGCTAAAGGCATAAGCCAGCGCCACGCATCGTTTTTTTTGTGTTATAAAAAAAAGGTATTGCCATGATTCTTCTTTTTTTTAATATGCGAGAACTATAAAGATTTTCAGGAGATATAATGAACAGACAGGAACTAGTTGAACTTCTGCTTAAAGATAAAAATGCGGGTTTCGAATCAAAGGCTGCTGCCGACCGCGCTTTAAAAGCAGTAATTAACGGCATTAGTGAAGCAATCAAGAAAGATGGATCTCTTCAGCTTGTTGGGTTTGGAACTTTCAGCGTTCGGTCGCGCCCAGCACGAAAAGGTCGCAATCCGTTAACCGGTGAAGAGATAAAGATTAAAGCATCTAAAAATGTCGGTTTTAAGGCCGGTGCCACGTTAAAAGCTGTCGCTGCAAAAGCCAAAGTTAAGTAGATAACTGTTTGTAGCATTTTGCTACATGAGTAATATTGTGCAAAGCTTGCCATGGGAAATTTGTATTTTCCCAGATTAAATACTTAAAACCGGGTTGTCGTCTATTTAAGATTGCGCAATCCCGGTTTTTGTTATCACAACTGTTATTATTGGAGTAGTGTATGCGTATTATGCTTGTCTATATCTCTCCGCAAACGGGGTGTAGCAGGTTTTCATCGAAAAGTGTTCCGACAGAGTGTATCATGCTGGCGGCTTTTTTACAAAAGACCCATACCGTACATGTTTCCAACTTTACTGATATCTCTTTCAAGAGTGTTACGCGTCATGTTAACGAATTTGATCCGGATATTGTTTACTTCCAGATCTATTCTGAAAACAGAACCCCAACACTGAAGCTGATACGTGATTTAAAGAAGGGACGCAGCTTTTTGTTTGCTGCAGGAGGTCCCTTTGTAACCTTCCTCAGCTCCGAATTAAGTGAGCGCTATGGCGAAATCGATTTTCTTATTCGTGGTGAACCTGAGCAAACATTGCAACTTATACTCGATAATCTTTCGAAAAAAGAAACTCCAGAAAGAATTTACCATGCGAATCCTGTTCTTAAAATGAACTCTTTCCCTCTGCTTTCTGAATCCAGCTTCGAGATTTCTTACATAGATGTAAATGAGCAATATAAGTATATCCTGACTTCCCGAGGTTCCAATCATGAGCCAATTCTCTCTTCGTATCCCGCTTTTGCAGGGCACGAGATACGGTTCCGATCGGCACGTAAGCTTGTTACCGATATTATAAATCTGCAGAAGCGCTTCGGAATCATCTATTTTTACCTGCGTGATGATAACTTTTTGAAAGATAAAGACTATGTGACCGTCTTCTGTAATGAGCTGTTACGTCGTAAGGTTTATATATTGTGGACCTGCTATACGGATGTCTACAGTCTTGATGATAAATTGCTTGTTTTAATGAAGCGTGCAGGGCTGCACCGCATACGACTTGAGATTACCAGTGGATCTCCCCGAATGCTTCAAAAATATGCACCGGGTGTAAAGCTTGAACAGATAAAAAAGGCAACCGAGAGTATTCGCAAGGTGGGCATATATTTTACAGCACGTGTTTACACAGGGCTTCCTGAAGAGAGTACTGATGATAAAGACCGAACCATTGCTTTCTTAAAGAAGATTCTTCCACTTAAGTGTGATGTTGTTGAAGCGCACTACACACCCGGTACCACTGTTTATGACGATGCAGTTATGAATGGAGAGATTGCCCCTGCAGTTTGGTTTAAGAACAACTCTCCCTACATCACTTTTGGTAATGCGGAGTTATCGGCCGAATGGAAACGCCAGATATCATTTGATGTTGATGTAATGCGTCAGCAGTCACGGTACATTGGTAAAAACTTTGTAACTCATAGGCGTGTAAATGGTAAGGATTCGTGGGTTACCGATCTGATTGAGGGTGATTACAGCCTTGATGCCGGAATGTTTCATCAGGCCGATCGGGTTTTCAGACGGATTATTACTGTTTATCCCTCAAATTTCTGGGGTTATTTGCGGATGGGCAAGGTCAAGTTTCGCACCGGTCAATTCGAAAGCGCTTTCGACTATTACCGTACGGTAACCGAGCTTGTCCCATCATATTACGGTGGTTGGTTGAAGGCGGCCCAGGCATTAGTTGCCGATGGGCGGTTAAAGGATGCCAAACATTGGATTGAAGAAGCCTATAAACGAAACCGCTACGACCTGCGCATCCATAATGTGCGTGATGTTTTACGTCACCACTGATAGAGACATATTACTACTATACATAATTTAAGTATTTCTTGACTTCTTTCCGACAATATCCTATAGTGACAAAAAAGTTCGACACTTTTGATCAGAAAATCAGTTATAACTATCGGGGGGCACCCCGCGCGGTATATACCGCGCATACTATTTTTTAAAAGAGGGGAAACATGGCACAACAAAAGGATGTTCAGAAAGATTTAAATCAGAAAGAGATGGCACTCTCTTCTGCAATTTCGCAAATTGAGAAACAATTTGGAAAGGGCTCAATTATGAAGCTTGGTGACGAGGCAAACCGGGTACCAATTGGCTCAATCAGTACCGGTTCGCTTGAACTTGATGTGGCGCTTGGCATCGGTGGAATTCCCCGAGGCCGTGTTACCGAGATATTTGGACCGGAGTCGTCAGGTAAGACAACCTTGACTTTACATATAATTGCCGAGGCTCAGCGAGCCGGTGGCATTGCCGCTTTTGTTGATGCTGAGCATGCGCTGGATCCGATTTATGCCTCAAAACTGGGAGTAAACAGTGACGATTTGCTGGTGTCACAACCCGATACCGGAGAAGAGGCTCTTGAGATAACAGAGAGTCTGGTTCGTTCAGGTGCAGTTGATATAGTAGTTGTCGACTCGGTTGCCGCACTTGTTCCACGTGCAGAGATTGAGGGTGATATGGGTGATTCTCACATGGGTCTTCAGGCTCGTTTAATGAGTCAGGCACTTCGTAAACTGACCGGTATTATATCCAAATCGAAGACATCAGTAATATTTATTAATCAGATACGCCATAAAATCGGTGTAATGTTTGGTTCGCCCGAGACAACTACCGGTGGAAACGCATTAAAGTTTTATTCGTCTGTACGAATGGATATCCGTCGTATTGAAACCCTTAAAAAGGGCGACGAGGCATACGGAAACCGTGTTCGGGTAAAGGTTGTTAAAAACAAGGTAGCGCCACCGTTTCGTAATGCTGAGTTTGATATTATCTATGATAAGGGAATATCCCGACAGGGCGGTATTCTTGACCTGGGTGTGAAATTTGATATTATTAATAAGGCCGGTACCTGGTATTCATACGGAGAAGATCGTATAGGCCAGGGGCGTGAAAATGTTAAAACGTATCTGACAGATAATCCTGATATGGCTGCCGAAATTGAATTGCGTGTCAAAAAAGCATCGGGTCTGATTCCTGATGATGAAGCACCTAAGAGTGAAAAAAAGGAAGCTTCGAAGCCAGAAGATAAAAATGAAATAATTAAAGAGAACGATACAGAAACTGTAGAAGCTGAATCGTAGAATTAGTCGTAATCATCTACTTTGTATCAAGAAGAGAAGGCTCTATGCTTTCTCTTCTTGATACAAAGAGTACCGAAAACAAATTGCTTTTGATTACACGGCGACCTCTTCAGGTAAATAACAGTTAAAGAATTCTTAAATTTGAGTAAGGACTTTTCAAAAACCTCGTAGTAATTTACATTTCAAAAGCATCAACTGCAATTTGATCTTATCTGGAATATATAAAAAAATTTTCAATTATCCTGTGTAGTTTAAGAAACTTGGTTTCTGATTCCCTTTGGTGCCAACTTTCACTAATTTCTTATTGTTTAAACCTGCTAAAAAGAAAAAAGTAGCATCTTGTTGACGGTATTGGTTCGATAATGAAGATATAGATCAGTTTAAGCGGATATTGGATGAAATCTGGATTATTAAAGAGCACAGATGATATTGAACGTATTGCCGAGTCGGGGGCAATTTTGCGTTCTCTTTTTGCTGTGCTAACAACACTCAGTTTTGAAGGGCTTTCTACATGGAAGGTTGATTCTGTAATTGAGAACTATATAACCTCGCATGGAGGCCGTCCGTCTTTTCATACACTTCCTGGTTATCGTTTTGCCAGCTGTATATCAATTAACGCCGAGGTGGCTCATGGTATACCATCTAAAAAAAAGCTGATTAAGTCAGGTGATATAGTTTCAATTGATGTGGGTGTTGTTAAGAATGGTTATTTTTCAGATGCCTGTCGAACTTTTATTGTGGGTACGGTTAATGAAGAACTGCACTATCTGGTTCAAAAGAATCGTATGGCATTAAACCGTGCAGTCTCAATGATGAATGAGGGGATGTATCTTAAGGATATTGGCGAAACCATTGCAGCCTATGCTCAGGAAAGCCGTTTGGTTGTTTTAGAAGAGTTTACTGGACATGGAGTAGGTTACGCCATGCACGAGTTGCCGGTGGTTTTTCATGGCGCCGGAAATACAAACAAAATACGTTTGAAGGCCGGAATGGTTCTGGCCATTGAACCGGTCTTTACATTTAAAAAATGCAGTTATTTAAGAGATGAAGATGGCTGGACAATACGTACTGATAATGGATGTTACACCTCTCAGTTTGAAGAGACGGTAGCAATAACAGTTGATGGACCGAGAGTGTTGACCTGATTTGGTAGAAACAGAAATAGTAGCGAAAATTTCACATCTTTTAATAAAGAAAACCACTGTTTATGCCAGGAAGTTTTAATAAGGTTTTGCAGGTAGTTATGACTTTGTGCTATAGCAGAAACAAAGAGGTATTATGAGTCTTAAAGATATACAGTCGGAGTTTGATGAGAGAAACTTGCCTATTGACCAGGTTGGTGTTAAGGATATCCGCTTTCCTGTGCGTGTTCTGGATAAGCAGAATGGCAGCCAGCATACGGTTGCGACTGTTAATATGTATGTAACACTACCGCATAATTTTCGGGGAACGCACATGAGCCGTTTTCTGGAAGTTCTCAACCGGCATGAAGAGATCACCCCCATGCATATACCTTCAATTTTAAACGAGATGAAGGAGAGTCTGAACGCCGAAACCGCCTATTTCGATATAGAGTTTCCCTATTTTATAATGAAGAGCGCACCTGTTTCGAAAGCCCGTTCAGTTATGGAGTATATCTGTTCTATTCATGGCGATTCATCAGCCGATTGCTATTATCTGAAAGTAAGAGTTCCTGTTATGTCTTTGTGTCCATGCTCTAAAGAGATCAGCCATTTCGGAGCTCATAACCAGCGTTCCATTATCGAAATTTCGATTAAAACGAAGCGAAAGATCTGGTTCGAAGAGTTGATTGCTATTGCTGAGGCATCAGCATCATCGGAAATCTATTCACTCTTGAAACGTGAAGATGAGAAGTATGTAACGGAAAAATCATACCAGAACCCAGCGTTTGTTGAAGATATTGTGCGAAATCTTGCTGTCCGTTTGAAAGAACATGATGGAATAGAGGGTTTTATGGTTGAGTCTGAGAATATGGAATCGATCCATAATCATTCAGCATATGCCAAAATCGCTTATAATTTATGAGTGTTTGCCGGTAAAGATCAGATGGTCGTTTTCCGTTAATAAACTTAGGAGTTCCCAATGAAATCAAACAAACCTGTTCCTCTATTTATTTATGCTTTTCTTGTTCTGTTATTCTTTTTTCCCTTGGCTGCCAAAACTACAACGAGTATTGAGAATAATCCTCTATTTCCTAATATTAGCCTGGCCGAGGGCGAAGAACAACGGTTTAGTGACGATTTTGCGCGAAATGTAAAGAAAAATGCACCAAATTTTGCTGAGGCCTTTTATCTTCAGAATATGTTGGGGTATGTTATAGGTAAACCGCATATAAAAGGGTGGCAGGCGGGTGTTGTTATTGGAAGCGCCTTTGCAAATGGCAAGTACTGGGACGGAGATGCTGCTGCCGATACCTATCCCGCTTTTGCTCCAATTGTAACGATACATCTTGGTAAAGAGCTTGATTCACGAAGTGATGTTATTGGTAAAATTATTATTCTGGATCTGTTCATGACCGGTAAAGAACCCGATTTGGCCGGAGTTACACTTGAAGATTACCGGCAATTTACCATTGGGGGCAAATACCGCCGCCAGATATTTGAAGGTAAGCGTTTGCTGCCTTTTCTCTTAAATTTTGAGGGTATTACTGCCGGTGCAAGCGCCGATATATTAACCGGTTACATGGGTGCTCGCGGAGTATATGAAGTAGAACAGGAGCGTACAACTGTTACAACCACTTCTGGTGATGCTACGACAGATACATATCTGGAGGGTGATTATACTGCGAAATCTACCTGGATTCAAATGTCGTTTGGTTTTGATGTGATTTCATATTTTCGTATTATGCGTTTTATGAATATTTACACCGGACTTGGTTGTGCGTTGGGTTACAGCTGGTTTGGTATGAAAGCAGTAAGTGAGGGCGAACTTATGGCTCGTGACGACTCCCTTGACACTCTTATCGGAGACGGTTTTAACTATCAGAGCGATCATCTACTGACTATGAGTTACCGGTCAGACTATGTTTTTAATCCTTTTCCTTTGATGCCAATATCCATAATAGGCTGTGAGATAGATATTGTCGACTTCAGCCTGACCCTGGAGACAGCGGTGAACCTCTATAATCTTGAGGATGTGACAATGGTACTTGGTGCGAGATACCAGTTTTAAAAATTACTTGCCTCATTTTAGTCCTGGAATAACTGTGAGTTCTGTTGAGGCTGACATTAGCCTCCGATTACATTAAAACAGGACGTGTGCTATGTTTACTCTATTATCGCGTGAGAGCAGCAGTCAGGCTAGAAGGGGACGACTCTCTTTATGGCATGGCACTGTCGAGACTCCGGTATTTATGCCGGTAGCAACACGTGGAGCTATTCGAGCGCTTCCTCAGTCTGCACTTGCCGAGATCGGCTTTGAAATAATTTTATCTAATACATATCACCTTTATATTCGTCCGGGAATGGATGTTTTGAAAGAGGCCGGCGGCCTGCATTCGTTCATGAACTGTCAGCTTCCAGTATTGACCGATTCCGGAGGGTTTCAGGTCTTTTCGCTTTCATCTCTATGCAAGGTGATGGAGCATGGTGTTCAGTTCAGTTCGCATCTGGATGGATCAAAACACCTGTTTACACCACAAAGTGTGCTTGATATTCAACGAACGATCGGTTCAGATATCATGATGATTCTTGATCAATGTGTTGAATATCCGGCTGATCACGCCTACGCAAAAGCTGCAAGTGACCGAACAATTCGCTGGGCTGATGAGGCTATCAGTTATTATCGGGAAGCCTTTGATCATGAGCGCCAAAAGATATTTGCCATCGTGCAAGGCTCGACCCATGCCGATTTACGGCGCGACTGTGCCCGACGTCTTGTAGATCTGGATTTCCCGGGTTACGCTATTGGTGGCCTGTCGGTTGGTGAGCCTAAAGATCTGTATGCCGAGATTTCCGAATTGACTGCGGCCGAACTACCTGAAGACAAACCCCGCTATATGATGGGCGTAGGATCGCCACTTGAAATAATGGAGTCGGTAGCTCATGGAGTTGATATGTTCGACTGTGTTATGCCAACCCGTATTGCTCGTAATGGAACCCTGTACACATCTCAGGGCCGTGTTAACATCCGAAACCGTGCCTATGAGAAAGATTTCACACCGCTTGATCCTGACTGTGGCTGCTATGTTTGTCGCAATTTTACAAAGTCATATTTGCGTCACATATTCAGGGTTGGCGAGATAAGCGCCCTGATTTATAATACACATCACAATCTGAGTTATATGAAAAAACTGATGCTCCGTATACGGGAATCAATTGAGAATGATACATTTAATGAGCTTCGAAGTGAAATCCAGCGTACATATGGGAGGTAAGATGTGAATTGTTCGATTGTAACTATTGGTACAGAGCTTTTACTTGGTGATATTGTTAATACAAACAGCGCCTACATTTCCCGTAAACTTGCGGAATATGGTGTTAATGTATTCGCACACTATACAGTGGGCGACAACATGGCTCGTATTCTGGAAGTTTTTGACATTGCCTTTCGTAGTTGCGATACCATCATAACAACCGGCGGTCTGGGCCCCACTGAAGATGACCTTACGCGTGAGGCGATTGCCGCTTATCTGGGGGTGAAGCTTGTCAACGATGCAGAATCCGAAAGAGGTATTCGTGAATTCTTTGAAAAACGCAACCGCTCCATGTCGCCCTCAAATCTTAAGCAGGCACTGTTTCCGGAAAGTTGCATAATCTGTGCAAATGGACGGGGAACTGCGCCCGGCGCAATTGTCGAGCATGACAAAAAGACCTTTATTATGTTACCCGGGCCACCATTTGAATTAGAACATATGTTTGAAAAGTGCATTATTCCGTATATAGCAACAAAAAGCTCACAGGTCTTTAAATCACGGGTTATCCATTTTAGTGGCATTGGTGAGTCTGAAATGAATGACCAGGTTTCAGATCTTTTGGCAAAATATGAGAATCCAACAATTGCGCCATATGCAAAAAGTGCAGCATGTTTGTTGCGTATAACAGCACGTGCTTCATCGCTGATTGATGCTGATAAGTTGATCGCACCAATAGAAAAAGAGATAGTAGGGCGTCTTGGTGAGTACATATTTGGCTTTGATGAAGATACTCTCGAGAGCAGGGTAGTTGATCTGTTAAAGCAAAGACGTATGACCATTTCATGTGCCGAGTCGTGTACGGGAGGTTTGTTGAGTGCCGCATTAGTGAATTGTGAGGGAGTTTCAGATGTATTTAGCGGTTCGGTTATTACCTACAGCAACAAGATAAAAAGCCAGGAGCTTCTTGTTGATGACGAAATTTTTGAAAAGTATGGTGCGGTTTCAACGCAGTGTGCTGAAGCGATGGTGCTTGGATGTGCCGAAAAATTTAATACAGATATTGCAGTGGCAATTACCGGAATTGCCGGCCCTGATGGTGGAACAGAAGAGAAACCTGTGGGTAGGGTGTACGTAGCGATTTATTTTAAAGGTGAAATTTCGGTTTCACAATATGATATGCCTGGTGATCGTATGCGTATTCGCATGCGAACAGTAAATAGTGTACTCTTTAGCTTGATAAAAAAGTTGCAAGAGCATTAGAATGCTTCTGATAATTTATAAAGGATCTCGATATGCTTTGATGAGCTTCTTTATCATAAATTAGCGGAAGTGGTTCAATAAGAGAAAACAATGGTTAAAGTTTTTACGGTTTCGATTCCTCTTTCTTGTGGTGAAAACCCTTCAAAAAAAGATCAGAGCCATATTGCATCTGCTCTGCGCGATTTCATTGCTGATGTTGAGTTCGGTCTTGGTAACTGTTCGGTAACTGCATCAGATACTGGTAAACCCCGCTTTGAGTATTCAGAAATCATTAGAAATACAATGCCTGCTAAAAAGCATAACTGTAATACAAGTCCGAAAACTGCCTACGGTGAACCTTTACAGCTCTGTTTTAATATTTCACACTCCAGGTCCATGGTCTGTGTTGCCTTTGCTTACCGGGAACTTGGAGTGGATGTAGAGTTTATGAGGGAGCGCACAAATATACTGCAAATTGCCGCGCGGTTTTTCCATCCAGAAGAGTACAATCGGTTGCAAAAGACACAGGGGCAGAAACGGATCGAAACTTTTTACAGAATATGGACATTGAAAGAGAGTTACCTTAAATGTGTTGGCATGGGTATTGGTGAAGATCTTAGAGGCTTTTCTGTTTTTGAACCTCTTTCTCATCAGGGATGCGAACTTAACAGTTTTACTATACAGAACGGTACCTATTGTATTTCTGTATGCTCGTTTGATTCTAAAATTAATAAGAAGTTGATAAAGTACAAGATAATAAATGAGTCAAACTGGCAGTATAATTTTAAATTAAGGATTTGATATCACATAAAACTCAATACATTTATCTGCGGTTCTGTGATTGATTGAACAACAGACAAATAATGCCAGATCTGAGTAAAATGACCTCGAGACATGAGCCCCTTTTCCGTATACTCACTGGGATTTATGATTAGCGTATCAGTAATATAATCGTCAAGAGCATCTCACCTCTGTTCTTTTATAGTACATAATATACAATGCAGGATTTTTTGTCTTGTTTTAACATTAATATAGTGGATTTGGCCATGCTGACCAATAACTACAGGGGTAATTGGGACCACTTTTTTTATTAAATATAATTACAGGGAGTATTGGAGATTATTATTTTAAAAAATAACCAATTATTGGTAACCATTATCATTGATTAGTTGTTAAATAACTGATAACTTCAAAAAATTGAATAAAACGCCATAAATAAAATCATTTTTGATAAATTAATAATTTTAATTAGTAACACTCAGTAACAT
>JAQIBV010000043.1 GCA_027858855.1 Spirochaetota bacterium | reverse complement strand
CCTAACCTGCACATAGTTGAAATCGAATAAAAGAAATTCCATGCTTATCGAGTTTTTATTATCTTTTAGCTCATATGGCGCAAAACCGTCACCGCCGGAAGCCGCGGTGACTTTAGTTCTGGATTTCTGCGGGGTGTTGGCAGGCACTTTCCATACGGGCAAATAGTTCTTTTCGAAAATTTTCTTTTACAAAGAAATCCTGTGGTGTTTCCAGCGCCAGGAAGAGCACCTCTTCCATTTTAAAAACAGGATGAATGGAAAGATCATTCAGTATATTATCTGGAATTTTTTCCAGATCTTTACGGTTATCTTCAGGTATAATAATGCACTTAATACCGGCACGGTGAGCAGCAAGAATTTTTTCTTTTAAACCGCCAATCGGTAAAACTTTTCCACGTAGAGTGATCTCACCCGTCATGGCGACATCACATTTAACAGGGATTTTGCTGTATAACGATGCAATAACAACCGCCATGGTGATACCAGCCGATGGCCCGTCTTTTGGAATAGCCCCTTCCGGAACATGCAGGTGAAGATCAAACTCACCAAGTAATTTCTGATCAATACTGTAAAATGCACTATTTGCTTTTACATAAGTAAATGCTGCCTGTGCCGATTCCTGCATCACCTCTCCCAGCTTACCGGTGAGCATCAAAACTCCCTTGCCTGGAATAAGTGAGGCTTCAATCTGCATTACATCACCACCTACAGCGGTCCAGGCAAGCCCATTCGCAAGACCAATGTCGTTGAACTTCTCTTTTTCACCGTATTTAAAAACAATCGGACCAAGCAGACGATGAATTGCCTCTTTATCAATAAGCTGGTCATAGCCATCACCATTTTCAACTACCTCGCGAGCAGTCTTGCGGCACAGCTTTCCAAGCGTGCGCTCAAGGTTACGCACACCCGACTCCCGAGTATAGTGACGGATTATAAAAAGAATCAACTCATCCGAAACAGTTAAATTAGCATCTGTTATTCCGTTTGCCTCAAGTTGCTTAGGCAAAAGATAACGTCGTGCAATATTCAATTTTTCATCTTCGGTATAACTGGAAATCTCAATAATCTCCATACGATCCTGCAATGGAAGAGGTATTTTATGCTGAACATTTGATGTTGTAATAAACATAACCTCAGAAAGATCGTAAGGAACTTCTATATAGTGGTCAACGAAGGTATTATTCTGTTCAGGATCAAGAACTTCGAGCAGTGCCGAAGATGGATCTCCTCTGAAATCGGTCGACATCTTATCAACCTCATCAAGCAGAATGACCGGATTACGTGTACCCGCCTTTTTAATTGCCTGAATTATTTTACCCGGCATCGAACCAACATAGGTTCGTCGATGCCCGCGAATCTCGGCCTCATCACGAACTCCACCTAATGAAATACGAATAAACTTACGATTAAGAGCACTCGCAACGGACTTACCAAGAGATGTTTTCCCCACCCCAGGAGGGCCAACAAAACAGATTATCGGACCGCGTATTTTCTGCGCAAGATGACGTACAGCAATAAACTCCAATATACGCTCTTTAACCTCTTCCAGACCAAAATGATCGCTGTCAAGTACGGCCTTCGCCTTAGCGATATCACTGTTATCTTCTGTACTTCTGCTCCAGGGTAAATCTTTCAGCCACTCAATATAATTTCGCACAACAGCCGACTCTGCAGAAAGCGGAGGCATTTTTTCAAGCCTGCGAATCTCTTTAAGCCCTTTCTGTTGAATCTCTTCAGGCATGTGTTCGGCTGTAATCTCTTTTTTCAGCTCTTCAATCTCGTCAAGATCTTCATCACCATTATTTAGCTCGCGCTTGATGATCTTCATCTGTTCGTTCAGATAATAATCTTTCTGAGTCTTTTCCATCTGTTTGCGAACCTGTCCCTGAATCTTCTTTTCCAGATCCAGAACCTCAATTGCACCGTCAATAAGTTCAATAAGGCGAATAATACGTTTCTCAGGATCAGCAAGTTCTATCAGACTCTGACGCAGTTCAAGACGCATGTTAACGTGAGCTGCTACAGAATCGACCAGATGCGAGATATCCTCAATTGAAGAGACCGTCTTCATAGCCTCTTTAGGGATTTTTTTATTTGATGTAATATATTTTTCAAATTTATCAAGAAGGAGTGAGCGTTTTTCTGACACATCGCTATTATATTCAGAGCTATAATCAAAAAGCTTAATGTCAGAGTGATAGAGTTTATCATCAACATGAAAACCAGTTAAATAAACGCGAGTAACTCCCTCAACTAAAACCTTTATAGTACCGTTGGGAAGTTTTAACATCTGTAGAATTTCACAAATTGTTCCAACCTGATACACATCTTTCTCTTCAGGTTCGGATATCTTCGGGTCTATCTGCGCGGCAAGGACGACAAGTCGGTCTGTCTTCATCGCCTCATCAAGAGCATTTACCGACTTATCGCGCCCCACAAAAAGAGGAATAACCATATGCGGGAAAACAACTACATCCCGCAACGGCATTAAAGGGTATCTTTTCTTCTCGTCTATTTTTACCGGCACAGAATATTCTCCCTGTTTCAGGCTGATTTTTTTGTTTTGTTCTGCTCAATCTTCGGTTTTTCATTACCCCGAACCGCTTCGGCAGAGACAATTACTTTTTCGACACCATCTTTAGACGGTACATCATACATAAGATCTATCATGATCATCTCAAGAACTGAGCGCAGACCACGCGCGCCTGTTTCACGAGCGATGGCAATTTCGGCAATCTCTTTAATTGCGTCGTCAGTGAATACCAGTTCAACATCTTCAAGCTCGAACATCTTCTTATACTGTCGTATAAGAGCATTCTTAGGTTCGGTCAAAATTCGTCGTAGAGCATCTCCATCAAGTTCATCAAGAGCTGCAAAAATTGGCAAGCGACCGATAAGCTCGGGTATCAGTCCGAACTTAATAAGATCATCCACCTGCATATGCGACAAGAGTCCGGTAAGCTTTAACTCTTTTGCACTTTTGATTTCAGCATCAAAACCAATCACCTTGGTAGCTACACGTCCCTGAATAATTTTTTCAAGGCCAATAAATGCGCCACCGCAAATAAAGAGAATATTCTTGGTGTTTATTGTCAGATACTCCTGATGCGGGTGTTTGCGTCCGCCCTGTGGTGGCACATTGGCAACGGTTCCCTCTATAAGTTTAAGCAACGCCTGTTGAACTCCCTCGCCCGAAACATCACGGGTTATTGAACGGTTTTCAGACATACGAGTAATCTTATCGACCTCATCTATGTAGATGATACCTGTTTCGGCCTTTTCAATATCACCATCGGCATTACGAATTAAACGTAAAAGAATATTCTCTACATCCTCTCCGACATATCCGGCTTCGGTTAATGATGTAGCATCTGCGATTGCAAAGGGCACCCGAAGTGTTCGTGCAAGAGTTTGAGCCAGCAAGGTTTTACCGGTACCCGTCGGGCCAACCAGTAAAATATTACTTTTTTCTATTTCTACATCATCTTTATGTAATTTTCTATTAGATACAATTCGTTTATAGTGATTATATACCGCAACCGATAGAACTCTCTTTGCAGACTCCTGACCAACAACATACTGGTCTAGAACATCCTTAATTTGTGAAGGCTTTGGTAAAGTCTCTAAAGAACCGATCTCGTCGTTAAGTATCAGATCTTCTTCAAGAATCTCATTACACAGCTCTATACATTCATCACAGATGAATACGCCCGGTCCTGCAACCAGCTTCTTTACAACCGCCTGGTTTTTCCCACAGAATGAACAGATCAGATCATTTTCATCTTTAGTTTTTTTTGCCATTTTTACCTCATTACCTCAAAGAATTTATTATAAAATACTTCATGGATAAATTGTCTTTTTATTACAAGGTTCTACTTGCGTTCCAGAACCTTATCAATTAAGCCGTAATCAAGAGCGTCTTTCGCACTCATGAATTTGTCACGATCCGAATCAACCTGTAGCTCTTCTACAGTCTTACCACAATGATGAGCCATTATTGTATTGAGTTTCTCTTTAATTCCCAGAATTTCCCGCGCATGGATCTCTATATCGGATGCCTGCCCCTGAAAACCACCAAGAGGCTGATGGATCATTACCCGTGAATTGGGAAGCGCTGAACGTTTACCGGGCGCACCTGCACAAAGCAGAAGAGAGCCCATAGACGCAGCCTGACCAACACATAAAGTAGCAACATCAGCTTTAATATACTGCATTGTATCATAAATGGCCATTCCAGAAGTAACAACTCCTCCCGGAGAGTTTATATATAAATAAATATCTTTTTCCGGATCTTCGGCTTCAAGGAAAAGAAGCTGGGCAACAATAAGACTCGCGAGGTGATCATCTATCGGTTCCCCAAGAAAAATAATTCTATCTTTTAACAGGCGTGAATATATATCATATGATCGTTCGCCCCGTGATGTCTGTTCTACAACTATTGGTACTAAACTCATATTTTCTACCCTCATAATATTTTCGGCATTGTAACCGGATTTAAGCTGAACTTTATTGACGCTCCATAAACTCTTTCATGGAGAAAGTCGAACCCTTTTTTATTTTTGCTTTTTCGTAAATAAAATCCATTGCCAAATCGAAAAGCAATTCAGATTGCACATTTTGCTTCATACCGTTCTTATCAAAAAGTTCAGCAATCTCTTCACGGCTCTTTTGATACTGATCGGCAATCTTTTGAAGTTGCTCATTATATTTATCGTCAGTTACCTCAAGTTTTTCAACCAATGCTATTTCACCAAGTGTAACTGAAGTTTTAATACTCTGCTCCGCCTCTTCAGCCAGTTTTTTATCAAAATCTTCAGGAGACATACCCATCAATGCTGCAAACATGGACTGATCGTCTAAATTGATATTAAAACGCTGTTTTAAACGCCCAAAAATTGAGGTCTTCTCCTTTTCTATCATAGAAAGAGGAATTTGGTAAGAGGAAGCCTCAACTATTTTTTTCAATATCTCGCTCTTAGCTTCTCCACGAGCACGTTCAGTTACATAACGCTCCATATCATCGCGAGTTTTCTTACGTAACTCGTCAAGTGTTTCAAACTCACCAAGATCTTTTGCAAACTCATCGTCCGCAGCCGGTAAGATTCGTTCATTTATTGCTGTTACGACTATCTGATATGGCAAGGTCTCACCAGCAATAGCCTCAACCCTGTAATCTTTCGGATAACTCAACGAAACCTCTTTTGGCTGATTACATGCCATACCGATAACATGAGGGTCAAAATCGTAGTTGTTATTACTTTTACCGGCAATCACCTGCATTGGAGAGAAACCCTCTTCACTATCCTGATTCTCATCAGTCAGCTGCTTCACCTTGATCTCAACCTGATCACCCTTCTGAACAACCGCATTTTCTTCACGTGGAGTGATTTTAGCATGTTTTTCACGCATGGCATCGATCTCTGTATCTACATCCTTATCGGTAAGCTTAACACGAATCTCCTCAGCGGGAATACCGGTATAATCGGCCAGTTCAACTTCTGGATAAAGATCTACAATTGCAGTATAGCTAAAAGGCGTGCCATCCTCAATTGTTTCGAAATCGACCTTTGGATAATCAATCGGCCGTATATCGGCCTGTTTAACAGCATCAAAATAGGTAGACTGAATAAGCGATTCGGCTGCGCCTGAAAGAGCAGAATCCTTAAATTTCTTCTTAACAACCTCGATCGGGGCCTTACCTGGACGAAAACCGTCGATCTTGGCTTTTTTCTGTATTTTCTTATATTCAATATCAAACTGTTTCGTAACTTCTTCGGCAGGAACAGTAATAGCAAGCTCCATTGATGCATTTTCCAACTTTCTTTCTTTAACTTCCACCAGATACCTCTTCATTATAGTAGTTAAGGTCATAATTATTTGAATGTCTATTTTGTAAATATTAATATTGAAAAGAGGTATAATAGAAGAAAAAAATGCAAGAAAACCGGCTGTCCACTGGACAGCCGGTATGAGCGGGAAACGGGATTCGAACCCGCGACGTCAACCTTGGCAAGGTTGCACTCTACCACTGAGTTATTCCCGCGTTTGCGAGTGAAGGGAGTCGAACCCCCACGCCGAAAGACACTAGATCCTAAGTCTAGCGCGTCTACCAGTTCCGCCACACTCGCGTTTGATAAGACACATAAATATATGCGCCCCTCTTTTTGTCAAATAAATTTCATTTTTATTTTTTTTGACAGCTAAAATAGACAAGATAGTCACAATAAACCGATAAGCAGTGAGTTTATGGTATTTTTTCAAGTCGATAAGGAGTAAACTCGATGAGATCTGCTATAATCACCCCATCATCACCAATAGAGACCATCCTACAGCGAACCCGATAATAGAGCCCGCGTGATAAACCACGAAAACTCTTTTTATTCCTAAGATCATCTTCATAGCCGATAATTTCAAACTGAAGATTAATATTCTCAAAATCATAGAATGAAATAACTTTAGATGTGTAGTCGCAATACTGAAAACGCAATACCAACGAAAGCTCCCGCCCCTTATAAGTTTCAAAATCGCGTTTTATGGTGGTAAGTCGGAAGTCTTCGCCCATGTCGCCGTCAGCGGCTAAAAGGTGAAACGAAAATGAGGAAAAAAAGAGAAATGATAAAAGAAAAACAAGAAGAACCCTGCACCCTTTACGATACATCATAACAGCCCCGACTCACTTAAGAGTGAAAAAATTTACAACACACTCTTAATGAATCGGTCTGTTCTCGTGATGATTAAAGTGCTTTTCTAAACCATTGCTGACCGAACCATTATGCTGCATGCGATAAAAGAGGTATTCAACCAAAACCCATACCACAATACTTGACCAGAAAATAATAATTGCTTGAATTACTGTTATTTCCATATCGAACTCCTTTTAGACTACATATAGATATATGCACCTATTATGCCGTAACTGAAAAATTTCTTAATATTTTACTCATATTCTTAGTAATCTTTACTATTTTTATGACCATTTATTGTGTTT
Organism: Spirochaetota bacterium; assembly: GCA_027858855.1. GTDB lineage: Bacteria > Spirochaetota > UBA4802 > UBA4802 > JAFGJZ01 > JAFGRW01. The sequence continues at coordinate 4,541 of JAQIBV010000043.1, read as the reverse complement.
TGTCGGTTTTATTGACACAATGAAACACATTTTAACCAAATGGAGCTAAGCGTATCATTAATACAACGTTTGGCTCATTCATATCACACATTAATCAATCAACCATACCTATAATTCAACATCTGCCCCGTGATAAAACGCACCAGAACCGGGAAAAAAATGAAATAAAACAGGTTAAAAATTATTGTACTTTTCAGAACTGAATGGAGAGTGTGGTTATTAAAGCAAGAGCAGTTGATTACAAAAGGGAGCCCCCTTTAAAAAGAAGGAGTCAATTTTGAGATATATTGCAACAGCTGCTACAGCACTTATTCTTCTCTCTTCTTCCGTAATGTTTGCTGCACCTAAAAGATACATGATAATTACAAATAGTGCGATCTCCAGAAGTGAGCCACGCTCATCTTCTGACCCTACAGGTCAAAAACTCGGGTTCGGGTCGATAATATTTTCAGACAAACTCATTCGCAACGATACCGACTTTGACTTCCTGGAAATCGCCGGGGAACCCCCGCGCTATGTTCCATTTGAGATGACAATTGAAGTACCATCTGTCTCATTGAGCCATGACAAAAAATCGATAACAACAGATTCAGACGAAGGATTACCCCTGCTCTACATTCCAAAGGATCTGCTTCCGGTAAACTCGATGTATAGTTTCTCAGAAGAGCGCATACTGGTCAAAAAAACTATGCTGAAGGATCTCTATTCGCTTCTGCAGGCTGCCAAAAAAAACGGCCACACACTCTTTGTCGCTAACGGATTCAAAGACCTCCAGACCCGAATACGCGAGTACGAAGAGGCCATTAGTCGCAATCCGAAACAGAGAGCAGTTCCGAAACCGGTATTCTCATCCTTTGCAACAGGTCTGGTTATTGATATAACAGACGAAGCAACAGGCATGAACTTTGAACATGAAGTAAAGAACGACAAGGCATGGAAATGGCTGCACGAGAATGCACCACGCTACGGTTTTCGTTCTGGTGGCAAAACCTACCGTTTCGAATACAGTGGTGAAAAATCCCGGCGCAGTGTTACCCCTGGGCCTACGTTTGCCGAGACTATTAACGAACGTATAGAAGTTCCTTCAATCTGCACAATACACGTTCTGAAAACAGCTACAAATAAAAAAGCCAGTTTCATGTGGGTTCATCACAACGAAAAATCAGCCGGCAAAACGCTCAAATACGCCTTATCAGAATATAAGGGACACTCCCTTTATATCAGCAATAACGACAAACGGAATCTTTACCTTTCATACGGACGTCGCAACTATTTTATCGACCCAAACAGAATATTTACGGCTCGAGGTGTCTCGAAGTTTCTGACTCGTCACCATAAATCACTAAGTCGCAAAGGACGAAAATCTCTGACTAAAAGAATAACAGATATCCGCGAAACGATACTCACTTCAATTGATTGGCATAAAAACAAATACCTCATCGTTCTTCACTCCAGTCGACCGGGATCGGATTTTTCGATTGAAGAGTTTAATCGTAAAAACTCTTATCTTACCTACACAAACCCTGATCACAATCCGAAGAATCTTTTTTTCACAACATCTCTTCAGGATTACTATTTTTTCAAAAGTAAACAGTTTAATGTTGTTTACCAGCGATCAATTGAAGATGATGGTTCGTTGAGTATATATGCGGCGAAGAATAACCTCCCCTACATCAACATCGAAGTCGAAGAGGGAAATGATGAAGTACAGAAAAAAATGCTTGATCTGGCAATAGAATGCGTTAACCAACAATTTAAAGAAAAATCATTATAGAAGAAAAAATCCGATAAATTACGAAATATGGTAATATTTACCGAATCATCAGATTTTTTTGTCGAAGATAAATTTACACAAACAAGGGGAAAACCATGAGAAGTGATCTGTTTAAAAAAGGAATCGGAAAAGCGCCTCACCGCTCACTTTTAAAGGCCAGCGGACTCTCGGATGAAGAGATCAGGCGCCCGATTATCGGTATTGCAAATTCCGCAAATGAGATAATCCCCGGACACATTCATCTTGATACAATTGTAGAAGCTGTTAAAAAAGGAATCATTGCCGCCGGGGGAACCCCTCTGGAATTTACAACAATCGGTGTTTGCGATGGATTGGCAATGAACCATATAGGAATGAAATACTCTCTGGGATCACGCGAGCTAATTGCAGATTCAATTGAAATTATGGCTATGGCTCATCCGTTTGACGGACTGGTTATTGTTCCAAACTGTGACAAGATTGTCCCTGGAATGATGATCGCCACCGCACGTCTTAACATTCCGGCTATCATGATTAGTGGTGGTCCGATGCTGCCCGGTAAATATGTCGGAGAGAGTGTCGGCCTCGACAACGTCTTCGAAGCTGTCGGTAAGGCTGCAAAGGGGCTGATGAGCGAAGAAGAGCTTTTCTCTCTCGAGTGTTCTGCCTGTCCCGGTGTGGGATCGTGTGCCGGTCTTTACACTGCTAACTCCATGAACTGCATAAGCGAAGCACTTGGTTTGTCACTGCCTTACAATGGAACAATTCCTGCAATTCACGCCGACCGCATACGTCTGGCAAAAAAAGCTGGTGCTCAAATTATGGAGTTGGTCGAAAAACAGATTAAACCACGCGATCTGATAACCAAAGACTCAATATACAATGCACTTGCGTTGGACATGGCTATTGGCGGTTCTTCAAATACAGCTCTTCATATACCGGCAATTTCTCACTATGCTGGCTGCCCTATTACCCTCAAAGACATTAACCCTATAGCCGAGAAGGTTCCGCATCTGTGTTCGCTGGCTCCGGGAGGTAATGATTACATAGTTGACCTTCACCGTGCCGGTGGTGTTCCAGCTGTTATTAACGAATTAATGAAACACGGACTGATAAGAACGGATTGTATGACGGTAACCGGCAAAACTATAGGCGAAAATTGCACAAACACTCCAATAACCGATACATCAGTAATTCGAACCTTTGAAAAGCCTGTTCATGCTGATGGCGGACTTGCCGTATTGACCGGAAACATTGCACCTGACGGGGCTATTGTGAAAAAAGGTGCGGTAGACCCGTCTATGCTGAAACATTCGGGACCGGCAAAAGTATATAACTCTGAGGAAGATGCCGTTGATGCAATTATGAGCAACCAAATTGTGAAGGGTGATGTTGTTGTGATAATGTATGAGGGACCAAAGGGTGGTCCGGGAATGCGCGAGATGCTGACTCCTACTGCAACAATAGCCGGCATGGGCCTAGATAAAGATGTTGCGCTCATTACAGACGGCCGTTTCTCAGGAGCGACCAAAGGCGCATCAATCGGTCATATATCCCCGGAAGCTGCATCAAGAGGGCCTCTTGCAGCAGTGCAGACCGGTGATATAATCGAAATTGATATAAACAACAACTCACTTAACGTTAAACTTTCTGACGAAGAAATTCAAAAGCGCATATCACAGCTTCCTGAATATGTCGCACCAATCAAATTAGGATACATGCAACGTTACTCTAAAATGGTTTCATCCGCAGATAAAGGAGCTGTCTTCGAGTTATAAGCAAAGACCTGAAAATAAAAACTTTTCAATAACAACCTTTTAAAAGTACCGGTTAATTATTTTACCGGTACTTTTTTTATCAAACACACTACTTAATTAAGATACCGTATATGTATAAGAAAAGAGAGAGTTATTCTTCAGCTTTCCCTTTTTTCTCCTGATCTTCTCAATTTTAGCCGGCTGCCTATTTTGCATAAAATCATATATCTTATAGATAACAGAGGGAAAAGATGAGAGTGCATTTTTAACAATTTTATCTTTCTGCATCTTGCCGTTTTTTTCAAAGTAGCTGTAAAATTCCGGATAATTCATGTGACAGATCGGAGTAACAATTGTGTTAAACTCGTCGTTATGCATACAAAAATCAAAAGTTGTCCATAGCTCGGCACATTCAAAAAATCCACAACTAAACTCACAGGAACTCTTAAGCCGATTATCCCATTCAGCACTGCAAAGTGAATATTTTTTTTGACTGATATTACTTACCATATCTTTAGAGGTCTGTTTAAGGAAATCAACAAAAGCATGGCTCCCCCTAACAGTTTTTCTGTCGGAATTGCTCAAACCCTTTTTTAGCAGAAGCTGAATCCACCGTGACTCCATAATATGCTTCGAATTGATAGCAGCCGCAGTAATAAAGCCATAAAAGTAGTGGCTACTGCGAGTTTCTGTGAAGTGCAACAACAGTTGTTCCTGAATTTTGTTTAATAGATTTTCGTTCATAACCTTCCCCTTGTTTCAGATGTAAGGTGTAACCCTTCACATGTTTAAACGTCGGAAAAATTATTTTGTTCGAATTTTTTTTAAAAAAATGAAATTTTTTTTTAAAAACAGCAGATATGTTCCCTCCTCCGCCTTCAGTGGAGGATTAAAGATTCTTATTTCAACTTATGACTTGGAATTTTTTGAAAAAATTCAAATGTTTCAGCTTATATCAATGTTTGAAAAAGCATTAAATCCCCCCGCCTTCGGCCTGACTTCTACCCACAAATCTTAATCTATATGCCCCC
>JAQIBV010000039.1 GCA_027858855.1 Spirochaetota bacterium | reverse complement strand
TCAATCTTATCCCGCTCTTTTGAAATGGGAGAAAAGGAGGTGATAATGGCCGCCAGATCTTTTCGTATGCCAGGCATCTCGGTCTTGTTTTCACCCGAGCCAGTCACCAGTGCGGAATAAACCCCAAGCTCTCTATGCGCCCATTTTGCAGTATGTTCGTATAGATATTTTGCGGTGTCTGCAAATGCGGTGAAAATGATGATTTTTTTATTTTCCGGATTAATCGGGTTGGTCACCTTGTGCTGAATCAACTCCTTCAACCGTCGCAGTTTTTCATCTTGCGGGGCTTTAACTGCCTGAGCAGTTGAAATGAGCTTTTCCAGAATTTCCCGATCCTCTTCAAGCTCTTGTTTCCAACGAACCTTGTCCATGTCCTGAATGAGGACTTTGACTTTTTTGCCGACTACAAAAGGAGAGAAAGCTTCATCTTCAATTTCAATCTCCTCGATATCGAACTCTTCGACAGCTGCGTTATTGTCATGGGCTGCAATTTTCTGGATCAGGCCGTTCACCTCGCCAAGAAGTTTCTCCAGCGTCATGGTAAAGGAGTTGATGGAGCTTTCCATGCGTTTGAACAGGTTAACCCGCATCAGGTGAATCAAACTCTGCTCACGGTCAACCTGCCTAAAGACGGAGCCCCCGGCAACCTTCCGGTCATACTTGCGGCTGTACTCTTCAGCCTTCTGTGGCAGGACGTATTTCAGCGGAGCATAGGCGCTCAGATTAAGCAGCCGAATATCTCTATTAATACTTTCAAGTGCCGGAAAGCGTCCCTCTGTATCGATGTCCGTTTTGATATTGACGGGTCTGAGCCTCTCTGGAAATTTCCCGATTTCGGACATATCAGAATATTTTTCGATATGCTTCCTGGAACGTGCAATCGTCAGGAGGTCTAAGAGTTTGAAATAATCAAAGTTTAAGGTCTCCAACAGCGATTCTGTGGTCCTTTGGCTTCCATCCAGAGTCAACCATGTGTTAAAACGCGTTTGAGCCATTTTAAGCGTCTGCTCAATGCTGACAATCCCATTTGACTTTAGAGCCTCATCTTTTGCCTCAACGATAAACGCCACTTGATTTTTCAGGTCGTTCATTCGGTTGTTTACAGGAGTTGCAGAAAGCATAAGAACTTTGGTTTTCACACCTGCCTTGATGATCTCATTCATCAGTTTGGAATAGCGGGTCAGAGAATCATCCTTGCGGGCCGGGTTGTTTCTAAAGTTGTGCGACTCATCGATGACGATCAGGTCATAGTTACCCCAATTCAGGGTTTCCAGATTGATCTCTCCAGACATGCCACGCACACGGGTCAGATCTGTATGGTTGAGGACATCATAATTAAACCTGTCCGAAGCCATGATGTTTCGTTTGTCATTAACCGTGTAAAGAGTCCAGTTTTCCCGCAGCTTTTTAGGGCATAAAACCAGAACCCTATCATTGCGCAGTTCATAGTATTTAATAATTGCCAACGCTTCGAAGGTTTTACCCAGGCCAACGCTGTCCGCAATGATGCAACCGTTATAACGTTCAATTTTATCGATGGCACCCAGCACACCGTCACGCTGGAATTTGTAAAGCTTCTGCCAGACTTGAGTGCTTTTAATTCCGGTCTGGGTCTTAATGATTTTGTCTTCATCCAGCTCGCCGATAAAATCTCTGAAGATATTGAAAAGAGTCAGGAAATAGATTTGTTGTGGAGTTTTGTCGGAATAAACAAGCGCAAGAGCGTCCTGAAGAATCGCTTCAAAATCATTGCTGTTTTTACCTGAAACCCACAGTTCTTCAAACCACTTGATGAGCGAATGTGCCTCATCAGAACTGCGAAAGCAGGTATTCATATGGTGGGCTTCTGATGGAACAATACCCAAGCCATCAGTGGTGAAAGATGAGCTGCCCACAATAGCAAGGTGTTCACCGTTGTCGGCATGAGCTAAATGGATAAGATTCTGGTGTACCGATGATGGCAACTGGCGGACTTTACATTTCTGCTTCAGCCACTCCGAGCAATCCCGGGCAATGCGAGCAACATCAAGTCGATTTCGAAGGCGGCGGTCCAAGTGATTTCCGTGCAGGTTTTTGAGAAATCCCTCTTTATCGCCATGACACGGGACAAGCAGCTTAAATTTGGAAACCTTTGAAAGCTCCTTTTTAAGTTCGTCATAGGCATAAAGGGAAAACAGAGCGGAAACCACGGAGAGAGTGCATCCAGCTGCGATATTTTCTTTGAGCTCGGAAACAACATTTCCCAGAGATTTGTTATCAAGTATTGATGTTTTCTTCTGTGCTTTCAATTTATTCCTTACCGAATTAACATTTCTTCTCTTAGCCCTCCATGGACGCCGGGCGTTCTTGGAGCACGGGGATTTTAAGATCTTCCACTTTACCATTCTATCTTTTTATTTTTGTCTTGGCGCGGTATTGCCGACTACTAAATTATATACGAACTATTTAGTATATAATCTTAAAGGTTCGCATATAACACCAGAAAAAAATGATAAACGAATACTGTATAAACACAAAACCACCCCTTTCTCCCCTACAATCAAATAAATTACAATCAAAAAAAGTCCATCCAGACTAAATAAATTAAATCAACATTTATTGAAGACTGTTAATTATTAAACAATTAGTAAATATAACTCCGGTATTAAGGACAAATTTTCTCGTAAAGGCTCGAAAAAACGCTGAAAGATTTGATCCTTGAAGACAGCTCAAACCTTTCAGCTTATTAGTGGCAGAATTGAGAGGAATACGCAGTGATAAATATATATTCTAGATAAAGCATCCCTTATACATAAGAGATGCTTTTAATTTTCTTTTACGCCGTAGAAAGTCCTAAGGAAGGATGCATGAGCGAGCAGGTTGCGAAGTAACCGATCAGTCCAATCTCTCATACTCAAGTTTTTCTCACTTCTTGAGTATAAGATAGTGCCATCAATCGTTTTCTTCAACACAGTAATTGATCGGTGTAGTATTATCATAACAACCTAAAAAGATAAAATAAGCCGGCACTTACACCCGACAGAATACAGCGGGTTACGGCGGAATAGCACTATCTTTTCTTCCCGATACATTAGTTGATTTTTTAATATGGGCTTACAGATAAAAGTTTTTTTTCACTTGAATTAACATCGTTTTAAGTTTAATTAGTTTTGTACAAGACTTGTGTTGCACAAAACTAATACAAGCCGGGTATATATGTTGAATTAAGGATAAGAAAAAATGAAAGCATTAGGAATATCCGGTAGTGCGAGAAAAAATGGAAATACTGCATTTTCTGTAAAATATGCACTTGAACAATTGAAAGTGAAAAAAATTGATACTGAATATTTTTCACTTTCGCAAATGAACATCCTGAACTGCAAGAGCTGCTGGAAATGCAGCGAAAACAGCGATTGCTTTCAAAAAGATGACATGAAATATCTGTACGAAGCTTTCCGGAAAGCAGATATAATTATCCTGGGGTCACCGGTTTATTTCGGAATGGTTTCCGGTCTAATGAAAAACATGATGGACCGATGTGTTGTCTTCCGGCCAAGCTATGAAATGCCTCTGGAACTGGAAGGCAAAACCGGATGCGGAATAGCCTGCGGCGGTTTCAGAAACGGCGGGCAGGAAACAACTTTGCAGAATATTCATACATTTCTTTTACAGCAGAATATGAAAGTAATTAATGACGGATTTCCCTACAGCCATGCCGGTGCAACAATTGTAGATGAAGCAGCTAATGACGTAATCGGACTGAAAACTATCGACAATTTAGTAAATAATATCATAAAAATGGTTCAATAAAAAAACCGGACTGAAAGATGATGTGTAAATTTTTGAAAATGTTATTTATTTATATCAGAAATAGTTTTTTTATTTTAACAACAATTTTATTATTTTTATTAATCTGCGGATTTGTTTTCGAGCGGATATCCAGATATGCCGCTGAAAAAGACATTTTACCATTTGGTTCATTTGTAGATGTCGGCGGGTATAATTTAAACTATGTTAAAAAGGGTGAAGACGGACCTACAATTATTTTTGAGACAGGACATACATTCCAAGGTATGCTATTTTCTTATTCATGGGTGTGACCTCCTCTATGTATTGTTACTATTTACTACATAGTAATGTGTCCCTGTTTCTATTTCACATTTTTTTGTAAATAGAATTAGCACGCTAACTTTTGAGAGTCACACCCATACTATCTAAAAGACGAAGCAAAAACCAACAAGCCCAAACCTAAAATCACCGTTGTTTTCAACTCCGTAGAAAGTCCTCAGGAAGGATGCATGAGCGAGCAGATTACGAAATAACCGACCAGTTCAATCTCTCATACTCAAGTTCTTCTCACTTCTTAAGTATAAGATAGTGCCATCAATCGTTTTCTTCAACACAGTAATTGATCAGTGTAGTATTATCATAACATCCTAAAAATATAAAAATATGAACCTTTACACAAGGTTTCTCCAAATAGTTATAATATGAAAACAGTGAAACTATTTGGGGAATTGTCAAGTAAACTTCTTAATGATAATTGTTATCAATGTCAGCTTCAATTAATTGATTTTCTGCATTTTTAAATAAACCAAAAAGGATTTTATAATCTAAGTCAAAAAAATCAAGAGCGTTTAAAATTGTCGTATTATTTAGGGTTGTGAAGTGTTAAAATTGTAGACAAATTTCAATTTTGCTGTATTATTCAGATTATTACCGTATGTTTTCATTTTATGCTTAGAAATAATCTCAAAATTTTATTTTTATAATGGAGGTCAGTATGAAATATCCAGTTGTTCTGTTTTTAGCCCTGATGCTGTTTTTTGCAGGTTGCAGTGATGATGGAGGAGGAGATTCCAGTGCCGATGCCGATGCTGTTATAATTGATAATGACGATGCCGATGCTGTTACGATTGATAATGCCGTTGCAGATATGGATAATTATCCAGCTGATGCTGAGGTTATAGAACCTGAAAATCTTAGTGTAAATGGGGAAAAGATTGAGGGAACCAAATCAACTCAGGTAGATGATACAGATAAAGCGACAGCTGATACCGCAGTCACAATACCGGCTAATTTATCACGAGCCGGTGCTTTGACTGTTGTTGGTTGTTGGTTAAACGGGACATATATTCTTCCTGTTAATGATCCTACTCCAGTACTAGCAGAATTGATCAATGCTTTGTCTATAGTTATAGAGTTAGCTGGTGGAAAAGTTGATACATCTGTAACTGATAAAGTTAAGATAGATAGTTTTCCAATAATCTTAGATATAGGTGAGAATTATGTATTTTTTCAATTTGCAGATAGTTCCGGTAAAAAATACCGTACACCTGTTATAGCGATAAATTTTAAATAATCACAGTACTACTCCCTTGTAGGTTTTTGTTCACAAAAATCCTGCGGGTGCCAGGGGATTACTCTGGTAAATAACCCTTATTTGTACTGTATATAAAATGCAGTATGTCTCTTCAAAAAAATAGATTCCTTTCCAGAATTGGCGCACAAGACGTACGCCCCGGAGAGATTTCAAGGCCCAACACCGTCACATAGCAACGCGTCGACAGCTTCGCCCTAGTCGGGCTCCGGGCTACGCCTCATTTGCTTGGCACGATTTTTGCAAAAGGCAAAAATCGCGCCACCGGCTTAAGGCCTGGCGCAAACGTCAGCCATGCTTGGCACGTTTTCACTTTTCGTTTGCAACTAATCGCTTAGCCAGTTTAACAGCCTCCATAGCGTCGGGGGAGTATCCGTCGGCGCCTATTTCGTCGCTGTAGTTCTGATCAACAACGGCACCACCAATAATAATCTTTGCCTTACAGTTACGAGCCTTCGCACTTTCTACAACCTGCTTCATTCCTGTCATTGTTGTTGTCATCAATGCCGAAAGCGCGATAATGTCGGCATTAACTTCAAGAGCCTTGTTAATTATTGTTTCATCGTCTACATCTTTGCCAAGGTCGATAACTTCGAAATTGTAGTTGCGTAACATTAGAGTCACAATATTTTTACCAATGTCATGTATGTCACCCTTTACAGTGGCAATTACTATTGTTCCGTCTTTTTTCTGTACTTCGCTTTTTGCAGCCAAATGAGGTTCAAGAACCGTGAATCCTTTGCGCATTGCATCGGCACTCATTATCAATTGAGGAAGAAAGTACTCTTTTTTTTCGTAGAGCTCACCCACCTGATTAATTGCAGGTATAAGCTGATCGTCTACAATCTGTTTCGGGTCAAGACCGATATCAAGAGCGGATCTAATTGCGGCTTCGATTCCTGTGTCGTTACCATGTAGAACAGCATCATAAACCGGGTTATTGCTCTCTGATTTGGATTCCGTACCTGATTGTCCAATTCTGTTATCTTCATGCAATGTTTTCATAAGAAGAGAAAGTTTGTGGTCACGCCCCGTTAAAGCGTTGTATGCCGCTATAAAAGCTAATATTTTCTTGTTTGGTGTTCCAACTATTATTGGAGCTGGTTTCTGGTAGAAAGATGCAATTGAATAGAGAAGTTCAGAGTCTTCCATGTCTGAGGAGGATGATCTTTCGAGTGAATATGCTGAAAAAAGGGTGTGTCCCTCTTCATTCGCATTACCTGAGTCTATTTTACTGTCAGTTATGACAACGGTGTCGTGTTCGGAAGATAAAGGATGTGATACAGCGGCTTTAAACAGGACAACCGAACCGTAGCGAATGGCAATATCCCTTATTTCTGAATAATCCTTTTCACTAGTTAGAATAACTCCACGACCGGGATATAGTCGCAATGCTCGTTCAGTCACTTTGTATAACGAAGATTCGTAACTTATAAGCGGTATCTTAGAGTCATGAATAACATAGGCTTTCATCGATTTGATCAGCTCTTCAGGTGTACATTGTACAAAACGTCCTGTATCTGAAGAGTCGACAACAAGCATCGGCTCTTTGGGCGATGTTGATACACCCTCCTTTGCCGTTCCAAGAATTAGTGATTGCGGTCGTGGGCGTTTAACAGGAGTAACTGCTGTCAGCTCTTCTTTAAGTCTTTGGATATGAACCGGTGTAGTACCACAGCAACCACCGATTATATGAACGCCAGCCTCTATAAAGTCCTTCCCAAAAGAGGCAAATTCATCAGGTTCCATGGTAAAAGTTGTTTCACCATTTACAAGCTTAGGCAGGCCTGCGTTCGGCTTTGCCATCAACGGTATACGGGCATCATTTGAAATTAGACGTATCAGTTCTAGCATTTCGGCAGGGCCGGTTGAACAGTTACAACCAAAGGCTGCTGCCCCCATCGACTGTACAATACTCAGGGCCGATCTTATATGTGTTCCATTAAGGGTATAGCCGTCAGAATCAAATGTCATGGTTACAACCACGGGAAGCTCTCCGGCTGCCAGACGAGCCCCCAGAAGCGCAGCGCGGACCTCCTGTATGTCCATCATGGTCTCTATAACCAATCCATCAACACCACCATCACGGAGTCCCTGAGCCTGTTCACGGTACACTTCAACTGCTTCATCGAAGGTGAGAGATCCGAAAGGTTCTATGAATTTTCCGGTTGGAGCCATGTCACCAAAGACCAGCTTTTCATCAGAGATAGATTTCGATATTTGAGCAAGATCGCTGTTTATCTGAGGAGTATCATCTGTCTCTTGGGTATATTGTGAAAGTTTGATTCTGTTACCACCGAATGTGCAACTGTAAACAATGTCGCTGCCGGCTGAATAGTAGTCGCGCTGCACGGACTGAATAGATTCTGGATTATCACGTACCCACAGCTCCGGTGAGACACCAGTTGGCATTCCCCGTTTTGACAGTTCAGTTCCAGTGGCCCCGTCAAGAAACACAATTCCTTTATCAAGAAGAGCTTTAAACCGACTCATACCAAACACCCCTCACTGTTAATAGCATTAATTATTCCGCGCAGCTGTTCACTGGACGGGTTCGCAATTGCCGATGTAAGTCCATTACGGGCAGCTAGAGCAAGAAACGCGCTGTTAACGATATCCCGCTGCGGTAAACCGAATGATACGTTTGAAAGACCGCAGACACTGTTTATGCCCTGTTTTTTACACCAACTTATCAGACGGAGTGTTGTTTGTGCGGCTTGTTGATCTGAGCTTATTGTCATGACAAGTCCGTCAATAACCATATCGGCGGTTGTATAACCGTAACCTGCGGCTTCTTTAATTATTGTATTTATAATTGTAACACGTTCTTCAAATGTTTTTGGAATTCCATTGTCATCAAGTGGCAATATAATCAGCATGGCTCCATATTTGGCGGCAATCGGCAGAGTCTCTTCAATACGGCTCTTTTCACCGGAGATTGAATTGACAAGTGCTCTTCCCGGATAGATGCGTAAGGCCTTTTCGATAACTTCCGGACGAGTACTGTCGATACATAGCGGAAGCGGAGACACCTTTGAAAGCAGCGAGACTGATTTCACCATCATTTCCTGCTCATCAATCCCAGAAAGGCCCATGTTAACATCAAGAAGCGAGGCACCAAGATTTTCCTGTTCTGCGGCGAAGGTCTGTATCATGGAGAGGTTCCCATCTCTGAGCTGTTTCTGAAACTCCTTTTTGCCTGTTGGATTAATTCTTTCACCAATAAGGGTGAACTGTTCACCACAGAAGCGCCAGACACGACGATGTGAGGCGGTAAGTGAGTCTGGATTACCTGTTTTTGAAATAGGCACAAGGCCTTTGCACTGTTCAGACAGGGCGGCAATGAAGTCTGGGTTTGTCCCGCAACATCCTCCAATAAGAGAAACACCGGCATCATGGAAGAGATGAGTAAAAGAGATAAATTCATCTACACCCATCGGAAAATAGGTCTTTCCATCACGAAGTGCTGGCAGCCCAGCATTAGGTTTAACCATCAAAGGCAGAGACGTAACAGCTCTTATACGTTTTATAACAGGGAGCATCTCGGCAGGACCGGTAGAACAGTTGCAGCCAATGGCATCTGCTCCAAGACTTTGCAGCGTTACAGCAACACTTTCTGCGGAGTTACCATTAATGGTTGTGCCGTCTTTGTCAAAGCTGAGGCAGATTATGACGGGTAGATCGCAACTCTCGGTAACGGCAAGAAGGGCAGCACGAGCCTCCTGCAGATCAATAATTGTCTCTATTAAAAATCCCTCTACGCCTCCGCGAATCAGTCCCCTTACCTGCTCCTTGTAGGTGTCGACCGCATCTTCAAATTCAAGATCTCCAAATGGTTCTACAAAGCGTCCGGTTGAAGAGATGTCACCAAAGATTAATGTCTTATCATTGACAGCAGAAAGAGAGAGTTTGGTCAGTTCATAATTTAAGTCTTCAGTTGAATCTGTAAAACCATGTTCAGCCATCTTGATCCGATTTGCGCCCAGTGTTGGGGTAATAATAATATCAGATCCAGCCGAACAGTATTCCCGTTGAAGTTGTATCAATTTATCCGGATCTTTAAGCAGAGCAGTCTCAAGTGACCTGCTGAATGTCATGCCGCGGCTGATGAGTTCAACACCGGTTGATCCGTCAAATATTACTGTTTTTTTTGCGCAGAGAAGCTTGAAATCATTTTTCGTCATGATATGTTGTACCCGCTATTGCCAACACACTTTTTTCAGGTATCAGCTGATAATGTTGATTCAGAAAAATCCCATATTCTGAAAGATTAAGAATATCGTAAATGATTTTTTGTACTTCGAGTGAAATGTCTCCATATCCTGGAGAGTAGCGTCGTTTAGAGAGCACGGCTCCGTATCGGGCATACTCCATTGCTGAGTACTTCTGCAGATAGTCAAGAATTGCATCGGTAGATTCACTTCCAACAGCGTCATAGATAACTGCCGTGCTGTTATTACCCAGTTTCATCAGTCTGTCGGTCTCTTCGGTTATTGCTTTTCCGGAAGTTGCGCCCATTAATATAAGTGAACTGAAGTCAGCAAGTTTCCCGGCAAGATATTCCGAACGAATCAACTGGCCGGTTTGCAGATGAAAGCTGCTGTTTTCAAGTTTTGTAATTTTTACAGTTGTATAAACACCCTGAAAAGAGCAGAGATCAAAACCCTTACGAATAGCAGAATCGATAGTTGCACGTGTTTTTTCATCCAAGGAAGTACGATGCTGAGAATATCCCAGACGGGAATAAATCTGTTTATAGGGAATTTCGAGTGGAAGTGAAGAAAAATATCTCATTTTGCAAATCCTTCTCAAGTAATAACCCAAACGGGACGATAGATTATATATGGGGTATAATATGGTAAAATCAGAAAACAGTGTCTATGCTTTTCCTGAACGAATAACATTTGAACACATTCCCGAACTCTATACAATGATTGATAGTTTCATTGAAGAGAACATTGTTCTGGATCTGTCGGCAACTATCTATATTCATTCGGCCTTCATAGGCTTTCTAATCTATCTTAAAAGTGAAAAAGAGAAGAGAAATCTATCGTTTAATATGATTCCATCAGAATGGATTGAGACACTGTTCAGCCGCTTAGGCCTAATAAAGTTTTTTATCGATCACAAGCGATCAGCATAGTGTTATATTCCTAATACGAGCCAGTTTGAAGAACCGCTCCTCATTTCGCAGATGACAGAAAGCATGCAAAAAGAGAGTTGATCCGTTTTTAAAAAGATTCTTGGTAAGAATTTTTCTTTCAGTTACAGACCCAGCCTTATCACTGTATTTAATAATATATTCAAAACCAGGTTCAAGGGTTACCCCTTTCCACTTATAATTATGCATAACTCTTAGAATTTTTTCTTCGGTGTTAAAACCACAAACTCCTGATAGGTCTGAAACCGTAAAAAGATGTGCCGGATCAATACGTTTTACACCCTCCACAAAAATATCCATGCAACAGAAGGCATCATCAAGTGCACGATGGAAATTTCGTACACAATTAAGATGTCTTGAAACCGTTTCCAGTTTATGATTTTTTAACCCCTTAAAGACCTTCTTAGCCAGTATAACAGTATCAAATGAGTAATTAGTGAAGATTGGTAAATCCGCACTTCTATTTTCCGACTGTAGAAAAGAAAGGTCAAACTGTGGATTTTGAATAACGAGATAGGTGTCTTTTATCGTGTCTCTTATCAGATCATAGACTTCGTGATAAGCCGGTTTGTCTGTAAGATCCTCTTCGGTGATATTATGAATCAGATGTGACTGGTGCGAAACGGGAATACCGGGATTGATCAGTGTTTCGTAAGATTCGACCTCCCCCTTATCTATAGAAAATTTGACAATTCCGATCTCTATAATTTTATCGGTAAAGGGATTGACTCCGGTTGTTTCGATGTCGAGGGCACAAAAACTTTGTTTATATATTGAGCTGTTCAATTAAAATTGCCAATCATTCTTATTTCGGTATGAAGGTCAATATCGTATTTTGCCTTCACCTGCGATTGTATATAGGCAACCAGGGCTCTAATTTCGGCTGATGATGCCCCTCCCTTGTTAACAATAAAGTTTGTATGTTTTTCAGAAACCTGTGCGCCGCCAATACTGTAACCTTTCAGGCCGCAGTCATTAACAAGTTTCCAGGATGCTTCATTTTCTGGATTTTTGAATACTGAACCAGCACTTGGAAATTCCCAGGGATGTTTCTGTTTGCGGTCATCGATAATGGCTTCAATTGCCTGTTTCACAGTTGCTGAATCACTTGCCTGCGGCAGTGTAAAGTCGGCTCCCGTAATCAGGACACACTCCTTTTCAAGGTTCAGGTGTCGGTAGAGTCCCATCGTGGAATCAACTTCGGTAGAACTTGGCTCACCCTTTAAATTAATATAGTAAACCTTTTTTAAAACCGATGAAAATGTACCCATATATGTACCGGCGTTCATTACAATTCCGCCTCCGATACATCCGGGAATGCCTACCATGAAATCTATGCCGGTGAAACCATTATCGGCGGCAAATTGTATAAAGTCACTTTTTCGAACACCTGCTGCGGCATATATTGTATTTTCATCAATAATTGATATCGAATTGAAACCGGGTCTATCATCAGAGATTTTAATTACAACACCGCGAATTCCTTCATCACCGACTACAAGATTGGTACAACCACCCAGAACTGTATACGAAATCTTCTCATTATGCAGCATGGAGATAAGTTTTGCAGCCACATTTTCAGATTCAGGTAATATAAGATAATCGGCAGGCCCACCTGTTTTAAAAGATGTATGATTTTTCATCGGCTCGTTAACAAGAACTTTTCCGAAAGGCTCTATTAGCTCAAGTATATCTATCTGTTTCAAATTGTTAAGCTCGCTTATTTAAGATAATTTTGTATGGTTTTTTCTTTTTTGTTACTTTTTAAAGGTAATTATTAGGGGTTACAAATAGAGCCGATATCGTCAACTAAATTTCCTGCTCTATCATTTTAACTATCAGGGCCAGGGTTCAAATGGATGCATATGTGAGAGATATGATTCATAAGCAACCTTGAATTCTTCACTGCCCTTTATCAGTTCTATGGCATTATTTTTTATTCTCTTTTCATCATCAGCCGTAATATCTCCAAGCATCAGACGTGTTCGTAAAAAAACAAAGTAGGTATCAAGAACATCATGTATACAATAATTGTTAATCTGTTCTATCTTTCCATCCTTATATAGCTGGTGAACCTGATCACCCGCTGTGTCCGTTTTTCCCGGTAGACCTATAGTCTTGGCAAGCATATTCAGCCCGCCATTTACCTGGATAGCGTTATAGTTTCCGATGAAGTCTTGCAGGTCGATATGTCGAGTGCCAAAACGGAAACGTGTTCCAAATTTATCGGTAAGATGTCGTTTTGCCTCGAAACCGTATCGGTAAGCCATTAGTTCCATTATCGGAATATCAAAACCACGTCCATTAAAGGTTACAAGCGACGCCTTTTTATCCAGAACTTCGATGCGAAACCAGAAACTTCGAGCTATTTCGGATGCTCTGAATTGACCATAGTCAAGAGATTTGATTTCGTTAAGCTCATACCTGTCATTCAGAAGCGCCATGATAACACATACCGGGTATTGAAAAGTTACAGGGATAAAGTTACTCTTTCCACCGCTTCTTTCAAATACTTCATCCTGTAAACGGGTAATTGCCTCGTCCTCTGTTATCTGTTCACCCGGATATTTTACATCTTTAATTAGACGCCCGTCTGGAACCGACTCTACATCAAATACTATATATTTATTTTCGCTTGTATTTTTGTTATTTTTATCCATTATCGCTCCAAATTGTGCAACAGTGTTGCCCGTTTTATTTTTTTCCCATATTTTGTTTTTAAATCATTTATAACAGAATCCAGAACAGCTTCTTGTATTGTTTCGGTATCCTGGCCTGAAAAAAGCTCAGGCTGAGTCTCGTAGACGCCGAACTCCAGGTTGCTCATTGAAACACCGACAAGTCTTATTTTTCGACCAATAATAAAAGCTCTTTCAAGCATCTCTTTTATTATTGAAAAGATAATATTGTACGCACGGGTGCACTCGTCAAGGGTTTTGCTGCGAGTTATGGTCTCAAAATTATCAAAGCGGAGCTTTAAGGAAACTGTTCGTGCTTTGCAGCCTTCGCATGACATCAGATATGAGATATTATCACAAAGATATTTTAATGTAAGGATTATTTCGTCAAAGGATTTTTTGTCTTCACGGAAAGTTATCTCTTCACTTATTGACTTCCGCTGCCAGTTCTCACCATAAACAGGCCGGTTGTCAATTCCACAGGCAAGATCCCACAGTTCTCCACCACTTTTACCCAAAATCAGCTCCATATCATGACGCTTGCGTGAGCTGATATCACCAATACGGTTAAGCCCAAGTCCAGAGAGTGTTGCAAAGGATTTTTTACCTACTCCCCACAACCTGGAAATGCTCAGATCTTTTAAAAAATTTATTTCGTTACCTGCGGGACAAATTGTAAGGCCATCGGGTTTTTGCATATCTGATGCAATTTTTGCAACGGATTTGACAGAAGAGATTCCAGCTGAAGAAGTCAGACCTGTTTGTTGAAATATATGATCTTTAATTTTTTGCGCGATTTCTTTTGGTGAACCGAATATTTGCTGACAGCCACTGCAATCAAGAAATGCCTCATCAAGGCTAATAGGCTCTACTAATGGCGAATATGAGCGGAATATTGCCATTATCTGATCTGAAACTGCTTTATAACGTTTCATGTTCCCACGTAAAAAAACTGCATTGGGACAACGAAGGTATGCTTCAGAAATAGGCATAGCCGAACGGATACCGAATTTTCTAGCTTCATATGAAGCCGTCGAGACCACCCCTCGCCCCTTACCCTTTTCCGGATCAGAGCCTATAACAATCGGTTTTTGCCGGTATTCAGGGTGATCATTCTGCTCGACTGCGGCAAAGAATGCGTCCATATCGATATGTATTATTACCCGCTTCATACTAACATATGTTAAGTAAAAAGCTGATATGTCAATCAAAATAACTTGACATGCGTATGATTAGCAATAGTTTAGCGAAATGCATATAATTATTGCCGGAGCCGGCGCTGTCGGAATTCAAATAGCCAAACACCTTATTGACGAAGGAAAAGATGTGATTCTGATCGAATCTTGTTCGGATCGTGCTAAGTTCGTCTCATCTACACTTGATTGTATGGTCATCGAAGGAAGTGCAAGCAGTGTCGGTGATCTTATGAAAGCAGGTGTTGTTAAGGCAGATTTTTTTATCAGTGTCACCGATTCTGATGAAATAAACATGATTGCTTCAGGTATAGTTGCGAATCTTTTTAATGTTGGTAAAATAATCACGCGTATACGTAATCCGGAATATCAGAACAGTGTCATCATTTCTGAAAAATTTTTGAATATTGACTATGTAGTGAATCCGGAAATTGAGGCCGCTAAAGAGATAATCGAGATCACCGAATTCGGTGCTCTGAGCCATGTAATTAATTTCAAGAAAAGTAATGTCAGGCTCATAAACATGGAAGTAGAAAAAGATTCTGCACTGATAAATAAGTCTCTCCATACTATTCGCACAACAATAGATTCCGGTTTTTTAGTATCTGCAATTATGCGTAATGATAATCTTATTATTCCATCCGGTGAAACACTAATACTTGAAAACGATAGCATCTATTTCCAGGCGCCTGATTATAGCATTAAAGACGTTTTTAAAAAGAAGGACTATTCGAATACTGGTTTAAAAAAAATTTTGGTAGTGGGCGGCACACGTATCGGATCACGTGTTATAAGCCGGTTGCTTGCTAATAATTACACTGTTACGCTGATTGATAAAGATTACAATACTTGTAAAGAGTTGTCTGACATTTATACTGAAGCGTTAATAGTAAATGCAGACATTACCGATGAAAATATTTACGAAGAAGAAAAAATCCCAGGTTACGATCTTATCATCTGTTTGACCAATAATGAAGAGTTGAATCTATTAACAGCACTTTATGCAAAAAAAGTGGGAACCAAACGAGCTATTGCACTTGTAGTAAATAACAATTATTTGAAATTATCTCGTCAGCTTGGAATTGATTCTGTTGTTAGTCCCAAAAGCTCTTCAGTAGATTCGATTCTAAAATATATTCGTAAGGGTAATATTACTTCTGTTAAAAGTATTTTTAACGGAATGGCTGAAATACTCGAATTCACTCTTGATGAAACTAATCCGGTTATTGGTAAAAAACTTAAGAATATCAACATGCCCAATAGTTCCCTCATTATTTCAATTAACAGAAAAAATTCCAAAATTGTACCCTCCGGTGATTTAATTTTTTTTGAAAGTGATTCGGTTTTAATAATTACCAAAAAAAAGAGCATTCCAAAGATCGAGAAGATTTTTACAAAAAATGAATCTTAAAAATGTTATAAAACCATTAAGCGCTCTGTTAATAATAATTGCCATGAATATGATTATTCCTGCAATTATTGCTCTTTATTATTCAGAAAATGATGTTTTTTTTGCATTTACTATTATTATCGGTACTGTTATATTTATAGGATTTTTTATTCTATATCTGTTTAGAAACAGATATACTTCTGAACTCCAACCACGTGATGGTTTTTTATTTGTAAGTTTAAGCTGGGTTATGGCCTCATTCGTGGGAGCCCTTCCGTTTTACATTACAGGAGCCATACCGGGTTTTATTTCGGCCTACTTTGGAACTATGTCTGGTTTTTCTACAACAGGTGCAACAATTCTTACAAATATAGAAGAGTTGCCGCGCTCATTGTTGTTTTGGCGGTCACAAACCCATTGGTTGGGTGGAATGGGAATTGTTGTTTTAACAGTAGCAATTCTGCCAATGCTGGGTATCGGAGGTCTTCAACTCATTAAAGCAGAGGCTCCTGGTCCGACAATGGATAAGTTAACCCCTCGCATTAAAGGAACCGCTAAAATATTATGGCTTATCTATTTCGGTATGACTGTTGTTGAAACATTGCTGTTGATGCTAACAGGAATGAATTTATTCGATGCGGTGACTACTACCTTTGCAACACTCGCAACCGGAGGTTTTTCTACCTATAACAGTTCCATTGGACATTTTGACTCGCCATATATTCATTCTATAATAACTCTGTTCATGATACTTGCGGGCATTAACTATAGTCTTCACTATCGTCTTTTAATCGGTAATTTTAAATCAGTCTTTCGTGACAGTGAAATCAAGGTTTTTCTTTCAATATTTTTCATAGTAAGTGGTTTAATAACTTATGATCTTTATTCTAACTATTACGATTCTTTTTTTACTGCTATTCAGTATGCAACTTTTCAGGTCGCTTCAGTTTTGACAACTACCGGTTTCGCCACTACTGATTTTAGTTTGTGGCCTCCATTTTCAATAACTCTTCTTTTCTTGCTGATGTTTATTGGTGGATGTTCAGGCTCAACCGGTGGAGGAATTAAGGTAATTCGAATTATTACTTTGGTCAAGATGGCCATGAATGAGATGAAGTATCTTTTGCATCCCCGGGGTATTTTCAGGCTTCGAGTTAACGGTTCGGCTATTCGAAAAGATATTGCTTATTCAATTGCAGCTTTTATTTTTATCTATATTTTAATTTTACTTATCACAACACTTATTGTTGCTACAAGTGGTCAGGATCTTTTAACTTCGTTTACTACAGCCCTTGCAACTGTAGGCAATATTGGCCCTGGGCTTGGTAAAGTAGGACCGGCATATAATTATGCTTTTTATCCTGATTATATACAATTATTTTTATCTTTCGCGATGCTTGTAGGGCGTCTGGAACTGTATACGGTACTGGTTCTTTTTACGCCACTATTTTGGAAAAAGTGAGGTTTATATGAAATTAAAACAGAAGGCTCTGATTTTTTTTATTTTACTCGCACTCCTTACGGTTATTACAACTTTTCTTTATTTTAAATATTATTTTACCTATGAACAAAAAAATGTGGTAAAGCGGAAGATAGAGTCGATAACCGGAATGAACCTTACCGTTACCGTTTTTGACATGAATGGTAAAATTGTTAAGAGGTGGAGCGGTGTTCAAAAGGTTACATCTGGCGACGGTTCTGACCGCGACTACTCCTTCTTTTATACAAAAGACGGGAAATATGTACAGATCCCGAATTCTGTTTGGTATATCGCAGAGGAGACTAGTGATTAATGATTAATGATCCGGTGACAGTTTTACCGGCTGTTGGTGTGAAGCGCGCTCTTCTTTTTAATGAATTCCTGAAAGTATCCACTATTGAGGATATCCTTTTTATAAGACCTCATCGTTATGTTGATCTTTCTTCACATAAATTAATAGCAGAAACAGACGATAATGAGTACGCAACTATTTCCGGTAAAATCCATGCGATCAGAATTTCCGGTTTTAAAAAGAAATATCTTGAACTAGTCCTGAGCGACGAAAGCGGATCTCTTAAAATCCTTTTTTTTGGAGGTCTTCAGTTTTACCGAAAACAATTCAGTGAGGGAACCGAACTGGTTGTATCCGGCAAGGTCACTATCAAAGGTGGTCGGGTAATGGTACACCCGGAGTTTGAATTTAACGAAAACGCTGGCTCTGTTAACACGGGACGCGTAGTTCCCTATTACTCCATTCCTGGCGTCATGAAAGAGAAAGGTGTATCCTCAAAGGTAATGCGGAAAATCATTAAGCATGCGGTAGATCACCATCTTTCTCCCCAATATGATGATCTGGAACGAGGCCTGTACAAGGACATATCATCCTTGACTCTCGGTGAAGCATTACGGTTGAATCACTTCCCGGAGAGGATTGATGACATTCTACGGGTTCGTGAACGATTAGCCTTCTCTGAGCTCTTTTTTTTGCAGCTTCTTATTCAATACCAGAAACGCACATTAAAACAAAAATGCATGAGTAAGCAAAATGATAAAGTAAATGTCGTAGCGGAATTTATAGCTACCCTGCCCTTCACATTAACAAATGATCAACGCAATGCAATCGATGAAATGAGTTATGAAATAACCGGTGGGTTACCGATGAACCGTCTTTTACAGGGAGATGTTGGTTCGGGTAAGACAGTGATTGCGGCCTGTCTCTGTTATGTTATGACGAGCCATAGAAAACAAAGTGCTTTTATGGCTCCTACATCTTTGCTAGCTCGCCAGCATTATGAAACTCTAAGCACTATGCTTCCTGAACTATCAATTGCACTTCTTACTGGATTTACTCCCCGTACTGAAAAAAATGAGATATATAAAGGTCTTGCAGATGGATCGATTGATCTTGTCATAGGTACACACGCGCTCATTCAGCAGACTGTTTCTTTCAAGGATCTTGCCCTGGCCGTTATCGATGAACAGCACCGTTTTGGTATTGAACAACGATACGCACTTCGTCGCAAATCGGAATCGGTACATCTTCTGGCCATGAGTGCTACACCCATCCCCCGCTCGCTTGCCCTTACACTGTATGGCGATATGGATGTTTCAGTAATCAAAGAAAAACCGGTCGGCAGATTGCCGATTAAGACAATGTTGATATCCGAAAGTCGTGCTGAGGCCCTGTATCGTTCAATTGAAAAATATGTGAGTAAAGGGCAGCAGTGCTTTTTTGTTCTTCCATTGATTGATCCTAATGATGAATCAGAGCTTACTTCCGTTACTGAATGTCATGATATATTGCATGCTCGTTTTCCGAATTATACCGTTGCAGTTGTTCATGGTAAAATGAAGAGCGAAGAGAAAGAGCGTATAATGGATGATTTTTTGCATAACCGCGCCTCTATTCTGGTTTCAACGACGGTAATCGAAGTTGGAATCGACATTCCGAACGCGACTGTAATGGTAATACAACACCCTGAAAGGTTTGGACTAGCTCAGTTGCATCAGCTGCGGGGACGTGTTGGTCGTGGATCTCTGCAATCTTTCTGTGTACTCTTTCATCCCGATAATATTTCTACACACGCAAAAGAGAGAATTTCGATACTTGAAAAATCAGACGATGGCTTTTTTATTGCAGAGAAGGATCTTGAATTGCGTGGTGCCGGTGAAATACAAGGTCTTATGCAGTCAGGGTTTAGTAGTGGATTTCGTTATGCCGACATCTTAACGGATACTGTTTTGCTGCAGATTGCTCGTGAAAAGGCTGTGAATTATCTTGATTCAGTATCCATAGACAAGGTGGAGCTTGCTATTAATAACCGATATTTGCGTATTATTTCCTGAAAATTGTTCCATCAAGAAATCGCAGATATACCTCTATTTCTGTATCTGTAAACAGATCAAAAGCTCGTTTATGCAAAACCAGATTCTTATCCAGTTGTACACCTGTTTTCTCTTTGTGATGATTAACAGCAATTTTTATTTTTGAAAGATGATGCTCTATATCTATCATGTACCGTTGGTGAAGAGTTGATTTAATCTGATTGTAATCGTGTATTTTGTCGAATTGAAGTTTTTTTGTATGGATATTTTCATTAAACCAGATCATGACCAGTCTTTTAATATACTCAGATGGTAGTATACGTGCAATCTTTAATTTGGATACTTTTTTAAAGATTACCCCTGTTGATTCATTATGAAATTTGCGTATAAGAATATTATAAATAGTCATTGGTGCCGCGTGATAGATAAATAAGTTAATATCACTGCAAACTCCATGGTATAAATCCTTCATCTTTTCAACAATCGTGATAATACTCTTAAAGATAAATTCTTCGTACTGTGTTGTCACTCCAGTAGCGCTGTTATGCATTGAACGGATCATGGCTCTTTTTACCATTGCATCAACAGCTTCAGAACTCTTCTGTTCAGTTACGAAAAGTATTGCCTGAGAAAGATCATCTTCGTTGTGATGTAATTTATCAGGATCAATTTTAATTATATAGGGCTCTTTTGTATTCCAGGAACTTTTTCCAGGCACAGCATACAATGATCGTAGTTCTTCAATAACATCCTCGGGCATATATACTTTTTGCGCATGTTCGGTATTTTTGGTATCGGAAGTAGATAAGTCAGCAGTTGCACTGTTTTCGTTTTGGGATGATTCTGAACTTTTTTTAGAAGTGCTAATGTCTTTTTTAAACTGAGTCCTGTAATCGTAATCATAACTTTCTCTGAAGTAGATCCGGTTGCCAATATCCCTTTCAAGGACATCAAAATCTTTACGAGGAAGGTAGAGAATGGCTGCTATAAATTCAAGGTAGAGATCGGTATCTTTACAGTGGTTGATGCCATTACGTATAATATCTTCACAACGGGCAATAAAGGCTCCTGATTCATTTGCAAGACTCATTACCTTGATATTTTGAGATAGACTTTTCCACTCCTTGCGTATATGTGCATTTAGTTCCCTCATACGCAGAAATATCTCTTTTAAAACAAGAAACTCTATTCTTTGTTCATCTATTTCGTATCCGGGAAAAAATTGAGCATAGTCCTGTTTCGCAATTTTTTCTATATCCATATAGGAAAGAGTAGAGGCAAAATCGTCATAGAATTTCTCAATATTTTCGATAGATCGTAGAAGATTATACTTATGTTTGCGGAGAGCAAATATTACCGGATCGGGAAGTGTCAGATCCGATAATATGTTTTTGAAATCTATAACATAATTCCAGTGTGGTTTCAACCCCTCACAATGATTTTCCGAAAAGCGTTGAATTTCATCGCGATCTTTCAGTCGCTCAAAAACAGAATCGAAAGAGTCTGATGCATTATCATCAAAAACCTCACCAATGTTTTTATCGCCTCTTCTTACTGTTTTTTCATGAGTTTTCTTTTCATCCTCTTTTAAAGAATGTATATCAATATCCTTTTCAACATTTAAAAGAAGTCTGTCAAGATCATCCATTACTAAAATATCCTTTTATATGTCATCAAGTGCTGGTAGTGGCTCTCCAGCAAAGACCAGTTTTATCTCCTGAGCATTAAGAGTTTCGCGTTCAATAAGATATTGAGCCATCTTCTCGAATATTATGCGGTCATCTTCCAGAATCCGAGCTGCTTCAGCCTCACGCTGCTGAAGAATCTTCAGGACCTCTTCGTCTATAACCTGAGCCGTAGCCTCACTATAGTCTCTGTCGTGTCCCATGTCACGGCCAATGAAAGGCTGGTCGTTCCGCTTGCCCATAGCCATAGGGCCAAAATGATCGCTCATACCCCATTCACAGATCATTCTGCGCGCAATACCTGTTGCTCGTTCAATGTCATTGCTTGAACCGGTAGTGGTCTCATTGAATATAATCTTTTCTGCAACATGACCACCGAAAAGAAAAGATATCATGTTAAGCCAATATTGACGAGTATAGTTATGCTTCTCCTCTTCAGGTAGATGCATTGTGAGCCCAAGTGCGCGCCCACGTGGAATAATGGTTACCTTATGAATTGTATCCTGTTTCATCAGATGATGCCCAATCAGTGCATGACCGGCTTCATGATAGGCTGTAATCTTTTTCTCTTCATCAGAAAGGATCATCGACTTGCGTTCAGGCCCCATCAGAACCTTATCTTTTGCCTCTTCCAATTCGTGCATACCGACTCGGGTCTTATCGTTACGCGCTGCAACAAGAGCACCTTCGTTTATCAGGTTTGCAAGATCGGCTCCAGTAAAGCCCGGAGTACCCTTGGCTATAGTTTTGAGGTCTACATCTTTTTCCATAGGAATGTTACGGGAATGTACTGCCAGTATTTTTTCGCGTCCTCGAAAGTCGGGGACATCGACAACAACCTGCCGGTCAAAACGACCTGGACGAAGCAGCGCAGGATCAAGAACATCAGGCCGGTTAGTTGCAGCCACAATGATAACTCCTTCATTTGATTCGAATCCGTCCATTTCGACTAGTAACTGGTTCAGAGTCTGTTCCCGTTCATCATGACCTCCGCCAAGTCCGGCCCCTCTAAGGCGTCCGACAGCATCAATCTCATCAACAAAAATTATACATGGTGCACTTTTCTTTCCCTGCTCAAAAAGATCTCGAACACGGGAAGCACCAACACCAACAAACATCTCGACGAAGTCTGAACCCGATATAGAGAAAAACTTTACACCAGCCTCTCCTGCAATGGCACGGGCAAGCAGGGTTTTACCTGTTCCCGGAGGGCCCATAAGAAGAATGCCTTTAGGAATTTTGGCTCCTATTTTGCTGAATTTTTCGGGAGTCTTAAGAAAGTCGACAATTTCGGCTAATTCATCTTTGGCCTCTTCAACACCGGCGACATCATCAAAGGTTACTTTTTTAGTGTTTTCAGGGTTCAGTTTGGCTCGGCTTTTACCAAAGGACATAGCCTTATTCCCGGTAGATTGAACCTGACGCATCATTATGAACCAGAAAAAGCCAATAAAGAGCAACCAGGGTAAAAACCCTAGTAACGAATTAATAAATTGATTTTCATCAGGTGACTGGCCTTCGAGTTGAACACCCTGTTTCAGAAGATCCTGAACTATGTAGGGATCCTGATACGGGATAATAGTCTCATATTCGGACTCTTTTCCATTTGTAATATATGTTCCCTTAATTGAGTTGTTCTGGAAAATTTTTGCGTCGAGGACAGCTTTATCATTCAGTTTTTCGATAAAAACAGAATAGGGAATTACCTGAGGTTCTGCTGTTGTTTCAATTACCTGCTTGTAAACCAGAAAACCGAGTAAAAAAATTAATATGACAAGTGAAAGTTGTTTAACAATGTTGTTCATTCATAACTCCTGGATAGTGAATAGTCCCTTTTAAAGAACATTTTACACCTCTAAGGTATACATCTATTTTTGAGAACAGTGAATGGCAAGTATTTTTTTACTTTTATCAATAGTCAGAAACGAGTCATCAATCACATATTCAGTAAGATATGGGTCAATCAGGAAAGCGACAACTTTATTTTCGATAACAACAACAACAGCCTTCTCTTTTTGAAGATGTGAAAGCTTTAAATCAATTGAAAGACGTTTAAGTGAACGCCCCATTCCGTTTCTTCTGATACGATCACCGGGTTCGCGTTTCCGAAAAGTAATTGTTTCAGAATTATTGATATATAAAAAAAGCGCTCTGCTTTCTGCGTTATATGAATTAGTATTCATTTTAGCACTAATAGTATACGACACATCATTGTATAATAGTTCAGTTTTTTTCCCTTCCATCGGTATTCCTGCTGTTACGGGAGAATTATTCATAAATTTAGTTTTTTGGTCTGAAGATGTAATAAAGCGAATTACAATTGATGCACCTTCACGTCCTTTTTGTACAATAACTGAAGAGCTCTTCATTAGGGTAATGTGGGTTTTCTTTATGACGAAAACCCTATACATCTCTTCAATCTGTGCTCCTGATATTTTTAAGTGAAGCAAATCACGCATTATGTATGCAACAGCGTATGAAAAATATATTTTGTCTTCCAGCAATGATGAGACTATTAAAACCAATCCACCACTTTCTCTTGAAATAGTGATCTTCTCTTTTATAAATTCAGTGAGCAGTTTATTGGCACTACCTGCATGATCTATTAAAATTGGTATTGATTTTACAGGATTGAAACGTTCAGATATCAGGGGCAAGACTTTATGACGAATGAAGTTTCTGTCATATGAGAGAGAGCTGTTAGTACTGTCTTCGCGGTAATTTACATTGTAGTCGCGCGCATAAAGAAGAATATCCTCAGTATGAAAAGCAAGAAGCGGACGAAGATAGCGGTCGCGGCATGCAGGTATACCCTGAAGGCCATGTATGGATGTTCCTCTGAAAACTCGCATCAGTACTGTTTCGACAGAATCTGAAAGAGTGTGTGCCGTAATGGCATGATCAATTGAGTGTTGATCAAGAAGCGACTCCATCAGTGAATATCGGACATCCCTGGCCTTCTCTTCAAAATTTGATGAATTACAGAAATCATGTTCATGATTGTAGCAGGTTAACCTGTTATCAGAACAGAAATCTTGAACTAATTGAGCATCTTTTGCTGATTCTCCATTACGAGTCATATGATCAAGATGAAAAACAGAAATTTTGAATCCGTACTTCTCTTTCAAAATTATAAACAGATCTGCAAGAACCATGCTGTCCTTGCCTCCTGATAGTGACAATAAAAAGTGACGTGAACTGATATTCGAACAATATCTGTTTAAAAAATTATCAATCGTCGCTGTCATTTTATCTTTAATTGATTCAGTTATCATTGTATCCTGACTATCTTTATCTATTAACGGCTACCCGATAAATATTTGGATCATTTAAATATACTGCCTGGATAATGCATTCTTTGAAAGTTTTTTAAAGTTGTTGAAATTTGTTGAAATTTATACAATCAGAATAGATCAACTAATAGTTTTAAAATGACAATTTTTGGTTGAAAAAGAGCCATTCATAAACCGTGCATTTTATTGTCAGGTTTAAAGGTAAATGCGTCAACCACAACTTTTTCTGTTTGACATGTTGCTGGTAAAAAAGTAGGTCTTGTTGAGTTCTCTTCCCCCGCCTTCGGCGGGGGAAGAGAACATGGTGCGTTCTTTCTGAATATTAGAAGTTTTCTAACTCCGCTATTGATAGAAATGAGAATTATACTGTATGCTTTCTGAGAATATTGAAAGCCCTTTTTCTCCGTCACCGATAGGAGTGAGAGATGTATAGTATGTTGATTGAATCTGTGTTACTTTTTCTCTCCATCGGAGTTGGTGGGGAAAGCATATTTTTTTAAAATGAAAAAAACAGGTTGTTTATAGCGCCCTGTTTTATGGAGATATAATGAATAGTCTGATTGCTGCAAAGGCTGAAAAATGGACGCGCCCACCTTATGATGCTGAAACGCGCGAAGAGATTTCAGAGCTTATCACAGACGATAATATAGTCGAGCTTTCTGACCGGTTTTACAGGGATCTGGATTTCGGAACAGGCGGTTTGCGTGGAAAACTAGGCGCAGGTTCTAACAGAATGAATGTATATACAGTCGGTCTAGCAACACAGGGGCTTGCCGGTTACCTTCTCAAAGAGGGGCTTGCTGATAAGGGAGTAGTTATCGCCTACGACTCCCGTCGCTGTTCAGAGAAATTTGCTCGTGAATGTGCCGCTGTACTGGCAGGTAACGGTGTTAAGGCCTATCTTTTTGATCGATTGACGTCTGTTCCTCTATGTTCATTTGCAATAAGAGAGTTGCAGGCTGGCGCAGGTGTGGTTATAACTGCAAGTCATAATCCACCTGAATACAATGGTTATAAGGTCTATTTCAGTGATGGCTGTCAAATCGTACCTCCACAGGACAAACAGATTATTTCAGAAATATCCGCTATCGACTCAATAGATAAGATAA
The DNA here is from genome assembly GCA_027858855.1 of Spirochaetota bacterium. Lineage (GTDB taxonomy): Bacteria > Spirochaetota > UBA4802 > UBA4802 > JAFGJZ01 > JAFGRW01. The sequence continues at coordinate 127,131 of JAQIBV010000039.1, read as the reverse complement.
AAAAAACAGACATTGCATCCGCAATTTCACGTGGAACAGTCACTATAATCGGAGATAAACTCAGACAGTCTTACATTGATCAAGTAATTAAGGCACTACCTTCTGTTGAGAATGCTCAACATCTTTCTATCGTCTACTCTCCTCTACATGGAAGCGGTATTACGATTTTACCTGATCTTTTAAAAAGTGCCGGTTTTAACGAATTGTCGATTGTAAAAGCGCAGATGGATCCTGATGGTGATTTTCCTACTGTCGAATATCCTAATCCTGAAGAGAAGCAGGCCATGGCTCTTGCGCTTCAGGATGCCAAAGCTATAAACGCTGATATTGTTTTTGCAACGGACCCGGATGCGGATCGTATCGGCGTTGGTGTTTGCCATAATGATGAATATCATCTTTTGAATGGGAATCAAACCGCTGTACTTCTTTGTGATTATATTATCAATAATCTAAAACGGGAAAAAATTCTGCCTGATAATCCGGTTGTAATAAAAACAATTCTTACGACAGAGCTACTAAAAGTATTATGCGAAAAAGAATCTGTTGAGGTTCTGAATGTTTTAACAGGCTTTAAATGGATCGGGGCTTTGATGCGAGAGTTTGAGCAGAGTGAAGCCTACAATTTTATTTTTGGTTGTGAAGAGAGTTATGGTTATCTTCCTGTCAATTTTGTTCGCGATAAGGATGCTGTATCAACAGCCCTATTGTTGTGCGAGATGGCTGCATATTACAAGAACAATGGAATGGATCTGTATGAACGGTTGATGCAGATATATCGGGAATTCGGTTATTACCTAGAAGAGATGCGTTATATTGTGCTTGAAGGTGCTGACGGTGCGGATCGTATCCGGAAGATAATGGAAAATTTCCGGTCAATGCCTCCTGTCCTCATCGGAGAGGCCGTCCTGATCAGCATACACGATTATCAGGAACAGTTGCGCTACGACTGCATTTCTGAAACGGCAGATACCGTTCAAGAGCTTCCTGTCTCAAACGTTCTTCAATATTTTTATTCTGATGGTTCAGGTTTCACTATCAGGCCATCCGGAACCGAGCCCAAGATCAAGTTTTACATCTCGGCTGTATCGGTTATGGGCGACAGGTCTTTTGCAGAAGTAGAGAGTGAAGCTCGTATCACAGCCGACAGAGTGATGGATTATATTGAAACTCGTATTACCGAAGTATGATTGTATCTGCTTAAAAAAAAATTCAACTATTATCTAGTGATAAGAGTAACTCATCTTCCTTCGCGAACATCTTTTCGGCATCCTCTTCACCTGTTTCGTGGTCATAACCTATAAGGTGAAGTATTGAATGTGCCAAAAGCCTTCTCACTTCGCATGAAAGTTTTTGATCAAGCTCTGTAGCCTGCTCCTTTGCTTTCTCAAGTGAAAGAAAAATATCACCAAGGTATTCAGTTTCATCTGAGTTTTCGCCAGGAAATGCCTCTTCCCTGTATGCAAATGATATTACGTCGGTTGGATAATCTTTAGAACGGTATTCACTGTTAATTGATTGAATTTCAGCATTTGAACAGAGGATAATCGTAATTTCACTGTTATTCAGATCAAGAAGATCCATAAGCCTCATTGCGTCAGTCTCGATACAAAGAGCATCTATGCCGGAAAAAGGAAGAGAGAGCGATTCGAAAATTTCAACTACTGCCAATGCCTGATTCATTTACTATTATTCTGTTTTATTTTTTTTTCAAGCGATTTGATGCTCTTCTGATCAGGATATTTCATACGAGTATGGAATATCCCCGTCAATACTGATACAAAACCGTTCTTGATTACTGACAGTTCATTCATGGTCAGGTCTGCTTCATCCAGTGTCCCCTCGGTCAACCGGCTCGAAACAATTTTAGATACTAACTGTTCAAGCTTTTCTTCGGTTGGCTTTACAAGAGACCGGGATGCTGCCTCTATTGCATCTGCCAGCATAACGATGGCAGTCTCTTTTGTTTGAGGTTTAGGGCCGGAATATGAGAAGTCGCTTTTTTCCACAGATATTTTTTTCTTTTTACTTTTATTGGCAATATCTAGAGCCTGATGGTAGAAAAAAGTCATGACGGAATCACCATGATGTTGTTCAATGAAATCAATTATATCCTGGGGAATGTCGTTTTCTCGAGCCAGCTTTACACCTTCTTTAACATGACCTATAATTCTTTTTGAATATACATGCGGGCTCAGGTTAACTGCGCCCTTATCGCTCATGTTTTCAATGAAAATATGCGGATTTTTTAATTTTCCGATATCGTGGTAATAACTACCAACACGGGTTAATAGTGAGTTCGCTCCGATCTCCTTGCAGGCGGCTTCAGCCATATTCGCTACCAGAATTGAGTGATTATAGGTGCCCGGAGCTTTGATGAGCATCTCTTTGAAGATTGGAGCATTCAAGTCGGTTAGCTCAAATAGTTTAAATTGTGTAGTTATTCCAAAAAAGTGTTCAAATAATGGAAAAATCCCCATTACAGCAATACAGTTAACGAAACCGGAGACAATAGAGAGTTGAACATTGTCAAAGAACTGTTCCTGAGGAATGTTGTTCATAAAAACGAGAGTCAGAATAATTACTGAGTTAGCAAAACCGATTAGAAAACCGGTCTTAAGAAAATCTACCCGCTTTTCAATAGTTTTAACAGTAAAAATTCCAAGAAATACCGAATTAAAAGCAATAGCAAGATCTCCGAAGCTAGCACCTGTAAGCATCATTATAAAAAATATAATGTATATACCGGCAAGCATACCCATCGGCACAGAAAAAAGAATTGTTACGACCATTGTGATAAAGGTAACCGGTAAATATAGAGCATAAACCATGTTGGTATTCATGTAATCGATGGTTCGTACAACAACAAAAGAGTAGGTAAAAAACCCGATTAATAACATGGTAGCAATTAGCAGGGATTGACGGTTAAAGCGAATAATTTTATTGAAGCCACGCATGAAAAGACCAAGTATGAAATAGAATGCAATCTGAAAAAGAACAATACCTACTACATATTTAGCATTAAATCTTGATGTATAACTGTTCAAAATTCCAATCAGTTTGAGGGAGTCCGATGTTACAGAATCTCCTTCACGGACGATAACCTGCCCTTTTTTTAATACACCTGTTACAGGCGCAACGGCATTTGCAGCCTGCTGTAAACGCCGTTTAGTCTCTTCACGATTGAAACGAACATTCTGGATAATATTTTCTTTCACGACAAGATAGATGGCCCAGCGCTGATTTTTGGGAAGATCTTCGGTGTATTCGGAACTCAGGGCGTTTAACCCCTTCATTATGGAATCGAGCGAATGAAGAGAATCAAGAGAGCGACGCTCTTCCACATATTCATCGTTTTCGCCAATAGTTCGGACAACTACATTCTTGTTATTTATTTGAATAGGATTGCTGTATTCCTCTTCAAGAATTCCGCGTTCATAGATATCATTTAATATACGAACAGTTGTGAGTCGTAATGATTCAGTATCCTTGTATCTCAGGAGGGCGATTATTATATTCTCGGAATATTTATTTGTATCAGGAAGTGCATCCTGAATAATTGCAATTTTGACTGACTCTTCAGTGATTGCCTTTCCGTCAGGACTGTTAACAACAGTATCTATGTGAGAAAATAGCATGTTAATATGCTGAATACGATCCATCAGGATGCTTCGATTCATGTCAAAAACCAGCGGAACGGCAGCCATTACCCGTTCTTTCTCGGTAACAGTCTCCTGATTCAGCAGATATGTGATATCCCAAGGTACCCGAATATTCTCTTCTGCGATATCACCAATTTGGTACTCATAGGTTATGCCGAATTTGTTAAGGGAGAGGTAAATTGTTGTTACAGTTATAAGCAGAATAACGAAAAGAAGAGAGAACCTGGTTGAGGATTCTTTAAAAAGGTAAAGAAATTGTATGAATGTCCGTGATAATTGTGATTTCATTACTATTTAATGTTCTCCGGAAAACTCTTCATAGGCATTGATAATCTGTTCTACCACAGGATGCCTGCAAATATCCTCAGAATTGAATTCTACGAAGCTAACATCTTTCACCTTCCGTAAGATTTTTCTTACCAGTAATAAACCGGAACGCTTGGGTTTGTCAATATCGATCTGGGTAATATCACCAGAAATTACCATTTTAGAATTATTTCCAAGTCTGGTCAAAAACATTTTCATTTGTGAAGCTGTCGTATTCTGTGCCTCATCGAGAATAATAAAAGCATCGTTAAGCGTTCTTCCCCGCATATAAGCCAGAGGAGCGATTTCAATGATGTTTTTTTCCATCATTGCATCGATTTTTTCAAAAGAGACCAGATCAAACAACGCATCATAGAGTGGTCTGAGATAGGGATTAATCTTTTGAACAAGATCTCCCGGTAAAAATCCCAGATTCTCCCCTGCTTCTACGGCTGGACGGGTAAGAATGATGCGTCTGACTTTACCATTATAATACTCTTTCAGTGCGGCTGCCACAGCCAGATAGGTTTTTCCTGTTCCAGCGGGTCCAATGGCGAAAGTTATGGCTTTTTTGTCAATTTCACTGAGATAGTGTATCTGATTGAATGATTTTGGATATACATTTTTTTTTGATTCGGGAATAAAAATCTTTAAACGGTTAATTGCAGCAAAATTTATCTTTTCGCCACTTTTAGCCAGCGTTATCAGATATTTTATGTCGAAACGATCAAATTCGTAGTTTTCGGGCTTGTCGGCAAGAAAATCGGACATTACATGAAGAAGCTTCTCTGCAATTTCGGCATGCTCCTGGGAACCTGAAATGATAATCGAGGTTCCACGGGGAGTAAGCCTTATTGAAATTGCTTCTTCAATGGATTTTAAATTTTGATCCTTAAAACCGCAGATCTTCTGGTAAAGAGCCCGGTCCTCTGTCTCAAAAACCTGATCTGTCATTATTCGACTATTTTCAGGGACAGTTCACGAAGTTGTTTTTTGTCTACCAATGACGGCGCCTCACTCATCATACACTGCCCCTTTTGTGTCTTCGGAAAGGCGATAACATCACGGATAGATTCACGGTTAAGAAGGAGCATTACGATTCGATCAAGACCTAAGGCAAGCCCTCCGTGTGGCGGTGCGCCATATTTAAGGGCATCCAGCAGAAATGAGAATTTCTCTTTTGCTTCCTCTTCTGAGATTCCAAGAATGGAAAAGATCTTTTTCTGCAGATCTATTTTATTGATACGTATCGATCCGCCACCAATTTCGCTACCGTTTAAAACAATGTCATAGGCATCCGAACATATGGTTTCGACAATTTCGGGTGTTAATGAATCAAGCTTTTCAATATCAGCAGCCGAAGGTGCAGTAAACGGATGGTGGACTGCATAGTAACGCTTCTCATCTTCATCATATTCAAATAGAGGGAAATCGATTACCCAGACAAAACAGAGTTTAGAGTAGTCGATTATATTAAGATCTTTGGCTATTTTTATTCGTAGATTACCAAGAGCGTCGTTAACAATTTTTTTCTTATCACAGCCAAAAAATACTACGCAATTTCCACTAAGATTAAGTTTCTCTTTTAACGCATTTTTTTCGCTGTCTGAAAGAAATTTTGCGATTCCACCTTCAAAGTTACCCTCATTATATCTGAAGTTAGGTAAACCACCGGCCTTGAAAATTTTAACCCACTCTGTATATTCATCGATCATTTTTCGTGAGAGTTTGTCGCCCATATCAACTGGTAGTGCCTTAATAACACCACCATTTTTAACAGAGTTTGCAAACACCTTGAATTCTGAATCTTTTAGCAGTTCTGTTACATCCTCCAGTTCAAAACCAAAGCGCATGTCCGGAGCATCTTTTCCAAAGCGATCCATAGCCTCTTTGTAGGTAATAACTGGAAACGAAGTCTCAATCTCTTTACCTATACCTGCATGTACAATCTCTTTTAGTAGACCTTCAATTATCTTCATAATGCTCTCGGGAGTGATAAAAGAGAGCTCCATGTCTATCTGCGTAAACTCAGGTTGACGGTCATTTCTGAGATCTTCATCACGAAAACACTTCACAATATTAAAATAGCGGTCAAAACCAGATACCATCAGAATCTGCTTAAAAAGCTGTGGTGACTGTGGAAGAGCATAGAAGTGCCCCTCATTGATTCTGGATGGAACAAGGAAGTCTCTGGCTCCCTCGGGGGTCGATTTATTCAGTGTTGGAGTCTCTATTTCGATAAATCTATTATTTGATAGATAACTTCGGGTAGCCTGCATTATTCTGTGACGCGCAATCATTGTATCACGCATCTCTTCACGACGTAAATCCAGATATCGATATTTAAGGCGGATTTCTTCATGAATATGGTCACGACTATCCAGCATAAAAGGAGGTACTTCCGATTCGTTGAGAATGTCTATACTTTCGGCAACAACCTCAATATCTCCATTGATAATATTAGGGTTGATATTGGCCTCTTCTCTTTTTCGAATAGCACCTTTGATTGCAATACAGTATTCATTACGAAGTTTTTCAGCGGTTTGAAGCTGTTTAGGTGAAGTAGACTCATCTGTAACCACCTGGATTGTACCGCTGACATCACGTAAAACAACAAAAATTACACCGCCATGATCACGTCGCCGATCGACCCATCCTGCCAGTTCAACGGTTGAACCGATATTAGAAGCGGAAATATCACCGCAATAACTTCTCTCTTTAAACATTATATTCCTCTTTTATAAAGATCTCAACTACTCTATTCCTGATCCAGCCATTTTTTGTCAATACATTATTCAGCTGGGAAAATCTTCTCCAGAAGCATATAGGCACTATTGATTTTTTTCATAATTTCCTGATCCCCATTCCGGTCAGGATGGTGAAGATTTGCAAGTTCGTAATATCTTGATCTTATTTTTGTAAACTCCGAAGATTCCAGATCAAAGAGCTTAAGTGCCTGATCAACTTGTGTCTTACATAAACCATACATAAGAATTCTGTTCATTCCATCTTCGAGAGAGAAGTAATCCTGGAAACTGATATTATCAGGATCAAGGTAAAATGCGGTCATAACTGCATTAACCGGAATATTTGCGATTAATGATTCAGAAGTATGGGACAAGCATAAATTTCCCTCGCAGCTTTTTAAACAGAATTGTCCTCGCTGTTCGCAATAGTGGGAACATAGTCCTTTAGGTGGAATTGGAATCATTCTCAGGTAAAGGGTATAAATATGCGTGTAAAACTGATTATATTCGAGTGAGCACTTAATCAAATAGAGTGTATGAAACAGAGAAAAGTGAATATCAAAGAGAGAAGTTTCCATAATAGATGGATAACCGTAAATTTCTGAGAGATCACGAATAAGACGGCTTTCATTGATAGGTTCCGTTTTATCAGTTAACAGAGATACGATATCTTTCTGTGAATAGTTGATTAAACGTTTGTCCGTTTTGCTGATAGTGTACCTCCCCTATTTCAGATCCTTTATTTCAACCCTGGACGGCAAGTCGCCAGTTTACATAACAATTTTGCGATTTCCCTCTAATTTAATGATGTCTTAACAACTGTCAATTAAAGTTGTCAATGATAAACATGATACTAAGTTGTCCGAATTATTTTCTTGACTTTTATCCGCCTCGTTTCAATGAAAGAGTTACCTTTATTTTTTCAAATTTACGGAATATATAATGAAAAACAAATTAACCCTTATTCAGAAAAATTCTCTCGAATCAATTCAAAAATGCGATTCGTCTGCTGATCTCGAACAGATAAGAATAGACGTTCTCGGTAGAAAGGGAGAGTTGACAACAATTCTCCGAACATTAAAAGATCTTTCCCCTGAAGAAAAGTCTGAAATTGGCAAATTATCAAACGTTGTAAAAACATCAATTAATGAGGCTATTGATAACCGTAAAGATGAGATAGAGCGTGAAATTCTTCAGAAACGTCTTTCTGAGGAGTGGATTGATGTTACTCTTGATGGAACTCCCGAATTTCCTTCGGATAATGGTTTTGTTCATCCGCTTTCCCAGATACAGCATGAAATAGAAGATATTTTTACTTCGATGGGATTTTCGGTGCTTGATGGTCCTGAGGTTGAAACAGAGTATTATAACTTTGAGGCCTTGAATATTCCTAAACACCACCCTGCCCGGGACATGCAGGATACCTTCTGGACAGAAGATAATAATCTTCTGCGAACCCATACATCTGCCATTCAGGTACGGGGAATGGAAAAAAATAGCCCCCCCTTCCGTGTAATCGGTCCAGGCCGTGTGTTCCGCTATGAAGCTACTGATGCCTCTCACGAAAACACCTTTTATCAGGTAGAGGGGATGATGATAGACAAAGAAATATCTGTTGCGAATCTGATTTTCTTTATGAAGACCCTTCTTAAGGAAATATTCAAGTGTGATGTGAAAATCAGGCTCCGTCCAGGTTATTTTCCCTTTGTTGAACCGGGATTTGAACTGGATATTAATTGTCTTATCTGTGGTGGTTCCGGTTGTTCAGTCTGTAAGCAAACAGGATGGGTCGAACTCCTTCCATGCGGACTGGTTCATCCTAACGTTCTGAAACAGGGGGGGATTAATCCTGATGAATGGTCAGGGTTTGCCTTTGGACTTGGTCTGAACCGTCTGGTTATGATGGGATATGGGATAAACGATATACGCCATTTCCAAAGCGGTGATATTCGATTTGTACAACAATTTTAATAAGAGGATTATGCTATGTGGCTTTCACTTAATATATTAAAAACCCTGGTAAGCATTGACGACCTTTCACCTGAAGAGATTTCCGCCAGGTTAACGATGTCTACGGCTGAGACAGAGGGTACTGAAGAGATTAACGGACATCTAAAAACAACGGTGACTGCAAAATTACTCGAGGTTAATAAACATACTGATTCAGATCACCTGACAGTAGTAAAGGCTGATACCGGTACGGGAATATTTACGGTTGTATGTGGAGCTCCAAATCATAAAGCTGGTGATATAGCAGCCCTTGCTCTTGAGGGAACCCGCTTTACTGAAGATTTTGTTATAAAAAAGTGTAAAATCCGCGGACAGGAATCCTGTGGAATGCTTTGTTCAGAAAAAGAGCTGGGACTCTCTGAAGAGTCGGCAGGTATTCTTATATTTCCCGAAGGAACCCCAATTGGTAAGCCCTTATCAGAAATATATCCGGATCGTCTTGATGTTCGTATAGAAATTGATAATAAATCCATTACTCATCGCCCTGACCTGTGGGGACATATTGGTTTTGCTCGGGAGATTTCTGCTATTTTTGATCGCAAGCTGATAAACCCGGTAGATTACTCCTTAAAAAATACTTTTTCAGGCGATGACCCTCTTCACGTATCTATAGAATGCCCCGATGCTGCACAGCGCTATTGTGGACTGGTCATAAAAAATATTCGTATTGAAGAGTCTCCTGAATGGTTAAAATCCCGTATTGTATCCATCGGTATGCGACCTATAAATAACATAGTAGATATAACCAACTATGTTATGGCAGAAATTGGCGAACCTATGCATGCATTCAGTCGTAAAAAACTGGCCGGAAACTCTATTATTGTAAGAATGGCTAACACTGGTGAAACCCTGACAACCCTTGATGGAGGAGAACACATCCTAACCAACGATGATATTGTTATTGCAGATAAGGAAAATCCGATTGCCCTTGCGGGTGTCATGGGTGGAGGTAATTCTGAAATTGATGATGATGCAACTGAAATAATTTTAGAGGCTGCAACCTTCGATCCTGTACATATACGTAAAACTGCACATCGATATAATCTGCGAACAGATGCGGCCATGCGTTTCGAAAAATCACTTGATGCAGAGATTTGTGAAGCCGCAATAATTCGCTGTTATCAACTCATTAAAGAGATTATTCCTGAAGCAGAAGCGGCCTCTTCATTAATAGATGCCTATCCCAAAAAGAATCCCAGGCTTTCGATTTCAATACACTGTAATCAGATACGTAAACTTCTTGGTGAAGATATTACTGATGAACGGATTATCGGGATACTCACATCACTCGAATATGACGTCGAAAACAGTCATGGTTCGTTATCTATATCCGTTCCTTCATATCGTGCAACGAAAGACATAGAAATTGATGCTGACATTGTAGAAGAGGTCGGACGGATCTTTGGTTATGACAATATAACTCCAAGGGCTCCTTTTGTACCCTGTACCACTCCTGAATATAATCTTTTTCGCCGGTTTGAACGTAGAATCAAAGAGATTCTCTCTTATAATTGTGGATTGAGCGAGGTTTACAACTACTCCTTTGTAGGCGAAGAGCTTTATACCCGCGCAAAGGTTGATACTAAAAGGCAGTTAAGGTTAAAAAATCCGCTTTCTATTGAACACGATCGACTGCGTGATGACATGGTACCGGCTATAATTCAGAATATTCGCCTGAACAGTAAGAATTTCAAGTCGTTTGGTTTATTTGAAATAGGCCGTGTTTATCTGAAAAAGGATCGGAACTCTACCGATCTTGCAGAAGAGAATTTCCGTATCACAGGTTCTGTTTTTTCGCGCAATCATGATGTTATGTTCTATGAAGCGAAGACCATTGTTACTACCCTCTTTAAAAAACTGAGAATAAAAAAATATGATTTTAAAGTAAGTACCGAATCTCCGGCCTATGTTCATCCTGTTCGCTCGGTAGATGTTTTTGTTGACGGTTCATTTGCCGGTAGAATATTTGAGTTGAGCCCTGTCATACAGGCTTCTTTCGACTTTAAAGGACGTGCTGCAATTTTTGATATTGACATCAATATGCTTTTTACCGCTCAAAAACAGAAAATGCATTTTCAGGAACTACAGAAATATCCCGATGTGAATTTTGAAATCTCTGTTGTCTGTGCGGCACGTGATTATGCCAGGGATATAATTCGTCTGATCAAAAAAACATCAACTAACGATAATTCAAAAATCAAGGATATAGAGGTAGTCGCGGTTTATGAGGGTGACCCCCTGCCGACAGGCAAAAAATCTGTATCTTTAAAAATTGTATTTAATGGCGGTGATCACACTCTCACGTCCGATGAGATAGAAACACTGCAGAAGCAGGTTATCGCTACAGTTAACAGGTCTGGATATGAATTACGATGATAAAATGAGGGAGGTATATAATGGATGATCTTTTTTTAAAAATTATAGCAGGTGAAATCCCATCCAAAAAGATTTACGAGAATGACTCTGTGTACGCTTTTGAAGACATAAATCCTAAAGCTCCCGTGCATATTCTTGTGGTTCATAAAGAACGTACCGAAAGCATTAATGATACTGACGAGAGTAAGGCCTATATTTATTCTGATCTTTTTCTGGCGGTACGTAAAATAGCACAACAGCTTGGAATTGACGAATCGGGATACCGAACAATTATCAATACCGGTTCTGACGGAGGGCAGGAGGTCTTTCATCTTCATGTGCATCTTTTAGCTGGTAAAAAACTGGGAAGTCTGGTTTAATCAGTTTCGCTTGTAACGACGTTTAATAGTTACCTTTACACGATCAATCATTGTGAGGGACGCACTCTCAATTGTGAAATTTAGATTTTTATAGGCAAGCTGCTCGCCTTCGCATGGAATTCTGTCAAATTTATAATTCAAAAAACCGGCAACTGTTTCAAAGCTTTTGTTGGGGATTGAAATATTCATTAATCGACAGAAGTATTCGATATCAAGACTTCCCTTGATTGAATAGCTACCATTGTTTTTCTTGATTAACGTTTCATCAGAGAAGTGATCGGTTGTCTGTATCTCGCCTACTATCTCTTCTGCTATGTCTTCACGCGTAGTCAATCCCTCAACACCGCCGTATTCGTTTACAACGAATACCATATGGATTCCATTTTTTCGCATCTGACTTAAAAGAGTATAGATGGATTTACTTCCCGGAACATAAGTTGCCTGACGCATTATCTTGTGTACGGGAGTATCAGGAGCAATTTCTTTATACAAATCCTTGTAGTAGATATAACCGGTGACATTGTCAACACGGTCACGATAAACCGGAATACGGGAATATTTTGTCTTATCAATATATTTTATAGCAGAACGCAAACTCTGTTTTTCTTCAACGGAAATAATGTCAATGGTAGGGGTCATAACCTGATAGACTTTAATTTCATGCAAAGACATAATTTCATCCACATAAATTCTGTGGTTCTCTTCCAAAATGCCTGCAGCCTCCCCCATCTGAAACAGAGTCTCGATTTCGTTGCGAGCCTGAATACGTGAATCAACACTTTCACCCAGACGAAGAAGACGTTTAATTGCTGATGTTAAAAGCATTATGATTTTTACTACAGGGGAAAAAGCATAGAGCAGTATGCGAAGAGGTGTCGAGAACAGTCTTAGAAGAAAATCGGCTTTAGCATGAGAAAAAATTTTAGGTACAATTTCACAAAAAAGAAGAAAAATTAGTGTTTGAACAACTGTAATTATGAACAGTAATTTATCGTTAGCAGAATAATAGCGGGTTGCGACATAGGCTATAAAAGCCGTAGCTACGATATTGGCAATATTATTACCAATCAGTATCATAGAAAGTGTTCGTTCTGTATTATTTAGTATATATACAGCTGAAGATGCTCCCCACTGTTTACGTGATTTTTTTTCTTCAAGGGCGTATCTGTTCGCTGATATTATGACGGTTTCTGATCCAGAAAAAAATGCAGAAGCGATAAACAGAAAAAATATTAGAATTTGATATACAACTACAGAGATCATATATTTTTTACTTCCACAGTCAGAATTTTGTTTTTCCGGATATTCCGGATTCGTAACATTAACTCTTCAACAAGTATATATTCACCCTTCTGAGGAATGTGTCCAAGCTGTTCAATTATATAACCGCCAATTGTTTCAGATTCATTACTCGAAATATCAGTTCGAAATTTATCATTAAAATCATCAATTTGAATTTCGGCATCAACGACTGTAACAGACTTAATTTTTCTTATTTCTCCTTTTTGTTTGGAATCGTCAAGATTAAAGCTTTCCCCCATAACCTCACTTATTATTGATGAAAGAGTCACAATACCGGAAGTACCACCATATTCATCGATTAATACTGCCATTTGAATTTTATCTTTTAAAAATGCATTTAACAGATCTACCAACTCCTTTGATTCCGGATAATAGTTAACTTTTCGAATTAGTCGTTTTATTGACTTTCCTTTTTTAATTCCATATACATAGGGAATTAGATCTCTTGAATCGATAATTCCGGTAATGGTATCAAGATTTTCACGAAAAACGGGTGCTCGCATTACACCGGAAGATTTGAATATGCGAATAGCATCTTTAATAGAAGAGTTCTCGGAAATCGCAATTGCATTATTGCGGGGAATCATTACATTCTCTGCACTTTTTTTAGAGAATTTCAAAACATTTTTTATGAACCGACTCTCTTCTTTGTCAATAAAACCCTGTGATTCATTCAATCTTATTGCGATATCTATTTCACGCTCGGATAAGTTACTGCTATTCTCGATTTTAAGATTAAATATACTGATTAACAGATTCGAGATTAACAGGAAAAAGGTTCTGACAGGAGCGAATACTCTATAAAAGAAATGTAACGGTCGGATTATTATTTTTGAGATTGAAACAGCTGCTGACAGTGAGATTATTTTAGGAACAATCTCACAAAAAATGATTACTACGGGGGTTACAACGGCAATAGCAATAAAATGACCATATTCTCCAAATGTGTCGAGTAAAAATGTTGTGGATACTGTTGTAACAAAGATATTAGAGATCAGATTGCCAATGAGAATTGTTATGAGGATACGCCTGGGCTTTTTCATTATTGAAGCTATCAGATTGTCGCGGCGATTTTCGGAAAAAGCAAGATTGTATAATTCAGATTTAGTAATAGAAAAAAGAGCCGTCTCTGATCCGGAAAAAAAAGCGGATAAACCAAGCCCCAGAATAATTAATAATAAAAGAGGATTAATTGTAATCATTTTTGTACAATAGGAAAAAGATATGATCTTTTTTTCTTTAAGACCTTGGCGCAAATAGTCTGAAAATAATCAGTTGGTGTTATTTGATTGTTTTCAACTTTACTTAAATACGATGGAGAGCAATTTATCAAACGAGCAAGTTCTACCTGCTTTAAACCTTTCTTTGTCCGTTCGATCCATATTGGGTTATTTTTTTCGGCTAATACCCGGGTGATCTCTTTGTGATTGAGTTTTCCAGGGAAAAGCTCCTTCTCTGGAACATCAAGAACTTCCGCACATTTTTGTACGAAACCATAAGATGGTGTTTGTAGTGATTTTTCTATCTTACATAAATACGATGGAGAGACTCCAAGTTTTTTCGCTAACTCTACCTGAGAGATGTTTTTATCTCTTCTGAGAAGAGGAATCATATTCTTCACGGATGTCATCCTTTATAAATCAAGTCTGATAGTAAGTGTAAATTCTTTTTCAGTTACATTGCCGGCATAATCTGAAGCAATAACCTTAAAAGTGTTTACACCATTAGCATATTTTAATTCATTTACTTTATAATAGTCCTTGCCTTCAAATATATTCTCAAGAGTTTTACCTGAAATAGTCAACCCATTTTTATCGTAAAGTGCCTCATCAAATGTAACGGAGTGAATTTGGCTTCCGTTTAAATAAACAGTTAATTGGTGGATTCCTACATTATACCCATCGTGAATATTATCAAAAATGTTGAAAAGAACCGGATGATGTTCTGTTAAGCGAATTGAAGAATTGTCCGTGACCCTAACTATACTACTGTTAATCGAAAAGGCTATGTGATTAATAACTGGTGGATTTTCATCCGGAATCGCATCTACAAAATTTAGAAAGTTATGTGAGCTCCAGTTATTACGATCATACCATCCAAAGTGTAAGTGATTTCCATATGATCGGCCGGAGTTTGCATACCTTCCAAGTGGTTCTTTTTGGCTGTATCGCTGTTGTAGAACCGGAGAGTCTTCGAGGTGAAGATATGTTGAGGCGTATTTCCCATGATCAATAACCGAATAATTACCACTTCCTGTATAGTTTTCAAACGGGAAAAGTGATCGGTTCCATGCATAAAGCAGGATACCGTCGTCAACCGGGTAAATGGTATTACTGGGTGAAATTATATCAATGCCATCATGAATATGATCTCCCCTTGATTCACCGAATGTTGAAGTAATGCGGATATTCTGTTGGGGCCAGCTAAAACTGGTTAAAATCAAAACAAATAAAAGAATTATAAAACGCAATTCGTGTCGATTATGCATTACTCCTCCTCGTCCGATTCTGACTCCGGCATGGAAAATTCATCCGAATATAATCCGGGTTCGCTACCTTCATAAAATATCTGATCTACAGAGACTGTTGACGGATCTTCGATAGTTCGGGGAACCTGGCCTGTTTTTAAATCGATTGTCTGAAAAGATACCCCCTCCTGGGGAACAGAAAATTCACCTGGTTTATCATGAGCAAAGGCTTTCGAGCTGAATTCCCCCCAAACAGGAGCGGCAACAGATCCTCCGCTTCTGCCTCGGCCCAAAGAAATAGCCCCTTTACTATTTCCAACCCATACCGCGGTGACCATTTCGGCTGTGTAACCAACAAACCATGCATCATTATAGTTGGTCGATGTTCCAGTTTTACCACCGGCCGGAAAATCAATTCGGTATCGTGCGGCGGTGCCAGCAGCAGTTCCACCTGGTTTAAAAACATTTTTTGCAAGGGAGACTGTTATTGCCGCAGCAATCGGGTCAATTATATTCCCATATTCTTTCTGCCGCTCAAGCATGTGCCTGTACACCTCTTCTTCATTATTCCAGATAACACGGCCGCTGTAATCGGTAATGGTTTTTATTGTATACGGCTTAACGTATTTACCACCGTTTACAATCATGGAATGAAGTGTGACATTTTCCATGGGTGATAGTTCATACGTTCCTAGTGCGAACGAGAGTGTTTTATGGAAACGGCTGTTAAATTCAGATCGGTTAAGATCAAGTCCTTTACGGATATAATTAAAAACAGTATCGTATCCTGTTTTCTCGAGTATTTTAACGGCAATAACATTTATAGACCTCTTTAGTGCTTCAAGAACTATAACCGGGCCTCTGTATGAATTACCATAATTTTGAGGTGAATAGCCTTCTTCAAAGGTGGTTGGTTCATCAATAAACATGGTGGATGGTGTAATGTCGCGATTTTCTATTGCAGAACAGTACAGAAGCGGTTTAATCGAAGATCCAGGTTGTCGGCGGATCTGAACTATATGATCAAGCTGGCTTTTTGAGGTGAATTCGTAGCCACCCACGTATGCCAGAACTTCTCCAGAGCCCGGATGAACAGCGATAAGGGCACCCTGAATATTCTCTGCGTTTTCCCGGTTTCTGATACCAGCCGGTTTATTACCGTATTTCTTTGCCAAAGCCCGATGATATTCCCGCTGTTTCTCTACTCCGGAACGCAATGCAGCCAGGGCATAATCCTGGTATTCTGCATCAATTGTTGTGTGAACTGTCAGGCCGCCCTTTTTTAACACCTCTTCTCCGAATTTCTCTACCAAAAGACGTCGGATTTGTTCAATAAGAAATGGAGCTCGATTGATACGGTATGTGCTGAAAGCAAAACTGCCTATAAGGGATGATGTGGGGATATCATTTTCGTCAAATTGCACATCCCATTTATTTAAAAATTTATCATATTGAAATTCTGCACGTTTAGCTTCCATAAAACCAGCATCAACCATCGATTGCAAGATACGGCGTGTTTTGCGTACGGAATTAGGAAGGTTAGAGAGAGGTGAATATGAACGGGGACTTGATATAGTTGCGACAATCATTGCGCACTCAGTTTCATTCAAGGTTTTGACTGATTTTCCGAAGAACATTTTGGATGCTGCTTCAACTCCGTATGCTCCGTTTCCGAAATAGATAAGATTCAGATACATCGAAAGAATATCCTGTTTGTCATAGTAGGTTTCTATTTCACGCGCACAAAAAACTTCATAGATCTTTCTTTTTAAATTACGCTCCATATCTGTAAAGAGAACTTTCCCAAGCTGCTGGGTTATTGTGCTTCCTCCCTGTACTATTCTGAAATTTTTCAGGTTTACCAGAAATGCACGTAAAATACCACGAGGATTAACTCCTGTATGATCATAAAAATCACGATCTTCAGAAGCTAAAACAGATTTAATCAGTGCGTCGGGAATGTAATTATAGGGAACAATTTCTCTTTTTTGGCTAAAAAACTGACCCACCAGTTCTCCATTTCGGTCAACAATACTGGTTGGTAAATCGACAACCTTCTCTTCCAGACCATAGTCGCCTGCGGCATATATCATACCTTCTCGCATCTCTTCGGTACGATCTATCAATCGTTTATAACGAGCCAGTTTTTCCAAAGCCTCATCACGGTCTGACAACCAACTCAGATAAATTATCAGAACATAGAGAATGAGGATAAGGGCAAACGATCCGGGAATGACTATAAAAACCATTATTTTATGTGAAAAAATCCAATTAATTACAGAATTCAGAGTAGCACGCATATTTAACCTATTGATCTCCAGGAATTTTGAGACTTAAATTTTCTTCAGACAACTTATCAAAAAACATTATTAAAGCCTATTTGAGGTTACCAATATAATGATCCGGTAATTTATAAAACAGTAATTCTGATGCTTCCAATTATTGATTGCCTCTAATCATGGTTTTACAAGCTGTCACTGTATTTTTTTCCGGAAAGTTGACCACATGCACCGTCTATGTCACTCCCCAGACTTTTACGAACAGTAATTGGAATGTTCAATATTTCAAGCTCTTTTATAAAAGATTCAATTTCCTCATCTGATGGTCTTGCTGTATTATCAGTTGAGCAATTTAAAGGTATTAAATTCAGTTTTATGCGTGAATATTTAAAAAGTTTTTTTAACCGTTTTGCATCATCTTTGGATATATTATCCTTCCTTAAAACATATTCCAGTGTAAGACGATTATGGGCTTTCGGCATTTTTTTATTGAACAGATCTGCCAGCTTTTCAAGAGGATATTTTCGGTTAATTGGCATTGATACAGATCTCTTTTCTGAAGAGGTGTCATTCAATGAAACCGCAAGGTTAAAAAGATGTTCTTCTTCAATGAATTGTTCAATACGCGGAAGAATACCACAGGTAGATATCGTTATTTTTCGAACTGATAGATGAAATCCGAAGGTGTAGTTCATGATGGTTGCCGCTTTGATTACATTATTGTAATTCATAAACGGTTCACCCATCCCCATAAAGACAATATTGTTATTACTAAGCCCGGATAATCTGCGTACCTGATTGATCTGATCGAGAATCTCTGCTGTTTCAAGATTTCTTATAAACGGGATCCTGGCGGTATGGCAGAAAGTGCACCCCATCTGGCATCCTATCTGAGATGAGATGCAGATAGTCAACCGACCAGTATCGTTAAAATCATTCTTTAATAATACTGATTCTATATAATGTCCGTCATAGGTTTTAAAGAGAAATTTTTCTGTGCCATCAATCTGTGAAGTTTGCCGATCCTCACATATCAGGGGCGAAACCACACATTTTTGCTTAAGCAGTGCCCTCAGGCTCTTGGAGTAATTGCTCATTTCGTCAAAAGTAGCAACATTTTTTCCGTACATCCACGCATACAGTTGTCGTGCCCGATATGCTTTTTCCCCAATAGAGGCAAAAAATAACTCCGTCTCATCTATCGTAAAATTTTTAATTAATTGTTTCATTAGATACCGTTCTTTATTCTGCAAGCCAATAGAAATACAATCTTAAAAACAGGTTAATTTTTCGAAGTTCTCTGGCAACAAAAATATTCAGAGGTTTTATTTTCCGTGTCTTTAGACCAGATAGCTCCCGATAATTCTCAATCAAAGCTATATAATAATTGACGTCAGCCATTAATTTTCTCTTATTGAACAGACAAAAGCTTAAATTATGAGGATCTATAGAATGACAATTTTTTATTTCACATCTACCGGTAACAGTCTTGACGTATCACGTCGTTTTAATTGCACACTGGTTTCGATTCCGCAGGAATTAAAAAAAGATCCGACTTCATATGATGATGATAAGATCGGTTTCGTTTTCCCTGCCTATTTTCACGGCATTCCACGACCCGTACTTAAGTTTATAAGGTCTGCTCAGTTTAACAGCAGCTATTTTTTCTCATTGATAACCTGTGGTGGAAGCAGTGGTGCTGCTTCATGGCAGTTACAAAAAGAGTTCAAAAAAAAGAAGATACAAATTAACTACATTGCGGATATAACAATGATCGACAATTACGTTCCGATGTTCGATATCGCCAGGGAACAGAGTCGTTTATCAACGAAAAATGTTGAATCTGCCCTACCAGCCGCAGTCCACGATATCAGAGCTTCAGTTAATCGTATACCCGTTCGCGGTTTTTTCATCAAAAGAGTGCATAGTATTGCACAAATGATCTATAATCGGCTTCTTGATAAAACTGACAAAAAACTATTTGTCGATAAAACTTGTAATCTATGTGGAACCTGCGCTCTTGTTTGTTTGGCTGATAACATTTCGGTCACAGACAAGGTAGCATTTGATCATAGGTGTGAATCATGTTTTGCCTGTCTTCACAACTGTCCCCAGAAGGCAATACACCACACCAAAGAAAAGAGCGCTGTGCGTTATAGAAACAGAAACATCAGTCTTCAAGATATTATTGAAGCAAACAAATAATATCTTGAACGCTGAAATATTTTCGCTATCCTCAAAGCGACATTCAGTCTTTATTTGAGCGCTAGCGAAAAAAATTCTCCATAATCAAACACTCAAACAAGGTTACCTTCTGAAATTTAGAACTTTACCAAAGTACTTTGGTAATTTTTCGAAGTTTTCCATTTAAAACTTTTAATTTGATTCTGACTGAATTGCAGTAATCGCAACAACAGCGGTTATATCATCTGCAGTACATCCACGAGATAGGTCATTAACCGGTTTTGCAATCCCCTGAGTCACTGGTCCGTAGGCTTCGGCTTTGGCAAGTCTCTGAGTGAGTTTATATCCAATGTTGGCAGCATCAAGATCAGGAAAGACAAGAACATTACATTTTCCGGCAACATCACTTTCGGGAGCCTTGGATGCCCCAACTGATGGTACAATTGCCGCATCAAGCTGAAACTCACCATCGAGCAAAAGTTCAGGAGCAATATCCTTTGCAATGCGTGTAGCCTCGACTACCTTATCGACATCAGGATGTGAAGCCGATCCCTTTGTCGAATGAGATAGCATGCCGACAACCGGTTCTTTCTGGAACAGTGTTTTAAAGGATTGAGCTGCATTAACAGCAATATGTGCAAGTTCTTCTGAGTTGGGGTTTTGAACCATTCCGGGATCAGCGAATAAAAAGCCTCCCTCTGCACCCAGGTCGCAATCGGGCACAATCATGACAAAAAAGGAAGAGACAAGCTTAGTGCCGGGAGCTGTTTTAAGTATTTGCAACGACGGTCTGAGCACATCTGCGGTAGCATTTATAGCACCAGCAACCATACCGTCAGCAATACCCGCTTTTACCATCATGACTCCCATATAAAGAGGACTAGAAAGCAACTCTTCGGCCTTCTTTCTGTCGACACCCTTGTCTTTGCGAAGTTCAGCCAAAGACAAAATGAGCTCCTCTTTACGACTATAATTATCGATATCAATTATTTGAAATCCATCTGTTGAGACCTTCTGTGCAGAAGCAAGCTGTTCAATTTGTGAGGGATTCCCTAATACTATGACCTCTGCTATTTTCTCTTCAGTAATCATAGCAGCGGCCTTTATTGTTCGGGGATCTGTTCCTTCGGGTAAAACTATAGTCTTACCGAGCAAGCGAGCCCGTTTTTTAAATGATTCAAGCATATCCATAAATAACTCCTCAAGTCTATTAAAAGGCGTATACCTCTTTGAGCGACACATTGAATTATTTATGGTAATGGTCAAGAAAAGAAATTAACATTGTTTTAAAAACAAGTTAAATAGTTGGAATAGGCATAACATATAAATATATTGCAAGGAATTGCAATACGCTGCCCCCTATAACAAATAGATGCCATATTGCATGATAATAGGGCTTATGGCTTTTGGAATAAAACCATGTACCACCACTGTATGATAAACCACCAAGAATAAGTAACACAAGTGCCGGCATAGGTAAAGCTTCGATTACATATTTTATTACAATAATGATTACCCATCCCATCGCCAGATAGAGAGCCAGTGAGAGCCTTTTAAATTGACCGACATATTTCAGCTTAAAAACTATGCCAATTATGGCTATTGACCACACAATGCTGAAAATGATCCATCCCCATTTCCCATTTATGGTCACGAGCATAAATGGAGTATATGACCCTGCAATGAGAAGATAGATTGATGAATGGTCAAAAATTTTAAGATATTTCTTTCGTTTTTCATTTTTTTCAAAATGGTATAGTGTTGAGGCTGTGTAGAGCAGAACCAGTGAAGTTCCGTAAATTGCAAGTGAAACAATCCGCCAGGGGTCTCCCCCGTTAATTGCTCCAAAGAGTAAAAGAATAAGCCCCGCTAAACTAAGCAGGGCTCCGAATCCATGAGTAAGAGCATTATAGAGCTCCTCTTTTTCTGTCTGATCACGTTTAATGCTTTTTTCTGTTTTCACCGTTTAGTTATCCTGTATTCCGCATGATGCGTATCTACAGTATGAACTATATCTATTCTGATATCCTTTTTATCAGAATTATCAAAATATATAAAATTAGGCCGTGGTTGATCAATATTATTGACCTTCACATATCTGTCTGATTTATCATCCAGTACATACTTTTCAATACGTAATAGATGACTGTTCGGTTCTGTTGTGGTTGCAAATTTTTTCAGTTGAGATTCAAGGCCTATCTCTGTACGTCCCACCTCGACCTTATCTATAAAAATCCTGTAGTATGAACGTTTGTCATTAGCTGGATCTGAAATACCAAGGTCTCTGACAACTATTTCAACTATGCCTGTACCAGCAACAACAGAGTCTTCAGTGACAATGGATGGTTCCTTAACCGGAGCGGTTTTGCAGGAAACCGCGAGAAGGATCAGAACGCCAAGTAGTATTTTTCTCATAGTGACTCCTATTGAATTATTTCTATTATGTAGGGTTTATCATAAACTGCTTCTTTAGTGTCAATTATGACATAAGCACGTTTATCAATCAGCTCAGTTATTTCAAGTATATTATCGTCATTTAGTTCGTAGCTGTTTATTATGTATCCTAGGTTATCTGTAATTGATACTTCGAAATTAGCTCCGTTAACTCCGGTAATCCTCAATATTTTGTTTTTACGACCATCAGTTTCGATCATGTAAAAATCTTTATCGTTTTTATATGATGAATATCCATACATTAGTCCGTTTTCGATATATGTTGCACGTTCTTTCTCATCATTAGGTTCGAGTTCAATACTATCCTGATATGATCCCGGTTTAACAGAGAGAGTATAGAACCGTTCTGAATCCATCTCTCCTGCAAATGCAAGCACCTGAATATAAAATTTCTCTCCTGAAAAAAAAGCAGGAAATTGTTCTGTCATACCGGCTTCATGGTTGTCTATCTCAAAAACTTTTTCTCCAGCAGAGTTATATAGAACAAAACGACCGTTAATTTCAGGAGATGGAATGAGTGAAATATCAACAAATTCAGGGTTTTCCGGTATATAGACAAAATAATCTACATCATCCTCAGGAAATATTCGCCCTTTGATTGACCCGCCTCGTAAAACATTAGCCGATTCAATACTGTTGTTAAGCTCCATCTCAAACGAAGAATCAAATTCTGCTATGTTCAGGTTTAATGTGTATGGCGTTTCATTGTTAGAGGCAAAATTTTTACCATATATCTCGATTAGGTATGTTCCGGGGTCAGAAAGCCCCTGCCCAATTATTGTCTCTCCGGCACCAATAACACCTGAATCAGATCTGTTAATTTCTTTTCCGGCAGGGCTATACATTGTAATAACGGAATCGACCCCCGGAACACCCGACACAGAGACATCAGCCAGAAAACGACCCGCCTCGGAGTTGCTTACAGTCAAACTGAAATAGTCATATTCACGATATTTATTATTGGCCGATTTGTTCAATTTGTTAAAGCTGGGGGAGTAGAACGCAAGAATGCCCGTGCCACTTACAATTGGTGTTGCCATGCGCGGGATGTCGTTTGGTTCAAATTCATATACACCGTCTTGAAGTTCGTTAATTATAAAGGTGTATTTTTGACTACTTCCTATCTTCTCGTCACGTTCACCATGAGAAATTACAAAATAATAGGTTCCTGGAATAAGTCCCAATAAAGGCATCTTTTCGGGTGACGATTTTCGTGAATCATCGATTTTTTTTACAGCAACCTGCTTTTCTCCGATATCGCGTAAAACTGTTATAGAATGATTAATACCCTTCAACTGTGATATTGATAAAGAGACTCTCTTTTCCTCTTCAACTGTCATTATATAGATATCAATATCATCATCGCTTTCAATACAACCTTTTATAAGTGAACCGATCATTATCGGCTGCGCATTTTCTATGCTGTTATTGGGTTCAGACTCATTTTTTGAAGAGCTGCATGAGTAACACAAAACCGCCAAAACAACGATTATAGTTAATATTATTCTATACAAAACATCCCGCTCCTGGTAAAGTTTCTGAATGACCTGACGTGTTTATAAATAATCCAGTCTTTCATAATCATAAAATAGGGTAATATAATTGAATTGATTTGAACTCTTAAATTATCTCAGAAGTTCCCTTATTTGTAATTTTGCGACCACTACCCCTCATCGTCAACACATTTACTTTAGTTTTATAGCATAAATATGCTCTTCGAGCCCCGCCGAGGTCGGGGCTCGAAGAGCATATTTGAATTTTGATGCTTCTTTTGTTCAGCCTTTCTTCCCCCCCCTCGACAACTTGCACTTTTTATCACTTGCCTGAGCATTTAGGAAGATATTCGTTATTTGCAGAATTATATTTACTCATTGTTTTTATATATACCGTTAAAGGCTTTAGATGAAAGATTTTTTAGCATTAAAATTCCTTTTTATCATATAGATTAAATTCTTGTTGAAAATAAGTAACTCAATTGTCACTATAGGGAACTTCGAAAAATTACAATGTTCCAGAGGGTAACATCGTTTAAGTGCCTATTCTAAAGGAATTTTTCGTAAGTTCCTTGTTGAAAAGTTAATTATTAGAGGTTGCCTATACGGTTGATCTACAGTAACATATTTATTGAGGATAATTTTTGTGAAATTAAAAAACAGCAGGGTTACACTACCCGGATACCCTCTTCCCTATGGAGCGACTCTTGATGCTAACGGTACACAGTTTTCGATTTTCAGCAGACATGCTGAAACTGTAACTCTTGTTCTGTATGAAAGCAATGACCCCGAATCATCTTTTGAAGAGTTTGAATTCGATTCATTGCAAAATAAGACTGGTGATATCTGGCATATCTGGATCGAAGGTATTCGAGAGGGGCAATTGTATGGATATCGTGTCGATGGCCCCTATTTCCCAGAAGAGGGACACCGTTTTAACCGGCACAAACTTCTTCTGGACCCTTATGCCCGTTCAATTTCTCAGAATTCATTCTGGAATATAGATGATGCGCGTGGATATGACCCCCTGCACGATACTGATATATTCTCAACAAAGGATAGCGGGCCGGTAGCGCCCAAGAGTATTGTAGTCAATCATGAATTTGACTGGTTCGATCGTCCTCTTAAAACCCCCATGCATGAAATGATCATTTATGAGGCGCATGTGAAAGGTTTTACTTTCCATGAATCATCCGAATGCTCCTCACCAGGTACCTACAAAGGCCTTGTAGAAAAAATACCCTACCTTAAAGAGCTGGGTGTAACCGCAATAGAGTTGTTACCTGTTCATGAGTTTGATATGGATGAAAATTTCAGGCAAAATCCTCAGACCAAAGAGATACTTAAAAATTACTGGGGGTACAGTACAATTTCGTTTTTTGCCCCCTGCTCTCACTATTCTTCATCCGGCAATAATGGAGCTCAAATTTACGAGTTTAAGGAGATGATCCGCGATTTTCATAATGCGGGAATAGAGATTATTCTTGATGTTGTATTTAACCACACAGCCGAAGGTGATCACCGGGGGCCGACACTCTCTTTTCGTGGAATCGACAATATAGTCTACTACATCCTTGAAAGTGACCGTGCCCATTATAAAAACTTTTCAGGTTGCGGTAATACCTTTAACTGCAATCATCCTCTGGTACGTGACTTTATACTAGATTGTTTACGCTACTGGGTCATTGAAATGCATGTAGACGGATTTCGTTTTGATCTGGCTTCAATTCTGGGCCGTTCACAGGACGGAGCAATACTTAGTAACCCTCCTCTGATCGAGCGTATTGAGTCAGACCCTATCTTGCGTAATACCAGGATTATTGCAGAAGCCTGGGATGCGGCCGGAGCGTATCAGGTTGGAAAATTTCCAGGACGCTGGGCAGAATGGAATGGTCGTTTCAGAGATGATGTCAGAAGATTCTGGCGTGGTGATGATAAAAGCACAGGAGCTTTTGCAACACGAATCAGTGGCAGTTCTGATTTGTATCGGCATAATAACCGTTCTCCTCTGCACAGTATTAACTTTATAACCAGTCATGATGGTTTTACATTAAATGATCTGGTAAGCTATTCTCGAAAGCATAATTATAGTAATGGTGAAAACAACAGAGATGGTGAAAATCAGAATTTATCATATAATTATGGAATTGAAGGCGAACAGACTACTCCGTTTATTGAATCTATACGGCAGAAACAGATAAAAAACTTTATGCTGACACTGATGATTTCTCAGGGTGTTCCGATGGTCACAGCTGGTGATGAATTCAGGCGAACACAAAAGGGTAATAACAACGCCTACTGCCAGGATAATGAAATTTCATGGGTTGACTGGAGTCTTCTTGAACGAAATAAGCCTCTATTTATTTTTATCAAATCATTGATATCTTTTCGAAAAAAACACCCGATACTTCGAAAACGCCATTTCGCAAATAATAAGAACCCGCAGGATGGTAATTCTGAGATTAGTTGGCATGGTGTACACCCCTTTTCACCTGATTGGTCAGATTCTTCTAAATTTATTGCATGTATGCTCAATGGTGCCGCCGCAATATCCGAAAATAAAGTGAGGGATACGGATATCTATCTTGTATTTAACGCTTCACTCTTTAACTATAAAATAGAGCTTCCGCAATCACCATCAGGTTCACAATGGCGATTAGTTTGCGATACGGCTAACTCGGATCACAGTTTTTATGAAGAAGGTGTATCTGAAAGAATCAGTGATAACAGCTACCGAATACGCAAGCAATCTTCTCTGATCTTTATTGCAGGCGATTTGTAATTATTTACAGAAATTCCTGCTGATTGCACTGACCAGTGCTGACAAGGACTTAATAATTAAGGGTTACCATAAAGCGTATGAATATATTTCTTATTTTTACAATGCTGGCTATTTTTCTGATACCACTCTGGATTCTCTTCGGTCGATCTTCTTCGAATAAGAGTATACCTGAATCAAGACCTGATCACTCACCGATTACTGATGAACCTTTCCCAGAAGATACAGAAACTGAATATCAGGATAGGAATAAAAAAGAAAATCGTCTTGATGACATAACTAAAATTGACTCGGACTTTGATCTACCATATGATTCAACCAGAATAATTCCCGAAGAGTCTCCCTTCTCGATATACAAAGGTACGCTTGATAATGCGGAATACTATACTAACAACGGTGATTTTTCTACAGCGCTTGATCTTTATGAAGGACTTAATCAAAGAATAAGTAACCCGGAAATTCGGGAAAAGATAAATGAGAACATCGATTATCTCAATAACTATCAACAGATTGCTGCCACTCGTGAAAAAGAAAAAAGATTCAGGGATGCGGACTCTGATGAAAATGAAATTAAGCTCTCTCTGGGGGGCAAAGACTACTCACCGCAAAACATTAAAATAGACATTACTCCAACCTCCATGAATGCCGATTTTAACATGGATACTGTTATTGATACTATCAGTGAACAGATCTCCCGCCTTAACCCGGCACTTCAAGAGAGTTCAGAAAAAATTGAAGAGATAATTCAATACAAGAATGAGCTTCAACAGCTTAAGGGTGAACTTAAATCTCTGCATGACCTGAAAGAGGAGTCACACCGGGTTCGTGAAGAGAGACTACGACATGAAATAGAGGAGATAAAATCCATAAAAGAGGGGCTGTCAAAGGCTCCATTACCTGAGAAACAGTCAAACGAAATTGAATTATTAAAACAAGAGATCCGCTCTCTACGGGATGATCAGCGTAAAGCGCTATCAGCTGCCTCAAATAGTTTTGCTCCTGTCGCGAATCACAACGACTTGTCGGCAGAAACGTCCGATAGTGCGTCTGTTGTGCCGGAGGCCACTACCGACGAAGGGCAGAAGATTGAGGTAACAAAGCTTCCTGAGCCTGCTGATCAGAATGTAAAAATAACAGAGATGCCTGAGCATAATGAACTAGAAGCACTCAAGCTAAAAGTTGACTCAGTCTCAAATGAACTCACTATCAAAAACAACCCTCAAAGCATGCCCGAAATTCCCGTAACAGAGTCAGCGGCCTCGTCAATCGAGTCACAAAAAGCCATGAAGGCACATGAACTTGAGTTGCTTGAATTGAGAAGCAAGGTCGCACGTTTAGAAAGTGAACAGTTTTCTGCAACGAGTGAAAGTTCCTCCCGTGAAAACGAGCAGTTGCGATCCCAGATCGAGGATATGCAGCAACAGATGGAAGAACTTCGCTCGCACAGTGATGAGTCGGCCGCATTACATGAGCTTAAGGATCGCATAAGCAGATTTGAAAATCAGTCACTTTCAAAGTCACTTGACAGGGAACAGATGGAGAGAATTGTCAAGGAGGTTGAGCAATTAGCACAAAATGCCCGACTATCTGATGATGTCGAAAGAAAGATTGAGACATTGATAAAAAATCAACTCTCGGCGTCAACGGATCAGCTCTCTCATCAAAAACTCGAGATATTCCTTCACAACTTGGTGTACTTAAAAATGAACTCGCGGGTAGTCAACAGACTAAACCTGCTTTTCCCACAGAATCAGCCGGTTCCAGCAGCCCGACACCACCCTCCTCTACTGATACGAACCAGACTTCAGATCCAGCAGATTCTCATCAACCTGAAGACTCGACTGAAGAGGCGAAGCCTGCCATTTCATCCGGAAGTTCTGTAGACTTCTCTAAAAAAACATCCGGAGAGGACTCAACTGCGGATTCGGTCACTACACAGGATACTAATCTGCAATTGTCAGCAGATGAGAAAGAAGACGCTAAAAAAGATGACTTTGAAACTCTTGAGGAGTATATAAACGGACCTAAATATGATGAACCTTCAGAGGATGAAATTCTTGAAAAGATTCTTGCTGATAGTGCAAAAAATGAAGAGAAGGAATATGAAATTCGCGGAACGGATAATTCAAAAGATTTTTCCGATGATTTTGACCTTTCAAAACTTTTTGCTAAACCATCGGCAATTGATTCCAGAGATGAGGAATTTTACAACCAGTTTACCGAGCGTAATAAGCACCGTGTTAAAAAAGAGCTTCCAATTTTACACGTAAGTTATAAGTTTGATAAACTGCCTGAAATAAGCTCTTTGTCAAAAGAGAGCAATGTAATAGCGAATACATTTTATAAATACAAGACTCTTCTTGAAAAAGCTAACGAATATATAAAGCGGCGTCGGGTGAAGGATGCCCTGAACTACTATCAGGTAGTAATGGATCAGGATATTCCGGATGAGTTTAAGATCATGCTTCAACAGAATATAGATGATTTGAAAGAGTATCTCGAAAAATACATGCTTAATATGTAAATTAAAAAAACCAACACAGGAACCTATATGATAACTGCCCTTGTCGTCGTTGATATGCAAAACTATTATTTGAAAGAGAACTCATCCTTTTTTGAGTATTATCATGAGAAATATCCTGGTTCAATGGATTACCTAAATACTCGTTCCCAACAGACTGTTATACCAAACATCAGGAAATTGATTGCTTTTTTCCACCAGCTAAAAAAACCGGTCTACTATTTACGGATATGTGGACAAAAAGAGGATCGTAGCGATTTACACCGTTTTTTTAAAACTGCCCATGATGAGGCTGAGCATAACTCGTATAGCAATCTTTATCCGCTTTGTAATGATCCAATGGCAGATATTATTGAAGAGTTAAGACCTGAAAGTAGAGAGCGGGTTTTCAATAAAAAGACCTTCTCTCCATTCAATTCTACTGATATACAGAAAAAACTTGATGACGATGGCATTCATACTCTTGTTTTTACCGGTCTTGCAACAAGCCAATGTGTCGAAACCTCTGCCCGTGATGCCTCAGACCGGGGGTTTACGGTTATAAACATTGATGATGCTCAGGTTGACTATACCGAAGAGAGTCATTTTGCCTCACTCTATAGCTCTCAGCCTGTTTGCGGTGGTTGGGTTTACGATACTGAATATTTAATTGAACATTTCGATTCAATCACATATACTATCCATAATGCTGAAGGTCGTCCCCTGTAACAGAGGTTAATAATGAAAAAAAGTGTATCTGCTAAAAAGAGTGCCCGCATAAAGGGTAAGGAAAAAAAGAAAAAAAAACTTACTCGTTATCAAAAAATAAAAACACTGATAGTGACCTTCTTTAAAAATGCTACTGATGAGGAGTATCTAACTGATATTACCTATGGTCGGGTAAGTCGTTCAATCATCAGTACCATAAAAGTTTTTATCGCCTCTGGCAGGAAATTTATGGAGGACGACTGTCTTACCAAGGCAACGGCTATTACCTATACAACACTCATTTCTTTGATTCCAACCTTAACAGTCGTATTGACATTCATTTCTATCTTTAAAGGTGTCGGAGCACAAAAAGAGGAGATCTTCGATCAGATTACCCGTTTTCTGGCAGAATACAATCTTCAACGGCTTAATATTACCCCAATACTCGACGCCATTTCCGGGCTTCTGGATAATGCAAAAAGTATAGGAGGTGTCGGAGCCATCGTTCTAATTTTTACAGCCACGGCTGTGCTTCGAACTACCGAAAAGTCTTTAAACAGTATCTGGAAAATAAAAAAATCACGCCCCATTTTTGTGAAATTTATCTATTACTGGTCTGCTTTGACTCTGGGGCCACTTATGCTTTTTGCAGGAGCAACTCTTGCGACACAACTTTCAGCCTCTTTTACAGAACCTGATTACAATGTAATTTACAAATACGACAATAAATTCTGGGTAGCCGGATCAAAGGCCACAATCGGATACAGGAGTACCCCTCTTGGAGAATTGACACCAATTCCGATAAGTTCAATAGATTTTGAAAATCAGAGAATTTACTCATACCATGAAGAAGTCGGTGACTTTGTTGCGGATAATACTAATTTAATGAATGAAATCCAATTTGAAAATAGTACATTTAATGATATTGTAATTACCTCGTCACAGTTGATTGTCATTGGAAATAACGGAATAATTTTACGTTCAGATAATAAAGGTATTAGCTGGAAACTTGACAAGTTCTCTTTTTTCAATCTACGAAAAATACATATGTTTGATGATCTAAGTGGTATTATCCTATCCGATCAGGGAACACTGCTGCGAACTGATGATGGCTGTCTATCGTGGAATCTGATTGAAATACCTGAAGTTAATGTTAACCTGCATGATATTGAATTTGTAGGTAGTTATGGAATTATAGTTGGAAATGACGGATACATTCTTGAAAGTTTTGATAATGGGAATAGCTGGATTGCAAAACAGTTGAACAAGGCTCGTTCTCAAAACAACTATCTCTCGCTTAATTCCGTAGATATGTTTGGAAATTTCATAATAATCGCCGGTGATGAAGGTCTTATTTTAAAGTCTGAAAACCGTGGTAAAACCTTCACGACCCGCAAGTTCAGAGATGACCACTATTCGGCAGTTATAATAGAGAATAAAACTAACTATTATGTCGGCACTCAAAAAGGTAAATTGATCTATACCGATGATGATGGTGTTACCTGGCAAACACTCCTAAAAAGCAGTAAAAAAATTAATTCAATGATTACAACTTCTAATCGGATAATTCTGGCAGGTAAAACCGGAATGATTCTTTATACTGATGACCATGGATTTAACTGGAATGGTGATCAGGGTAAGAGTATATTACTTTATATTCTTAACTTCGTGGCTCCGTTTGCGGTAATATGGCTGCTTTTCCTTTTAATGTATCTTGTTATGCCAAATACGCGAATACCTTTTCGTGCAGCAGCACTTGGAGCATCGTTTACAGGTTCTGTATGGGTAGCTTTCATCTACCTGTTTATTATCTACGTAAAAAGCTTTGCAAACGGTACTTTCGCTATATATGGAGCCCTTGCGGCATTTCCGCTTCTACTTCTTCTTATTTACGCGTCCAATAATATTGTGCTTTTTGGTGCTGAAGTTGCATACACATTAATGTATCCGACAACTTACAAAAACCTGAAACGTAAGATTGCTATTCGTGATTACATACAAGTTATCAACGGTGTTCGTATTCTATATCTGATTTACAATAAGTTCGAATCAGGGAAAGGTGGAACTGATCATCAGGAAATTTTGAAATTATGTGGAAATAATATAACAGAAACAGATTTTTATATCGACCTTTTTAAAGAGAAACAACTATTATTGATGACAGATAATGTTTATACACCTGCCACTGCATCGTCAAATATCATCATTTCGGATATCGTCGCAATAATTCATAATTTTACTTTTGAAACAACAGCTGCCCAAAGTGACCCTGTTAAAAAGAATCTTGGAAGTAAATTTAAGAAGATATCTGAATCATTCAGATCAATTCTAGGAAAACAGACTCTTAAGGATATCATAAATGAAAAATAGAGTTACCTAACATAGTATCCGAAGATAAAGGGAATAACGATAACCTCGCCCTTTATCTCGTCGGGTACCGGACCAAAATTTTTGGAATGCTTTATAGCATCAACACAGGACTCATGCAGCGATTTGTTTCCCCTTGTATCCAGTAAGACAACTTTTTGCACATCACCGTTACGATTTAAAATAAAGTATGTTTTAATCTCTTCACTATCCATGATTTTCACACGAACACGTCCAGGAGTGTATCCTGTAGTTAAAGAATTTGCCATAACAGGTGGATGCCAGTTACCCGCTATCTTTTGCTTCATCTTACGGAAATATTCAAAGTTAGCAAACTTTTTAGTGTTAAAGGAGAAGTAGTCTGAATTATTGTAATAGAGGGCATTTTCAAGAGTAACTCCTTTGCGATCAGGAATAGCACTCCAATCGACACCTTCACTGGAGGCAGAATCACTTCCTGAGTTAGCTTTTTTAACAATTTCAGATTTCTTTTTTTTATCTTCTATTGGCTTTTTTTCTGGTGTTGTATCCTGTTCAATGAATTTATCATCATTGTAAAAGGATACAACAAAGTTGGAGCGAGTGTTACTTTGTAAAACCGGAGTTGCTGTCTGTGAAGCTGAAGCTCTTGAAAGGTTCCGAGCCTGCTTCTGTTTCTGGTTGAACTGCAATGAATTATTCATCCAGTTGTCTCCTCTTTTTTCAGTAACATGCCCCTTTGCACTCGAGGTTACATCTGAGAAAAGAGTCTCCTTTGTTTCGATTTCGATATTGTCAGGATTAATATTAACAATGACATCACGCATACCTGTATCATCGATCAGATCGCTAAAAATATCCTCAATATAGCTATCAGTAGTATAGCTGCTAAAATAGTAGGGCAAAGTAATAAACGAAATGAGAAAGATGTGAATTACAAGTGCAATAATAAAAATGTAGTGAAATTTTATCTCAATGTTTTGTTCCATACTTCTATTTCACCATCTCTCTTTTGTGCAGTTTCTTCATAAAGATTTACAATATATTTTTCGAACAGTGACGACATCTCTTTGTTACGACGTTTCATGATTTTTTTTATTGAATAGATTAATTCTGAAATATCTTTAATTTGTCTTAACGAATTTTTAATAAAAACTGAGAATGAAGGAATATATTTAGGTGTCATTCTACCTGAGTGAACCGACATAGAACAGCAACCGATATGGGTGCCGGTATTGATTAATGAACCAATGCTCATTTTAGTGTGATCACCAATATAACAACCAACTTTGATCAGCCCGGTATTCACAGAACTATTGTTATTATAGACTGAAACAAAAGAATAGTCATTCTTTAGGTCACTGTTAGTAGTAAGGGCCCCAAGATTGACATACTCACCGATATAGGCATGCCCGATAAATCCATCATGATATTTATTAGAAAATGAGTGAAAGATTGAATCTTCGACCTCTCCTCCGACACGACAAGACTCCCCTATTGAGCAACCTTCACGAACTTTAGCTCCCAGTATCGTGACATTACGGCCTATGAAAGCTGGACCCTCAATACGTGTAAAGGAGTGAATATGCGTACCTTCGGAAATATAAACCGTTCCAGAACGGGTGTCGATCACCGTAAAGGGATCAATGGTAACATCTGGTTCAATGATACATCTATCAGAAGATCCAAGAAGATGATAATTCACTTTAACTGTATCATGAACATTTTCAACTGGGCAGCGAAATTCAAAATCACTATTTAAATAGTCTCCATTTTTTGCAACTATATCCCAGATGAAACGGGGCACACTGCACTCTTCTGTTTCAATGCTATTTATGTTAATATTTTCATTTCCAAGCGTTTTTAAAGTTTTTAAATTATCTAAATTCTCTGAGAAATTAGAAGAATAATCTTTTGTGATGATTGCAGCAAGAAAAGTTCCCTGAAAAGTAAGAACCGTATTAGTTTCAAATTTAAAAATTAAACTAAAGCAGGTTAAAAAAGGATTAATAAAAAGTGTATCGATCGATTCAGTGACACCCACTTCAATTTGCAGATCAGGATATTTTTCACGGAAAAGCTCAATCATGTTTTCCGGACATAAATAAATTATTTCTGCATTTGGACAATCGCGATCAGCAATAGCAGCTATTCGCTGCCACAAATGCATATGACCACACAGAATATCCCAAACCGGTCTGGTTTGGGATATTGGATAAAAATTTCTAGCATCTGTATTGCAAACTACAATGCGTTTGATGCTATCTATGTTTCTATCACTCTTCTGCAAGCATTATCTCCCGATCAGCAATTACCTTGTCAGCAACGCGACCACTGATTGGCTCATAACTCGAGAATTCCATCTCAAAAACGGCCTTATTCTGTGTCAGGGCTGTTAAATCTATACTGTAACGCAAAAGCTCTGCGTGCGGAATAAGTGCGCGAATACGAGTAATACCCTCTTTATTTGTTTCATCTTTAGAGTCCATACCTAAAACTCGTCCTCTTCGTGAAGTGACATCTCCCATTACATCACCCACATACTGATTATCAACATACACACTGACACTCATTATCGGTTCAAGAAGCACCGGACCGGCTTCGTTCATTGCCTTCTTAAATGCATGTGCCGACGCAATCTTGAACGACATTTCGGAAGAATCTACAGGGTGAAATGATCCGTCATAAAGTTCAGCCTCAACATCCACTACCGGATAGCGGGCAACGGCTCCCTCTTTTAGAGCTTCGTTTACGCCCTTCTCGACGCCAGGAATATAGTTTTTAGGCACAACACCACCAACAATGCTCTCTTTAAAAGATGAACCTTCGCCTCGGGTTTTGGGATGTAAACGTAGATAGACCTCTCCATACTGCCCATGTCCACCCGACTGTTTCTTATGCTTGTATTGAGCTTCTGCAACCTTAGTAATTGTTTCACAATAGCTGATACGCGGAACACTAACTTCAAATTCTATATTGTATTTCTCATGTATCTCATCCAGAGTGATATCAAGATGTAGCTGCCCCATACCATAAAGAGTGGATTGTCGTGTTTCGGCATTATAGCTGTAGTGCAGAGTTGGATATTGTTCATCATAACGGTTAAGAATTTGTCCCAGCTTCTCTTCATCTTTTTTCTCTTTAGCTTTAATAGAGTAGCCGAATACAGGCCCGGGCAGGTTAATCAGTGGAACCTTGATATTGCGCGACATATCACAAAGTGTATCTGTAGTTATTGTCTTATCCAGTTTTACAAAAACACCTAAATCACCGGTAGAAAGTCCTTCCACCTCTTCCAGATCTTTACCAATCATGGTATAAATTTTGCTGATTTTTTCTTTTTCTTTGCAGTCGGTGTTCTGTAATTCGATATCAGAGTTTAATTCTCCGGAAATAACACGAAAATAGGAAAACTTCCCGGCAAATTGATCGATATAAGTTTTCCAGACAACAGCTGTAAAGGGCTCTTTTTCGTTACATTTTATAATTATTTCAGCCCCGTCATTGTCAAGATCAAGAGCTTTCATCTCGGATTTTTCAGCGGGAGAAGGCATAAATTCCTTAATAAAATGAAGGAGTGTTTGTATTCCTACACCATTTAATGCTGCTCCGCAAATTACAGGGTGTAGCTTATTATCACGAATCTGCTCGTTTATTCCCCGATAGATTTTTTCTGCATCAAAATCATTGCCTTCAAGAAAAAGCTCAATCAGCTCATCATCGCCCTCAGCAGCGAGTTCGACTGTGCGTGAACGTTGTTGCTGAACTTTCTCGGTTAATTCAGGTGGTATCTCCCCGCGTGTTATCTCTGCAGAACCAGGCGACTTTTGTTTCATCGATTTCATTTCGATTATATCTACAATACCATCAAAAGAATCACCTTCGCTGATAGGTATTGCCGCAACAACCAGGTTCGCGTGCAGAGTGGCTTCCATGCTTGCAATAACATTTTCGTATGAAGCTCGCTCCTGATCCATCTTGTTAACAAAAATAATACGGGGAATCTTCTGCTCTGCAAGATATCGCCACGCTTTTTCAGTACCTACCTGAACACCATCAACGGAGTCGAGTACAAGAATTGCAGCATCGGCAGTCTGAATCGCAGCACGTCTCTCGCCAATCAGATCGGCATGACCAGGACAATCGATGATGTTTATCTTGATATCTTCGGATTCAACAAACCCCATTGCGGTATGAACAGACATCTTTTTCTTTTTTTCTTCAATATCAAAATCGGAAACCAGGGATCCGTCATTATGTGAACCGATTTTTTTAATTTTTTTTCCTGTAAAAAGAATAGCATCCATAAGCGTTGATTTACCGGTTCCGGCATGACCGAGAATTACAACATTGCGAATGTTCTCTTTTGCGTATTTTTTTACCATGTTCCCTCCGATTTTGATTATGGGGTCAAAAAAGCTTACTCTACAGGCTTGTATTAGTCGTTAGAACATAATCCATATGACCATGCAGTTAACTTATCTTAGAAAAACCCCTCTGTTTAGTAGTGTGCTCATAGTAAATTATCAGATAGCTAATATGTAAAGGAATTTTCAATATGAGAGTGAAATTTGTATTTTGAAAGGAGAGTATAATCAAAACAGATTTAAAGTAGTTTTAGAAATTTCAGTTTATAAATGATCTAAGATTGAGTCCTCTTCAATTATTAACCTGCCAGAGGGCACATTTGAGGTAGGGATCATGAGGATTTAGAAAGTCCCGCGCTTCGTTCTTAAAAAAAAGCATTTCCCAGCTGCGTGGATGATAAGAAAGATACTCATCTTTACTAACTGAATACGAGTTAATAGCAGTTAGAACATATCGATTTGAGATAGTGGAAATAAGATCAAGATGATTTCTATAATCACTCTTGACCGAGTAGTGGAATTTTTTATTTCTTGAAAAGGTCGGTGGATCGTAAAAGACAAGATCACAGGTCTCTTTCCGTTTATACATTCTTTTTAAGTATCTGCCCGAGTCTTCGTGTATAAAATCACGGCTATCCACAACCAGATTATTATTCCGGTAATTTTCCTGTGAACGTAGCAATACCTGTTTAGATGTATCAACATTCACTGCCTTTGATACACCATTTGCGAGTGCGTGCACAGAAAATAGTGAGGTGTAACAGAATAGGTTAACCAAGGAGTCGACCTGAGGGTAATATTCAGTGAGACAGTTACGTATCTCCCTCATGTCCATGAAGATTCCGGGGTTCTGTCCGGAAACGAGATCTACTGTGCATATGCAACCGTTGTGACGTACCTGAATAAACCGGTCTTCACTTCCCCAGTAATGAATACTTTCCCGTTTTTCGGCCATACTCTTCACATGCTTAAGTATAGTTCGATCCTTATACCATATTGAAGAAATCGGGTAAAATTTTGAAAACAGGTCAAGAGACGACTTGCAGATAACCCCTATCTCTTCACAATAATCGGATGAAAAATATTGAATTAAAAGAGAGTCGTGATATTTATCGATTGTTATTCCGGGTAGTAAACTTCCATTACCGTTAAAAATACGTCCACAATCTTCAGTAACAGGCTGATGTCCCTTTTCTAATTGGAGAGAGTAGTTCACAAAAATGGCTGCTTCGCAGCCCTCCTCTATCAGTTAATCGTAGTTAATCCCAGACGATTGCCGTCGGGATCCAGAACCAGTATTCTACGTCCGCTACGGATATTTTCCGGTCCGTAAATAACTGTAATATTATTTTCGTCAATTTCGTCCAATGCGTCATCGAAATCATCTTCATCTACATAAAAGGTAACATAATTCTCAGAATTATCAGGTTCTGTTATTTTTTCGACTTCACACAGACGAAGATTAATATCACCCATCTGCATACAGACCTCTTTAGATCCACTTTGCCACTCGACAATATCAAAACCAAAAATATCTTTATAGAATGAAATAGCATTTTCCAAATTTGAAACTGCAAAACTGATATTATAGAGTTTCTCAATAATAATCATATTCAACCTCTCTTAGGTAATTAGGGTGAAATTATAATGAATTCATCCCGGTTTTATCTTGTAAAATTTAGTAACATGAGACTTGAACAAAAGCAATAAGACATTCAACAACAGGCGCTGACAATTTTCAATAAATTATAATAAATATGTGACAATTACAACATTAGTTAATTATTCAACTGTTACACTCTTGGCCAGGTTTCTTGGCTGATCCACGTTGCATCCGCGTTCTACTGCAATATAATAAGATAGTAATTGAAGCGGTACTACAGTTAAAAGAGGCGATAGCATTCGGTCAACCTGCGGAACATAGATTACATGATCGGCATAATCACGGATTAAATCGTCCCCTTCGGTAGCAATAGCAATTATTTTTCCTCCGCGGGCACGAACCTCCTGCATGTTGGAAATAATTTTCCCATAAATTGAATCTTTTAGAGCGATAAAGATAACGGGCAAATTTTCATCAATAAGAGCAATGGGCCCATGCTTCATCTCTGCGGCCGGATAACCCTCTGCATGTATATACGATATCTCTTTAAGTTTCAAGGCACCTTCGAGGGCTACCGGAAACTGAACTCCTCTGCCAAGGTAGAGAAAGTTAGATGCATTACTGTATATTAAAGCTATCTTTTTTATATCGTGCGCAGTGTCAAGCATTGATTGAATTAAATTAGGAAGCTTTTCAATTTTTTCAACTAAAAGTTGGCCAGTTTCCAGACTCATATCATATTTTCGCGCGAACATTATTGTAATCATTATCATTACCATAACCTGTGAGGTAAACGCTTTGGTTGAGGCAACACCGATCTCAGGTCCGGCATGACTATAGACCCCTCCGTCACTTTCACGTGCAATAGTACTACCTACAATATTAGTTACTCCAAGAACATGAACTCCTTTTTGCTTCGCTTCACGCAATGCAGCAAGTGTGTCTGCTGTCTCGCCGGATTGACTGATGACTATAACAAGGTCTGATGGTGTCAGAATAGGGTTTTTATAGCGGAACTCGGAAGCGTATTCGACATCAACAGGAATACGTGCATATTCTTCAATCAGATATTCACCAATCAGAGCTGAATGCCAGGATGTGCCACATGCAATGAGAATTATTCGTTCAATACGGGTGAAATCCTCATTTTTAAGATTTAGTCCATCCAGTCGGCTGGTACCAGTTTCATGAAGCAATCGGCCCCTGCAGGTATTTTGGATGCTTTCCGCTTGCTCATAAATTTCTTTGAGCATGAAGTGATCATAGCCTTTTTTACCTATGGTTTCGATGTCCCAGTCAATATCTTCGACGCATTTATCGACCCGCTTCTGGAGCAGGTCGTATGTCTGATACGAATCACGTTGAATATCTACCACTTCGCGCTCATCGATGTAAACAACCCGGCGGGTATATTCAACTATAGCACTCGCATCAGAAGCAATAAGGATTTCTCCCTCTCCAACCCCCAGGATAAGAGGACTGCCGTTACGGGCGGCAATAATACGATCTGGGTAATCCTCTGATAGAACCGCAATACCGTAGGTTCCTTCAAGTTTTTCCAAAGCAACAAAGACACCTGTCAGAAAATCCTCATACTTACAGACATAATAATCGATTAAATGTGCAATAATCTCGGAATCGGTCTGCGTTTTAATTGAATACCCTTTGCTGATCAATTTTTCGCGTAATAACGGAAAATTTTCAATAATTCCGTTATGTACAACTGCTATTTTGCCAGATGAGCTTACATGAGGATGTGCGTTTAGATCTGAAGGTTCTCCGTGAGTTGCCCAACGGGTATGAGCGATACCAACTGTGTATCCTGATAGATCTGTTTTTAGATCAATAAGCTCGTTCTCTAGCGAGGCGATCTTACCCTTTTTTTTACACACAAAGAGATGGGAATTTAGCAGGGCAATCCCGGAGGAATCGTATCCCCTATATTCAAGACGTTTTAGTCCCTTTAAAAGTACAGACGTAGCCGCCTTTGTTCCAATGTAACCTACAATACCGCACATATATCCTCCGGGTTGATCGGTACACATTTAAGTGCCGATGACAAATCATAGCTCACATATATTATTTGAGGGTAACATCTTTCAAGTAATTTATGAATTAAAAACTCAAATAAAAGAGGCGCCGTTTTTATGGATAAAATACTTGCTATCAGTGTAAATTAACACAAAAACTAAAGATACGGATAAAATCAGTATTGGGCACCTCTAATAATTAATTTTTCAACTAGGCCGCATGTGCGAGCAGCAAGAATCATCTTGCGACCAGCACAGGCCGCATGTGCGAGCAGCAAGAATCATCTTGCGACCAGCACAGGAACTTGCCGTTGCAGGTTGTTCTTATCAGAACAATAAGTTTTTAGCACAAGATAAAAACCCCACGGGTAACACGAAAAATTCTTATAAGCAAAAATATTTGCGCTTAAGAAGCAATAATATTTAGGTGTCCTCAAAGCTAAATATTATTGCGTTTTTTCGAGCTTCGCGAGAAAAATCAACCTTTGCGTTTTTTTCTGCGCTTTAAGAGCTTTGCGAGAAAAAATATTAATAAGCTCAAATATTTGCGCTGTCTTCAAAGCGAAATATTTCTGCGCTTTTTCGAGCTTTGCGAGAAAAATTATCAATAATAAGCACTTAAACAATGTTCCCAATTATTAGTCATGGTTTATCCAAAAGAAAACAAAATCAACATGTACATCATTAATAATATATCTCAGATCGTAATTACCAACATATAGGGTATAATGCGATGCATCTGATTTACACAATAAATTTATCTTCACTAACTTTTTGTTTCAATTCATATAAACAACCTTCTAAATCTTTTAATCCATAAAATTTATTATTTTTTTCGTAAGAATTTATAATTATACTTTTTATATCACCATGATAATATTCGACAAATGCAGCTTCTATGTTAGCGTAATACACGATGGACTTACTAAAAGGAGTGATGAATGATATTTTCTCGTAATCAAAAGCTATGTAAGAAAAATTTAAAAATATAAACAAATATATAGCTAAAATTAAAACCAACAAACTAAAACCATATAAAAAGTAAGATACATAATTTTTGGACACTATAGTTTGTATAAAATTAAAACCTCCAATATAAAATAAATAGATCGAAATCAAAAATATAAAAAGTGGAAGCACATATTTTAAAACCAAGTGATATTTAAAAATCTTATTATCATGTATAGCATGTTTTTTTTCCATCATATATACTCCAAATTATTTAAATTCAAAAAACCAAAATTTAATATATCTTAAAAATAAGGCTCTTCTCCTTTTCAAGTGGGTTAATTTTAGAAGAAAAGCCTTGAATCCTTTATAACCCAAGAGCAAACTGCTCGTCAATATTAAAAATATTTTGTAACGATTTGAAAAAAACACGAAAATTATTAGATTAATTAGTATATCCCGGATTTTACCCATTAACAGCAATACGAGTTCATCCTAAAATTGCAGATGCTCGGATTATAACCATGTATAATGAGACGACGTCAAAAAAACGGTTTGTGGTACTTGTGGAGCCATTCACTATACTCGGTACGATCCGAAGAAAAGATTTGTCTGTGATCTTTACTGCGGAGATTCCCAAGTATATCTTGAAATTGAAATACGCCGTGTTTCATGCAGGGCATGTGGCAAAGTGAAGCAGGAAACTCTGGACTGGCTTTCAAAGAATCCATTTTATACAGACCGCTTCATGTATTGGGTCGGACCTCGATGTCTAAAATCGTCAATTTCTGATGCGGCAAAAGAATGCAGGCTTGATTGGAAAATAGTCAAGGATCTTGAAAAAGAATACATGAAACAGCAATAAATGCAATAATAACAAAGTGAGATATCTCACAGATATAACATTGTTCACTTATTATTTTACTCCTGGAAGCATATAAGGACTAGTCATTTTGTAGTCAACATCCACGGGATAATTCGGAAAATCTTCCTCTTCTTCCGGAGCAACATATGTAAAAAAACCACATGTATCAGTAGGCGTGATACTGTTATCTGTAAACTCATTCACTTTATTACCATTGACAAAAACCGAGTAATTTTCTGTTGAACTGTCATAAGTTACTTTTAGAATATTTGATTCGCCAAGTGTTGTTTTTGACGAACTTGTTTTGCTCCAGTCAATAATATTTGAAGCCCAAGTGGTATCAAGATATTTTTGTACAGAATAATACCCAGTATAGTTGATTACGAATACAAAAAAATCACCTGTATCCTTACCATAAGAAAAAATCATACCGGAACCATAGCTCTTAGCGCCACTATTCTTCGTCACCTCAATAACAACTTCACTCAGAGTACCAACAGTATCATTTGCTTTCGTGAAATACCACCATGTGTTTAGATTATCTTTATCATTGGTATAAAACTTAAATTGACCATCCACAAATTCATATACTTGAGTTTTAACTTCTAAATCTTTGTCTTTATCATTACTACCTGAGTCATCACAAGCAACAACTGATAATACTGCAACAAAAGCAAAAAGCACCATTAAATTTTTTTTCCTATTTTTAAAAATTTATGAATACAGAATTGTATTCATTCTTTACCTAATAACAAAATTAATACTTAATAAGAACTCACCCCTACCCTATATGTCAGCATCGTTCTTTATCATCA
Source organism: Spirochaetota bacterium (assembly GCA_027858855.1). Lineage (GTDB taxonomy): Bacteria > Spirochaetota > UBA4802 > UBA4802 > JAFGJZ01 > JAFGRW01. The sequence goes on along the minus strand of JAQIBV010000039.1, from coordinate 84,534 downwards.
CATAAAATGATAAAGAATAACTCAACTAAAGTAAGAAATGTTAGTAAAATTCTTTTCATTTTATCCTTACTTGTTATTATTCAAGTCCTTTTTTGAAAGCCAATGTATAATTGTAATCGTCGTTGTAAATATAAAAAATGAAACTATACCTTCAGCTATTAATTAAGACATTTGGGGAAAGCAAAGTTTTACAAAGCACACCTTATAATGCAGTTTATCACGGCTTTTCAGGAGGCAATATAATGCGGATGTTTTGCAGATAAATCTGAACGGTTCTTTCATTTTCCCGATTGACTACATGATATTTATACACAGTTCCGGTTATTCCGATACTGCCACCTCTTTTCCGTCGGATTTCTGATAGTGACGCCTTGTATTCTTTAATTGCGGGTTCGTTATTATTCACCATTAATACAAGCCAGGAGCTGAAACGGAATTTACTGAGAGCTGCATCTTTACTACCGTGCACAGTTTCGACTTGAGTATAATTAAGAGGTGTGGTGAATTCAGTATCAACATATGAATACAGGGTCGATCTGATCTCCCTGAAGTAGTAGGAATCTCCACGATAAAAATTTTCGGTCCAGAGATAATATAGTTTTCGAAGATTGAAATACTTTTCTGTTCCACTCTCTTTTGATTCAGTGGAAAATGCAGAGAAAGAAAGGAATAATAGCAAAATGCAAAAGGTTACTCTTTTAAAAAAATCATTCATATATCTAACAGCTTCAAAGGAGAATCCAAAGGGAAAGAGCTGTCAGTGATATAAAAATGAGCCCTACTACTATACCGACAAGAAGACTCTTTCTTGATTTTTCTATTTTTTTATCAACAACCGGATCTCCTGATTTTACTTTTACATCTTCCTCTTCTATGGCGCGCCCTGCAAGATTAGAAGCAATTCGTGTTATGATAATATATCCCTCAGTCGTTTTGGATACTCGTTCTACTACAGCACTCACAGGCTTCACTTTGTTCTCTTCAAGAAGATTCAGTTTCTTTACGACATTTCTTCCCATCGGTGTTGAGCTGTTTATAATAACGTATATTCGCGCTCCAGCCTGTAATTCAGATACCTTCACTCCTTTCGTTGGCGAAATAACCAAATCGACCTCAACCTCTGCTTTTTGTCTGGGCTGAGGTTCATCATCTTTATGAGGTTCCTCAGTTTTCTTTGCGGTTAAAAGATCAGGTTCAAAGGCAATATCGAGTATGATAGAGTTAAATTTTTGCACAGTAAGTTCGATAGTTCCGCTTGTGATTTCAGAAGGCATAATCTTTTGGAAAAACTGGATAATCTTTTCAGATTCACCCGACTTGAATATAACAGCCAGTCTGTCGCTCTTGATCTTGGCGATTGAGGCGTCAATTCTGGAGCAGAGCTCACTATTGTTTGCATCCTGATTTTCGGTAAGTTTCTGAATATAGTGAAAGACATCGACAATATTATTTTCTAAATTACAGTCATCAAAAGAAATAGACTGTGAATAGATGAACGTCTTTTGAACGATGCGATTGGTCGGCTCGTTAAAGATTAGGGTTCCGCATGATACAATTTTACCCTCTTTTGAAACAGTATATACAATAACTATTGAATCAGCCTGTGATCCCTCGACAACCTTTTTGACAAGCTCAGTGTTAGAACCAACATATTTTCGTGCAATTTCAGTGTTCTCGGCTACAGTATGGCTCATACGACGCTCATAGGCATTGTACAGCTCCAGTGACCCGTGGCTTGTTTTGCTACTGCTCATCTGAACCTGAGTTGTTTCAAGCTGCAATAAGTGATCTATCATTTTTTTAAATAGATGGATCAGGGCGCCGGTGTCATTTTCCGCAGATTTTTTTATAATCGACTCGATAGTCTTTGCGTTAAATTCGTTAATAAAGTATTCTTTTGATCGGTTATTCAGATCTGTATCGATAGTGTAACTATCTTTAGATTCGAATATGAAATGTACAAATTGTGGTAAATCCATTTTTTCGGTTGTTTCGCGCAGATCACTTCCAACAATTACCGTGGTGAAGAAGAGAAGTAACTGTACACGCGTGGTATCAAAAAAACCTGCGAACAGAAGTGTTTCGTTATGATCGGGAAGAAATGCTGTAACCAAAAAGGATATAATGTTTTTTTCAGCCATATTGCTCTCAAATTGATTATCATATTTTATGCTAATGTACTAAACATAACAATAATTCTTTATATAGCATCCGTCAACAAATTGTTTAATCCTGATTCAGCTCTCTTGCAAAAATCGAAAAAATATAGTATGCAGACTCAAAAATCTTTATGGGTTTTGTTAGACCTATTAACGATAACACTACTTTCACAGACGAGATTTTCAGAAGATATCTGCAAACTAGTCTTACAGAGATTATCGTAAAAAGATTACTTTACAACCGCATGACTACGAGAATATCTGTTTTTATTCCCTATTTTCTGTCCTTGGAGGCCTTATGAGTCGAATAAAACTTTTTACTCTTCTTTGTTTAATAAATATTGCCGTTTTCACTTCCCCCTGTAATGCGCAAAATTTTGATCATCAGATAACCTATGCACGTGCCCGTATTCTTTCAATTGAACCGCAGCAGGTAATAGACGATAAGACCGGAGAAAGTTATGTTCAAACTACCTTTTCTTTAAAGATTCTTTCCGGAGACTTAAAAGATCAAACCCAAAAGGTCGTTTTCGTTGGGAAAGACAGCATGCCGGAATTTACCAAATACCAGGAAAATGATACAATATTTATTGGTTTCAATAAGATTGGCATGGTTGATGGTACTGATGAGTATATTGCTCTCTATGATATTGATAATTCTTTCGGAATTACAATAATCTTCATACTTCTGGCTGTAACAATAGTTGGTATTGGGCGATTAAAGGGGCTATTTTCCATGCTGGCTCTACTTTTTACAATCGGTATGATCTTTTTTGTATTTGTTCCTTTAACTTTAAAAGGGTATCCAGCCTTAGTGATAACAGTAATCATCTCGTTTTTATCGATTTTTGTTACAATTCCGGTTATAACTGGTATAACCCGAAAAGCAGCAGCAGCAATTTGTGGGGCATCTATTGGCGTTCTGGTGGCCACCTTTCTTGCGCTTATTTGCGGTTGGACTATGCATCTGGCCGGCATAATTACGGATGGAATGATTCAGGTCTTTTACATGGCAGAGAATCAGATTAACCTCCGTGATCTTGCACTTTCAGGTATGATAATCGCTGCCCTGGGAGCAGTTATGGATGTGGCCGTATCTATTTCGTCGGCAACTTCAGAATTATTTGAAGCAAACCCGAAGATAGAGTTTAAGAAGGCCTTCTTCTCATCGCTAACAATCGGGAAAGACATTCTAGGCTCGATGGTTAATACACTCATTCTGGCTTATGTAGGAAGCTCACTCTCAATAATTCTGATAATCTATATGAAGTATGATTCACAGATGCCCTTTTCAATGATTCTTTCTCATAATCCAGTACTTATAGAAATAATCAAATCATTTGTAGGAAGCCTTGGAATGTTCACCGCCATACCCGCAACGGCATTTATTGCTACCAGGTTTTACTATAACAGAAATATCAACCGGGTCTAATCCCCTGTAAACAAAAGAACCCGCTCTTAAAGAGCGGGTTCCTGTTTTAAACTAATTTCAAACATAAACTATGAACTATAGTCCATTTCAGAGAGGCGTTTGTACTGATTGAAACGGAACTTAGCATCATTTTCTGCAGCCTTAAAAAGATCTTCAGCAACATCAGGGAATGAAAGTTGAAGAGATGTGTATCTAACCTCTCCCTTAAGGAAATCCTGAAATTTTGTAAAATCCGGTTCTTTTGAATCAAGAGTAAATGGATTTTTGCCCTCATTAAGAAGTTCCGGATTGTAACGGTAGTTACTCCAGTAACCAGCTTCAACAGCAAGTTTTTCTTCTGCCTGGGTTTTGCCCATTCCAGCACGTAGACCGTGGTTAATACACGGAGCATAGGCCAGAATCAGGGAAGGACCATCAAAGGCTTCAGCCTCACGTACTGCTTTCAGGTACTGAGCCTGATTAGCACCCATGGCAACCTGAGCAACATAGACGTAGCCATAAGACATCGCCATCATTCCGAGATCCTTTTTACGAACACGCTTACCGGAAGCTGCAAATTTGGCAACAGCAGCTGTAGGGGTCGCTTTAGAAGACTGTCCACCGGTATTAGAGTAGACCTCTGTATCCATAACCAAAACGTTAACATTATGTCCAGAGCCAAGAACATGGTCAAGTCCGCCATAACCTATGTCGTATGCCCAACCATCACCGCCGAAGATCCACTGAGAAGTCTTCACCAGGTACTGTTTAAGCCCCATGATCTCTTTTGCATAGGCATCAGATTTACCAGAAAGAACAGTTTCAACTTTGTCGGAAACTTCCCGTGTTTTTTCGCTATTCTCTTTGTTCTCAATCCATGCCTTGAATGCAGCTTCAATATCGCCTGAAACACCCGATTCAAAAGCAGTTTTCATGATTGTTTCTATGCGATCTCGCATATGAGTTACTCCAAGAAACATACCAAGACCATATTCAGCATTGTCCTCAAATAGTGAGTTTGCCCAAGCCGGTCCACAGCCGTTGGCATTGGTACAATATGGGGTGGCAGGAGCCGAACCGCCATAGATAGAAGAACAGCCTGTCGCATTCGCGATCATCATTCTATCACCATACAGCTGGGTAATAAGTTTGATATATGGTGTTTCACCACAACCAGCACATGCTCCATGAAACTCGAAGAGAGGTTGTGCAAATTGCGATCCTTTAACGTTTGTAAGAGGAAATTTGTCTGTTTTGTAAGAAACATTTTTTGTTACAACATCCCACTCTTCAGCAACTTCTAACTGAGTACCAATTGGCTTCATAACGAGAGCCTTTCCTTTAGGAGCTGGGCAAACATCGGCACAGTTACCACAGCCGGTACAATCAAGAGGAGATATTTGAAGACGATATTCATAATCCTCTACACCCTTACCGACAGCTTTGATAGTTGTAAGGTCAGATGGAAGTTTAGATTTTTCGTCTTTATCGACAAGAAGAGGACGAATAACAGCATGAGGACAAACATAGGCACACTGGTTACACTGAATACAGTTTTCACTCTGCCATTCCGGTACATTTACAGCAATACCACGTTTTTCAAATGCAGTTGTTCCCGCTGGGAAAGTTCCATCTTCGCGATCATTAAAAGCACTGACTGGAAGTGAGTCTCCATCCTGTCCATTGATAACATCAACAACGTTCTCGATGAAATCCGGACGATCAGTAGTTGCTGCTTTTGCAGGAGTCAAGGAAGCCCATTCGGCAGGGACATCAACTGCAATTATTTCGCTGGCTCCCTTGTCAACAGCCGCGTTGTTCATAGAGACAATTTCTTCTCCCTTCTTTCCGTACGACTTTTTGATAGCCTCTTTGATATACTTAACAGCTTCATCGTAAGGAATTACTTCCGAAAGCTTGAAGAATGCTGACTGAAGAATAGTATTTGTGCGTCCGCCAAGACCTATATCCTCAGCAACCTTTGTTGCATTGATTATGTAAAATTTTACATTATTTTCAGCAAGACTCTTTTTTACCTTGTCTGGAAGCTGTTGTTTAGTCTCTTCTGCATTCCAAATAGAGTTAAGAAGAAAGGTTCCACCCTTCTTGATACCTTTAAGCATGTCATACTTATCAAGATATGATGGTTGAGAACAGGCAATGAAGTCTGCATGGTTAACAAGGTATGGTGAACGAATCTTGTCTTTACCAAAACGAAGGTGAGAAATAGTGATACCACCCGATTTTTTCGAGTCATACGCGAAGTATCCCTGTGCATACATATCAGTATGGTCACCAATAATCTTAATTGAGTTTTTGTTTGCTCCAACGGTACCATCTGAACCCAGGCCATAAAACTTGCACTGTTTTGTAGTATCAGATACAACGTTTACTTCTGCAGTTAATGGAAGCGACTTAAAGGTAACATCATCAACGATGCCAATAGTGAAATCGTCTTTAGCCTCATTCTGCTTAAGGTTTTCATAAACTGCGATAATCTGAGATGGAGTTGTGTCTTTTGAAGAGAGTCCATAACGACCACCAACGATTACCGGTGCGTCTTTCTTTCCATAAAAAACAGATTTTATATCAAGATATAATGGCTCGCCTTCTGAACCAGGCTCTTTTGTTCTGTCGAGCACGGCGATCTTCTTAACAGTTGAAGGAAGAGCATCCATAAAGTATTTTGCAGAAAACGGCTTGTATAGGTGGATAATAATTGCGCCAACCTTCTCCCCGTTTTTGTTCATATAATCGATAGTCTCTTTTATCGTATCAGAGATTGAACCCATCGCTACGATTATATTCTCAGCTTTAGGGTCTCCATAGTACATAAATGGTTTGTACTCACGTCCTGTTAACTTGGAAACCTGCTTCATATAATCAGCAACAACATCAGGAACTGCATCGTAGAACTTATTACAAGCTTCACGAGCCTGAAAAAAGATATCAGGGTTTTGAGCAGTACCGCGGGTTACTGGTTTGTTCGGATTGAGTGCATTATCACGAAATTTTTGAAGTGCTTCTTTATCAATCATTTTCTCAAGGTCAGCATAATCCCATGTGTCAATCTTCTGAATTTCATGAGAAGTTCTGAATCCATCAAAGAAATGAAGAAAAGGAATCCGTGTTTTAATGGCGGCAAGGTGGGCAATAGCACCAAGATCCATTACTTCCTGTACAGAACCTGTCGCAATCATTGCGAAACCTGTCTGGCGGGCAGAATAGATATCTGAGTGATCACCAAAAATCGAAAGCGCCTGTGTTGCAACACTTCGTGCACTTACATGAAAGACTCCCGGAAGAAGCTCTCCTGCAATTTTATACATATTCGGGATCATTAAGAGCAATCCCTGTGAAGCTGTGTAGGTTGTAGTTAACGCACCAGCTTGAAGTGAACCGTGAACAGCACCGGCAGCACCACCTTCTGATTGCATCTTTATCAGCCTGACTGGCTCACCAAAAATATTCTTTTTTCCGTGAGCCGCCCATTCATCCGTATATTCCGCCATATTAGATGACGGTGTAATTGGATAAATAGCCGCAACTTCGGTAAACGCATAGGAAACGTGAGCAGCAGCCATGTTTCCGTCCATAGTCATCGACTTACCCATTACGACACTCTCCTGTAATAGTTTATTTTTTTTAAACAATTATATTAAATTGTCACTTATAAAGTAGAACTAAACCGCTCAATGTCAAGAAAATTGAAGGGGGATGCTTTTAAAAATCCCTTTTTTAACAAGTTTCTAACAAGGATTAAGGCTTGTTACTACTTTCACAACAACCAATTAACAAAATGCACACTGTCTGTACAGAATAAAAAATAAATTATAGCGATATCATAGATAGAGTAAATCACTATACCCAAAAATAAAGCAGATTTAATATTTGAAAAGTTTGTGGTGGTTATGGGGGCAGCGGATCAGGTATTGGAAATCCAATATAGCTATCTATTTTGACTTAGATTTCAGAAAAAAAGCATCAATATGTTAATGTTCAGATAATACAGACGAGACTTCCCTTGCAAGACGACGCTCTTCCCGCTTTAAAATTTTGTCAATCCGGCTTAGTTTGTTCTCGTATTCAATAAATTCAGAATAGTTGATACCCTCTTTTATACGTTTGGCGAGTTCTATCTTTGTGTGAGTATACAAAAGCACTGCTTCATGCAAATCAGCTGGTTGCCCGTCCATTCGGCCTCCAGAAAGAGTTATTTTTTATTTTAAAGCTGAAACTTGTCAGTAGACCTCGACCATGAAATAGTAGTTATTCCCAAAAACATTATTTTAAGAAAAGCAAAATAGATAAAACCCCACGGAATCGGGGTTTTTAAGTAATTACTTTAATAAAACTATAATTTTTTAGGAACAACCTTCAATAACTATATGGTATTATCAGACATAATCAATACTTTTTTGTTACAAAGGCTGTTTTTTTTTAGAAGTTTCCCTGTATAGAGCTTGCTGAAGGGTTTATACATTAAACAGGAAGTGCATGACATCTCCATCGACAACTACATACTCTTTACCTTCAGTACGCAGTTTCCCGGCCGACCTTGCACCGTTTTCACCCCTGTTCTCTATAAAATCAGAGTAGCTGACAACTTCGGCACGGATAAATCCGCGTTCAAAATCATTATGGATCACAGAGGCAGCCTTGGGCGCCTTCCAGCCTTTCTGAATCGTCCATGCGCGCACCTCCTTAACGCCGGCCGTGAAGTAACTAATCAATCCGAGTGTATTATATCCCATTTGGATTATTCTGTCCAGTCCACTTTCTGTAGAGACTCCGATGGATTCAAGATATTCACACCTCTCGTCCTCTTCCATCCCGATAAGTTCCTCTTCAATTTTAGCACTGACTGTAACAACGTGAGGATTGCCTGTTTTTTCTGCATAAACACGAAGCGCTTCTACATAGTGGTTTCCCTCGGCCAGAGAATCTTCATCAACATTTGCAGCAAAAATTACTTTTTTTGCTGTAATCAGTTTTATCTCCTGAGTAAACAGAGAGTAAAGCTCTTCATCATGGCATTTGAACGAGGATGCGGGATTGCCCTCGTTTAGATGATCCAGCATGGTTTTTGTTAAATCAAAGAGAGGTTGTAATTTTTTATCCTGTCTCACCTGTTTTTCAAGTCTTTCGAGTCTTTTTTCAAGCATCTGGATATCTGCAAGCAGAAGTTCTGTTCCGATTACTTCGCAATCACGTACCGGATCAACCGACCCCTCAACATGTACAATGTTATCATCATCAAAACAGCGAACAACATGTACAATGGCTGAAGTCTCACGAATATGAGATAAAAACTGATTCCCCAGCCCCTCCCCTTTAGATGCCCCTTTTACCAGACCGGCGATATCGGTGAATTCGACCGTTGCATGCAGGACCCGTTGAGGACTTACAATTTCTGCAAGCTCAGAAAGACGTGAATCCGGAACCGGAACAATTGCCGAATTAGGTTCTATTGTACAAAATGGATAATTTGCTGATTCAGCATGTGCTGATTTAGAAAGGCTGTTAAACAGTGTGGACTTCCCGACATTAGGGAGTCCGACGATACCTATAGATAAAGCCATTACTTATTTCTCCAGTAGTTTTATAATTAAATATGTGAGTGTATCTTTCAGTACCAAATAGAGTCTCTGGTACTGAACTGATTATTCTTGTTGCAGGTTCTCTCTTTTTTAATACTCATCAACTATTGTATGCTCTTTTTGAACTTCAGTTATTGCATTAATACGAATGTCATCTTTTTGCTTTAAAAAATCCGAATAGAGCTTTGGATTAGTCTGCTTGAAGTAATCATGAAATGAATTATAATATAGTTCAATAGCAGGTGAATATTCAAGATTTAGAATGTTATAATTACGCCAGGATTTTGTTTTTTCATATACATGTTTCATGTAGAGAGTCCGTTCATAAAGAAAATAGACTTTTGTGAGTAGATGAAATTGATCTGTTACAGGATATTCAGAAATACTACTGTAAAATGAATCCTTGTCTACCGGTGCTACCTCTGTTTTTGAGGGAGCGGAGTCCGATCCAACAGGCGAAGATTGTTGCAATCCGCGCCCTCGCATAAGAACACCTATCTTTTCGGAATTATGTTTTTGTTCATAGAAATAATTGAGATCTATAGAAGAATCATAACCGAAATCAAGATTGAGATCTCCGGCACTCTTTTCCAGCATCTTAAACTGATCTTTTGTATAATAGCTGTTTTTTCTGACCATAAATAAGTCACACGACACTAGCAGAAGAACAAGTACTAATATGGCTTTTTTCATTTACAACTCCAAATGGCACGTGAGTCCATATAATCGATTTATTAAAAGCATACTTCTTTAGTAATTCTCAGAATCTATATCTTCATATAGCAAAGGCATATCCGACAAAACGGGATGCTTTAACTTCTTGCCAAGTATTTCATTGTAATTGTCAGCCGATATTCCCCTTCCAGGACGCTTGCAGCAGACTAGATCTTCTGTTAGTACTGTTCCCGCTGGAATATCAGAAGCGGCAAAAAGGGAACGTCTTGATAGATCTGCAATTACCGACTCTTCAGGAGTGATTGAATCAGAGCCTGTACCATCAATTTTCTGTAAACGTACAATATTGTCAACCATTGAACGGAATTTTTCAGTGTCGTACGAAACATCCCGATCAGGGCACTCCCGGCTATAACTGTCTGTAAAATGACACTCAATCATGCTTATACCCTTAAAAAAGGCCCCTGTTAAAACAAGCTCATCAACGCTATGATCTGAAATCCCCACAGGCAAACTATACCGTTCTTTCAAACGATCAATTTTCCTGAGATTCATGGACTCCGGAGGTGCCGGATAGAGAGAAACACAATGTAGAAGAGTAATATCAATTTGCTTCTCGCTAAGAATATTCACTGCTTGATCTATTTGCGAAAAAGAGGACATTCCCGTAGATAGAATTACAGGCATTCCTTTACTGGCAATGTGTTCAATTAAATGATGATTTGTTACATCAGACGATGCAATTTTATAGAGCCTGGCCCCCATTCTTTCAAGCATGTCAACAGTCCCAATGTCAAAGGCTGTGGAAAAAAGTTCGATCTCCTTCGTATGGGCATATGCAAAAAGCTGATGATGCTCTTCTTCGGATAGCCTGAATTTTTCAAAAAAATCAATTGTACTAAGGTCTTCAATCAGGGGAGACTCATTACGGGATAAAGAGAAGCTGTAACGCGAATATAACTCTTCAGGCACAATGCTCTGTATTTTTACCGCATCAGCGCCCGCCATTTTAGCCGCATCGATCATAGTTTTGGCAGTGCTTATATTGCCATTGTGATTTATGCCTATTTCAGCTACAAAGATCACTCTTTTATCAGGGAAGATATCGGATATTCGTTTCATAGATCCTCACAGGATACCTGAATAGCCGACAGTCCCTATTTGTAAAGAAATATTCTCAACGAATGTAGGTTGCAGAACCGGCATAAACTTTTTGCCAGTAGGGATTCGAAAGTGAGTCAATTCGTACATTTTTGCCTTTTGAGGGCGCATGAATAAAGGATCCATTGCCCATAAAAATACCTACATGGGATATTGAGGTTCGGTTGGTTTTAAAAAAAAGCAGATCACCGGGTTTTGCCTGTGAGAGATTTATTCGGCGTCCCGCCTTAAATTGCGAACTGGCTTTTCTTGGAAGAGAAATGCCAACAGGCTTATAGGAATAAAGAACAAGGCCGGAGCAGTCGAAACCACTTCTGTCACTTCCTCCGTATTTATATGGAACACCTATAGCACTTTTGGCCCGTTTAATAATTGCACCTGCAGCACCTCTTGCGGGAACAGTTGCTACAGAATTGCCATTGGTTACAAAATGATTTGAGTCTCGTCCATAAGCGGAGTGCTGCCTGACTCTCTGAATACCGGCAAATTGTGTACCGGGAGGCGGAGTACAGGCAGATATTATAGACAATACAAAAATCAATATAAGAGCAGACGCATTTTTTTTCATAGTAAACCCCGTTACAATTATCGGGAAACGGGGTTACTGAATTAAGGCTTAAAGCTCTATTTTTCTTTTGGACAGCCATCCACAAGCATCTGGTCGTTATCACCGCATACGATGGGTAATTCACTACGATCGATTTTATAACCGCACATAATACAGCTTTTCATAACACAGATATGAAAATTACATAATTTACATTCACTCACTAACATAGGCCACCTCTACTGGATAATCTGGAACTATCTTGTCAGGTGACATAATTTGTCAAGCTATTCTTCTGCACCTTTTTAAGCATGAAAATACAGGCTTATTTAATTTAATATATAGGAATTCGAAATTGACAGCTTGTTGGGCCTGGAAAATATATCTTGAACAATGGTGTGCTATCACATTAGGTGTATTCTGTATTTTATTTCAAAAGAACAATAAAATCACTAGAGAACTTCGAAAAATTACCTTATTTTAGAAGGTGACGTCGTTTCAGTTCATATTTAGTGTTTTGTTAACCTTGAAAAATCTAGAGACGTTGAAAGGATTAAAACTTCATTTTCAAAAGGTCACTACAGTTTTTTAACAATTTTTTACTCTCAATTTAGGATATATATGAAGAACAAGAGTAAGCTTGATAAAAAAATATCAGATTTGGAAACTCATTACTCTGATGATAATGGAGCATCACTACGCGGTGACTTGCCTCTTGATTATTCCGCTCACCTTGGTGAGCTTCGTGGGCGACTTCTGGTGACTCTTTCTGCTATTATTATTTTTTTTGCAATAGGTCTCTATTTTAACAGCATTATTCATGATTTTCTGCTCTTACCGATTAAAAATAATCTGCATGTACTTCAGCTTAAATATGATTTTATGGGTGAGAGTATTGTCGTTCAGTTGAAACTTGCTTTAGCAGCGGCTATCACCATATGTTTGCCCTTAGCCGTTTTTCAACTCTGGCGGTTTATCAGGCCTGCGATTACGCCAAAAAATAGAATGTTTATACGCATTGCACTCTTTTTTGCTCTGCTACTTTTTTATACCGGAGCTATCTTCTGTTTTCATTTTATAATTCCGTTTACTGTCAGAATGATAATACAGTTTGCACATGCTGAAGTTGAAAATATTATTAATATGAGCAACTATTTCAGTTTCCTGCTTGTTTTAATGACAGCGATTGGTGTTGTTTTTGAACTTCCAGTTATCGTAGCACTTTTAACAAAACTGGGGGTCATAACGCCAGGCCTGTTAATCGATAAGCGAAAATATGCAATTTTGGCAATCTGGATATTTTCAGCTATCCTGACTCCACCGGACATACTTACACAGACAATAATTGCCATTCCATTAATGTTTTTGTATGAACTGTCTTTGATAATCTCGTTTTTGCTGTATCGAAAAAAAAATAAAAAGTAAAGGAAGGAAAAGAGAGGGCATCACTTGAGTAAAGTTTATTCCCCCTTTTTTTCTTAAAATGAAATAAGCTCTGCTTTTTCAACTGTATTTTCTGTAGGCAACCTTACAAAAGATCGGCTCTCACTGTCGGCAGGAAAATGCCGTTTAAACTGCTTCTGTGCTTCCTCAAAATATTCTTCATTATTGTATGGAGTTAGTCTTCGAATAAAACCTGTGCTTACAATGTTTAGAGTTAATGCATAATTATAGGCTCCGACCGAAAAACCATGTATTACAGGTGCCTTTTTTATTTTGAGTTTGCTTTTATCTACATCAACATGCACCAGGGTGTAACGTGAATCTGGTGTAGCAAAAAAGGTAGCAATTGAACTGCCGTTACGTACCATTACTTTTATCTCTTCCCCTTTTTGGTTACTCAACAAAATATGGGCTGAAGCCGGCCCTTCAAGGTTTACAGGCATGAAGACCAGCGCTTTACCTGAAGGGGTGTCCGGCAGTCTGGATGCTGATTTACATGATAAAATTGAAAACAAAACTGTTGCAATTATTAATATTTTGATCCCGAATTTCATTCTTTACTCCATATTTTCATGATTGATCGCATTAGGGCCAATTACGAATACTTTAGAAAATAGCCACCTGTGTACAGGTGACAGTTATATATTGTCTTATTGAGGCTTATATGAATGGTAATTTTTTATTTTTGATTTTTCTCTACTGTAATTTATATGAAGTTAAGAGATCTTCGGCTTTTTTATATTCTCCATTAAAAATATAGAGCATCGACAAACGGCTGTACTCCTTCAATGATGGTTTAGAATCTTTGTGCATCACCTTTGCCTCCATCTCTTTTATTTTTTCTTTAACATCACCGACTTCCTTAATCTTGTTTTCGTATGTAAGGGATGAAAGATAATTTTTGAAGCGGGAATATGCCGGATTCTCTTTCAGGGCTACTTGCAGATAGTCAACAGCCTTATCATAATTACCAAGATGATACATGCAAAAACCATAATAACGGTTAACAAACTGTTTATCATCTGCAATATCCATGATTCGTTCAAGACAGGTAGCAGCATTCCGATACTGTTTCCACTCATAGTATATGTATGAAAGAAGATAGTTAGCTTTCAGATGTCGCTGGTCGAAGTTTATTACTTTTTGAAAATGGGTTACTGCGCTATTATAATCCTCTTTATTAAAAAAGGCCATCGCTGCATAAAAATGGCTCTCAAGAAAGCCGGGATTGATAGAGATGGAATCTTTAAAGTAAACGAGAGCTTTATCATACTTCTGCTGATTATAGTACTCAACACCAATGTTGAGTAAAACACGGTCGTTTCGTGAAATTGTCAATGCTTCTTCATAGGTAGTTATTGCATTTGAGAAGTCACCCATTTTCGAATATATTTCACCAATGTTATTATATGCTTCCAGAAATTGCGGGTATATTGATATGGCTCGTTTGTACTCATTAAGAGCTACATCATATTTCCCCATATTTGAAAAGTTGAGCGCATTGTTGTAGATATCAATTGCTTCGGATGGCACCGATAGTGACTGTTTCATAGGTAGACCCCTGTTTATGCGATCATTTTTTCTACTCATAGTACATACCTAATATCGGATAAATAGCAGATTCCCTCAAGAGAAGTTCTATGTAAGTAACAAAAAACTGCATAGTTACCACCTATTTTTCTTTTTGCTTCAAAGTACCAAGTTTCTGACCAACCCGTACAGATTCGCCCTTACGCAACATGAAAGGTTCGAACATATCTTTTTCAAAAAGCATTATTACCGTTGATCCCATATTAAAACGACCAATCTCGTCTCCACGACGAACCAGTGGAGCCATCTTGCCATATACCTTTCGTGCTCCCCTGCGCAATATACTCTTATTACTCTCTATTGTGTCGAAATTTACAGAGATCCGTCCAACATTCATAGCTCCAATCTTACAAACTGCACAACGTCCGAAGTTGCTTTCCATAAGCGTTATCATGCGTTCATTTCGCGAAAATACCCGCGCAACAGAACGTGTAATTACCTCTTTAACCGGAAAAAGTTTACCAGGTGCATATATCAGTTCATTAATTTTTGCATTAAGAGGAGAATGAATACGGTGATAATCGGCAGGTGAAAGATAGAGCGTAATAAAAAAACCATCGATAAAAAGATGATGACAATCTGACGGAATAAGGTCTGACACAAGGTAATCGAGATTTTTTGCCTGCATAATACGAGTACCGGTTATCGGACCGCATTCATCAATCCGTCCGTCTACAGGAGAAACCACAGCGTTTTTTTCACGATCAATATGATGAATCCCTTTCTTCAGTTTTCGGGTAAAAAAGTGGTTGAAAGAGTGAAATCCGTTTTCCGGATATTCAATTTCATCTGTATTTACATTGTATTTTTTAATAAACCAGTTAATGAATAGAGCTGAAAATTTAGTTCTGGTCATTTGCCCCACAAAACGGGAAATACAACCTTTGGGCAAAATTTTAAAAAAGAAAACTGACATTAACTGATCCTCCGGAAATTAAATAATAATTACAATTTAACTTAATAATGATTTATCAGCAGGGGGTAGATGAAAAGTCGCATTTATTATGTATTTATTACAACGTATTATAAATGCCCCTGATAATTCATTTAAGTTATAACTAAATAATTAAGGGCAACTGCTATCAATATGTCAAACATAAAAATTATGTCATATAAAGACCGGCCTACCACAGGATTACACAGTTCATGCCTTTAATTTTTTTCTTTACAAGCATGAACTTAAAATGGTAATATAGTGTTACTCTATTTATTACTGCTTGAAACATTTTTTAACTAGATATGTTCTTAGAAAACTTAATGTTTTCTTTAGAATCTAAAAAAATAATTTTTTACATATACTTTTACAAAGGGGCTTGCTCAAAAACCTCTATATAATAAGGGTTGTAATTATTTAAAGTCTCTTTAAGATGTGGTTTCCCAAAAGAAATATGTCTGATAAT
The DNA here is from genome assembly GCA_027858855.1 of Spirochaetota bacterium. Taxonomy (GTDB): domain Bacteria; phylum Spirochaetota; class UBA4802; order UBA4802; family JAFGJZ01; genus JAFGRW01. Next base: position 68,548 of record JAQIBV010000039.1, on the reverse strand, counting down.
TCCTGAATTAACGAGTAAATTGATGAAAATTGAACTATGGGGCGTACGCGGATCTTTGCCAACTCCTCTGACAAACAATGAGTACCAGCAACGCTTACGCGCTATAATAAAAAATGCAATTGAGTCGGATCTGCCCTATTCGTCCATTGATGAAATTATTGCAAAACTTCCACCTTCACTTTCTACCGTTTATGGTGGGAATACTACCTGTGTTACAGTAACATCCCAAAAAGGAAATCTTGTAATTCTTGACGCCGGCACAGGGTTGCGTCCCCTTGGAGATCAGCTGATTCAGGGTGATGCTGGTAGTGGAAAACTTTCTGCAAACTTTTTCTTTACTCATACCCACTGGGATCATATACAGGGGCTTCCTTTTTTTAAACCGCTATACATACCTGGAAATCACTTCATTTTTAACAGTCCGATTAAAAACCTTCACGACCGTCTTGATTATCAGCAAAAATTCAATTTTTTTCCCCGTGAATTCGATGATACAGATAGTATAAAGGAGTTTAATCAGCTAAAAGCCAGTCAGGAATATTCTATTGATGACTCTTTAACTGTCGATTTCATTCCGCTGCGTCACCCAGGTGGTAGCTTTGCTTACCGGTTTCGTGAAGGGAACAGAACTTTTATCTTTTCAACCGATGTAGAGTTTAGAGGTAATGCTGTTGAATCATTTACTACGGATCATAATGATTTTTTTTATAATGCAGATCTTCTAATTCTTGATTCACAATATACCCTTGATGAAGCTTTTGCCAAATTTGACTGGGGGCACACCTCTTACTCCATGGCTGTTAACTGCGGAATAGCTTGGGGTATCAAGAAGCTGGTCCTGACCCACCATGAACCATCCTATTCTGATGAAAAACTTGCTTCGATTTATAATGAAGCATGTGACCATATGAGCGCCAGTTCAAAAGCTGCAGAAATTGATGTTCCCGATCTTTTTCTTGCAACAGAGGGAATGGTCTTTGATCTCTGATAATCTCCCCTTTACTTCACCACTGGTTCTGGCTCCTATTGCCGGCTTTACCGATTATCCTTTTCGTCTATTATGTCGTGAACAGGGTGTTGGCATGGTTTACACAGAGCTGATAAGTGCCGAAGCCCTGTGTCGTGGAAATAAGAAGACCTTTGAACTTATGCGTCTGCATGCAAATGAGTTTCCAGCTGCTGTGCAGTTATTCGGCAATAGTCCCGAACGCATTGCCCGTGCCGCTCAGATTGTTTGTGAAACAGAAAACCCTCCTGTGCTAATTGACATTAATTCTGGTTGTTGTGCCCGAAAGGTCTGTTCTAACCGATCAGGTGCAGCCTTGATGAAAGATCCGGCCAGGTTTTATGATATCATTCATCAGACTACTGCTGCAGTTAAGTTGCCCATTACTGTTAAGATACGACTCGGTTTCACTCAACAGACAAAAAATTATATGACAATAATGGAACGCGCTGTAGAGGCTGGAGCTAAAGCCATAACCGTCCACGGCCGGACATCTGATCAGCAATACTCCGGCGAAGCGGACTGGATGACTATTGAAGAGATTGCTTCTAATAGTCCGATCCCGGTAATTGGGAATGGTAATGTGACTTCATACGTGCAGGCTCTCGATAAGTTGAAGAACACATCATGCAGTGGGATCATGATAGCCCGGGGTGCAATTGGTAACCCATGGATTTTTTCCGGCCGAACACCTACCCTGATAGAAGTTGTTGCTACGGCAAAGCGTCACGCAGAAATGATGATTGCTTACTATGGTGAGAAGGGGCTTATTCTGGCTCGCAAACACCTAGTCAAATATTTTCATCACCGCGTGGGTTCGTCGCAGGTGCGTCATTCTCTGGTTACTGCAAAGACTATTGAAGAGCTATTTCAAGTTCTAAATTCTATTGAACAAAACGCTTAAATTGATTGAAGTTGTGTTTTTGAAAATTGCAAAAAAAAGGCGCTAAACCATTATATTGATCATTTCAATATGTTTCTGGATTAACACCTATGCAATAATAGAGACTATCTTGAATACTCATGATTTTAAAAATTCTGTACACCACTAAATCCTTCCAGTACTGTCCGTATACAAAAGATATATATCATCTGATACAGAGCCAAAGATGTATCCCCCCAGAAGATAACCATCTGAAGGTAGCCGGCAGAGAGAATTAAGTTCATCATTTACGTTATTATTATCAAAAATATTCTCTTGCACCATTTCAAGATCTTCATTCAATAATAGAAGATATGAATCCCGATCACGGTATCCACCCGACTTGGTTATAAATCCTGCTACCGCAATCGTATCATCAGACATGACAATCATATCGTTAAGTCTGTCATCATACTGATTACCGATATAGATTCGTTGCATCTCACTCAGATTTTGTGCCGCCTTGATAACTACTCCATCGTCCCCCCGGGAGGGACGGTTAAAAGCATTACCTGTTATATAAATATAATCATTGTCAATTCGCACAGCTGATGGTCTCGCATTACCTGATGAGGATAAAACCTCATTTGCCAGTATCTGTGCCGAATCATCGATATAACTGATCATTATACAGGTTTTTGCAGTCACTGAGTCTACTACATATGAAGCAATAATTGTTGAACTACCATCTCTGTTTATAGCCGTGACGCCACTTTCTCCAGCATGTGTGTACACCTGTTTCCAAAGATAGTTCCCTTCATTATCAAATTTAACTGCAATACCATCGCTGTTAACACCTTCTGCAAATGAAATTGTTGAACCAACCACAAGATAACCGTCATCGGTATCAATCATATCGTAAGCTTTTTCAGCAGAAAGACCACCAAAAACCGTGTTGCTTATGATTTTTCCATCCGGGTCGAGAAGAATAAGCCGCATATTACTACTTTTTACCGAAGTTACTGGATCTTCTGTTACACTATTGCATAACAGAGCATACCCTTCGTTTTCTGAAGGGATAATTTTTACGGCTTCATCGCTGTCAATGCCACCGGTTTGTAGCTGCCACAGGGGAATTCCGTTTCTATAAGAGGAGGCATAGATCTGCTTTCCATCTTGCGGTGTTTTCACAGATCCAGCCACAACAGTTGAGCTTTGATGATAATCATAATAGACCGAATGAACCACCGTATCATGTGCAGTTTCATGCACAAAAGAGCCGGTACTGTTCTCCACAAAAAAGGATAGACCATCGATATCTTCATTAACAACTGAAACGTCGATAAATTCGGGTACAGTGACTACTTCTTCGGGACCTATTGAAATTCGATAAGAACCACTGCCCGAAACTGTAAGCACAAAACAGCCATTATTCAGTTCCAAAAGAGAATTTTCTCCATTGACCAGAACTGTGATATCTTCAATTTGGTTGATATTACCAATGCAACCAGATATGGAGTATGTTTTCTTCGTAATTTCGTCTTCCTGATTTTCTTCGGTTGCCGTTTCTACCGTCTCTTCAAAACCGGCTCGGCCGTTATCTTCAATCATTGATGAACACGAAATATTAAACACTAACCACAGTATAAAAATACAATATCTTTTCATTGAACGCCTCCCTTTTGAAATCCAGTGAAAGTTGTGCCGACTCCACCATAGAAAGATGCAGACACTCCGGCAACTCCTCCGTCGTTAAAAATTACTGTTTGTGGAAGAATAAAAAGATGTGTTGATCTAAATGAATATCTGATCTCAAGTGCAGAATATACAAGCGGTTGAAAATAATATCCTGTGGTATATTGATATGGTTGCAATGCCGGGTCACGATCATCATGAGACATTATCGAAAATTGTTGTCCGACTCCGGCCAAAGGTATAAAGGAGAGATTCCCGAAACTAAAATCATAGCCTAGTGCCACTTTAAGGTAAATAGAGTGCAAGGATTGCACCGTTATGGTTGCAGGCTCGTAGCGAACATACCCGGATACTGCACGCAAGGTAATTCGATCTGAAGAGTAAAGAGATGAAAGAAAGTCTTTTGAACCAATAGACAGCTCTGTACCGACTCCATAGGCCGCTATCTCGTTTAGGCGACCGACAGGTTGCACATAGCCAAAGCCAAGAGTTGTTTTAATTTTACAGCTCTGTTTTTTTTCAGTAGTTTCGGCATCTTTTTTTATAATAACACCAGATTTATCTGCTCTTCGTTTAAGCTCCTGGCTAAAATAGACGACTAAAAACGAGGTTATCTCTTGTGACCGTCTGTTTATCTCCTGTTGCATGGTGACTTCTTTAAACCAGGTTCCCTGAAATGTTTTTAATAAAACATTCTCTTCACTATAAAGTCGCACAACAAGCATAAATTCCGGATTTTCTGTACTGCTTCCAGACCCGCGAGCTATATACTCACCTCTTGCTGTTACCGTAACATCATAGGCTGTTACGGCTGAATTTGCTTCGCTGACGTCACAGGCCGGTATACGACCTGTGATCTCGGCGTTAAGGCTACCCCGCAACCTGTGGGTGGCTATATCAGCTTCCTGCTGACTACCATTCACATTTGCCAGGGGTGTAACGATAATACATATGTTTTTAATATTAGTATTTGCATCAATCGAAGATGCAAAAAAAAACATAAATATGAATATTAACTTTTTAAGTATTTTTTTCATTGGTTCTCATCGTATGACACTAAAAGTTCTGCACCATCCTCGGCAATAATTTTAACAGACAATGAGATGAGTTTACTATAATTTGAACTACCCATATCGCTTTGCACTCTCCAATCATAACTATCTCGCGCAATTTCTTTACATTCTTCAATCGTTTTAATTATTGAGTAATCTATTGAATCAAAAACGATAGTACTGACCTGACTATTCCCATCTATTTCCACTTCACTAATTTCCTCTTTATAGTTGTCATTTGCATCCCAAATTTTTGTATCAATATACAAGGTTATGGTGTTATTAGGCAAATTACTAACAGAAACTCTAAGATCTGCTACTGTTGTAGTAGTAGTTTTATAATTTAGTCCTGTGTGATCACTATTGCACACACTAGAACTGTATTCCTCCTCTATTTCTTGGGTCATACTTACATACTCTACATCTATTTCAGGAATGTCTCCCTGAATTGTTGAAATAAGCATCACTTCACTTTGGCTGCTATTTTGTCCTTCAGGTGCAAAACTGTTATACGCAAAAACTCGGATTTCATATGTGTTCCACATCAAAGTTGGCAATAAAACCTGTACCGGACTGTATGCAGTCGCAGGAGTCAGCCTTTCAGTACTGGTCCAACTTGTATTACTATCAGAACCATCAATACTACGGTATTGAACTTCATATGAAGTCGCGTTACTACTCAGTATATTAGAAACGATGATTTCGCCACCACCTTGTTCCAAAGCTAAAGAAATGTTTTCAACTGGATCAGGTTTAACACGATTACGTGGGATAAGTTTTTCAATACTGTTCATGTTAATATTATCAAGTGTTGTTCCATAATAGACTGGTCCAAGATAATTTCCTGTACGGGTTTCACCAACCAGTGCGACGGCATAGCCCGTATTCGCTACCAAATCTGTAATTGTAATTGTCTCTCCTGGTGTAGCACCACCCGGAACTTCATTCCAGAAGTTGATTTCGGTATTTGCAATTCTGTTTTTTTCTGCTGTATTAAAATTAGAGTTATCATTGGGACTAATCTGTTTATAAAATACTTTAAACTCATCACAGTAGTCTGCATCAATATTGTTCACAACTATCCGATTAGAACTACTTGTCGAAACATAGGCATTAAAGCCAAATGAAGTGTCTTCGCTAACAGTTTCTACCAGATTACCTGTTGTTAAATAAGTGCGGATACTGAACAGGCGGTATGATAAGGGCGAAAAAAATACTTTTTCAATTGATCCATTTATTACATCTGTTACTCCTCCAAGAGAACCGGTTAAAATGTCTTCGACGCTTGTAGCATCAGAGATGATAGAACTGACTCCGTTAACTCCATCTACCCAGAGTTTTTTAATAGTTCCTGTTATTCCTCCAGTAAATTGAAAAAGAATATCACTGCCTTTCAACGGCCAGAATCGATTACGATATTTTTCATAGGCTTTTGTACGGATATATAAATCTACATTGCTTCGCCCACCTGCAAATACATTTTGTGCAGTATCATACAATTCTCCACTTGGCGCCTTGAATGAAAAGAAGAAGCGCTGTTCCTTCAGATTGAGATATTTTGTAAAACGACAATCTATATATTCACTTTCCGGTTTTGGTCCAAGAAAATGGATAGGTATCCAGCCACTGCCCTCATTAAAGTTTACCTCAAGATCGATAGAATCAAAAATCGCATAATCACGTACCAACTCTGGATAATACCGTTTCTGCTCTAAATACTGATCAAATGGTACTGTAATGTATTCTGTGCGAGCACTGTTCTCCATGCGTCCATCCTTGTAACGGTTTACAGGGTAAACAAGTATTCGGAAAACTGCCGGTTCACCGGGATTAACAAATGTTTTGAAATCATGAGGTTTGGGTAAATTGATCCATGAATAACCAGAGCTAACATTTGAAATTCCAGACTCACTACTGCCGCCACCGGACAAGTAGGCTTCATTCAATGGTCCCTCATACTCTACAACATAATACTCAGTATTTGCTCCACCACTGACAGAAATTCCGGCACCATTTAAACCACCATCAGCACTGTACGTATAATAACCGGGAACCTGGTTAAGAGCGTTTTGTACAGATACCTCGCGAATATAACGACATCGTTTTTCAACATTAACACCATATAATGTACCCTCGGCGTACACTGTTACGCTATAATCACCAGCCGGTATCAATCCAATCTCTCCATATTCAGTATCAATACTTTTACGGTGAATTCCTGTAAAGCCACCCTTTTCTGAGCGCTCTTTTTCAGTGATTCGGATACTCCTGTTAAATATAGCATCTGATTTTGACTGTATATCAATTTTATAAGTAAGCGCATTTACCGACTTCTCGATTACGAGATTTATACTGTTTATCCCCCCTTGGGCCTCAATGCGGAAATCTTCCGGAACTGCATTATAAACATTTGCATCGTACATATCGGTAAGTCTGTAGGGAATATTTCCGTTAATATTGTTGCGAATACCTGAGTAATATGATGAAGATGGATCGATAAGCATTCGGTTCTGAAGTAGATCGACTTCAACATTGATTATATCATCTCTGTACACCTTTCCAAGATAGATACTACGACTATCTATATCATCACTGGCATTTTTATTCCAAAGCGTACTTAAGCGGAAACTTTGACGTGACTGAAGTGGAGTGTATGAGAAGCCTTTGAAATAGTTATTAAAATCCCTGTTGTTCAGCAGAACAATCTCATAGCGCTCACCGGGCATTATCGGATCATTAATATCTCCTTTATAGTAACGTCCATTATGCATAACTACCCAGTACTGCATATCTAGTATCTCTTCTTCAGTCAAGGTCCGATTCGGATCATTACCATTTCGGCGGTCAAAGGGATTAACCTCACTTATGTTTTTTATACGTTTTATCTGTTCACGGTAAACCGTTTTATTGTTCTCATCAACATAGACCTTTACATAGGTTTCAAGCTCATTCCATTGATTACCTGTAGTATTGTCACTATAGGTATACTCGTTGGGATTAAGACTTCCATCAATCCACTTCAATCCATCACTTTGAACGGTTAAATCTCTGTTTAGAGAATCACGGTGCCACTGTTCCATTCGCCCCATTCTGGTATGATAAATTTTAAACAGGGCTTTCTTCAGTGATATACCCGTAGTAATTGTTCCATCATCCTCTACATTGAATGCTGTAACTCGAAAAGAATCACGGTAATTCGGAGCGCTGACTACAATCTGTGCCGTACGCCCCTTCGCATTCTCTTCAACAATTTTAAGGTTATCTACACCCGGGTTATAATTTGAATCTTCCACACGGGTGATATCGTAATTCACCACATGTATCTGTGGCAGATACCCGTTTTTTAAAGCATTGGTAACCTCAGCAGTATTAAGTCCGGATATTTCAATCGTATAGGGCCCTAAATCGTCCTGACCGTAAATATCCTGTTCAAATTCAGTCCAGTCTTCATTACGAAGTTTAAAAGTTTTTACAGGCAAAAATTCTCCTGCAGCAGTCCTGAATGTCAAGGTGCATACTACATTAGATATACGGGCTGGCATGTTGACAGTCGGATTTTCAAGATATAGTGAGGCTCTAACTACACCCGCATTTGGGCCGATGATATCTGTTTTTTTCAGAACAGAACTTTTGCGGGCATTACTGGTTATGGACTGAACAGTATCATTTGTGTAAGAGATACCGTTTCGACTAAGATTGTCTATATAGGTTACATCTTCAAATACTGTTGTGGTTGATGCAGATGACTCTTCAAAAGAGTTCGCAACAGACTCCTGATTGGTAGTTGCCGAGTTATTTGAAGTCTTCGCACCCACTCCAAAAATAAATACTTCTGCATTTCCTCCAGAAGAGCTACCTGTTTCTTCCGATTCCAGAGTAGAGTGCTCGTTACTCTCTCCATACGATTCACTTGTGCTGACCTCGTAGGGTGTGGTCTTCTCACGCGTCTCGTTATACTGTACATCTTCCATGCTGTTTTTTATTGTTTCACTGAAGTCCTGCTGCTCAACTGTTTCAGAATGGTTCTCTTCTACACTGGTCGAGCTCACACGTATCTCCATCGTTATGGGCGGGGATATCCTTGCGACAAGACGCGGGTAATCAGCAATATAAGGATTCGAAAATATCTCCTGATCATTTGGTATTCCATCACCGTCATAATCATCAGAAATATGCAGCCCAGTTGGGTCACTTTCTATATTATTTAGGTTAACATGTTCTATTTGAACACCCGGAGTTGCCTCCGATATTGCATCGTTTGCACTTGGTTCATTATCGGCTGTCTCTGTAGTGGTATCATCATTATTGTTAGTGGTATTGTTTTCTTCAACCGGGGTGTCATTTTCTTCGTCAACAGGTTCACCTGTTGCAGGATCAACGTCATCAATAGTTTCTGTTTGTAGTTTTACCGGTTCTTTTGAGCTCACACTGCAACTCAAACTACCAAGACCTATAGTCATAAGCATCAAGGTTAGGACCAATCTCCTTGTTTTCATATAATTCCTCCCTTTTTTTAGTTGAGAGCAAAATTAATAATTTACTTCTCTACTCTACAAACGTTGGATTTTGAAAAAAGGGCGAATTTTTTTAGATTATAGAGGAAAAAATAAAAATTTCAGTAGTTATAACCAATGGGGATGAATATTTACGTTATAAGAATAGTAGTTTCGGAGGGGATACAATTCCTGGCTTCGCCAGAGATTGCATATAGTAATAGAAAGTTTTCTCGCAAAGGATCTAAAAACCGCAGAAATATTTCGCTTTGCGGACATCGCAAATATTTCTGCTTTTTGAACATTTATTTGGCTTATTAGCGTTCATAGTCGTCGTCCATGCGGATAATATCTTCTTCACCCACATATTGTCCGACCTGTGTTTCAATGATATTTAGCGGTACAATACCATTGTTTGTTAAACGATGAGAATCACCAATTTTAATATACACTGATTCATTCGGTCGCACAATCTGTTCTTCACCCGCAATTTCAACAGTGGCTGTTCCTGTGACGACTACCCAGTGTTCACTGCGATGCATGTGTTTTTGTAATGAAAGCCGGCGACCTGGTTTAACCATTATTCGTTTAATTTTGAAGTTAGCACTCTCTTCAAGAACTGTATATGTTCCCCAGGGACGGTGGGCTGTACGATGAATATCTGTAAGTTCTGAAATCGTTCCTTTACTGCTGTTTAACTGGTCAACAACGTCTTTTACCTTTTGCGAATCACCCCGTTTTGAAATTAACAGAGCATCTTCGGTATCAATTATAATAGAATCTTCAATACCAATTGTTGCAATTAATCGTCCGGCTCCAATGACAATATTGTTGTGGCTATCAATAAATACATGATCAACATCGCTGGTGTTACCATTGGAGTCCTTTTCCAGAATATCATACAAGGCGTCAAAGCTTCCCAGGTCGTTCCAGCCAAAATCGGAGCGAATCACTGCCCCTAATGAACTCTTTTCCATCACGGCATAATCGATACTGTCTGCAGGAATGGCTTTCATCAGCTCAAGTGAAACTGGGAGTACCGGGCTACCATAATCTTTCCAGGGGGATAATGCATTGTATGCTTCAATACAGGTTTTATATATTTCAGGTGCATAAGTCGAAAGTTCTTTCAGAAATACTGAAGCCTTAAATACAAACATGCCACTATTCCAGAAATAGTTACCGCTGTTCATATATTCGGTAGCAGTTTTTTTATCGGGCTTCTCTTTAAATGCCTGAATAACTCGTGCATTCGTAACTTCTGTAAGATCACCCCCCCCCTCTATATATCCGAATCCGGTTTCGGGATATGAAGGAGCGATGCCAAAGGTTACAAGATATCCGGCCTTAGCCAGACTCTGGGCATCTCTTGCACAGGCAGCGTATTGATCTGTATCTCGGATAAGATGATCTGAAGGCGTCACAAGAATAATCTCATCTGGGTCACAACTGAGACAGGCAAGGGCAATCGCAGGTGCAGTATTTCGCCCGATAGGCTCTAAAATATAGCTGCTCTTCTGTTGAATTCCTGGAATGCCAGTATCATCACTCTGGTCAACAGTCATAAAGTGCAGATCTCTGCTTGTCACATAAATAAAGTTGGAACAGAGAGCACTGTTACGTTCTATTGTCTTTTGAAAAAGCGATTTACCGTCAAATAAAGGCACAAACTGTTTCGGGTACAGTTTACGTGAAAGCGGCCACAGTCGTGTTCCACTACCACCACATAAAATAACGTTAATCATTACAGGTTGCCTCTTTATCTTAAAAAAATTTTAAAAATTATCTGCCCACACTGATATAGGTGAAGCCACGCTCTTTCATTGAAATATTATTGTACTGGTTGCGCCCGTCAAATATTACCGGCTCTTTTAACAGGCTCTTCATTCGTTCAAAATCAGGTTTTCTGAAGTGGTGCCATTCGGTCATTATTATTAGGGCATCTGCATCTTTAAGGCACTCATAGTTATTATGCACATATTCAATATTAGTATCAGGTAAAAGCTCTTTCGCGTTTTCTGCAGCAATCGGGTCATAGGCGACAAACGAAGCACCAAGCGCATGCAATGCTGTAATAATATCTACAGAGGGGGCTTCACGCATATCGTCGGTCTGTGGCTTAAAAGCAAGCCCCCATACTGCGAATTTTCTACCTTTAAGATCACCTTTATAGTAATCAGCTACCTTCTTTGCAAACAGTACTCGCTGTTCCTGGTTAATCTCCTCAACTGCATTAAGAATTTTAGACTCCATTCCAAGCTGTCGTGAAGTTCGTATCAATGCTTTCACATCTTTCGGGAAACAAGAGCCTCCGTATCCAATACCTGCATAAAGAAATGAACGACCAATACGCGAATCAGAACCTATACCTCGTCGTATCATCTCGATATTGGCTCCCGTGGCCTCACATATATGCGATATTTCGTTCATAAAGCTGATGCGTGTCGCCAGCATACAGTTAGCGGCATATTTTGTAAGTTCGGCTGAGGGAATATCCATTGTATAGAAGCGCTCTTCACTGCGAGTAAAGGCAGCATAAAGCTCTTTCATTAATTCGCCTGTCCGTACATTATCACAGCCTACTATAACCCTCTCAGGGCGCATAAAATCATCCACGGCATCGCCCTCTTTTAGAAACTCCGGATTCGAAACTATATCAAATTCAAGCTCTGTATCTTTGCGTTCGGCAAGAACCTCATTGATCTTTTCACGCACTTTTTCAGCAGTACCCACAGGGACAGTAGATTTATTTATCACTATCGTATAGTGCTTCATATTGCAACCTATCTCTTCGGCAACCTTTAAAACATACTGAAGGTCAGCAGATCCATCTTCACCGGGAGGGGTTCCAACTGCAATAAAGGCAAAGAGTGATTGATCGAGCCCTTCTTCAATTGCTGTGGTGAAATTAAGGCGACCTTCTTCATGATTGCGCTTAACAATCTCTTCAAGCCCAGGTTCATAGATGGGTATAATTCCCTTTTTAAGATTTTCTATCTTATTTTTGTCTATATCGACACACCAGACATCATTACCCATATCTGCAAAACAGGCTCCTGTAACAAGCCCGACATATCCCGTGCCAACTACTGTTATTTTCATGTTAACTCCTTAATATAATCGATCGGAATTTATTTCCGGTTATTAATTCTACTCAATCCTGATTTTATTTAAAATCTATTAAATATTCAGAGCAATTATTTACAAGATAAATTTTTGTTATGAATACATTCACAACAAATGCTTATCTTTTTCCGCCTACGGCAAAGAAAGATAAGCATTAATTGTTTAAATTATGGAAACCATTGTTAATAAGTTAATTATCAGAGAATACTTATATAACCCTTTAAAACGTCAAATTCACCACAAAAAAAAATCAATCCTGAATTTTCGGTAACTCCTTGATAACGGAGAACAATTTAGTCTCAATTTCATTTTCATTATAAAGAGGAAGAGACAAAAGAAACTGATCAATCGCATTCCGAGTATTATAGTTTACTGAATACTCAGGACGTAGTGCAATGATATTCGAGTTGCCGGTAGATTTTTTTTGTTCGTTTTTATACACAAGCTCTTCACTCAACTTTTCGCCCATGCGAAGCCCTGTATAGATGATTTTAATATCTTTGCCGGGTATAAGGCATTTTGACCGTATTATATTCTCGGCGATTTCCTGAATATAATACTCCCGTCCCATATTCAGAATAAACAGTGAATAATCATTCATTATTGCGGCATGAATAACAAGAATAGCAGCTTCGGGAATGGTCATAAAATAACGGCGCATCTTGGAATCGGTAATTGTTACCGGTCCACCCCGCTCTACCTGATCATTAAAGAGTGGGATTACGGATCCCCGACTTCCCAGAACATTTCCGAATCTTACAACAGAACATTTCATGTCTCCCGAAAAGGAGAGTGTCAATAATTCTCCAGCACGTTTTGTTGCACCCATAATGGAGGATGGGTAAACAGCCTTATCGGTAGAGATGAAAACAAAAGATTCAACATTTGCTTTATCAGCCACTTCCAAAAGGCAGCGTGTGCCAGCTATGTTATTAATGCAAGCCTCTCTGCGATTTGTTTCCATTAACGGCACATGTTTATGAGCAGCAGCATGAAATACGGTATCGGGTTGAAAACGTTCCATTATTTTTAAGAGTTGCACCTTATCCTTAACATCGGCGATTACATATTCTACAGGTGTATTGCTGCCAAAACCCTCCAGTGAGCGGGAAAGTGAATAAATTGAACCCTCGCCATGTCCCAGACAGATAAGCCTTGAAACCGAAAGCCTTAGAAGCATACGACACAACTCGGAACCGATGCTGCCACCGGCTCCGGTCACAAGCACGGTTTTACCTGAATACTTGTGCGTCAGATAATCAGTATCACAACTTATCTCTTCTCTATCTATTAGCTTAATATATGAGGAATCCTCGAGTTCGTTTATCAGAGGTGATTCAAAAAAACGGGTTACATAAGGAAGGATCTGAACCTTAATTTCTCGATCACAACCTAAGACATCATAAAGAGCGCTGTTAATTTTTTCAGTATGAGCTGAAGGAATAGCCGCAATAAATCGGGTAATGACGTATTGCTGAATGACTTCCCGAATGGAAGAACTATCGCCCAAAACGGGAATTCCAGCAATAACTGATCCCTGAAGCTCTGGGTTGTCATCAATAAATCCGGTAATGACGGTAGATGTCCGTGATAGTTCATGGGCAATGGAACGGCCAGCTGAACCTGCTCCATATATTAAAACTTTACTTTTCATTAGTGAGCCGTCCAGGCATGGTTTTTTTATATTTATTGCAAATATCCATAACAGCATCAGCGGTATAGCTAATCTGTTCACTATTCATTGCCGGGTAAATCGGTAATGATATACAACGTTCATAGATCCACTGTGCTCCCGGATAATCCTCTTTTTTAAGACTTGTTTGATAATAGGTAAATTCGTAAAAAGGTATAAAATGCAGAGAGGTAGCAATTCCCCTTTCCATAAGTTTATCTGCAAATATATCGATATCCAGATCAAGAAGCTCAATGTTCAGTCTCAAAGGATAGAGGTGGTGCGCACTCATATTTTCAGAGCAGATTTCATAAGGGATAAGCAGAGAGCTTTTACTGAAAAAAGATTCGTAGTGCTCAGCTATTTTACGGCGTTTCTGTAAAGAACTGCCACACCGTTTAAGTTGAGAAAGCCCAAGGGCAGCGGCTGTATCGGTCATATTATACTTGTAACCATTTTCATAAACATCATAACGAGCCTTGCCCCCTTTTGCATATCTATTCCAGGCGCTTTTAGAGATGCCGTGTAGGCGTAGCGAGCGTATACGTTCAAGTTTTTCGGTATAAGGAGAAACAATCATTCCACCCTCGCCTGTGGTTATGGTTTTAGTCGCATAAAAACTAAAACAGCCGTAGTCCCCAATTGTCCCCAAAGTCCGGCCGTTATATGATGCCGGAAAAGCATGAGCAGCGTCTTCAATTAAAATCAGGGAGTGTTCACGGGCAACCTGCAACAGTTCTTCCATTCGGGCGGGATTACCTGAATAGTGTACTGCGATAATTGCCCGGGTTTTCGGAGTGATTAATTGTTTTACATGCTCTGGATCAATTGTGTGGTCACTGGTAAGAACATCCGCAAATACCGGCTTTGCACCGGTATAGAGTACCGCTTCAGATGTCGCTACGAAAGTTGTAACAGGGATTATTACCTCATCTCCAGGACCGATATCTTCGGCTGCAAGAGCTAGATGAAGAGCAGCCGTGCACGAGCTAACAGCAACGGCATCATCACATTCAAGAAAAGAGGCAAAGGTGCGTTCAAACTCGAAGGTTTTCGGCCCCATTGTAAGCCAGCCGCCCCGCATAGTTTCGGCTACTGCTGATATGTCTTCTTCAGTAATATCTATTTTATGAAAAGGAATTTCCATTGCACCATCCGGCCGAATTTTCAAGTAACAATAAAGTCGGGTTATATTGAGTCAAACAGAATACCAGGAAAAATTCTCAATAGTGGTTTTCGAAATCCCCTGCTATTTTGTAAAACCGGTCTGGAAGTCGTAACCTGTTGGATTCTGAAAAATCCTTAATTTAAAACATGGAGCAACAGCGAGTATATGGTCAAAGATATCCGCCTGTACCTCTTCATAGTTACCCCAGTTTGTATCATTGATGAATACATATATCTGAAGGGGAAGTCCGTTTTCAGCAGGTGCAAGCTGACGCACAATCTGAATCATTTCGTTATGAATTTTAGGATGATTTTTCAGATAGTTTGCGATGTATCTCCGGAAAACACCGATATTAGTCATGCGCCGGCCGTTTACAGGTATCGAAGGGTCGGCACCAAACTCTTTGTTATATTCATCAATCTCTTTTTGACGACATTCTATATATTCAGTTAAATGAAATATTTTTTTATATGTATCAAGCATTTCTGAATCACAAAACTTAATACTCGCAATATCAATATTAATGGCACGCATCATCCGCCTTCCGCCTGCTTCCTGCATGCCCCGCCAATTCTTAAACGAATCGGACACAAGAGCATAGGTTGGAATGGTCGTAATAGTGCGGTCAAAATTCTGAACCTTTACCGTATTAAGCGAGATATCAATTACGTCACCATCGGCACCGTAACGAGGCATCTCTATCCAGTCACCCACCCTGACCATATCGTTTGTTGATAGCTGAACACCACCAACAAGACCAAGAATGGAATCTTTGAATACCAGCATAAGAACTGCTGATAAAGCACCAATACCACCGAGAAGTATTGATGGACTCTTTCCCATGATACCGGCAATCATTAGAACAAAACCTATAACAGTAATGAAAATTTTGCTAACCTGTATATAGCTTTTTATTGGACGCGTTTTGGCGATCTGAAAGGTGTTATAGATATCATTGATTGCATCAAGAAAGGCGTGAAGTGTTATTACTGCAATAAATATTACATAAATCTTTACACCGCGATTCAGGGGTTCCTGAAAACTCTCTGGAAACATATTTATAAAGATATATATGATTACTGCTGGAACCAGATGCGAAAGTCTTTGAAAGACCTTACGGTCAAGCATAACGTTGTCCCAGGTAAAACGGTTGTTACGTATATACCAGGTTGCAACCCTTAGAATTATTTTTTTTGTGATGATATTGGCTATAATGCTTATAGCAATTATAAAAGCTACAAGAACAGCATACGAGACCTTACCAGCATACTGTACCTGAAGCCCCAATTCAACTAAAGTTTGACTTATGTGCGTAAGGATCATTTCTAATCTCCAGATTAAATTTCAGATTAATTTAGCAGAATCTCAGTTTATGTATTAAATAGCAGGTGTCAAGAAGTTTAACTACCATATAACTGAGTTGAAAGACCCGACATACGATTACGGGCTGTTTCAATAGTGTATTTAACTATGTCCTGCCTCCCAATAATATAGACTCTTTTTTTTGCACGTGTGAATGCAGTGTATAATAGCTCTCGTGACAAAACTGGTGATTGACGATCGGGTAATACTATTACCACGCTATTGTATTCAGATCCTTGGCTTTTGTGTACTGTCATACAGTACACAGGCTCAAAGTGATTGATTAATGAGAAATTTATTTTTTTGATTGAATAGTCGTTTTCATTCAAATGATAAAAATAACAGGCTTTACCCTCCTGAATAGACAGACCCGTATCTCCATTGTAAAGATCAAGATCATACATATTCTTTGTAATAAGTATAGGTCGTGTATCAAAAGAGCCCCCAGATTTGTCACACTGTTTACGAAGATAGTTTTCCAGAATAGTATTTACAGACTCAACACCGCAAGGGCCACTGCGTACTGCACATAAGAACATGGTCTGATTAAAAATGATAATTTTATCTTCAATCAATACATTATTCAAAAAAGAACCATACGGATCTGACGAAGATTTATTAATCATTGCAATAACTGATTCAATAGATTGTTTCATATCATTTTTACCGTCAGTTTCGATAAATTTTATTTCAGAATTTCCTTCTTCGATAAGATCCATAAACCGGCCGGTATCTCCGGCTTTTATAGCGGTGGCACATAAGCCGATTGAACTCCTTTCTGAAAAGCGGTAGCTCTCGGTAAGATATACAACAGAGTCACGCAGCCCGTATCTTAAGCCTGTGCAAAGTTCAGAAGGAATTTTACAGCCGCACTCCTGTGCTAAAGTTGTAAACTGTTCAGAATAGAGCGTACGGTTACCCCCTTCGCAAATATCTGCAAGTACAGCTCCAGCATCCACTGAAGAGAGCTGTTGACTGTCACCCAGTAAAATTAAAGAAGTATCATCCCGCAGATGAATCAGGAGCTTATAGAGTTGAGAAAGAGACATCATGGATGCCTCATCCACTATCACTAGGTCGTAGGGAAGCGATGTAATATCATTTTCAGAAACATTCCGTCCCAGACCTATTAGCCTGTGAAGCGTGAGTGAGTTTATGTCGCCCGTGTCATCAGTTAAACGGAACAGATCAGGTAAGGTCTTGTCTTCAAGAATAGTACGACGAGCCTGTCCGAATGCCGCCTGCATTCGAGCCGCAGCCTTACCTGTCGGCGCTGTAAGTACGGCAGAAAAAGTACGCCCCTGACTCTGATATAAAGAGTAGAGCAGCAGGAATATTTTAAATACTGTAGTCGTCTTCCCTGTACCGGGGCCTCCTGTGATTACAGTTAAAAAGTTACGAAGTGAAACCTGTGCAGCGATATACTGCCAATTCACAGAACCTGGTTTATCGCAGTCAGGGAAAAGGAGTCGTGCCGCCAATGACATCTCTGCAACATCTGTTCGAGGTGCACGTGAGGCACGCTCTATTAAAATGCGAGCAGCTGACTTTTCATGATAGAAGTTTTTATAAAGATAGATGCTGTCGTTATATATCACAACAGGTGTAACGCTACTTCCATCACTCACAGTTGCGAACTGTTTTAAAAAGTGACTTTCACATTTAGATAATAGTTCACATAGCTGTTGCAGTTGGGCAATAACAGTTTCATCTGTCAGCTTCAGAGCGTCTTCACCAAAAGGATCACTCCCAAATCGGTAACAGACATGAGAGCGTAATGAGGAGTATGAAAGTACCAGAAGCAGAAGATGATAGGTCGGGTCATAACATGCTTCATGTTTCAATATGTAATCAGCACAGTATCGATCGGTAGAACAAAACAGACCTGAAGAAAAGAGTAATTCGTATCTGCTGTAAAATTCTTCTGTTGATTTAATATCGGTTATCATAGTATCTTCCTGATAGTCGTTGGAATCCGGTTCATGCTGTTATTATTGTTTTATAAAAAGCAGCTGTTAGCCTCTTCTAGAAACTTCTGTTGCGGACGGTTAAAATAGACTCCATTCTGTGAATCAGTCTCCATCCCTCGAACATAAAAATAGTAGACTCCCCCGAAGACCTGATAGTTATAAGTGCCCGTTCGAGATCGAATATACCGCCATAGGGCAATAGAGTAGATAACCAGTTGAATATGATAGTTATGCATTTTCATAGAATCGGTTATTGCGTTCTCTTCATAACTGCCTGACAGGTAATTACTCTTCCAGTCTGCTATATAAAGCTTGCCCTCTTTTTGAAAGACCAAATCTATGAAACCCTTCATGTAACCCTTTAGTTCCGAAGAAAAGAGGGTGTTTTCTGTAGAGTGAAATTCAGGATAGTAGCTATTCACAACTGATATCAGATTTTGCAGTTTAACCGATTCTATGGGAAAATAAAATTCCATTTCGTGAATTCGGTCGCGGTCAGTCAGTAATGAAAGTGAAAAATTTTTTTGAAGAGGTGCTTTAAGTACCGAATCAATACAACGACTCACATAATCTTTGTAAGTTTTATTAAAGCCGTGCATCCGTAACTGATCTTCTATCAGTTCATCATAATCAGAGACCGGTTGAATAAAGGCGATCTGTTCAAGAATAGCATGGAAGCAATTTCCAGCAGCAGCCCCGGGAGGAAGCATGTCGTCTGGAACAGGATTTCCACTCTGATAGTGACGCTCATGTTGACCTTCATTCCGAATTCCAGAAGTGATGTAGGAATAGCTGTTAATCTTCCAGGAGTTATCGATGGATCGTGTAAATTCGCGGCTTGAAAAGTTGCATGTGCGCTCTACAGGGATATAATCGGACTCAGCCGGAACTTCAATCACATTATAAGCGGTTACTGCATACCCTTTAAAATAGTCTTTAACCCTATTATACACCGACGGCTTCTCTTCTTCAAGATTGCTACGTAAATTCATAACGACATCTTCTATATCTGAAACACAATCTCTGAACAGAAGATAATCGAGTGCCGAAGAGTAAAAATTCCTGTTTCTATTTTTTATTTCGCCCCAGTAGAGGTAAACTCGGCTACGTGCACGTGTTAGAGCAACATAAAGCAGACGGATATTTTCGGATAGGATTTCATTACAGCAGGTAGCGTAATTATCAGACTTGGAGGAGGCACTAATATCCAGATAGCGTTTACCATTGCGGTGAAAAGTAAATGGGGAACCGGAAAGTGGCGCAGAATTTTTCCAGCAGTATGGTACGAAAACTATAGGATATTCCAACCCTTTGCTTTTATGGATTGTCGAGATTATAACAGCCTGTTCATCACTTTCCATACGCACTGGGACTTCAGTCTCATTTTCGCCGGTATCCCCTCTCTTTATCAGTTGAATGTGAAAAAGTAATTCATCTGGACCGGCACCGGTTTTAAGACAGTAATCATGAAAAAGCTCAATAATATGCATGTAATTAGTGATAATACGTTCTCCACCCTCCAGACCAAGAACTGATTCATAGGTTTTGAAATCGTCGAAGATTGCGAGTACTGCGGCATGAAATCCCTTTTCGCGCCACAATTCCGCATAATTGCGTATTGCCAGAAGCAAATCATTGTATTCTTCACTTTCACCAATATGAAGGCTGTCGATCTTACTTGCAGAAAATGAACAGATACGGGTCGATAAAAGGGCAAATAGTTTGCTGCTACTATAGGGGTCAGCAAGAGAAAAAAGTAAAAGCTCCATTTCAAAAAACTCATGACTTCTGTATACTGAGTCAGGAGAAATCTCGATTGCGGTAATTCCACGTTCACGTATTGCATTTGCGACTATACTTCCCTGAGTCGATGTTCTTACCAGCACAGCAATATCGGACGGGCGAATCGAACGTGGTTGTTTACTATTGGAATCTGTTAAGCATGTTTTTCCATCAGCTGAAAGTTTTAATATCTTTTCGATTTCCATAGCAACATGTTCGGCTATCAGGGACTGTGTGCCTCCAGAATTCATATCATTAATTAAAGGAATTATAAAATTGGTTTGCCCATCATCGATTACTTCTCTCTCTTGTGGTTGTCCCGCAGTTTGCGCATCAGCATAGACTATTCCCTCTTCAATAAAAGGTGCCTTGCCACTGAAGAGTCTGTTTATCGGAGAAAGAACATCTTCTGTAGAGCGATAATTAGTAGTTAGCGAATAGGTTTTCGAACAGGCTTTAGCGGCCTCTAGGTAGGTGTTCAAGTCGGCACCTCGAAACGAATATATTGCCTGTTTCGGATCTCCGATAAAGTAGAGCGGAACGT
Organism: Spirochaetota bacterium; assembly: GCA_027858855.1. GTDB lineage: Bacteria > Spirochaetota > UBA4802 > UBA4802 > JAFGJZ01 > JAFGRW01. The sequence continues at coordinate 47,816 of JAQIBV010000039.1, read as the reverse complement.
CAGCCTCTTTAAATATAGTAGAGAATATTCGATACTGTAATGGATCTGTATCCTGAAACTCATCAATAAAGACAGATCTGTATCGTGTACGTATTCGGGCAGCCAGATCTGTCATTCCAGTCAAGGCAGCATCCAGATTTGCAAGCATGTCATTGTAGCTTATCAGGTGGCGTTCCGACTTGTATTCAGAGAGACGTTTTTTGGTATATGCGAAAAGATCATGATAAAGAGCTGTTACACGAAGCGGGATCTCTTCCATTTTTGCTTCATACTTTTCAATCTTGGATAATAGAGTCTCGCTCATTTCAAAGAAGAAGTGTGAAACCGGTTCATCAATGAAAGCTTTTTTCAATCCTTTGGACTTTATCTTTACTGGTGAAAAAAATTGAACCGCCTTTTTAGCCCCTTTATCAAACGAAATAGTATTAGGATCAAACTTTATACATAGATCAAGATTTTCAACTACCAGTTTCATAGTATATGCTACTTTAAATTTATTATCAACATTGAAAAATGATTCTATTTCGGCACGGCACTCAATTGCTGTTTCGCGAAGAACCAACGCGCATTCAGTAATATCTTCGATTAACTCTATCATCTCTTTATCAACGAAAGAATTGGTAATATCAACCTCTGTCTCTGGAGTAATAACTATATCATTCTGTTTTATGTACTGAAGAGTCCATTTCGTAAGTCGGTTAACACTTACATTGCTATCAACAAGAGCAGAATAGCTGCTTATATCTTGACGGTAAATGTACGAGCGGTAATAATCATCTACAATTTGTCGTACCACATCGTCTTCATTGTCCAGAAGCCCTGTTGCAAATGGAGAGCCTGTTTCAAACGCATTCTCTGAGAGCATCCTCTGGCAGAACCCATGAATGGTAAAGATTGAAACATCATCAAAATTATAGATTGCCTGTGCCACTATAAGCATTCGGCGCTCTTTCTCCTTTTCATCAGCATTGTATTCACAGATAGTTCTGATGTATATAGCTGCCGGTTCATTCTTTGAAGATCCTGAAAGAATATCGCGTGCCAGCATTAAAAAATTACGTATACGTTCTTTCAATTCACTAGTTGCAGCTTCGGTGAATGTAACAACCAGAATCGAATCAACACTCCTGTATTTCACAATGACTTCCCATAAAAAGAGAATCGCAATAGAGAAGGTTTTACCAGTTCCGGCTCCGGCCTCTACTAAAACCGAACCTGATGAAGGTGGTATTGTTAAATCAAGCTCAGAGATATTATCAGACATTCTCAACCTCCATCAACTCGGAAAAATAACCGTTTATTCCTTTGAAAAAGCGTAATGAGCATTCGGTGAACTGTTGGGAATAAAAAATATCAGAATCAGGAAAGCAGATTTGACGGTATTGTTGGGTCTTCTTTATATAATCATTATAGATGGTGTCAGTACCATACCTGGCACCACTCTTATATTTTATTGTTTCAAGAATATCAGAGATATCTTTATCACTATCAAGACTTTCCCTGTATAACATATAGGAGTCAGCAGAGTCAAATCGCAAAGGATAATAGAGACCATCTTCATAAAGCGATATAATTCCCTTCAAAAACAGAGTCGCAACATCTCTGTCGAGTTGTTCAAAGGTTATTTTGGTGTCAGAGAGTAAAATCGTGCTGCGCCTGCAGTCGGCATCTGAAAATTGAAAGAGCAGATGTTCCAGCCACCAACCAGCAATTTCACGATCAGCCTGCTTTCTTGGCGATGGAAAGAGAACAAAGTGTCCATCACTGTTTACTAAATCAAATATGCCTGTAACCAGAACCGATCGAGTTGTATCTGTTGATTCTTTTCCGTCAGTGCTGAACCTAGCATCACAATTTGAAAAGGTGGTGACATTGGTTTCAGATGAAAGCCGGTCATAAAGATCGTGTGCCTCTGCTGTTATAGAACTATACTCAGCATCTCCCGGAGCGAAAAGTGGCAAAATAGCATTCATGCGAAGTGTTTTTTTATCAGACTTGATTTTTTTATCAGAAATAATCTCTTCAACCATTGTTAAGATCAATGAACGTCTGGTTCCTTTTGACATCTGATATGGCTCACTGTTTTCATATTCATCAGAGCTGATGGTAAACCTGATACCAAGACGTTGCTGCATAAAAAAGCGGGAACTGTTTTGGAAAAATCGTTTTAAGGATGTGAGTGTAAGGTGAAATGATGCAGATTCCGGTTCTGAAGTAATAGAATCTGATATAAATACAGATTTATTTTTTTTACTTTTATAATAGATCTGGGCCCTATGAGGCTGACGTTTGTCGTAGGTAAAATAATCAGATGAATCTTTTTCACTACTATTCGTTTTACGTGTCGCTACATAATCTGCAGAAAATGGCTGCAACTTATGATACAGAATAAATTCGGCGGCGTTGAAATTTTCACAGTTTTCTTCAAGATAATGTAGTAATTCTGAAATCAATGGTGAAGGAAACAGTCGACTATTGTCGCTCTCCTTATAGGCTTGAAAGCTGAAGTATAAAAACTTTCGAGCCGAAAGAAGTGTCTCAAGAAAAAGATATCGATCATCATATCTTGTTGAACGATCACCTGTTCGTGGATACCGATGAATCAGGTCATAGCTGTTTCTCATTGCCGCACGAGGAAAGTCGCTTTCATTAAAACCGATAATTGCAATCACCTTAAAGGGAATCGACCGCATCGGCAACATTTCACAGAAAGTGATGCGTCCATCGATGAAACCGAAAGCCCGGCTCTCTGTAGTTAATTGAGTATCTAAAAGATGTGCTATAATCTCAAATGGAACCTCATCCGAACAGATAGAATCAGAAGCGGATGTACAACGTGATATTGACGAGAAAAGCATTTCACGCGATTCTGCATAATTGTCATTATCTGAAAAGAGGTCGTGAACCAGATCATGCAGAAGGGACTCCCAACCGGAACAGCTGCGTAGCTCTTCGCAACTGTGGGTAAACTGCTCGATACGCGAAACAAACGCTATCAGCTTTCCCATTAAAATAGCCTGCTCTCCCTCGAAATCACCGGAAGGGAAAACGTCTTCGAAGGTTTGATCGTAATTACGAGGGAAAAGATAACCGTGAAGAAGCCGAGTAAGTGCGAATGACAAGGAGTATTCATCATAACTGACATTCAACAGTTTTTTTCTATCTTCAGCATTACGCCCCCAGCAAAATGAAGCCTCGTGCAACCAGAATCCAACACGCTCTATTTCATCTTCAGGAATACCAGCTTTTTCTGTAAGCGGACGGTAGCGCAGAAGTGAGACAATCTGACTGCATGTAAAACGGGTGCGATAAAGAGCGATTATCTTTAAAAAAGCGGGTACGGTTTCGCTATCTGTCGCAAGGGAAAGGTCGGCAATTGAAAAGTCAAGAAACGATTCACTGCCCCGGAACTCATTAAAGACGGCCTGTATGTAGGGCGCATAGTCATTGATGGCCGGAGTCATAACCAGAATATCACGAAGCTCTACTGAACTGTCGTTGTTAAGTATATCCAGCAGAGTATCATGCAGAATTTCAAGTTCTCGCCGCTTCGAGTGCACGCCATGTATCTGAAGGGAACGATCACTCTCATGACGAATAAATTTAGCACCCTCTTTGTCTCCAAAAATTCCACGGTCATTAAGCTCACGGATATCGCGTTGTATGTTACCCAGTATTGTATCAGGTTCATCTTCGAAAAAATCTCCCCTGTCAATTCCAAGTTCATCTCCGAAATAATCAGATAAAATTTGATTGAAGTCACGCCCCAGCATTCCGTTAGACCCTAAAATTGTATTGCCGGTAAAAAAATAGTCCGAAATATCAACAGAAGCCTGCTGATTCAGTGCTGTAAAAAAACGGTACTTCTTGTTTACAATATCCTCCCAATAGTCACCAGAGGGAGCCAATAGTCCTACATGAATATTACAGAATTGTGATATATGATGTATAACTTCAAGAAAGAATAGAGGAATCGTAGATACCCCGAGAATAAAAAGCCGTTTAAAGGGAAGATCACTAATGCTTGAAATTGAAGCAATTACCTCCTTCTGAAAAGAGGCTTTATGATTCATTGTACCATCGAATATCTGACGCCATAAGATGTATTGCCACTCATCCTGTACATCAAGAGAACCGGTTTGTCCTTTATCAATTTTAATGGCATGTCCCTCGTCCCAGGCTTGAACCATAGTCGGTCTATACATCGCGTATTGATCAAAGATATCGGCTAGTGCATATGCAGAGGTAAAAAGTTTCAGATCATCCGAACCATCACAGTAGTGTTCGAGTGCTGGATGGCTAACAGAGCCCGATTTCATGAGTGAGAATATTTTCCAGCCAATCTGCTCTTTGGTAGCTACCTGGTCACGAATACCATGATGCGAAGCCAGCAGTTGCAAAAAAGCATTTGGGTAAACCATACGATAGTTGGCAAATATTGATGAACAACCTGCCAACTCGAGGGCGAAGTAGCGCCCCATACCTATACTCTGAACCAGACAGTAATCGGTTGCCAATAGATTTTCATCAGAAGAGTGACTTTGTAACGCTTCTGCCAATGGCGGGATTATATTCTCGATGCGGTTACTCTGGTACAGATAAAGTGGCATGCAGGCTCCTAGTTCAGGCTTTAATTACCATTCAAGTCTTGTTTACCAGTAGCAGTGTACAATAGTCAAATCCTTTTGTTAGAAGCAACAACAGAAAATGCATTATATGCATGGTATGCATACCATGCATGGTATTGCAGTTATACCACAGTTAATTTACAGAGGATACCAAAATATATGTACATACACTGGAGCATCTGCCGACAATTAGATTAAGAGACTACAACAAAAGGAGGCATCCGTAAATGATTCATTCAAAACACGATATGCACAGCTGGAAAAAAGAGCAGATTTCATATTTTCAGAGATATCTTGACAGCTTTGAGAAGGGTACAGAGCAGTACAATGTTCTTAGAAAGGGAATTAGTGAGCTCGAGAAGTCGGAAATTCTGTAAAATTTTCTGACAGATCCGGTTTTGAAACGGTTTTCGTTCCTGTTAGCTCGAACGGAAGCCGTTATCACTACTTCTCAAAAGATTGAGCCCTCACCTTGCTACCCGCAGGCACATCGCGCGTAATCCAGACGTTTCCACCGATCTCGGCAGCATCACCAATCATTACTGTACCAAGAATTGTTGCCCCAGCATAGATTATTACGTCGTTTCCAACTTTAGGATGACGGTCGATTCCCTTAATAGGATTACCATTTTCGTCCAAAGGAAAACTCTTCGCTCCTAGTGTAACCCCCTGATAGATTCGCACATTCTTTCCAATACGGCAGGTCTCACCGATAACGACTCCTGTTCCATGATCGATAAAGCAGCTCTCACCAATTACCGCACCGGGATGAATGTCAATTCCGGTTTCTGAGTGCGCCAGCTCTGAAATAATCCGTGGAATTAGAGGAACATCCAGTTTTATCAGTTCATGAGCGATTCGATAATTCGTTAAGGCCTTTATGCTCGGATAACTGAAAATAATCTCTCCGACACTGAAAGATGCCGGGTCACCCTCATATCCGGCCATGGCATCTGTGGCAAGAAGGTGACGTATGGCTGGTAATTTTTGTAAGAATTCACGGCATATATCCGCCGACTTATCATCACATACCCGGCACTGCTCATTACGTTCATTGCAAATAAAACAGAAACCACGTTGAATCTGGATAGATAAGAGTTCATAGAGCTCATCTACCAGGGATCCGATATAAAACTCAACAGAACCGCTACGCATTGAGGCTAAACCAAAGTATCCGGGAAAAAGAACAGCCCTTAATTTGGAAACTATCAGCTTCAACTTTTCAACTGACGGCATGGGTGTCGAGTGAACATCCTGATGGTAAAGCGAGCTCAATACCTCATGTGTTGCAAGAGTTGAAGCAAGTTCCTTTATAAAGTATCTATTTTCATTATTCATTGATCTCTCCTGAGATTTTTAGGGGTAGCATGCATACCTGTTTAACTATCTGAAGGAAATAGCCTTTGTACTCTTCGCTAACATCTAAGGCTTCTATCCCATTTTTAAAATTGGAAGCCGTATTCGTCAGCCTTTTGTCTATTTTTTGAAGAATACCTGTTTTTGTAATCAATTTTCGTAAAAGTATAATATCCGATTCAGTTTTTTCCATCTTAAAAAAAAGATCCGCAAATTCATTTTTTTCAGATTCTTTCATCAATGCGGCCGCATCGGCAATAATTGTTGTTACCTTGCATTCATGCAGATCGACTGCGGCACTTTTTCCCGAATCATCCTCTGAAGAAAAAATACCAATGTAGTCATCACGAATCTGAAATGCTATCCCGGGTTCGACAAAAAGCTCTTCAATCAACCTGTGCTGATTTAAATCATTTTCTCCTGAAAGAATTGATCCAAACAGAACCGGATAGACAAAGGTATAAAATGCGGTTTTGTAGTGTGCAACCCGATAGGGAGCAGCCGTATCATCAAGCCCTCCCCCTGAAGCCTTCAGGTCCAGAATTTGCCCTACACAGGTCGAGTGGTAGCAACGGGAAAAACATGCTAAAAACAGCTTTCGTATTGCATCATCAAGATCAGACTGCATTATGTGCGAGAGTACATCAAAGATGAGCATATCCGCCGATACAAGAGCCAGCGCCTCACCTGCACGAGTATTTCCCGGAAACATTCGGTGCAAAGAGGGAGCTCCCCGACGAAAATCTGCATTATCTACAATATCATCATGAATAAGTAAAAACGAGTGCATAATCTCAATAAGAGCGGCGCACTCTATCACTGATTCGGTGGCGATCTGCGAATTGTATCCTTCACAGGCAAGTAACATCAAAACCGGGCGTACTCTTTTACCCGGGCGAAGGCAGAACTCCTGCATCAATTCGTAACTGCGGGTAATCTCTGTAAATTGAGTCTCTTTTTTACGGAATTCAAAGAATCGCTCAATTGCAGAGTCGACCGATTTGATATAACGAGCCTCTGTCTGTTTATAGTTGGTCATTCGTTTTCACTGATATTTTATTATCCAGCCGATAGTTTGGATGGTATTGAATCATTATAATTACCGTAACAAATTGTGTGTCAACCAATTTGCCTGAGATAAAAGGCATAATTTGTTCTTGCTAAATAACTATACACTTGTTAAGCTGTTTTCCAAAACCCTGAGACTAATTACAAGAAGGAGCAGCAATGAGTAACTTAACTTTCAATCGCCCCGATGAAACCGCGCCACAGGGCTCAAGGCCACTTTTCGGTTCTTCGGTACAGGCCGGTTTTCCCTCTCCAGCCGAAGATTATATCGAAAGCACGCTTGATCTTAATCGGCATCTTGTGAAAAATCCGGCGTCCACATTCTTCGTTCGCGTAGCTGGAAATTCCATGAAGGATGCTGCAATTCATCCCGGCGACATACTGATCGTAGACCGATCACTGACACCGCTCTCTGGGAAAATTGTTATCGCAGTCATTGATGGGGAACTGACAGTCAAGCGGCTGCTGGTAAAGGAAAACGGAGCCCTTCTGCGAGCCGAGAGTCCACAATATGATGATATCTCTATTGAGCCAGAAGCCGAATTCGAAGTTTGGGGTGTTGTAACCCACATCATTCATCAGGCATTCTGATGTATTTTCTTGCCGACTGCAATAATTTTTACGTCTCGTGCGAGCGGGTATTTAACCCGCGACTGAGGGGACGCCCCGTTATAATTCTTTCGAACAACGACGGATGTGCCGTAGCCCTTTCGAATGAAGCGAAGGCATTGGGTATTCCCAGGGGAGCTCCCCTGTTTAAGTGGCGGAGCTTTCTTGACCGCCATAACGGAATCTACCTCTCGTCAAACTATACACTCTACGGTGATATGTCACGAAGGGTAATGGATCTGCTTGCCACATTCAGCGAAGAATGTGAAGTCTACTCAATCGATGAAGCCTTTCTTGCAACGGAATCTCTTTCTGAAAAAAGTGCTCTTAGTCTTGCTGAAGAGATTCGTGAAACTATTTTACGTTGCACTGGCATCCCAATGTCAATTGGCGCGGGTACAACAAAAACGCTGGCTAAGGCTGCTAATGCTTATGCGAAAAAAAATGTTAAAAATGGTTGCTGCTGTATTACAGATTTTAATCGAAAAAAAATTTTACAGATGGTGCCCGTAAGCCAGGTCTGGGGAATAGGAGTCCAACATGCTCGGCTGCTTGCACATCACGGCATAAACACAACAGCTGAATTTATTGACATGCCCGAAAGCTGGGTGCGTAAACGGATGGCCGTTACAGGGTTACGCACGCTACTTGAGCTGAATGGTACTCCCTGTATAAAGATGGAAAAGTACCCACCTAACCGCCGTTCTATCGTCTCGTCGCGTTCTTTCGGTACCCCGGTATCGAAGCTTGCATTATTAAGTGAATCTGTGCACGAATACGGTTGCCGTGCCGCCACACGTTTACGTTCAATGAATTTACTATGTTCATCGCTTACCGTATACATTGCTACCAACTTATTTAAAGATGAACCGCACTATTCAAACTCGGCAACTGTTACTCTTAATTATCCAACCGACTCAAGCCCTATTATTACTAAAGAAGCAACACGATTGCTTCATACTCTTTTCAAGGAAGGATATCAATATAAAAAAACAGGCATAATGCTTCACGGATTAACACCAAAAGATGAACAGCAGTATTCACTTTTTTCTCAGAATGATCATATAGAACGGGATTCCCGCTTGATGAGTGTTATGGATTCTCTTAACATCCGTTACGGATCAAAAACTGTTGTTCTTGCTTCCGAGGGATTAACACAAAGCTGGCAAATGAAACGACAATTTTTATCACCGGCTTACACAACACGATGGAGTGACTTGCCCTGTGTGAAAACAGAATAAAAAAATTTTTGAAATACCCTTTACTTTTTTATGTAAGCTAATTAAGGTGAGCAGATTGTAGCATGACTTTACTTTTTGTGGGAAATAAACAAATGGAAAAAACAGAGAAAGTTGAACAAAAAAAAGCAGAAATACTGGATGCTCTTAAGCGATGTCTTTTGAAAGATGTCTATTCTCAGATTTCACTCAACGATGTTGCCGATGAGGCTGGTATGTCAAAAGGTGGAGTGCGCCACTACTTCCCAACAAAAGAGAGTCTCTTCATGGAATTGATTGAGGATTTCTTTAACTCTATCGAAGAAGAGCAGATAAACGTTCTGAAGGTTGCGACAAAAATGAGTGACAAGGCTCTTCTTTCAACTATGTATTCAATTGAAAAATTCCTTATGAATCAGGATAATGTCATTATTCTGATGAACATAATTATTTACAGTTTTGAAGATAAAAAAATTAAGAAACTGGTCAAATCGTTTTTACGTCATCACTTGCAGTTATTTGAAAATTTAATGAAAGAGCTCTCTCCCGAAATGGCTACTGATATAACCAAAATTAGACAAGTAAGCCGTACAATTCAGGTAATTCTTCTTTCAACAGGAATAATTCAGACTCTGGATCCTATTGAATATGATACAAATTCAATGATGACAACTGTTCTATCATTATTAAAAATGAAAAACATGGAGTAGACCTGTTAAACACCAGGTGCTAAACACCCGGCGTTTCCATCATCTGCACCTGTTTAATAATTTCATTAAAAATATCCTCTATCTGTTTTCCACGCTCAACATTTTTGGATGAACCTTCAATAGGAAATTCGACTACGGTCGAAAGCTCGCTTAAGTGGTTGTCAAGAGAATTCAAAAGAGTAATGATCTGTGTCGAATTTTCCAGCATTGAGGAACTTGTTGTCTCAGTTTTGCGGTTAGTTGTTACAATATCCTCAAGTTGAGCAATAATTTGATTCGAACTGCCAGAAATAATATCGAAGTCGGCAGAAATATGTTTAAAAGCCGAGTTAACTGAGTCTATAAGCTGGTGAGTATCGTTAATATTCTTCTCAATAACAGGTATATTATTTTGAATCTCTTTTTGTAAATTGGTAATGTTGGAAGAGATATTCATGAAACCGGCAAACTCTTCGGTATCGCGAGCCGATTCAATGCGTGAATACATACCTATTAGATGCATCGATTTAAGAATATTTTTTAAGAACTCAAGAATGTTGTCAATCTGCTTATAGTCATCGTTAAATTTCTGTATTGTCCGTCCCGAATCATTCATATTTGTTTCTATGTCCCCGATTTGACGGGTAAGCCGGGTAAGATTTGCCGAAATATCCTCAGATACCTTGCTGTTTTCTCCGGTCTGCTTATTCATAATCTCTGCTGTTTCCTGCAGCTGTATAGACTCTTTAATAATCTTTTCGTTGAACTCTTCACAGTTTTTAGAGAACTGTAGTTGATTCTTTGATTTCAGGTTAACATTTTCGGCGTTCTGCCAGATATGTTGAGCCTTCTCTTTTGTTATGTTTACCCTATCTATGAAATCATCGTTGTAATTATGAATTGACAGAAAGTGGGTTACCTCTTCCTGAAGATTTTTTGCAAGATCAGTAACATTAGATGACCCCTGAATAGACTGCTGGGCATCACTATCCATTTGAATTATCATCTGATTAACATCATTCAGCATCTGTTTCTGTTCTTTTATCTCTTTACCTGAGATATCAGCACGGTCAAAAAGCTCTTTGATAGATTCGACCTGTTTACCAAGAACAGAGTTCAGCTCATCAAGACTTTTTGTACCCTCACCAATCTCGTGCAGTACACTCTCGTTGGCTTTTATCAGTTTTTGCACACCTTCAGTAATTGGACGTACAACACTCACTATAATTTCCAGGTTTTGATTAATGAAGTTTGACATCTCATTAAGTTTATTGGCGAGAATATCAAAAACACCGGAAGTATTCGAATACTTACTCGAGACAATGGATGCATTAAGAGCAAGCGAGAAAATCTTATTGGTATCACCTTTAATTTCGTCTACTATTTCTGTTAGCTTTTCGATTTCTTGTTCCATCTGAGCTAATTCGCCACCTACTGTAACAAGCCGTTCGATAATGGATGATAAAATATCTTTATTGCTGATAATACTATCACTATTACTTGAAATAGCACGCTGAGAATCCTGAAGGTTAGTTAAAACGGTTTCAAAATTTGCAATCATTGTATCATTACGGTTAATAAGCTGTTCAAGAACTGTACGGCTTACTGCAGTAATTTTTTTCCGTTCAAGAGATTTTTTATTAACATCAGAGGCTGTCGATGTAATTAGCTGTGAAAGTTGCTGTGAAGAAGCTATCTGTTCTTTTATATCCTGCATGATTTCCTCATTGTTTCAAATTCTGATACAATTATATAGTATATTATTCTGGAGAATCGTCAAGCTGATTTCATAATAACCTGATTTCAAGAAAAAACGGTCTATTTAATTATCCAGTCTATGCCCTTTGTAATGTAAAAAATACCAACGCCGATTACAAAAACCGAGAAGAGCAGTTTTAATATACGATCAGGGAGGTACTTGGATAAGTAAGGGCCAATTTGGCCACCGATTATAACACCTGTTCCGGTAAAAATCCACAGCTCCCACATAATCAAACCGGCATGAAGGTTGAGGATGGTAATGATCCAGTCGCCTGTCGCTTCTACGAGTATCGCTGTAGCATTAGCCCGCTTTGTTTTAATTTTAAGCCCTTTTTCAAGAACTGGCTGAGCAAGTTCACAAATACCGGTTCCGGTAGCAGCTGAAAAGAACCCTCCGACTGGTGGAATCCATAAATAGCTGTACATATCCTCAATCGGAATATTCTCGCGGGTACCAAAATGCTTACGTATCGCACCAAAAAGTTGCATCGATGCAAGACCAATAATAATGATACCCAGAATAAGCTTAAGTAGATCCTCATCTATTACCAGGAGTGCAAAGTTGCCAAGAACAACCCCAGGAATAGTAAGCATGATCATTGTAAAGCCAACAGGTAATTCGATCATCCTGTACCATAGATAACGAAATGCACCACTTGTCATACCTACAGTTTCAGTCGCAATACCGGTTGCAACTGCATTCTGGATTGGAATATTCAGAAATATATTATAAATAGGCTGGAAGATAACTCCACCAGAGAATCCCGATGCGTTGCAAATAATAGCAACTAAAATTGAAACAGGAAACATGTACCAATACTGAATATTCAGTTCAAACAAGACGAAATCTACAACCATTTAAATTCCTTTATTATCTGTAGTGGCTTAGTGATTCATCAATCTCTTTCTGAGTTATTTCTGAAGAGATCGTATAGTTAGTATAAGTGCTGATAAAACTATGAAGAGATGTCAGCTTATCACTCATCTTGTCCAGTACAGTTTCAACACTCTTATTTAATTCAATAATTCGTTTAAATTCGGAAAGTTTAAGACGTTTGTTTTTCAGGGCGTCACCTGTATTTTCATTTTCCAGAATCTGGCCAATCATGGCGACGGCAAATGCAATTTCAAAGTTATAATTATCAAGTTCACGTCTAACCTGTGTAATAAGATCCTGCATATTGATATTCATGTCATTAATAAGTTCAGCTAACTGACCAATTTCATCTTCCGACATCACAGGCGCATGAGCATTAAGATCGCCGGATGCAATTTTTTTAGTCGCTTCGACAAGGCCATCCATGGGAACGACAATATCACGGACAAAAAGAGAAAATGCTCCGAAAATACTGGCAGTTACAACTATCAGCATTAGAAGCATTCTATTACGTAATTGAGAGACCGGTATTGCAATGGCATCAGTACTGACATTTTGAAGTTGCGAGGCCTCCTCTAACCCGATATCCTTTGCAATAGACTCTATATAGCCATCACGGATCTGGTTACGAAACCTGCTGGAACTCATTTCAAGAATAATCTGTGCCGAAACAGAAATTGAGACAACTGAAACAAGTATAAAGTACAGAAGTAATTTCTTTTTAAGGCGTGAATACGATTTATCACGCTTAAAACGGGAAAAAACCAGAGAAATAAATTTTTTAGGATGAAACGTCATCAGTGGCTCCCGATCATCAATTTTATGCGCTGAAATGCCATTAAGTTTACCTGTTCAAGAACAGGAAACTTATCTTTGAGATTATTAAAATATTAGAGGATACCAATATATATTTGTCAAGTGAGTTGTACAAGAAGTAATATTTTTTGAACAGGACTGTCGTCTAAAATATTGTAATTTTTCGAAGTTCCCTACTGTGATTCTACATACCACTTGACAGCAAGCCTCGAAAGGTCAGAAGAATTTTTAATATTGAATTTCTCCCGAATTTTTCGTCGATGCGACTCAATTGTATTAATATTCATGCTCATCTGCTTTGAGATTTCACTCCTTTTGTAGCCCTGTCCAATCAGTTTGAATATCTCCAACTCTTTGTTCGATAATCGGTTAACATCCAGCATAGAATTACCCATAACATGGGTTGAGGCAATTATATGCGAAAGTTTGGAACTAAGATAAAGCTCCCCACTCATTACCTGTCTAATCGCACTGACAATTTTTTCGGAGGCCTCCTCTTTTGCGACATAACCAAGTGCCCCTGCTCGAATCGCACGCTCCGCATAAAGACTACCATCATCCATCGACATAACAAGAGAGGTTATCTCCGGATAAGCAGTCTTTATCATTTTAATCAGTTGAACGCCGTTTTCAGCACCCTTCAGTTCTATATCCACAATCACTAAATCGGGCTTTTTACCGGAAATTTTTTCCATTGCTTCAGCTGCACTTTCAGCCTCAAGAGTGACATGAAGATCCTCTTCGCTTTCAAGGATAGACCTTATACCTTTGCGTACCACAGGATGATCGTCAATTATCATTATATCCATTTTTCCCCCGAAGGATTGTAATTCTGCTTATTCATAAACAATAAGATCACGTGGCAATCGGACCACAACAGTTGTTCCACTTTTTTCTTCCATGATTACATCAAAATTAGCGCCGATCAAATCTGCACGATATTTCATTATATTCATCCCCAACCCTGCGTCTTTACCACGTGTTTTAAGACCATGCCCATTGTCCGATATCGCAAGACGAACCCATTCATTCTCATCTTCAAGACGAAGAGTAATTTTCGTAGCGTCAGCATGTTTAACGGTGTTATTAACAGCTTCCTGCACAATTCGGTAAAGCTGTGATGTTACAAAGCTGTTTTTAATGTCAAAATTTTCAGGAATGTCAAGCTCAAAATTTACATTGTAAAGCTGATTTGTGCTATGCAGTAACTGCTCAACAAGATAGACAAAGGTTTCATTTGAATAGGAGACCGGAACTAGCCCTTTTGATAAACGGCGGCATTTTGATGTAGCATCTTTTACTAGTTCAATAACATCTGTGAGTTCTTGCGGCACATCACCTGATTTAGCTAATTTGTTTTCCAATGATTTTAAAATAAAACTTGTTCCTGTAAGTATCTGACCTATTCCATCATGTAGTTCGTGACCCAGATTCTGTTTTTCACGTTCGCTGGTCATGATTATCTCTTTTTCAAGTTTTTTGAGCTGCTCTTCAGCTTCAATCTTTTCAACAATTTTACTGATCATGTCGGAAACAGTGATCAGAAGGTCCAGTTCTCCATTGTTAAATAGTTCCGAACGATCCACAGATTCAACCACATGTAGATGAATCTGACCGACTATACTTCCCCGAACAATAATGGGATGAGTAAAGACTGAGAAACTTGTGAAAAAATTATAGGAGTAGAAAGATTCGACGCCATACTCAACACAGGAGGAGACATTTTGAGAATCATTAAGAGCAAGCGCTACCTCATCAACAACTCTTTGCAATATTTTACTGATATTACGGCTGTTTTCAAGTACACGTGAAATGCTATACAAGCATTTTAGTTCCCGGATTCGTTTGTCAAGCTCGCTACTATATGCCTGTATCTTTTGTTCACGCTCTTTAATTCTGGTTATGTCTTCACATAAAAACTGATACTCGAACAGACTTCCTTCAGAATCGTATAATGCCTGGCATATAACTTTGTAATAGTGCTGTTTATCTTTACGATTAACCTGATACTCTTTAGTAACTCCGTTGTCAACCCGGCTTAAACTCGGAAAAACATCTATAAGATCTGCAAAGCCTATTTTCTCCATTTTATCAAAAAAGTTTATTTGAAATTTTCCTGTTGGATCAAAAAAGTGATCCTTAAAATTATCATTGCAAAAGGTAACAAAATCGTTTATAGGGTTTATTCGAGCCAGCATCAGAGGCAATGTTTTAACAATACTCTGGTAGCGCTGTTCACTTTCCCGAATCCTTTTATCTGACAAAAACTTGTAATAGGCAATGTTAATTGCGATACGAAGATGATCTTTTCGTGCTGGTTTCAGAATGAAACCATAGGGATCGGTCTTAAGAATTCTGGTTACAGTTTCATCATCAGAATAGGATGTAAGGTAAATTAGAGGGACCGAACGTGTTTTTTGCATCTCGACTGCAACATCTACACCGTTTTTTTCGCCCTTAAGTTCGATATCTAGCACAAAGAGGTCACATTGAAGATACTGATACTCTTCAAGCATAGCCTCACCTGAAAGATAGGTCGCAACTACGGAATGTCCCAGCGATTCGAGCATGGAACTAATATCCTGAAGAATAATCGGATCATCTTCAAGAAGAGCTATTTTAAGTTTGTAGTCGAAAAGATTGTAAAGATTCAAATTAAATATAACCTCTCAGGCTACTTGATTGAATCAAGAAAATGATTGTATACCTGCTTTGCACTATCGTCAATTGAAATAATTTCACATCCGGCTTTAATTACTTTATTATCCAGAAATGTAATATTCCTGACAATTGTCAGCATAGGAATATGAATCTGATCGGGAAGTATAAGTTCAAAGTGAACATAACTTTTTTCTGGGAAAAAACGGATGTAGGAGCGTTCACGAAAAACAATACCCACACCCTTTTCTGATAGATCACTGACCAAAAGATTTTCATCTAGCGGTTTAAATATTTTAGCCGATATAAGAATCCTGGATAGCTGCATTGAAAGATTTTTAATAACATCAAGTACTGATTGATTGAGTTTTTTGCTATGATTTACCTGAATATATCCGAAGGGAATTGCACTCCGGTAATAGATTGCTGCAGAGGCTTCTGACGTTACTGTTCCGCGGTTTTGAATATAGTAATCCTTGCTCAAGATTGAATTATTAAATTCCTGTTGAACCGGATTTTTAAGATCAAGTGATTTGAAATCGGGAATAAGATAGTCGGCTTTGCGTGAATAAAAATAACGCATCCGGTCATCGCTTGTTCCCTCATTAGAAAAATAGATCTTTTTAAAAGCAAACATAGTTTGAAGTTGATCGGAAACTTTCTGTTTTGCAAGATCAGCTTTACGTTGATCAAATGCAATCGATCGTTCAATTATTGAGTCCGAAATTACCTTGGTTACAAAGAGAAGCTGTTTGCCCTTACCCGATATGGAACGACGGGGTTCGTTACGGGCAGCACTGATGATCTGAATTTTTACTGGTGATAAAAGATAATTCTCGTCTTCCTGTTTCTCGATAAGTTTTAACTGTGCATAAATTGTTTCACCAGGAATCCGACAGAGTATGACACAGGAAGGCGGCATATTTTTAATAATAGGAATTTTAAGAGCCGCTTGCCCATTCGTGTATCCTAAAAAATGGATTTTGAAATTACCACTTGCAGTTTTCAGATAGACTTCACCCTTGAGAAAAAAATCGTAGAATATTCTCTGAAAATGCTGCGGATCCGTTATGGTTTCAATAAGCCCGGGCATAAATTAGCTCCATCTATGAGATTACATCTATGAGATTACATCTATAAGATCACATCTATGAGATCACATCTATGAGATCACATCTATGAAATTTCGTCTTTAAGTATGGTTATCATCTGTTTTAAATCTGCTATATTTGACTGAATCTCTTCACCCTTTGCAATCTGTGGATTCTTTGTTACTTCGCGATATTTAGCAATATACTGGTTCATAAGCTCTTCTATTTCAGTAATAGCTGAGTCACTATCTGCTTTAAGATCGGTATGAGATATAAGCGGTTCTCCATACGAAGCTCTTGTTATTTCAAATGTATCAAGATCTACGATTTCACCCCAGGTTGGTACGAGTGTGGTAAATTTGTATTTATCGCGTATAAGTGAAGCAAGATTCTCGGATGCCTCATGCTCTCCATGCACTACAAAAACCTTCATGTCAGGATTATCGCCGGTTCCCATCCATTCAAGCAGACGATCACGATCGGCATGACCTGAAAAACCACCCAAAGTGTGAACTTTTGCATTTACAACAACATCGTCACCGTATACACGAACAACTTTTGCACCATCTACGAGTTTACGACCAAGAGTTCCCTCAGCCTGATAACCAACAAAGACGACGCTTGAGTCGTGTTTGAACAGGTTATTTTGTAAATGATATTTTATGCGCCCAGCTGTACACATTCCGGAAGCTGAAATGATGATGGATCCGCGGGCTGTTCGCGTTAGATCTTTGGATTCCTGAGTAGTTCTTGTTAAATGCAGGTTAGGAAAACCCAGGGGAGTTCCGCCATTATCAAGTATTTCACGGGTCTCGTCATCAAAACATTCACTGTTCTCACGGAAAATTTCTGTAGCAGATATTGCAAGAGGAGAATCGATATATGTCGGAATTTTGGGAATTTCTCCTGACTGAAAAAGCCGTGCGAGTGTATAGATAATCTCCTGAGTACGTTCAACCGCAAATGAGGGTATAACGATATTTCCTTTTGTATTATAGGCGTCATGAATGATCTCTTTAAACTCTTCATAGGTATCCGGTTTGCTCTTATGTAACCTATTTCCATAAGTAGATTCGATCAATAGATAGTCAGCCCCTTTAAAGGCCTCTGCATTACGAATAATAGCCTGATCTTTTGGACCTAAGTCACCTGAAAAAACCAGTTTTTTTGTTTTCCCCTTTTCAGTTACCAGAAGCTCTATAAAAGAAGAACCAAGAATATGCCCTGCATCATGAAATACAGCTTGTATATCTTCATGAACAGAAAATTTTTCACCATAAGGTTTAGGATTAAGGTAATCTAGTGATTTTAATGCATCGGGCTGGGTATAGAGTGGCTCTACAGGAGGACGCCCCAGTTTACGATTGCGACGATTAACAAATTCGGCATCCATTTCCTGAATATGAGCCGAGTCGGGAAGCATAATCTGCAAGAGGTCACAGGTTGCCTTTGTGGCAAAAATTTTTCCCGCGAAACCCTCTTTTACTAATTTAGGAATAAGCCCACTATGATCTATGTGGGCATGAGTGATCAGCAAGGCATCAATTTCCTGGGGGGCATAGATAAGGCTGAGCTGATTACGATCCCTGAGTTCACGATTACCCTGAAACATTCCGCAATCGACCATAAGAGTAAAATTATCATTTTTTATAATATATGACGAACCCGTTACGGTTCGAGCTGCACCAACAAATTCTATTTTCATAAAACCTCCACTGCTTCTTTTTTATCCACTATTTTCCCATCTGCAATATGAACTGTTCGCTTTGTTTTCGCCGCAATCAACGGGTCATGCGATACAATAACTATTGTTGAATTATTTTCGCGTCCAAGGTCAAAAAGAATGTCGATAAGAATCTCGGAGTTTTTACTATCAAGACTTCCGGTTGGTTCATCTGCCAGAATAAGAGCCGGTTTTCCTACAATGGCTCGCGCTACTGCAATTCGTTGACATTCGCCACCAGACATTTCAGCTGGTTTATGATCAAGACGGTCGGAAAGATCGAAGCGCTCGATAACTTTCAGTGCCTCAACTTTTGCCCGTTTTTTATTCATCCTACGAATAAGAAGAGGAATCATGACGTTTTCAAGGGCTGTAAATTCAGGCAGAAGATTATTCGCCTGAAAAATGAATCCCATTGTGCGATTTCTGAAACCGGAAAGTTCTTCTACATTAAATCCCGATAATTCACGTCCGTTAATTGAAAGCGATCCACGCTGAAAAGTATCCAGACAACCAATACAGTGCAGTAGCGTTGACTTTCCGGCACCTGAAGCCCCCACGATTGAGACAACCTCGCCCTGTCCGATATCAAGATCAATACCATTAAGGACACGGAGAGCATTACGCCCCATACCATAAATTTTTTCAAGATTACGTATCTCTAT
Source organism: Spirochaetota bacterium (assembly GCA_027858855.1). GTDB lineage: Bacteria > Spirochaetota > UBA4802 > UBA4802 > JAFGJZ01 > JAFGRW01. Next base: position 28,658 of record JAQIBV010000039.1, on the reverse strand, counting down.
AATATTACTCATAACGAATTGTCTCCACAGGTTTTAAACGTGATGCATGCCATGCCGGAAAAATGGAGGCTACAGTAGCCAGAAAAACAGCAAAAACTGCAATAAAGACTATAAAATCTGGGTTTATTTCGGTGGGTATCGCATCAATATAGTAAACCTGAGTAGGAATAATATGCCTGTTAACCCACATTCCAAGATTGAAAGCAGTATAGATAGCGTCTCCAACATAATTAATAAATCCTTCTATAGAAACAATTATAGATTCCAGATTCAAAGCGGCAACAATACCGGCACACATTCCGGTTACAGTTCCAATTACGCCTATAAGAAATCCTTCCAGAATAAAAATGGTCATAATTGATGATGGTCGTGCTCCGAGCGACTTAAGTATTCCTATTGCCTTACGCTTCTCCATGACTACCATAACAAGCGTTCCCATAATGGTGAACCCAGCCGAGATTATTGTAAGGAAAAGAATTACTGTCATAACAAGTTTTTCAATATTTAGAGCATGAAAAAGATTTTCATTTCGGTCTTCAACGGTAAAGGTCTGAAAGTCATAACCGAGCTGATTCTGGAGTTCTATAGCGACACGATTAACCTGATATATGTCCCGTATTTTAACACCAATACCCCACGCTTTGTTCTCAAAGCCGTAAATCTCCTGAGCGGTTGGCAATGATGTAATGAGCATTTTTGTATCGAAGTCGTAGTAACCAGTTTTAAAATAGCCGACAACTTTCAGTTTCTCGATTCGGGGCGCCGAAGAGCTTAGTCCGGTAAAAGAGTCGACCTGATTCTGTTTTGCCACAATTATTTCAATTGTATCGCCAATAAAGATCTGCTTCAAGGCAGAAAGCTCTTTGCCTATATAAACCTGGTTTTTATCTGTAAATTTCCTCTGGGGTGAATCCATACCCTGCTGAGCTTCATCGATAAACTTCTGAATATCTGCCGGCATGTGCTCCTCCGAGCCGATTCCACGAATCATCACTCCCGATATTTTACGGTTAAAGTTAAGGATTCCCTCCTCCTGAAAGTAGGGAACCGCGGAAACTACATCCGGATTCTCAAGGATTTTTGCAGTAACCGACCTGTAGTTCTCAATGCCTGAGTTAAAATTTATACCATCATATCCGTTGACGGTAATGTGTGAGTCGATATCAAGAATTTTGTCCTTAATCTGAGCCTGAAAACCGTTCATCACAGAAATAACAAGTATCAGAATGAAAACTCCTAAGAACACAATTCCAATAGATAAAACAGTATTGAAAGAGATAAAAGCCTGGTGCTTCTTTGATTTGAGATATCTAAAGCCAATAAATAGTTCGTACAGACTCATTTGTTACTCCATAGATAAGATAACAGCGAGGTAGTCCCCTGTTACTATATTTGTCACGTAGCTACGTCAAGGAAAAAAGGAGAGCATCCATACTATGAAACATATCTCAAAATCTTCAATTATAAAGAAAATTTAAAACAAACCCGATAATATTTATAGATATATCAAAGTGAATGATTTCTGCCTTTTATCAAGAATTAGTGAGTACAGCTTTTATTTATCCACCCGCCACGGCTGGGGATAAAATCACATATAAATAATACAAAACAAATTCAGTGATACTCACATCATCACTAAATTTACTTGACCCGGAAAATTAAACTTTAATAATGACATAAACAAATGGAGTTCTTTGACTATGAAATTAAACATAAACGCTCTTCCTATAATTGCACTCTTTTTTTCAACACTCATTCCTTTTCAGCTTGCTGCTATCTCACAGGTTGAAAAAGCAGTTTCATCGGGAGTGTCATTAAAACCGGTAAGCCACTATTATGAAGATGAAGACAACTACATTTTAAATATAAACAGCGGTATCAGGTTTGATACTGTTAAATTTACCAAGTATACCATCGTTCCCGGCGATAACTTCTGGAAAATTGCAAAAAAATTTGATATAAATATCGATACTCTTATTTCTGCTAATCCGTTCTGGGAATCTCTTTTAGCCGTAACGGGTCAAACCATAATTGTACCATCAAAAAAAGGAGCTCTTGTTTTCATAGAGAAAGAAACATCCCTTGAAGAAATAGCAGAACACTATGAAGTTGAAGTTGAAGACATAGAAATACAGTTAATTGCAAATTTTTCCAAGTACCATGACCGTTTTGGCCAGCTCCCTCTCGGAATTGCCCTGTTTATACCTGGTTCAAAACCATCCATCGAGACCATGACGAAAAAACTGGCACATCAGTACACTCTTCGTGAAATGTTCCGCTCTCCTTTGGGAGGACGGTTTACATCTTTTTTCGGTAACAGACGACATCCTATTTTTAATAAACGCAAGTTTCACAGCGGTGTCGATATTGCTGCAAAGCGCGGAACATATGTGGGTGCCGCAAGTGCAGGTAAAGTTGTCTCGGCCGGCTGGATGGGAGGCTTTGGAAAAGCCATTATAGTCCAGCATAAAAATGGTTATAAAACTCTCTATGGTCATCTTTCAAGAATATCTATTAAACGTGGCGCCACTGTTAAACCCGGGCAACTTATTGGCAGGGTTGGCTCTACCGGCTACTCAACCGGTCCTCATCTGCATTTCACACTTTGGCACTACGATAAACTAATCAATCCGATGGATGTTTTATGGTAATTACCTCCGAGGAGAAAAAGGCCTTTTTCTCCTCGCTTTCTGAGGCATTCCCACATTTGTCACAAATTACTATTGAACGGCTATATATTTTCTGTGAACTGCTGGTTCGATACAATGACGAGTACGATCTTTCCCGTCTAAAGAAATTTTCAGATATTATTATTAAACACTTTATCGATTCCATTATTGTTGGAACACTTATTGAGCTTCCAGAGTCCCTACTTGATATTGGAACAGGAGCCGGATTTCCCGGCATACCCTTGAAAATAGTTCATCCAGATCTCAAACTGATACTTGCAGAACCACGACCAATGCGAGTGAAGTTTATGAACATGGTAATTAAGGAGCTTAGCCTGTCATGTGTATCAGTTTTCTCACATAAAGTAAACGAAAAGATGTACTTCCCAGTTTCAGGTGTAATTACTCGAGCTTTTGAATCAACTCCGGCGACCCTTGAAAGATGTGTCAATTTTTTACCACATAATGGCTCTATCATTCTTCTAAAAGGACCTGGTGTTGATGCTGAAATGGAAGAAATTCCGAAAGAAATTTCAGATCACTACCATCTTAAAACAGACCTGCCCTATAAATTACCGAAAACTTCGCACGAACGCAGGTTACTGGTCTATAAGAAGACAAGCAGTTTGATAAAAAGATTTTATCAAATATCTGAACTTCCAGAATTGACCGTTGGCATCACCATTGAATCTTCCGATAATAAACGCTATAAAGAGCTAAAAAAAGCAATACTTACAGGGCCAGGTAAAAGCCGCCTTGCTGTAATAAGTGGCGAAAAGACTATCACCGATAACTATCAGATTATCCGGGATACTATCTTCTGCGGTGTAATCTATGATGGTTATTGTGAAAAAAGCAGCAAACAAAACTCAATAATTGCCGAGCTTGACAGGTCTGGAAAACTGATATTATTGAAAAAATCACTCTATAATGAGCTCGATATTGGAATTAATCGACAATTGCTTCTTTTTAAAAAAATTAACGATTTCAACTGTCTGGAAAACATAGATATTTCAAGACCCATTCTGCTGGTCCCTTTTCAAGACCCGGCAAATACCGGTAGCGTAATCCGTTCAGCTGTTGCGTTTGGTATAACGCAAATAGTTATTACTGCTGAGGGGTGTCATCCATTTCATCATAAGTCTATCCGAGCTTCAGGCGGAGCTGTATTTAATACAGATTTTTATAAGGGGCTGTCACTTTCTGATTCAGTTGATTTTTTTGTTAGGCAGGGTGTAACTCCCGTGGCTTTAGATAGCGCAGGTACACCACTTTCAGATTTTTCGTTCCCGAAAAAATTTGTGATTATTCCAGGAATTGAGGGCCCCGGCCTGCCAGAGGGACTGAGGCAATATTCAGTTTCCATACCTATGACCGATATGGTTGAATCACTCAATGCTTCTATCAGTACATCTCTGCTTTTGTATGAATATTTTAAAACTTTATGATGATTACTTATAGAGTTTTAAGATAATTAATAAGCGGTGCAACTGCATCAACAGGGACTACACGATTCGATCCATAACATCCCATTGTCTCTTCTTTATCACCATGAAAATCACTCCCCCCGCTTAAAAATAATCCGTAACGTTCTGCCAGCTCTCTGAATTTAAGAACCTGTTCTTCTGAGTGCATTTGTGCAAAAACCTCAAGACCGCATAACCCTCGGGAGATATCCTCTTTGATAATAGTTTCCAGATCAGAGTCCTTTAACCTTAAAGAAGCGGGATGAGCAAGAACCGCACACCCCCCACATAGAGCTATAAGCCGGTACGCCTCTTCACGCGTTATTTTCTGTTTTGGTACATCTGCGACACCGTTTCTTCCCAGATATAGTTCAAATGCTTCTGATACGGACTTCACATAACCCTTTTTAATAAGCGCTCTGGCAATATGTGGTTTGCCGGGGCTATCCGTTAGGCCACTTGCAACTATATCTTCTTTGGAAATTTTCAAACCGATAGCATTTAATTTCTCAATCATAGCTTCAATTCGCTCACGCCGTTGTTGAGAATAGAACTCGAGAGTGCTCACCAACTGTTCATTGCGATGATCGATTCCGTACCCAAGCAGATGGTAGTCACCCGGTATAAAATGACAGCTGAATTCAATACCGGGTATAACCGTAATAGAATCAGCCGATGTATCTGATAATATTTTTTCAATTCCACTTATTGAATCATGATCAGTTAGTGACAGCACGTCAACACCGGCCTCTTTAGCAATTAGAGTTAATTCATCAACTGAATAGATACCATCGGACCCAATACTATGTATATGAAGATCAACCATTTTGCATTCCTTTTAATGATAGATTTTATACTCATTTCCACAAAAAATATAGATTTAAATGAAAAAGAAAATCCATTAAACTCATAACAAATGAATTTTTAGGGGATTTAATAGATTTTACAACTACATTATAACATTACTAATTAATTTCAGTATTTTTTCGTAGAAATAATTTACGTTAGAGTTCATAAAATACCAGATTTATCCATGCTGTAGGCGAACGAAAATTAGTACCTTAAGTTCTAAATATGTAATAATTTTACTCTTTTCAATTATTCAACAACAAGTTGTTTGACAATAATTTTAATCAACACAAGAATAGTATTGAAATAATTAACAAACACACTTCGGTTTATTCAATTGTTTTCAAAGCTGGCTCACGCTTGTAAAGCAAATGTTCAGCTTCATTACGGGTTTATCAACTAAAAGCGGAGGTTAACAATGCATATCGGATTTGACATTGGTGGAACAAATATTAAGGCAATTATTACAGATGCAGAAGGCTCTGTTGTTTCCACTTTTAAGCATGAAACCGGATCAAGCCGGGATGAGATAATAAATAACATAAATTTAGCAGTAACTACACTTTTAAACGAAACAAAATCGACAATTAACGATATCGGCCCGATTGGCATCGGTATTCCCGGCTCTGTTGACTCTGAAAGGGGACGCATTCTTATAAGCCCGAACATCCCGTCAATCAGTGACTCTGATTTTTCGGATCTTGTATCCAAGAAAATTGGTAAAAAGGTTTATATCCTGAATGATGCTACAGCCGCACTACTTGGTGAATGGTGGCAGGGTAATGGCAAAAACTATAAAAACTGGTTAATGGTAACACTTGGCACCGGCATAGGTGGTGGAGCCATTGTTGACGGCAGGTTGCTTGAAGGACGTAACGGTTTTGCTGCAGAATTCGGTCATATCAGTATTGATCTAAACGGTATCGAGTGCTCATGCGGAAACCGTGGATGTTTTGAACGTTACGCCTCTGCTTCTTCAATTGCCCGACTCGCAGAAAAAGAGATTCACGATTTTCCCGATTCATCACTTAATGGTAAAGAAATAACTGCAGAGTTGCTATACAACCATGCCCTGCAGGATGACCCATTCTCTCTACACATGATGAGCCAATGTTCACGATATCTTGCGTTCGGAATCAACTCACTGCTTAATATCTTTAATCCAGAGGCCGTTATTTTTGCGGGTGGACTTTCGCACGCCTCTGACATACTTTTCCCTTTAATGACCGAGAACTTAAAGAAAATTGGTTTCAAAGGTATTGTTGAGGATGTCCATTTTCACAAGGTATTGCATGAAGATCAGGGGCCGGCTCTTGGTACAATAAAGTTTGTTATCGATAAAATGGTTGCAAAGTAGATGTTCTTTTTCAGAAAGCGGATAAAACCCCTTAAACTTTTCGTATCGATAGCCGCAGGTGAAAATCAGATACCACTAATTAAGGCTGCACGCGAAATGGGGTACAGTGTAATTGCCGTTGATCAGAATACTTCGGCTCCGGGTTTTATATATTCTGATATTAAAATACAGGAATCAATAACCAATACTCAGGAGATTTACCAGAAACTACGGGAACTCCTTCTTGATGGTAAAATAGGTGCTATTTTGACGCGTTCATACGCTGAAGCCGTTGAATCTACTGCATGTTTGTGCGAGAAACTATCCATTCCTTATATTAAGCTAGATTGTGTAGATAATTTCATTAATAAAAAAAAGATGAAAAAACTCTTCATCGATAATGATATACCTACTCCTGATTATTCAGTCTATAACCCGAGACGCAAGAAGGGTTACACCTTCCCGGCCATTGTTAAACCGGTTACCGGGCATGCAAAATGTGGAGTGAAATTAATCGAATCTTATGAAGAACTTAAAACTTTCACCCTATCCTTTCAAAAAGAGCATACCCAGTTTCTTGTTGAAGAATATATAAAAGGTGATGAAATAATCGCTTTTGGTATTGTCAAAAAAGGGGCATTTTACCTCTATGAGATAACAGATAAATTGACTACTCCTCCACCCTACTTTGTCGATCTCATGCACAGTGCCCCCTCCCGCTACTCGCATCTATATAATGAAATAAGTTCTATTGGACAAAAAATCGCCTCCGCTTTTTCTATTGAATGCTCCCCACTCGTGATTGAATGTAAAATAGATAATGATAATATTTATGTACTGGAAACCGTTGCTGAATTTGGTGGAGAGTATATTCCTGAAACGATAATTCCCTATACTACCGGACATAATTTTTTTAAATCGGCTATTTGTGCTATGACTGATGACAATTTTTCTCCGCCTTCATTTAAGAAAAATTATAATGCAGCTGTTGTTCAGTTTATTACAGCAAAACGCGCAAAATTCGACACATTCACCCCCCTTGATACAGAGTTTTCTAAAATAAACATGTTTAAACTGTTTAAAAGCAGTAACGACCGAGTCAGCTCTCCAAAGACTAATCATGACAGAGTTGGTGTGGTTGCCGCCTGCGGCAAAAATCTGGAACAGGCAATGGAACGATGTCGCGAAGCGATTGAACAATTAAATATTCAGTACAAATAGCATTAGCATCAATACTGTGCAATAAAATGCACTATCTAATTTAATTTCGGAGAATTCGTAAAATGAGCACCCCCCCCTGGAACAAACACTATGACCGGGACCGTTCCCTTCTTGGATATCCAGACGAAAATCTTGTTCGATTGCTTGCTGAATATACTAAAAACAATTTTCCTGAAAATCTTAATGCTATTGATATTGGTTCAGGAAGTGGTCGTCATGTGCCTCTTTTGCAGGAATTCGGATTTACATCTATTGTTGCTACAGATATTTCTGAGAACTCTGCACGAATTTTAAAAAACTACGGCATATTCTCGGTACAGTGTTCAACATCCGACTCTCCTTTTCGGGATGATTCGTTTGATGCTGCTATCTGTTGGGGATCTCTTCACTATGACACCGAAAAGGGTGTTAACCAGCAGATTCAGGAAATTCACCGAATTCTTAAACCCGGTGGTTTCCTTTTTGGCACATTCAGGTCTGAACAGGATACCTATTTTAACCGCAAACAGAAACTTTCAGATCATACGTGGATTGTATCATTGAGCGACCTAGATGAATGTACGGTTACATATGCCGATGAAAAATATCTAACGTCCCTTTTTTCAGAATTTAACTCTTTTGAGTGTGGATACATGGAACGCACCCGTTTGAACACTAAAGCTAAAATTGCACATCACTACTTCAGGGCTGTAGTGTGACAGTCTTTGATCCAAAACGACTAACCTGCCCCCTATGCGGCTCTTCATCAATTTGTGAATTGTACACAATCGATTTTGTTGATCCCTTTAAGGTCTCCAGATGCAGCAAATGCACATTCATATTTATGAATCCGGCATTTAGCGATAACTATATTAGTTCTTTGTACGGTGAAGACTACTATTCAGGAAAAGCTGATTATTCATATATTGATGAGCGAAAAAATTACAGATATAACGCATTTGTATGGAAAGCCCGAATAAAAAAAATACGAAGCTGGGTTGAAAAAGGAAATTTTCTGGATATTGGATGCTCTTTTGGTGGGCTTCTGCAACAGGCTTCTGATTGGTTTACTCCCTACGGTGTAGAAATATCAAAAAGTGCCGCAGACTACTGCATAAGTCAGGGTATCAACACCTATAATGGCACTCTTGAGAACGCATCTTTCGAACCTGATTTTTTTTCAATCATCACCATGATTGAGTTGATTGAACATATTAAAGAACCCCTGCCATTTTTACAAAAAGCATATTCGCTATTAAAGCCGGGGGGGCTTTGTGTAATTCAAACAGCTGATATGAATGGCTGGCAGGCACGTATTGCCAGTGAATCATATCACTATTTTCTTCCCGGACATCTCTCATATTTTTCAGCTGATAATCTGATAGAACTTTTAGATATTTGTGGTTTTAAAAAAACAGCTGTTTATCGTCCCGTAGATTTTGGACTGATACCAAAACTGTTAAAGTCGAGGGGGCAGTTTAAGTCTGTAGTTGATTATCTAAAATGGTTTTCAATTGCGAAATATCATTTTATGGGATATCGTTTAAAGAAAGGTATTCCCCTCACCTCATCCATGGTCATCTATGCTGTTAAATAGTGACCGAAGAGCGGGCCTTATCATCTCTATTGTGTCAGATGCCCTGTAAGATGCTATTTCATTTGTCTGATAATAGTAATCGGCACAATACCCATGAAGAAATACAGCAGCAGAAACGGCTTCAAGAGTATCATCAAACCGTGTTAACAATGAAGCAATTATTCCGGTTAACACATCCCCCGAACCTGCAGTTGCCAGAAGTGAATTGCCAGAAGTGTTCACAACTACTCTGTCCTCAAATGCGGTTACGGTTGACGGTCCTTTAAGAACAACACAGGCCTGATACATTTTTGAAAGTTCTAATGCATAACCAACGCTATCTCCGTCAATAATATCGACAGAAACATTTGCTAATCGCGAAGCCTCCATACTATGCGGAGTAAGTATTAGCCTGCATGAAGACGCAGCCAGTTCAATAGTAGAAAGGTCGTCACATTTTGATAAGAAATAGAGCGCGTCACCATCCAGTATTAAGGAGTCAAACATCCCTTCTCTGGCACAAGACAGTGTGTAGTCGAAAACACTACGGGCACGTTCACAACGACCAAGTCCTAGGCCACATATGACATGCTTCGAACGGGAATATAAATCAGATAAGACATCAGAAATATCCGCTTTAATACGATGAAGAATTACCTCGTTTGGAATAAAACGGCCACTAAGATCAGAATACTGATCAACAGCACAATAGGTCATTCCGTTCCCAATTTCACATAGTGCATTTAAAGCCAGAATAGAAGCTCCCTCATAACCTGGGAAACCACCGCAAACCGTTACTGAACCGGTCTGAGTCTTGTAGCAGTTATCATTTTCATATAAATTATAGAGATTCAAGATCTGTTCTTTGTTAAACAGTGATAATCGCGGTGACATAAGGTCAACTTCTGCAGGAGGAAAGCCGATATCAGCAACTGTGATTATCCCGCAAAAAGAAGTTCCTCTGCGCGTAATCATAGAAACTTTGGGAAATCCAAAAGTAATTGTAAAATCGGCCTTTACCGCAAGACAGTCCGGCGAAATATAACCGTCAGAAGGAAGACCGGACGGAATATCGAGAGAGAATACCGTAGCACTGGAGCTGTTAAGCGCATTAATAAAGGCCGCGGCTTCGGGTCGTGCTTTGCCAGATATACCGGTGCCCAGGTTGGCATCCACTACAAAGGAATAATTATCAAAATTGCTATCAATGGGATTAACCTGATTTATTCTGCAGAATAGGTCATGGTAAAGTTTGCTCTCTTCCGATAGTTTTGCATAACAGCTGGAATCGAACATAAGCCGTACATCATAACCGGCATTGTGAAGCAGACGGGCAACAACAAAGCCATCTCCACCGTTGTTGCCATTACCGCAAACAACTGCACAGCATACTGGACATGGAAACTCATTTTTAATTACATCTACAGCTTTAAGAGCGGCACAGGTCATTAAATCCCGTGCAGGAGTAAAATAATTTTCTATTGTTATTCTATCAATTTCTCGAATCTGCTTTGCTGTTACCAGCCGCATTTTATTTCCACTCTTTAATTTCTATCCTTTTATCAGCAACAATCATCGTGTAAAGCCTTCCCATTTCATCGACAAGAACTTTCTCGTAGTATGGACGTGGCCCCTGCATCTGAATACGTAAATTATTGATAATATTTTCCTGAAGATTCCATATCGAAAATCTGATATCGCGTTTTTCAACATCCCAAAGGATAATATATTTATCTTCAAGCAGAGAAAAAAGTTCATTCCTTGGATCCGGCAACTGAAGCAAGGCATTTCCTAATCGATCTTCAATTATTTTATATTCAAATATCTTACGATACTTAAATCTGACATTACTATAAAATGCAACAGAAATAAGAAGCTTCTCGCCATTGCGGAAAATTATTATATTCTCTACAATCCCACGTAACTCTTCATCCTCATCCATTTCTTTAAAATAATTTTTATCAAGATGAAGAACAAAGTCCCTTTCTTTACCGTTATACCTGAAAACCGACCAATTATCGTAAGATTTCGAAACAACAAAAAGGCGTGAACGTTCGTCGGTATACATATTATAAATTGAGTAAAATGGGACATCAGCAGAGCCATTCTGCCCCAAACTGTACATAATCCGACCATCAGCATTAAAAACCAAAATATATGAGGGAGACATACCTGTAGAATCAAGGTCATCTTTTTTTCCGTCTTTTTCACCGGGAATAATCGTATTTTGAACAAATATATTATTTTCCTGATCAGCAACGGTTGTACCAATAATACCAAAGGAGAAGGAACGCATTTTTATACCGCCTTCTTCACCTTCGTCATTATTACCTATAACCATAAGGGGTGTACCCTCCCGGTTAAAAACCTGAAGACGGCGCTCAATATTGTCACTGCAATAAATTTTATTATTGCTTACTCGAACATCAAAAGTCAGGTCAATATACCCATCATTTGTGAAGCTTAAATGAACTTCTCCGGGGTCCGTACCCTCGTCAATATCAAACAGGATATTTTTTTTAAGTTCATTAACCTTCCACTTCGCGCATGAAGAAAATGACAGTATAACAAGATTGACAAATATAATTAAAATAGTAATTTTTTTCAAAAGAATGACTCCTTGATAGAAAAACGGTGAAGGCTCTTTAATGTTTAACGAAAGTTCCCTTACAAATATTCTCTTTCAAGTTGTTCCCTGGTAGTTATTGTAAAGAAATTATCGAGGCGGGCTGTCTTAAAAATATTTTGTATGGCTTTATTAAGATCAAAGAAGATAAGCTTTATTTTCTTACTCATGGCATTATTTAAAAATTTAACAAGTGTACCAATAGCTGAAGAGTCTATATATTCCAGGCTTGAACAATCTATCGCTATTACTGGAGGTTTCTTTTCTATCAGAGTATGCCATAATTCTTCAAATTTATTAACATTTCCAATATGAAATTCGCCTGAAACATGAACAATTGTAATTTTCTCATACTCTTCCGTACTTAAATCCATTTATAATTCTCCCATAAGAACATTTTACATAAAAATTGACCATAAATCATAAAGAAAGGATCATATCAAATCTAAATTTTATATCAGTAATATCAACAATTTTTTAGCCTTATAGCTAAAAAGCGGGGAATTTGAAATATATTAACAGCTTAACTGATTATTTTCTTACACAGATCAATATCATTATTAAAAGCTATTATTATGAAATTCCCCACAAATCAGCTCCTCCTTGATTCATATGATTCGATGAAAAATTAGTGACAAAGTCTGGTGCGATAAATAGCGTGTATTTACTAACCACATATTGTTTCGATAATCAGGAGGATCCATGAATAATACCCAATTTTTATTTTCAGCTGTACAGTGCGGTATTAAATACCCAGACAAATACGACCTGGCCCTTATATCTTCCTCTATTCCGTGCAACTGCGCTGCTCTTTTTACTACAAACAAAGTTTGTGCAGCACCGGTAATCCTCTCTAAAGAGCGAATTGACAATCAGGTACAGGCAATCATTGTGAATTCCTCTAATGCGAATGCCTGTACAGGTGATAAAGGTCTTGAAAATGCACGTACAATAACATCAAAATTAGCTTCTGAATTGAATATTCCCGAAGAGTCTGTTTTAAACGCCTCGACAGGTGTAATCGGAGTACAACTTCCAACAGATAAAATAACAGCCGCTATTCCCGAATTATCATCATCACTTTCTTCTGAGAATCAGAATCTATTTGCTCGTGCAATAATGACAACCGACACTGTTCCAAAACATGTTATACGAAGTTTTTCAACCAGTTCTCATACATATTTCATTGAGGGATTTGCTAAAGGTTCGGGTATGATTGCCCCGAACATGGCTACTCTACTTTCGTTTATTGTTACTGATGCCTCTATTAATAAATCAGATCTTCAAACACTATTCTCAGAAGCGATAAATAAGACATATAACTGTATCACAATTGATGGAGATATGTCCACAAATGACAGTGCCTTCATTCTTTCTCCCTTGAGCGATAATCCTCTTAGCAAAGAGGAACTTCCGCTCTTCTATGAGGCCTTGTACTCGTTGCTTGAAGAGCTTGCACTTCTTCTGGTTAAAGATGGAGAGGGCGCAACGAGCTGTGTGAAGATTACAGTTAAAAATGCCAAAAACCAAAACGATGCGAAGCTCTGTGCCCGCTCAATTGCCGAATCTCTGCTTGTTAAAACTGCAATTTTCGGAAATGATCCTAACTGGGGAAGAATTGCCTGTGCTGCCGGCTATTCTGGTGCCACTTGTGATCAGAATAAACTTTCGATATTCTTCGAAGATACCCCCCTTCTGCTAAATGGCACTCCGCAAGTCTATGATAAAAATAAACTTCTTGAAATAATGCGAAAAGATTCATATGATATTATCATAGACATGAATATTGCAGAGGCAGGCTGGAGCTATTGGACATCAGATATTTCGTATGATTATGTTAAAATCAATAGCGAATACACAACTTGAAGGCACAACAAATGAAAACTCTTTATAACATTGACCATCCTAAATCGCAAAGCAGATATAGCTGTTTTGGGGTTATGGTTCTGATCTTATTTTTGTTACAAGCTCCACTCTTCTCAGCCAATAAGAGTTCAAGTGTCACCTTTGCGCCATTTCGCAATAATCAGGGACAAGATGCCAACTATTCGACTCTTATTACAAAACTGGCATCTCGCCGGCTATCTGCAGACCCCAGTTTCACGACCAATATCACAGACCACAAATTGAGTGTATCTGAAATTAATAACCGGAATGCCAGTGCTTTTGCAGCACTATGCTTAAAAACAGACAGCCGCTATGTTATCACCGGCACTTACACTGTTGAACATATTCCCGGGAAACTGTCGCTGACTACCATTATTTATGATGATAAATCGGGTATATTTTCTGAAGCCGACCTTTTACATACCGAATCAGGTGCAAGGCTTGTAGCTGATACAGAAGCACTCGCCGCATTGTTGCACTCAACATTATCGCAAAAAACAGATCGAATTTCCACGTATCAAAAACCAAAAATAGATTATTCATCCTTTAATGGTTTCACTTCCGGCATGAACACCGGGTACACATTTTTACTTACATACTGGGGGCGCACCTACGACGATACTGTCGTCTATATGCCCTATGTCGGTTATGAATTGAAAACAGCTAGCAATACACCTTTTTTGAGTCTGAAAGCAGAAGCCCTACTATTTAATTCTCAAAGCGATGATAATAGTAATATTGATTATAATCAACACTATAGCTTCTTTGAAGGTTATGGCTCTTCCGCCGATCTGTTTGCGACCTTTGGAAACTATTTCCGAGCCGGAATAAATGCAGGAGGCGGGTTTTCCATATTCCGTCGTAAATACGAAACTTCCGAAGATGAAGGATTGCCCCAGAACAAAACAATAGAAGAGAATAGCGGTTATATAAAAGGCGGGCTTTTTCTTGAAACAATTCCGTCCGCACTAAAACTGACCTTCGGAATCTCATTTCTACACTCTTTCCATGAAGAAAATGCTGATCTCTTTATCTTTTATGGAGGTGCAGGTATACGTTTTTAAAACTCATTAAGATTTTTTCCCGTTTATATTACACACCATGTTTAATGGCTGATAAGACTTTTCATTTAATGCGAGTTCCTGTTTCTTTCTGTTATTAGTATTGTCAATCATTGATGATCGGAAAAGATCAGCTACCTTAGCTCCCCTTTTAAGTTCGATGAATCCATACTCCTCAAGTTTTTTAAAATATGTTCGCATTATCCCAAAACACATTTTCTGAATTGACTCATCACTACTGTGGATATGGTCGTAGTAACCCAGGTTTACATCGGCTATCCGTGCTTGATTAATAACGGCATCAAAATCAATACCTGTCTCAACCCCATATAATTGCCAGTATTGCATTGTTGTAAAAAATCCAACATTTCCAGCTACCTCACCAGAAAGCGGATATCCAAAATCACTCAAACCTGACAACAGTTCATGCTCAATAATCGAAAACAGTGGTTGTGCTACAAATTTTCTGACGCGCCCCATTTCACGATAGAATGATGCTTTTGAAAAATCAGCTGTTCCAGTTAGAACTGGAGCAGCAAGCGCATAAAAAAATGAGCTATTAAAAGAGCAAGAGGATACATCAGCATCCAGATAGACGATGCAATCATCGACACAAAAATCAAGCTCTGTTATACAGTAATGAAGAGCTCGTCGCATATCCGCCCCCTTCCCTGCTTCATTACCCATATCCGAAACGGTGTAACTATTACATAGCAGTAAACGAACATCTGGAAATTGTTTCAGCACCATAGATTCAGTTTTATCGGGAGTTTCACAGGTTTCGGAGGTTCGTCGGTGGGATACAATAATATGATCTAAAAGAGAGCTGCATTCATGCTTTAAGATGTCGATCTTTTCGCATAAAAGATCAGCTTCCCGCTCACCGTATGTGGAGAAAATTACAGCACATTTATTCCTTTTTATCTGTGAAAGCTCTTCAATATTATAATCTGACGCATTATAATAGATCATGGAAATACTCGGTGATTTATAATTGAAACCTCGATTAAAGGCTTAGATACAAGTTTTTTGCATTATTTATTTAGATCGTTACAACACAAATAATTTGGAACTTCCAGTAACTTTGAATCAGACAAAAGGAGCAGTGGAAAAAAGAATCATTGAATTAAATAATAAAAGGACGGAGAAATCTCCGCCCTCATCTTTATACATTATAAAACGATTATTCAGACAAATTCGTATTAATAAGTGAAATAAGTGCTGTATTTTTAGTACGTTCTGCAAGTTGTAAAACTGTTATTCCATCAACACTTTCTACGCCTGCATCTGCTCCATTCTCAACAAGAAAAGTAGCAACATCCTGTCGATTATTAAACACTGCATAATGAAGTGGAGTATATCCACGTGCATCCGCAACATTAGCGTCAAAACCATCCCGTGTTGCAAAAAATCTCACAATCTCCAGATTGCCTGCAAATGAGGCCATATGAAGCGGAGTATCACCTGTGGTTGTTGCTATCGTCTCGTCTGCACCCTTGGCAATCAGATACTTAACTACATCAACATGACCTTTATATGCAGCGCGTTCAACGGGAGTATACCCTTTTTCTGTTTGTGCATTTACGTCAGCTCCGGCCTCAACCAGCTGTTTAACGATATCAATATGCCCCATGTATGCAGCATGATGAAGCGGACTAGCCTGCCTTAAATCTTTTGTCTTTACATCAACAGATTTTTCGTTAAGATAGGCAACCATATCAAGATAACCTTTGTTAGAAGCGTGATGAAGAGTACTGAAACCTTTACGGTCAATTGAGTTTACATCAGCACCATCTTCTTCAACCATCTTCTTGAGTTTCTCAAGATCACCCGTATTTGCGGCATTTGTTAACTCCATATTAACCGGGCGCTTATCTCCGGATGCGCACGAAACCACTAGAAGTGATACAAGCAGTACCACAATTACAGTCATTACTCTATGCATATTATTCTCCTTTAAAGGTATAATTATTTCCTGGACTTTTCAAAACATACAGTTGTTTGAAGTCCGTTATAAACGGATTCTGAGAAGTGTATAAGCAAAAACAGCCCAAAACATCTCCTCACAATTAATGTCAGTATAACATAGTGTCAATCATCAATGCAAGCCATTTTTATAGCCATTTATCCCTAAAAGCTGACCGGGACTTCTGACAACTTCGTCTTTATTGCTAGAAATCACAATAAACCTGATACAAGTCGATTCTAATCATATTTATGAACTTTTTCAATTTAACATGTGGGAACTTCGAAAAATTACCATGTTCCAGAAAGGAACATCATTTAAGTACCTATTAAGGACAATTTTTCTCGCATAGTTAGAAGACGCTCAAAAAAGCGCAAAATTTTAGCTTATAAGAATTTTTCGCAAGTTCCTTTGCTGGTCGCAAGATGACTCTTGCTGCTCGCATATGCGGCCTATGCTGGTCGCAAGATGACTCTTGCTGCTCGCATATGCGGCCTTGTTGAAAAGTTAATTATTAGAGATACCCATGTAATAAAAACAGGTTTTTAAACCACCTGCATAAAAAAACATTGATAAAATTATACCGGATTGTATATTATTTACAATTAAGATGATCTGTACCGTTTGGTTCAGTCATTAATTTCAATAATACAGTTAACCTATGGAGTTATATCATGGCAAAGGCAATGTCTCTACTGAAAGCGTATCAAACAAATCAGATTCCAATGGAAGGGGGCTTTATAATATCATCCTTTTTTGCAGGCTCGACTCTATATACAATTTATGAAATCACTGCTTTTAAAAACGTCAAAGACATTTATCAGGGGCCAGACGGCCTTACCTTTAAGACTGACGGCAATCGTTGTCATGTTCTGGTGGAACCTCCTACATATGCGAAAAATTATGTCGAACCGGTTCATCGGGAAGATGGACTTTCGATTCCATACCGCTTTGATGAGTGCCACTATCATGCAGGTAAACGCCAAGAGAAAATTTACATCGGGAAAGAGCCTCATATGCTCTACTCTTCATTCACTATTTTGAATGCCAGAAATGATAACTACTGTTTCATCTTCTTCCCGACAGAAGATGTCTATTTAGCAATACGCAAATTTATGTCGGACTGTTTATATAACGATTGCGGCTTAAGAAAAGAAGATTGTCGAATTGTAACTGAAAAATTCCTTGAAACTGTAAAGAAGTTTACCGTATGGTCTTCATAGCCTTGTGCTGATTTTTTACAAAACAGGAGTTTTTTAACATAACTATGGAATCTGATACGGAACCAAGAAGTACAATTCCGCTTTTTTTATCATTTTTTCGTAAATCGAACCGCAGATTTCGCGGTAGAGATCGTGAATTACTTGATTATGTAAACAGTGACCTTGAAGAGTCAAAAAAACAGATGATTCATGGTATCATGAAACTTTCCGAGCTCTGTGCCCGTGAAATCATGATTCCTCGGGTTGATATTGTCTCTATCAAACACAATACCTCACTTAAGGAAATTATTACAATAGCTTCGGATGCGGGGCATTCCCGTATCCCGGTCTATAACTCTACAATAGATGA
The DNA here is from genome assembly GCA_027858855.1 of Spirochaetota bacterium. Classification (GTDB taxonomy): domain Bacteria; phylum Spirochaetota; class UBA4802; order UBA4802; family JAFGJZ01; genus JAFGRW01. The sequence continues at coordinate 10,450 of JAQIBV010000039.1, read as the reverse complement.
GATTACCGGTATTCTTTATGTAAAGAATCTTCTTACCTACATACTGGATAAAAGGCGAAAATTCGATATCAAGAAAGAGTTGCACAAACCTTTTTTTATACCAGAAACAATGCCTTTAGATGAGCTTCTTGTAGATTTCAAAAAGAAGAGACAACACCTGGCCGTGGTCGTAGACGAATATGGTGGAGTTGCGGGCCTTGTAACCATGGAAGATATTCTTGAAGAAATTGTTGGTGATATCAACGATGAGTTCGACGAACATGAAGCTCCCGAATGTATTAAACTTTCCAAGGGAGTATTCGATGTCGACTCAAGAATGTCAATAACGGATCTCAATTCAGAACTGGGAACAAGCCTACCAACTGAAGAATTTGATACAATTGGCGGCCTGGTTTTCGACCTCTTCGGCAAAATTCCGGAAAAGAATGACACAATTGAATTTGATTCAATGAAGTTCGAAGTCAAAGAGATTGAAGGAACCAGAATAAACCGGATAACAATCCGTAAAACACGAATCCGAAAAAACGATTAATCGATGAAAATAGTATCTACCGAGGGTATTGTTCTCTCTTCAAAAACAGTCAATGAAGCTGATGTCGTCTCCTCACTATTCACGGAATCTGACGGGCTTTCCCGTTTTATTATTAAAGGACTAAAAAAGTCAAAAAAACGCCATATTAGTGCGGCTGATCCCGGTACCCGTATAGCACTCTCATTTTATAAAAAAAATGGAGTGGATACATACTATGTACATAATTTTTCGGTAATGACTCACATCTTTGGAGCAATAACATCTTTCGAAAATTCTATGAACGCTCATCTGCTTCTGGAGCTAATTTTAAAAAGCTCGGCGCCACATATGTCGCATCCCTATCTTTACACTATGCTTACACGTGCTCTTAACTGCATATCGGAAACACCTTTTCCTTTTCACCTATCACTCTCTTTTTGTGTCCATCTGTTGAAACAGCAGGGGATTCTGCCATCTCCGGTTAACAAATTTATCTTCGGGTATCACGGAAAATCAGAGACCTACACACTTTCAGGTCTTGAACATCAATTCATTCAAAAAACACTGTGTATGCGATTTGATAATATGGAATGTAATCTATTTCCGATTGAAATTATCAAAAAATGCCTGTTCCATCTCCTGCTCTATTTCGAGACCTACTATCATATTGAAATACGTACAAAATCATCTCTTTTTCATGAATCAAGGGTTGTATGAATACAAATATACTTCTTGTAACACCACCATTTCTGCAATTTAATACCCCTTATCCGGCAATGCTCTATCTATATGGATTCTTAAAATCACAGAAGTATGCCGTACAACATTATGACTTGAATATCCATACTGCCCGAAAGATCTTTTCTTCATCATTTCTCAAAAAACTATATCTAAAGATGGACAATAAAAAGTTGCCGACACCCTTCCCTGGGTTTTCTGAAAACAGGAATCGTTACCTGAGTACCATTGATCCGGTAATGGCTTTTCTTTCCGGTAAAAATGCAACCTACGCACATCGTATTCTGTCTCGTCATCTTTTGCCGGAAGGCCCTCATTTTAATGCAATTACTGAAGATTGTAATTTTTCACAATTTGACGCTACTGACCGCAGTCGCTATCTTGCAACTCTTTACATGGAGGATATTGCTTATGCAATTTCCCGTATAGCCGATCCCGGATTCGAAATAATTCGTTACAGAGAATCTATGGGAATGGGAGCACACCACTTTTCAGATATGGAAGACCAACTTGGAACAAAACCAACTGAGGTTGAAAAAATATATTTAGACCTGCTCGAGAATAAAATTGAAACGGAAAATCCCACAATTATTGCCTTTACAATCCCTTTTCCTGGGACGTTATTTGCTGTTTTACGCTGCAGTACTATTATAAAAAAGCTGTACCCGAATATTATAATTTGTGCCGGTGGAGGGTTTGTAAACACTGAATTGCGATCACTTTCAAATACTGATTTTTTTAACTATATCGACTATCTCTTTTTTGATGATGGAGAAGCTCCCTTTAAACAGTTTCTGAACGTTTATGAAGGCCAATCTGAGAAAGAAGCTCTTTTCAACTGTGCTTTCAAGGAAGATGGTAATGTACGTTTTGCCCCCTCTTATAAAAGCCGTATTACAGACGATACTCTTTATCCGGACTATTCGGAAACTGATCCTGATTTATATATATCTATGTTTGATTCACAAAACCCTATGATGCGGCTATGGAACGACGGTTTCTGGAACAAACTTACCCTTGCTCATGGATGCTATTGGTCAAAATGCACCTTTTGCGACACCAGTTTAGACTATATCAAAAACTTTAAAGCACTCGATGTTCAATCGATTATCAGCAGAATCAGATCATGTATAGTACAGACGGGAGAGAGTGGATTTCATTTCACAGACGAAGCTGCCCCCCCAGCTCTGCTCAAAAAACTTGCAATCGAACTGTTGCGCGCAAACATAAGCTGCAGTTACTGGACAAATATCAGATTTGATGATGCATTCACCGCTGATCTGGCTAAACTGCTGTTTCTGTCTGGCTGTATAGCTCTTTCAGGCGGTGTAGAAGTAGCCTCAACGCGTCTTCTTTCTCTGATAAAAAAGGGCGTAACCATCGAACAGTTGGCTCGCACAACTCGAAACCTCTCATCGGCCGGCATACTGATTCATGCCTACCTGATGTACGGATACCCGACCCAGAACGAACAGGAGACGATCGATTCGTTGGAAGTGGTTCGTCAACTTTTCGAAAACCAGTGTATTGACTCAGCATATTGGCATAAGTTTTCACTTACCTGTCATAGTGCGGTTTATTTATCACCTAATGAGTATTCAATAAGCGTTAAAGAGGACGAATTCGATTTTTGTCATAACGATGTGAACTACAGAGAAAAGAGCAAAACAGAACATTCGGTTTACAGTGAAGGGCTCAATAATGCTCTGTTTAATTATATGAATGGTGTTGAACTTAAACGCCCTGTCGAAAAGTGGTTCAGGAAAAAGGTGCCGACATCCACTGTAAATAAACAATTCATTAAAGATGCTTTGAAATCTGATCTTAATTCTTTTGATAATGAAAGATCTGATCATATGGTTTTTTTTATAGCACATATTCCGGTTATAGAGCTCAAAGGCTCCATTGCCGAAATGTTCTTTTCTATATTTGGTGAAGAGTACTCATTAAAAATCACAAAACCAGTTGCCAATAATTTATCAGAATTTTTTAAGCAATACCCTCTCTACTCGGAACTGCAAATTGATGTTGGCAACGAACTTCTCTCAAAAGCTCTTATGATTGGCAAAAACAAACTTTTTTTTGACGAAACGTTCACTTTTCTTCGTGAATTTTCACTCCTTATGATATGATAAACACGTAAGCTTTAAATATGCTCATGACACTTCGGCTGCGAAAGAAGAACTATGTGAACCAACAGTTACTTTATGGTTCTTCTTACCATGCATTGGTTGAGAAAGAATAACTATACTAAATAGCGGTTAAATTTTTATTTGGCTCCCCCGCCACAGGCGGGGGAGCCAAATAAAAAAGCCATTAATGAATTATATATCAACAAAATCTCTACTTTGTTTAAGAATTTTTCTTAATACCCAATACTTATTGACAGCCATGATGATTTTTTACAAACTGATTATCAGAGCTGACTATTAAATTAAGATACAGGTTAAACTATGATTAAGGTGAACGGGTCAAGTATCACACTGATAAATGAAAGGGCAACACTTGAAGATAAACTTGAACTTGAAAATACCATAGACTCTTTAGCTGGTGACGGAATGGGTACGATATACCTTGATCTTAGCCAGACACTTTATCTCCCATCTGAACTGATGGGTCTTTTAATGTGGAAAAAAAAGGTTCTAAATGAAGAAAATAAGGAGATAGTTATTTCTCATATCAGTAGCACTCTTATGGCTATCTTTGAAAGTGCTCATCTTGTTGACTTTTTTAATATTAATGGTAATACAAAAATCGACTAATTTTCTGGGCTTTTGCGATTAAGAAACTGAACTTTGTAAAATCTCGATGATTTTTTCAATATTTGCTACTTTATCCACTCCACCTCGTTTTATTGCCTCATTGGGCATGCCAAAAATTACTGATGACGCCTCATCCTGCGCTACCGTATAACAACCAGCGTCGTGCAAACGTTTCATTCCATCTGCACCATCTGCTCCCATTCCGGTTAAAATTATTCCCAGTGTACCACTTGCGCCTGTATCTGCTACTGAGTCGAACAGAACATCAACAGATGGCTTATGCCTGTTAAGAGGCGGATCATCGTTAACAACGATACGGAAATGATCTCTGACCCTTCGAATTAGCATCTGTGTACCCCCGGGCGCGATATAAGCTGTGGAATTAGTAAGAACCTCTCCATCTTCTGCTTCTTTAACATGTATAAGAGCCATAGAGTCGATACGGTCTGCAAACGCTTTCGTAAATTTTGGGGGCATATGTTGAGTAATGACTATACCGGGAGTTTTATCCGGTAAAGCAGTCAAAAGTGATGCGATTACCTCTGTTCCACCGGTTGATGCGCCAATTGCAATAATCCTTTCAGATGCTTCACCGGAAACTGAGCTTTTCGATTTTGCTGTGGAATCTGTACTGAATCGTTTTTTTTGAAGACTTTGCTTTGCTGCACTTCTGATCTTTTGTGCAAGTTCCATTATAAAACTATCAACAGAATGTTCTTCGGAATTTGGCTGTGGTTTAAGTACAAAATCGAATGCACCCACTTGAATCGCTTTTATAGTCTGTTCGGCTCCCTTGTCCGTTAAGGAGCTTGCCATAATAACAGGCAGAGGTTTAACCTTCATGAGTTTCTCAAGAAATGTTAAGCCATCCATGCGTGGCATTTCGATATCAAGAGTAACTACATCCGGATTCATGTTTTTAATTTTTTCTGCCGCGATAAATGGGTCGGGAGCAGTTGCGATTACAGTAATACCCTCGAGGGCGTTCAATCGCTCATTCATTAATTTTCGAATTAATGCCGAGTCATCAACACATAATACTCTTATATCAGCCATAGAGCTCCTCTTTACACAATCTGTTTATTAAAACTTCTCCATTACTTGTATCAAAAGATATCTTTCTAATAAAGCCGCCTCCGGTATCTTCATGACTAATAGCAATATCAGCCTCTTCAAGAAGTAATCGTGCAAGCGTAACATTATTACATGAAACATCATTGTCATTGACCAATGATGCACCAATGATGCACCAATGATAATAGCTTTGTAATCAGCAGATTTTCCAAAATTACTATACATGCTGTTAATAAGCTCGCTAATTGCATTAACTCCATAGATTATATTATCTTCCGCATAAGTATCCCAATTATTCTTTTTGTATGGGAGCATAAAATGATTCATTCCGCCACATCGGTTTTGCTCTGAATGAATACAAACAGAAACACACCCTTCGATTGTAATTTCAATAATTTCATTATTTGAAGCAATATAAAATTCACCGGAAAAGATCCGGACTACAGTACATCAGATATTATGTTTATATGCAGAAATCATCTTACTTCCGATATATTGTATGACCGATACTGTTGAATTTATTATTGATTCCGGACAAGTTCTCAGAATGGCCGATAAACAGATATCCATCATCTGCCAAATAGTTATGAATTTTTTCGAAAAGAACCCTTTGAGTATCTTTATCAAAATAAATAATCACATTACGACAAAAAATAATATCAAAATTTTTTTTCATCGAGTATGCTTGATCAAGCAGGTTGAGTCGCCTAAAAAAAACCATCTGTTTTAATTCTGGAATAACCTCATATTGGATTCCTTTGTCAGTATCAACAGGATTAAAGTATCTGGATTGAATGGATGGAGAAAATATCTCAATTGACTGTTTGGTGTAAATACCGGTAAACCCCTGAACAAGAACCTGTGTATCAATATCTGTGGCAAGAATTTTTATAGTTACATTTCTTTTTTTAGCGAAATATTCGGCACAGGTAATTGCAATTGAATAGGGTTCTTCACCGGTTGAGCATCCAGCACTCCAGATTCTGATTTCGTCAGAACGGGAATTCTCAAAATAGGGAAGAGCAGTAGAGAGCATAAAATCGAAATGTTTATTTTCTCGAAGAAATTCTGTTTTATTTGTTGTTACAGCATTAATAAAATTAATTATTTCATGATCATAGTTTTCAGCAAGATAAGAGCGATATTCATGAAAAGTTCGAATCTGTAATGCCCTCATTCTTCTCATAATTCTGGATTGAAGTAATGCAACCTTCATATCGGAAAGTTTAATACCGGCTTCGCGATATACTATCGCTTTGAAGTAACCGAATTCATCATCGGTAAGTTTATCAAAACTAAAAGAACCATTCATGGATTACCTGATTTAATATAAAATTAATCTGGAAGGCAATAAATCGCCGTTATAATATAACGGCCTTTACAACTAAAACATAACAAATTCAGTTTTGGTATCAAGTGACTTTGTCTCGTTTTCAATGTACAAGTTTTCGATTCTATGAATCCGCTTTTGCTCCTCACAGGAATCTATTCGCTTGGAAAAAAGTTCACCGGTATGTGGTATAAACAGTATTTTCCGGTAATACTCACGACCAAGATCCTCGGCAACAATCTGAATACTCTAGTTTTTTAAAATATTCACGAATAAATCTGATATTGGATATATGGAGAGTCTTTCTGTTCTTTCATATCTAAAGTATATCATCCTCTTCAAGTTTTTGAAACTCATCAGTTGTAAGAATTTTATCAACATCAAGAATAATTATTAATTGTTCAGCAAGCTGCCCGATACCCTTAATGAAGTCGGTTTCAATTTTTGTAGTAAAATGAGGAGTATTTTGAATTGAGTCGATTGGAATATCAGCAACATCAGATACAGCATCAACTATCATACCTATTAGTCTCCGTTTTACTTCGACAATGATAATAACAGTAAATGCATCATACTCCTTCTCACTCATGCCGAACTTTATACGCATATCGACAACTGGTACAACTTCTCCTCGTAAGTTTATCACACCCTTCATAAAGGAGAGTGTATTCGGAACAGGGGTGACATCAGTCATTCCCAGAATCTCCTTTACACACAATACTTCAACACCATACGACTCACCCGAAATAAGGAAAGTTACATACTGGTTTGCTTCGTTATCAATATCGTCGCCAACTATGGCTTTTTTTTTGTCTTCCTTTTCCATTATATACTCCTTACCTTATTAGCCTTTGAACAACACCGACCAGATCATTAGGTTTGAATGGCTTAACCATCCAACCCGAAGCACCAGCAGCTTTGCCCTCTTTCATCTTTGCCTCTTCTGATTCTGTTGTTAAAACAAGTACTGGTGTAAACTTATCTTTTTTCCTGAACTCTTTCACAAAAGTAATGCCATCCATTTCCGGCATATTAATATCAACAACACATAGAGCAAGATCCTCTTTTTGCCCCATAACCTCATCAACTACTTCCAGCCCTTTTATTCCATTTTCCGCCTGACGAATAGTATGCCCAAGTTGTTTAAGAGCAAATTGCACACTGGTTCTAATTGTCGGAGAATCATCAATTACGATAATATTCTTCATCTGTTACTCCTTGTTTCGTTTGATTAAACCGGTAAGCTGTAACTGATTCCGCAGTTCACCCGATACATTTTTAAATTTTATTAATACATTTTTTTTTCGCGCATATTTTACACCGGAAATCAGAAGCTGAGCAAGAGCCAGATCTGCTCGAGGCAATTTCATGAAATCCAGAATTACTTCAGTGTCAGAATCAATTGTAGAGATCAACTTTTTCTGAACATCCAAAATATTTTTAACATTTGAATTATCTTCAATTAAAAGTTCTGTCATTTTAACTCCTTAAAGCAGAAATTTCGTATAAAAGTCCATGGATATCAATTATCAATGAGACATTCCCGTCGCCAAGAATGGCAGCACCCGAGATTGAACGATTATTCGTTACATTAGTATCAAGACTCTTAATAACAATCTGCTGCTGTCCAATAAGATCATCTATCATTAAAGCAAGTTTTTCACCGTTAGACTCTACTATTACAACGAGAGCCTCCCAGGGATTCTCAAACATCGGTTTCTGATCAAAAAACTTATACATTCGAATAAGGGTTATATATTCATTTCGAACCAGAACAACTTCCCCCTGCCCCTTAATCGTCTTGACCTCTTCCTTCTTTGGCTGAATGGATTCAATTATTGAAAGTAATGGAATAATGTAGACACATTGCCCCACTTTAATAAGCATTCCATCGATTATTGCTAGAGTTAGGGGTAATTTTATTCTAAAGGTGGTTCCCGCCCCCTTTTCAGTAAGAATCTGCACGGACCCGCGTAACGAATCGATATTGCTTTTTACTACATCCATACCTACGCCACGACCTGAAAGATCACCTACGCTATTAGAAGTAGAAAAACCAGGTTTAAAAATTAGCGCGTATACTTCGTCATCTGTAATCTCTTTTTCTTTAGCGATGAGTCCTTTGTTAATAGCAATCTCTTTTAACTCATTAACATCAAGCCCCTTACCATCATCAGAAATTTCTATGAAGATACTTCCTTCCTGATGATAGGCGTTTAATGTTATAACCCCAGTTGGATATTTACCACGATCGGTTCTTTCTTGAATAGATTCGATTCCGTGATCGATAGAGTTTCGAATCATATGCTTTAAGGGGTCAGCTATCTCTTCAATTACGGTTTTATCAAGTTCAGTCTCTTTACCTTTAATTTCAAGGCGAATCTCTTTCCCAATTTGTTTTGAGGTATCTCGCACGAATCGCTTAAACTGGCTGAAAGTCGGCCCGACCGGTATCATTCGCATTGCCATTATCTGTTCCTGAAATTGGCGGGTTGAGCGATTCAGTCCATATAATGAGTTCTTAAGAGCATAGGCTTTATCTTCATCGAGCTCATCAGCAAATCGTACAATTGATGACTGACCGATTACTATTTCACCCAGAAGATTCATTATTCCATCAAGCTTGGCTCGCTCTACACGAATAGTCGTAGATTCAATTTTCTTTCGTACTTCTACTTGAAGACCAAGGGCATTTTGAATATCCTTTTCGGATACAAGTTTAAGTCTTACTAAGGCCTGCCCAATTTTTTCTTCTCCTTTTGTATTCTGCATAGCATATAAAAGTTCATCTTCAGTAATAAAACCTTTATGGACAAGGATGTTCCCTATTTTTTTATCATCATTAATATCATGAGTAATATCTTCATTGTAGTCTTCAGTGATATCTGTTATTTCAATATCATTATCATCAAAAACAAAAATAAATATCTCATCAAGTTTTCTGCGATTATATTTCGTTCCAATAATAAACATCCATGATAGGTAACATTTTTGAGGGTTTATTTCGTCAAGCGCCGGAACTCTTGAACGGTAAATCTTCTCTTCAACGACCGTACCAATAGCAGTAAGGTCTTCAATAATTAGTAGAGGATCAATTCCATATTCGAAGACATCCTCTTTGAAGGTTATTTTAACACGAAAATAGTTCATTTTCCGTTTTTGCGGTGTCGGAGAGTCGCCATCTCTGTTGGATGATGATGCGGGTGTTTTGCCTATAAAAGTCAAAATTTTTTCTTTCTGTAATTGAAAATTATCATTCTGATCTTCATCAAAAATCATCACTTTAACAAGATCAACACTTGCAAGAATAGTATCTATAAGTCTGGATGTAACTTCAATCTCTTCTGAACGAACACGATCTAGCAGTGATTCAATCTCGTGGGTAAACTCCGACACCTCTGTAAGACCGGCGATTCCGGAACTACCCTTTAAGGTGTGGAAGTAACGGAAAAGAGAATTAACCTTTTCGTGATCATAGGACTCTTCAAGCGATACAAGTTCACTCTCTATGTTTTCAATAATTTCTCTTGCTTCATTATGAAAAACTTCAAGTATTATCTGATCAGACATTATTTCCCTCGAAAAAACAAAATAAGGGAACAGTTATACATTCCCTTTATAACAACATTATTTTTATGTGGCACAACTAAACTCTCGAGAATTTATAACAATTATTCTTTCAACAAGATTGCATCTGCTAACAACCAGTACAGGTACCTGCCTCGTAGTTTATTCTTATCAGAATAATAAGATTATTGCGTAAGCTTTAATTCCTACAGGTAACACAAAAAACTATATTAAAAGAGTAGTAATCACCCTATGCTACAGCAGATTTAAAATCATCATTTGTTTTAATATAGTAAGAGCTTTAATAAAATCCATATTTTGTTTAAATTTTTCTGTATGAAATAATTATTTTTACATGATTTATGGGAAAAATGATTTTCTTGAATTTCAGAAAAAAGAGGGACTTTGAAATAGACGGAGTTTTTTTGACAGAAAAAAAATACTGCATAAAACAGGCATTTTAGTACT